>NZ_JBIVCU010000008.1:0-304499 GCF_044746785.1 Pseudomonas sp. NPDC090208
GGGCCCGCCGCGAATGGGCCATCCATGGCCCACGCGGCTCTCGCGGCATCCATGCCGCTCGGCCCACTGCGCATCGCCTGCGTTCGGCCTTCTGGAACGGGGCCCCAGATCAAGATCAAAATCCAAAGCCAGATCAAAAGCCGGCGAAACACAAAACCCTTGTGGGAGCGGGCTTGGTCTGGGCCGCATTCGGACGAAGGCGTCCTTGGAATCGCCACCGCCGACAAGCCGGACTGCTACAGGGTGGTGTGTGCCATCTGCTTTTGATTCTGGCCGCAGGCCGTGGGAGGGATCCGAGCTTGCGAGGGTCGCGAAGGCGGAGTGTCAGACAGATTGTCTTCGCGACCCTCGTGACCTCGGATCCCTCCCACAGGATTATGTGTTTTTCCAGCAAATTGCGCCGGTTTGCCCAGATCTACCAAACACCACCTTACCCGTGGGAGGGAGCTCTGCTCGCGATGGCGGCGTGTCAGGCAATGATGTATTGGCAGGACGGACGTCATCGCGGGCAAGCGCGCTCCTACGGCAAGCCGGACTGCTACAGGTCAGTGCATACCATCTGCTTTTGACTCTGGCCGCAGGCGGTCTGCCTGGCGCCGCCACATTTTTGATCTGACGAAGATCCACTGTGGGAGCGAATTCATTCGCGATGTCCGTACAGTCGACACGAATCCTTCGTCAGGAACACCGCATCGCGAATAAATTCGCTCCCACCATTTTTGTGGTTTCCGGCGAATCTCGACATGCCGTCAAACCCTGTAGCGTCAGCGCTCTTCAACCCAACTCGCCCCCGGCCATTGCCCGCTGTTGACCAGTTGCCGCGCTACATCGGTGATCACTACCCGCGCAGCGAGCGCAGCCGGGGTGAGTTCGTCGTCGGCCAGGGTTGCCAGCAGGTTGCGTCGGCCGACGTGGCTGTCGGCGATCTGTACCAGTGACAGACCCGACTCGCCTTTCAGTGCCGCCGCCGCGCCGGGCTGGATGGTGGCGGCGTGGCCGGCGCGTACGGCGTTCATCAACACGGCCAGGCCGTCGACTTCCATGATGATGTTCGGCACCACTCCGGCGCGTTCGAAGGCGGTCATCAGGGTTGAACGCAAACCGTGCTGCAGGCTGGGCGCCACCAGTGGCAGGTGGCCGAGGTCGGCCAGGTACACACTGTCGCCTTGCGGCGCATCGGGCAGTGACGGTGAGGCGATGACGAACAGTTTTTCGTCCAGCAGTGGCGTCACGCTCCAGCGCTTGCCGCCCTCCAGTTGAAACAGGATCGCCAGATCGATCTGCCGTGCGTTCAGTTGCGTCGCCAGATGGCCCGACAGCATTTCCACCAGATGCAGTTGAATGTCCGGGTAGCGTTCACGCATGGCATTGATCAGCGGCAGGGCCAGCACGGTCGCGGTGGTTGGCGGCAGGCCGACGCTGACGTAGCCGCTCATGCGCCCGCGATGGGCGGCGAGCACGGCGTTGTCGGCCTGGCGCAGGGTCAGTTGTGCGTGGTGCAGGAAGGCCAGGCCAGCGCTGGTCGCGGTGACGCCGGTGCTGGTGCGGTTGAGCAGGCGCGTGCTCAGTTCGCTTTCAAGCTTGCCGATCTGCTGGCTCAGGGCCGAGACGCCGACGTCCAGTTCCAGCGCCGCGCGGCCCAGGCTGCCGAGTTCGACGATCTTCACGAAATAACGCAGTTGCCGCAGTTCCAAGACGCACGCTCCCCGGGGTTGGACAAGGCGGCGCCGGTGCCGCGCGGGGCAGTGTACACGCTGTTCCGGCGCGGCGATGGCTCAGCCGATCGGCTTGTGCGCCGGCTTACAGGGCGCCCAGTTGCTTCATCAGGGTCAGGTTGTCTTCGATGTGCCAGTTGGCGGCGATGCGGCCATTTTCGATGCGATAGATATCGGTGGCGATGAAGTCCACGGTCTGGCCCTTGCCCTGCAGTTTGTCGAAATGCCCGGTGAAGTGACCACGGAAATGCAGATGAGTGATGACCCGGTCGCCGGCGATGATCATCTGTTCGACTTCGCAACTGAGGTCCGGCACGGCGGTACGGAAGCCTTTGGACGCCAGTAACGGGCCTTCGGGGCCCTGCACGCGGCCGGGTGGTGGCGTCATGTCGACGAAGTTCGGCGCCAGCGCCGCCTTGGCCAGTGCTTCTTCGCCGGTGTTCCAGAAGGTGTCGTAACGGCGTGCGGCGAGCTCGGCGGCCTGGCGCTGTTCGACGCTGAGGCTGCTGTCGACGGTCAGGCTTTTCGGTACGACCAGGTGTTCGTCGGCGGCCCAGGCTGAAACCGGCAGAACCACGGCCAGGGCGAGGGCGGCGTTGCGCAGGGTGCGATACAGAAGGGTCATGGCAAGTGTCTCCGGGGTCAGTGGCCAAGGGGTGGAGAAAGCATGCGCGTATTGTTCTTCAAGAAAAATGGCCTGGAACGGGATGCACTTTTCAAAGATTTTTGAAAATGACCGACGCCGCGCACCAAAACGGTCGGGCTGAACGCCGGAATGCTGCAAACGGTGCGTTTTTGAAGTGGCGCCGCCCGGCACGGCACGGGTTGCGCCGGGACAAGTGATGGCACTGTGCTTGCAACGCTTTGGGCACTTAAGCGAAGGAGCTGCCGAATGTTTTCACTGCGCGCCAACAAACAGCGGGTTCTCGACGACGATGCGTTGAATCTGCTGTTCGACGATCTGGACCTGACCGTGCAACTGTCGGCGCATTCGCCGCTGAATGCGCGGTTGAATGGCTTCAGCCAGACCCTGCATCGACGCCTGGGCGACAGTCTGACCGCATCGGTGGACATCGCCGCCCATGCACCTGAACTGGCGCGCATCGCCCGCGCCACCGAGCAGAGCGGGCAGATGCTGGCCCAGGCGTCGGAGCTGATCGCCAGCGCCAGCGAACAGGTCAGTACCTCGCTGGACACCGAACTGGTGCCCGGCGCGGCCGAGGTCGCCAAGCTGTCCAGCGAAGTCACCCTGACCCTGCGTCAGTGCCAGCAGACCGGCGAGCAGGTGCTGGCTCAGGTCGACGCCATCGGCACCAGCGAGCAGAAGCTGGAAGAGGTGATCAGTCAGTTGTTCGGCCAGCTGGAGGAGGTCAGCCAGGTGTTGGGCGTGATTGCCAGCATCTCCCAGCAGACCAACCTGCTGGCGCTCAACGCTGCGATCGAGGCGGCGCGGGCCGGTGAACACGGGCGCGGTTTCGCTGTGGTCGCCGACGAGGTGCGCAGGCTGGCCGGGCACACCACCGAATCCACGGGGCGGGTCAGTCAGATCATCGAGCGTTTTCGCGCCGACATGGATCAGTTGGGCGCGGCGGGCAAGACCATGCACGCGGCGGTGGCCGACGGTCGTGCGGGCATGACGCGCATGGGCGAAGACCTGCTTGGCACGCAGGCGGCGATGGACCAACTGGATCAACGCGTCGGCCATATCGCCTCGGGCACCGAACACATCGGCATCGCCGTACATCAGATCAACCGTGACGTGCAGAACATCGCCGGAGTGGCCGCCGAGCTGCTCGGCAATGCCAGCCAGGTGTTGACCCACAGCGAGGCGGTGCGCAGCAGCGGTGATCATCTGCTCGACGGCTTGGGGGCGTTTCGTCTGCAGATGCACAAGACCATTCAGGCCAGTGTCGAGCAACTGGCCGGCGAAGCGGCGATGCAGGGCGATATCGGCGGCGTCGAACGTTTCATGGCCGAGGTGTTGCAGCGCGATCAGCGTTTCGAGCTGTTCTACATGGTCGACCGCAACGGCACGCAGATCAGTGAAAACGTCGGGTTGGGCAATGATGGCAAGGGCGCCAGCTGCAAGGGCCGTAACTGGTCACAGCGGCCGTGGTTCCGCGAGGTCGCCGAGCAGTTGGCGAGCCACATCACCCCGGTGTACCGCTCGACCGCTACCGACGCGTTCTGCATCACCGTGTCGGTGCCGATCTTCGCCGCCAACGGGCAATTGCACCGGGTGCTGGCGGCGGATGTGCGGTTGTCGGCGTTGATGTAAACAAGGTTGAAAAACCTGTTGGCGTTTGCCAGGTCTGATCCGCATTCGGACGATGGCGTTCAGTCAGTCGATATCAAGGTGCCTGGGCGGGCACAATCGCGAGCAAGCTCACTCCTACAAAGATTGCGTCTGACGCAGATCGTGGATAGCGGCGCCGAAACATTGTAGGAGTGAGCTTGCTCGCGATGACGTCCCCGGAATCGCCACCGCCGGCAAGCCGGACTGCTACAGAGTCTTCGTCAGCAAGCCGGCTCCCACGCCCTTCGGGCAGAAGCGGCTGGTGCCGCGTTCCATAGCCTTGTAAGAGCCGGCTTGCTGGCGAAGGCGTCCATCCGGGCAGCGCAGGACGTTCAGTTCTGCTCTTCTTTCTGCAACTCGAACAACAGCAGCGAACGCGGCGAGACGGTGTATTCGCTGTCGAAGGCGAAGGTTTCCTTGCCCTTGATGTCCGGCTGGTTGGTGTCGATCAGGCAGGTCCATTGCACGCCTTCCGGGACTTCCGGCAGGGTGAAGTTGACGCCTTCGTGGTGGGCGTTGACCACCAGCAGCAGGGTCGCTTCCGAGCCGCGACGGCGGATACCGGTTTCCTGAGCACGGCCGTCCATCAGCATGCCCAGGCAACGGGCGTTGCGGTCGTGCCATTGCTCGATGGTCATTTCCTCGCCGCTGGGTGACAGCCAGGTGACATCCTTGACCCCCAGCTCCTCGTTGTAATCGCCGACCAGAAAACGTCCGCGCCGCAGGATCGGATAGGCCAGGCGCAGTTTGATCAGGCGCTTGACGAATTTGTGCAGCGATTTGCCGTCTTCATCCCAGTCCCAGTTGACCCAGCCAATCTCGCTGTCCTGACAGTAGGCGTTGTTGTTGCCGTGCTGGGTACGGGCGAATTCGTCGCCGGCCACCACCATCGGCGTGCCTTGGGAAAACAGCAGCGTGGCGAAGAAATTGCGCATCTGCCGCAGACGCAGCGCGTTGATGTCCGGGTCGCCGGTCGGGCCCTCGACGCCGTGGTTCCAGGAGCGGTTGTCGTTGCTGCCGTCCTGGTTGTTTTCGTCGTTGTCCTCGTTGTGCTTGTCGTTGTACGACACCAGATCGTGCAGGGTGAAGCCGTCGTGGGCGGTGACGAAGTTGACCGACGCATAAGGCCGGCGACCGCGCTGGTTGAACATGTTGCCCGAGGCGGTCAGGCGGCTGGCGAGGTCGGCGAGCTGGCCCTCGTCACCTTTCCAGAAGGCGCGTACGGTGTCGCGGAATTTGTCGTTCCACTCGGCCCAGCCCGGCGCGAAACGGCCGACCTGATAGCCGCCAGGGCCGCAGTCCCAGGGCTCGGCGATGAGCTTGACCTGACGCAGTACCGGGTCCTGTCGGCAGGCGACGAGGAAGCTGTGACGCTCGTCGAAGCCGTCGTGATAGCGGCCCAGAATCGTCGCCAGGTCGAAGCGGAAGCCGTCGACGTGCATCTCGGTGGCCCAGTAGCGCAGCGAGTCGGTGACCATCTGCAGCACGCACGGGTGGCTCAGGTCGAGGGTGTTGCCGGTGCCGGAATCGTTGATGTAGAAGCGCTTGTCGTCGGGCATCAGGCGGTAGTAGGAGGCGTTGTCGATACCGCGCATGGACAGGGTCGGGCCCAGCTCGTTGCCCTCGGCGGTGTGGTTGTAGACCACGTCGAGAATCACCTCAAGGCCGGCATGGTGCATGTGCGCGACCATTTCCTTGAACTCGGCGATCTTGCCGTGGGCCAGGTAGCGCGGGTCGGGGGCGAAGAAGGCGATGCTGTTGTAGCCCCAGTAGTTGGTCATGCCTTTTTGCAGCAAATGCTGGTCATTGACGAAACCGTGGATCGGCAGCAGTTCCACTGACGACACGCCGAGGCTGCGGATGTGCTGGATCACTTCATCGACCATCAGCCCGGAGAACGTGCCCTTGAGTTCGTCGGGCACCGCCGGATGGCGCATGGTGAAGCCGCGGGTGTGGGTTTCGTAGAGGATGGTCTTTTCCCACGGCACCCCGACACGCTGGTCGCGGCCCCAGGTGTAGGCCGGGTCAATGACCTTGCTCTTGGGCACGAACGGCGCGCTGTCGCGCTCGTCGAAACTGAGGTCGCCGTCGGGGTGGCCGATGGTGTAGCCGAACAGCGCTTCGGACCACTTCAGCTTGCCCACCAGTTGCTTGGCGTAGGGGTCGATCAGCAGCTTGTTGTGGTTGAAGCGATGACCGTTTTTCGGGTCGTACGGGCCATACACGCGATAGCCATAAATCAGTCCGGGATGGGCGTCGGGCAGGTAGCCGTGGAAGATTTCGTCGGTGTATTCCGGCAGTTCGATGCGTTCCAGTTCCTGCTCGCCGCTGGCGTCGAACAGGCACAGTTCGACCTTGGTGGCGTTGGCCGAGAAAATCGCGAAGTTCACCCCCAGGCCGTCCCAGTTGGCGCCCAGCGGGAAGGGCAGGCCTTCGCGGATGCGCGAGGCGCTGACTTCCGGGGTATAGGCCTTGCCGGACTCAGTCTGCGGGGCGGTTTTCTTGTCTTGCTTGCTCATGGGGATTCCTGACGTTCGGTGATTTCCTGAGGACAGAACACAGCCTGTGTCGCAGCAAAGCTGCGCCATCGATGAGAACAGGCGGGTAAATGGCCCCAGGGGTGCTGACGGCGGTCAGGCAGCCCCTGTGGCAGGTTGAGGCCTTATCAAGTGACCACAGTCACTCAGGGCGCAATCGGCTTGGCCGCCGGTGGTTTTTTGCTGGACGGCTTGGCAGCAGGCTTGGCCGGTTTGGCCGTCGCAGGTTCTGCAGCGCTGGCCGCGACTTTCGGCTTGGCCGCCGGTTTTGCCGCAGGTTTGGCGGCCGGCTTGTCAGCCGGTTTTGCTGCGGCTTTCGGTTTGGCCGGCGCCTTGGCTTCGGCCTTGCCTTCTACCTTGGGCAACTTGGGTTTTGCAGCTTTGCGCGCAGCGGATTTGTCCGGGGCCAGGGCCTCGGCTTCAGCCAGTTTGCGGGCCATCTCCCAGTGGCGCGCATCATGACCATGGGGTTTGCCCTCCGTTTCCCAGATCTGGTGGGCCAGCTCGCTGATTCGTTTCTCGTCGGCACTCATCTCGACACTCCCGGGTATTACAAGGTTTGAAGAAGCAGGTTGACAGACAATTCCTTGAGCGCTGCGCTGAGCAACATTTCCTTGTTGGTTGTGACTGTAGCCTGCGAAAAAAGTCCCTTCCAATTTGGATCTGAATCAGCGAACGGCAGGATGATGCGTGTATCGCCCCAATGTGCTGCATTGATGAATGGAGTTTGCGCGGTGCCCAATAGTTCAGCCGGCAAACGTGGAACCACGACAATAGCCCGCTGATCCTCCCTGGCCCGGGCAAATGCCATGACATGTCCGGCGTGTTCGCCCACCACTTCAAGCGGTTGGTAGCGTCCATCACTGAACAGTTCGGTGTGTCGAGCGCGCAGGGCGAGCACTTGCGCGATCAACGCTTGTTTGATTCGACCGTCTTGCCACTGGGCAAGCAATTCGGCGAGCGGTGCGGCCGCGCTCAACGCCTGCTGCCGGGCGGGGTAATCCACCGGACGACGGTTGTCCGGATCCACCAGGCTGAAGTCCCAGAATTCGGTGCCCTGATACAGATCAGGCACACCGGGCACGGTCATTCGCAGCAAAGTTTGCGCCAGACTGTTGAGCGCGCCGGCGGGGGCAATGCGATGCGCGGTGGCACCGATCGACTGACGCAGGGCGAGGGCGTCCGGGCTCAACAACAGTTGCTGCAGAAATTCCCGGGAGGCGCTTTCGTAGGCTTGGTTCGGCGCGCTCCAGCTGCTCTGCAACTTGGCTTCGCGCAGGGCCTTTTCCTGCCATTGCACCAGGCGTGCGGCATAGGCTTCGAAGGCGGCGTCGCCCTCCAGCCCCAGCGGCCAGCTGCCGAGCATGGCCTGGTACAGCATCAATTCGTCGCCGGGGCTGATGGCGGTGTCGCCGCGCTTCAGCGGCGCCGACAGTTGCAGCCAGCGCTCGACCTGCTCGGCGTACCAGCCGGCCTGTTCGCTGAGGACCGCCAGACGTGCGCGAGTGTCTTCGCCGCGCTTGTGATCGTGGGTCGCGGTGGTCAGCAGATTGTCCGGAAAACGTGCCTCACGTTCGATGCACGCCTGATGAAAATCGGCCAGCGGTGCACTGAAATGTTGCGGATGAAAGCCTACGTCGTTGCGCGACAGCAGCACCGCCGAGCGATAGAACGAGGTGTCTTCCACGGACTTGGCCGCCACCGGCGAGGTCAGTTGCTGGAAGCGGTTGCAGGCCTTGCGCCGCATCTCGCGCAGCGGGCCGTGGGGATAGTCGCGCAGGCTTTCACCGCCGAGCCAGGTCTGCAGGTAATCGAGCACCGGCCAGTCGCCTTCGCCGAGCATGTCGCGGGCGCCGGCCATGGCCTGCTGAAAGAAACGCTCGTCCTCGGCCGAGCGGCCGCAGGCGGTGATGTAGGTGCGGTACACCGGGAAATTCGCCACCAGCGCCAGCAGCGCACGGCGGATGGCGCCGAGGGTCAGGTCGCGGCTCATGACGTCGCTGCGCGCCACTTGCAGCAAGGCCTGGGCAAGGTTCTCAAAGTCGCCGGCGAGGGTGCCGTGCAGCACCAGATCACGGGCTTCGCGCACCTCCTGTTCAAAGTCGGCGGTGCGCCCGCTGATGCGGCTCCACAACTCACCGAGCACGGCTTCGCCCCGTGGGTCGTGTTGCAGCAGCGACACCTGATTCATGAATTCATAGCCGGTGGTGCCGTCGACCTGCCAGTCACTGCGCAACGGCTCGTCGGCACCGAGGATCTTCTCGACGAAGATTGGCAGGTGCTGCAATTCGGTACCGGTCGGGCGCAGTTTGAGCAGGCGGTCGACCCGGCGCCGCAGCTTGCGGCAATAGCCGCGCGGGTCGGCCAGACCGTCGATATGGTCGATGCGCAGACCGTCCACCAGGCCGTCGGCGATCAGCTGGAAAATCTTGGCGTGGGTGGCTTCGAACACCTGCGAGCGCTCGACTTTCAGCCCGCCCAGTTCGTTGATGTCGAAGAAGCGCCGCCAGTTGATGTCATCACCGGCGGTGCGCCAACTGGCGAGGCGATAGTCCTGCTGTTCGAGCAATTGATGCAGGCGATTGAAGCCGTCGGGCTGGCGTGAATCGAACTGTTTCAGGCCTTTTTCGATGGCCGCGAGCAGGCCGGGATCAGCCTTGAGCAGCGCCAGCAGATCGGCCTTGGCCTGCACCGCCTGCTCATAGGCCTGAGGCTGGTAATCCAGCTGACCGAAGCGCTGGGCCAGCTCGTCAAGCTCGGGCCGTTGCGCAGCCTTGAGCAGCGGCGCCCAGTTGCCGGGGTTGATCGGGAAGCGGTGCTGATAGTGTTCGACGTAAAAGCTGCAGGCCTGATTGTCGAAGCGCAGGGTCACGTCGCCGTTCTGCAGCACCGTGCCGTAATCGGTGCTGAGGAACGGCAGCAGCAACTGGCCCTTGAGCAACGTGTCGGGGGAATTCCACTGGATGTCGAAGAACTTCGCATAGGGGCTGCGTCGACCCCATTCCAGCAGGTCCAGCCACCACGGGTTGTCATCGCCGCCGACCGCCATGTGGTTGGAGACGATGTCCAGAATCAGGCCCATGCCGTGCTCGCGCAGCACCGCTACCAGCCGTTTCAAAGCCGGCTCGCCGCCAAGCTCGGGGTTGATCACGCGTGGGTCGACCACGTCGTAACCGTGCATCGAGCCGGCGCGGGCCTTGAGCAGTGGCGAAGCATAAATATGGCTGACGCCGAGGCGGGCAAAGTAGGGCACCAACGCCGCTGCGTCGTCGAGGGTGAAGTCCTTGTGGAACTGCAGACGCTGAGTCGCGCGCAGGGGCTGAAGCGCTCGACTCATTGATCACGCTCCGCAGCCTGTCGCCGCGCCAGGGCCAGAATCTGCATGCGCCGCACGGCATTGGCATCGTCCAGCAGTGCCGCGCTGTCGCCCGGCAGACGCCGTCGCCAATTGGGGTGGCTGTCGATGGTGCCGGGCAGGTTGGCCTGTTCTTCGATGCCCAGCGCATCTTCAATGGGCAGCAGCACCAGCGGCGCACGGGTATGGCCGAGGTAGCGCACGCTGCCGTCGAGGATGTCGCTGGCGTTGCTGTCATGCATGCCGTAGTTGTCGCGCAGCGCGGCACGCAGGCCCTGACGTTCGCGTTCGCGGCCCTCGCGCCAGTGCCGCTCGCCGTCCGCGTCGATGTGCCCGAGGCGCTTGTTCCATTCGATGTCCAGCTCGCTGAGCCAGCCGGTCAGAGTCGGCAAGTCGTGGGTGCTGGTGGTCGCCAGTGCGTCGTCGGACCATTTGATGATCGGCTTGAAGTGCGCGTTGTCCTGTTCGAACAGCAGCACGCGCATGCCGAGAATCTGCCGTGCCGAGAGCTTGTCGTGCAGGCCGTCGGGCACGGTGCCGAGGTCTTCGCCGAGCACCACGGCCTTGTGCCGCCACGACTCCAGACACAGCAGGCGCAGCATGTCGTCCAGCGGGTAATTGAGGTACGCGCCTTCGCTCGGCGGCGAACCCAGCGGCACCACCCACAGCCGTTGCAGGCCCATCACGTGGTCGATGCGCAGGCCGCCGGCGCAGGCAAAGTTGGCCCGCAGCATTTCGATGAAGGCACGGAAACCGTTGCGTTTGAGCCCGGTGGGCGAGAACGCCGAGATGCCCCAGCTTTGCCCGGAACGGTTGAGGATGTCCGGTGGCGCACCCACGGTCAGCGCCGAGAGCAGTTCGTCCTGGCGGCTCCAGGCCTGGCTGCCGGCACCGTCGGCACCCACCGCCAGGTCGCCGATCAGGCCGACACTCATGCCGCTGCTGCGCGCGGCGCTCTGTGCCCGTTGCAGACCCCGGGCGATCAACCACTGGGCGAACGCATGGAAGCCGATCTGCTCGCTGTGGCGGGTGGCGAATTCGCTGATGGTCGGACTGCGCGGGTCTTTATAAGTGTCGGGCCATTCGTGCCAGTTGCCGCTGATGCCCAGGCTGTCGCACTGATCGCGCAGGGCCTCGAAGCGGCAATGGTTTTCCAGCGCTTCGCCTGCGGCATGGCGGAAGCTGTTGAAGTCTTCCTGCAACGGATGATCGCTGCCGATGAAGCTGGCGTACAGGGTGCGCAACAGCGTCCACTTGGCCGCCGCCGCGGCGGGCCAGTCGATCAACGGCAGGCTTTCGAGACGCTTGAGTTCATCGCCCAGACCGGTCTGCTCGATGGCCGCACGCACCGCGCGTTCACCAAGGATCACCCCCGGCGCGGCGTACAGCGCGTTGAGAAACAGGCGGCTGGAGGGCGAGTAGGGGCTGTAGCGCTGCGGGTCGCTGGCAAACATCGCGTGGACCGGGCTGATGGCGACCGCCGCCGCGCCGTGTTCACCAGCGCTGCGCACGAAGCTTTCCAGGGCCTGGGTGTCACCGAAACCGCCGTCGCCGTCACGGCGCAGGTAATACAGCTGCAAAGTGAGGCCCCAACTGCGCGGGGTGCTGACATCGGCGGCCATGGCCAGGCTGAAACAGGTTTTCGGCGCCACCGCGATGGTCAGGTGCTGACCGTCGATGGCCAGTTGCTGATAGCCGACCGTCGCCAGTGCGGGCAGCTCGGCGTTGGCGGTGAGGCGGGCGTCGAGGCGCGAACCGTCCTCCAGTTCCAGCACGAAGGGCGTTTCCGGCTTGAACCAGGCCGACAGGTCGAGGTTGCTGCCGTGGTCGACGGTCAGCAGCGGTGGCGGTGTGGTCGACTGACTCAGCGCTTGCAGGCGCTTGAGGCCGGCCGCGATCTGTTTCTCGTTTTCGGCAGGGAAACCCAGGCTGTCGAGGACCCGGCGCAGGACCTTGGGGCTGACCCGTTGCGGTCTGGCGTTGGCGTCTTTCCAGTCGACCGACAGCCCGGCTTCGACCGCCAGCCGTTCCAGTTGCTCATTGCTCATCCTGTTCCTCCACATCGCTCGATATCAGGCTGACAATGGCCGTGTAGGGATTGAGGTTGCCGTGTCTTGAAAGTTCGGCCGATTTTGCCGTGCTTTCGTGAACAACCTGCTGCACGTGGTATTCGTCGACGCGCACGTGATGGGCACTCAGGTTCAGGTCGATGCGCAGGGTGCTGCCATCGCCCAGTTGCCAGCGCGCGGTGACCGCCTTGTCGGCCAGCACTTCAGCGCCGAGCGCCTTCGCTCCCGGCAGACGCGGAGTAATGTGTGCGTGGCGCAGACGCAACAGTTCGCGGTACAGCGCCAGCCAGCTGCGGTGGTCCTGGCCTTTGTCGGTTTCCAGCAGCAGGGCGTCGAAGGCGGGGCGCGAAGCGTCGAAGGTGCTCAAGGCATTCGGGTCGGGGATGCGCTCGCGCTGCTCGGGATCGGCAAACGCGGCGAAGTCGGCGAACTCGCCACGACGACCTTCGCGCACGGCGTCGGCCAGTTCGTCGTGGAAGTCGGTAAAGAACAGAAACGGTTCGCTGGCGCCCCATTCATCGCCCATGAACAGCAACGGAATCATCGGCGACAACAGCAGCAGGGCGGTGGCGGCGCGCAACGCCTGAGGCGGGCACAGCTGCACCAACCGTTCGCCGAGGGCACGATTGCCGATCTGGTCGTGGTTTTGCAGAAACAGCACGAAGGCGCTGGGCGGCAGGTGAGCGCTGGGTTCGCCACGGGCATGCCCATGGCGGGTGGCTTCGCCCTGATAGACGAAGCCCTCGCTCAACAGACGGGCCAGCTTGTGGGTTGGCTGCTCGGCGAAGTCGGTGTAGTAGGCGTCGGTTTCCCCGGTCAGCAGCACATGCAGGGTGTTGTGGCCGTCGTCGTTCCATTGCGCGTCGAAACCCTGCTGCATGCGCCGGGCTTCATTGAACTCGTTTTCCAGCATCAGCCAGACGTGGCGATCAGGCGCGATCTCTTGACGCACGCGCTGGGCCAGTTCGTGCAGAAAGGTCGGGTCGTCGATGGCGTGTACCGCATCGAAGCGCAGGCCGTCGAAGCGATAATCCAGCAGCCACATCAGCGCGTTGTCGACGAAAAAATCCCGCACTTCCGGACGGCGAAAATCAATGGCATCGCCCCACGGGGTCTTTTTGTCCTCGCGGAAAAACTGCTTGGCGTAGACCCCGAGATAGTTGCCGTCCGGGCCGAAATGGTTGTAGACCACGTCGAGAATCACCGCCAGACCCAGGCCGTGGGCGGTGTCGATCAAGTGCTTGAGCTGTTCCGGCGTACCATAGGACGACTGCGGCGCGTAGGGCAATACGCCGTCGTAGCCCCAGTTGCGCTCGCCGGGAAACTGGGCGATGGGCATCAGCTCGATGGCGGTGATGCCGGTGTCGACCAGATGTTGCAGGCGCTGCTCGACGGCGGTGAAACCACCGAGCGCACCGACGTGCAATTCGTAGATGACCGCTTCATGCCATGGCCGGCCGCGCCAGGCGTCGTGGCGCCAGGTGTGGGCGGTCGGGTCGACGACCAGGCTGAAGCCGTGCACCTCACTGACCTGAGCCCGGGAAGCCGGGTCAGGTACGTGCAGGTTGTCATCGATGATGTAGCGGTAGCGTGTGCCTGCCGCGCAGCGTGTGTCGAGCACGAACCAGCCATCATCCTGTGGCAGGAGGGCCAGTGACGGCCCGTTCTCTAGCTCGACGCTGACGTACCAGGCGTCCGGTGCCCAGAGGGCAAACCGGGTGTGTTCGGGATCCAGCAAGACGGCACCGTGGCGCCAGCTCTCATCCGTGCGCGAAGGCATCCGTTACCCCTTTCTCGGTTCATGAATCAGTACTGCAGCGCGGCGCCCGCGTTCTTTTTCAACAGCTCCTGATAAAGGTCGGCGTAAGGCTCGACGGCTTTGTGCCAGTCGAACGGTGCGGCCATGGCCCGGCAGCGCATGGCATTGAGCAGCGGCGGATTGGCGAAGACCTTGAATGCACGGGTCAGCGCGTCGGCGTAGCTCTCGACGGTGGATTCATCGAACAGGAAGCCGGTGCAGCCGTCTTCGATGGTGTCGGCCAGACCGCCAGTGCGGCGGGCTACCGGCAATGAACCGAAACGCTGGGCGTACATCTGGCTCAGTCCGCAAGGCTCGTAACGCGACGGCATCAGCAGGAAGTCGCTGCCGGCGAACATGCGCCGCGCATCGGTTTCGTTGAAACCGACCCGCACGCTGATCTGACCCGGGAAGCGCGCCGCCAGCGCACGCATGGCGTCTTCTTCCTCGGGTTCGCCGCGACCGATGATCGCGATCTGGCCGCCGTTCTCGACGATCATCTCGGCGACACCGATGGTCAGGTCCAGACCCTTCTGATAAACCAACCGCGACACCACGGCGAACAGCGGCCCGGTGGACGGCTCCAGTTCGAACAGTTCGCGCACGTGATCGGCGTTGATCTCTTTGCGGGTCCACTCGTTGGGGGCGAACCGGCAGATCAGGTGATCGTCGGTGGCCGCGTCCCAGCTTTCGTCGATGCCGTTGGGAATGCCGCTGAGTTGGCCCTTGTCGGCCTTGCTCTGCAGGAAGCCTTCCAGGCCACAGCCGAAGTCAGAGGTGGTGATTTCTTTGGCGTAGGTGGCGCTCACCGTGGTGATGTGGCTGGCGTAGGCCATGCCGGCCTTGATGAACGACAGACGCCCGTAGAATTCCATGCCGTCCGGGCCCAGCGCTTCATCGGGAATGCCCAGTTCGCGGCTCGACGCGGTACTGACGAAGCCCTGATAGGCGAGGTTGTGAATGGTGAAAATGGACGGCGTCGTCTGACCGCGCCATTTCATGTACGCCGGGGCCAGGCCGGCCGGCCAGTCGTGGGCGTGCACGAGTTCGGGGCACCACTGGGTCTTCACGGCACCGGCAGCAAAATCGGCCGCCGCCAGTCCCAGGCGGGCGAAGCGGATGTGGTTGTCCGACCAGTCGCGGCCATGGTTGTCGCCATAAGGCGTACCTTCGCGCTCGTACAGCTCGGGGCAGATCAGCACATAGATGACCAGCCCGTCCTTCATGTCCATACGGCCGATCTTGCAGGGTGGCAGGGCCGCGTGGCCGCTCAGTTCACTGATGATGTAGATCGGGTTTCCGCTATTGATGACCTGTGGGTAGCCGGGAATCAGCACGCGTACATCGTGCAGGTGGCGCATGGCGCGCGGCAGTGCAGCAGACACATCGCCCAGGCCGCCGGTTTTCACCAGATCGGCCATTTCCGAAGTGACGAACAGGATTTTCTTCCGGTTCGCCGTCGACATGCCTGGTTGTACAGGGGGCAGTTGCAGCAGAGGAACGCTCGTCGTTGCGAAGACCGGCAGATGGGTCAGCTCGCTGGCCGGCTGGTTAAAACTCTCTCCCTTCTGGGTTTTGACAGCGGCACTAATCATCGTTTTCTCCCATTCGATTCGCAGTGTTGGTAACGCAGATAACGCACTTGAGTTGTTATGGGCCATGTCCTATGGCCGGGCACACAAGACCTACGCAAAATCGATACCCATTTACCGACTGCACAGGGAAGGACAGGGTGAAAGCAGCCTCTGAACGGACTTCGTCCAACAGCATAGGCGCTCTATTGTGCTGACCGGGTGCGTTTGTAGAAGTTTCGAATTTTTTTCTAGGAAATGTCTGGCATGCGGGATGGCGGCACGCTGTAGGAAAACTTTCATAACGCTACATGATCCTTATGACCGTCCGATGCGCCTTTCTGGCGCACACCCTTGTGCAACATGCGATTCGACTGCCGCTGGTCGGATTGTTCGACAATCAAACCAGAGCTTTATGAAGGTAGCTTGAATCGCAAAATTTTCTAAGACCATTTGGTCAGAAAGTGAGCGTCTTCGCCTTTTCTCGGTGCAGGAGGGCACGAAAGCTGTGCATCTAAGGAAATTACCTACATCTGTATGGGGATGTTTCGGTGCGTGACACGGTACAATTGCCGCCACGCGGCGTACCGGATCAACGGCCGGTCGCCTGTTTGTCTTTCAGTTGTAGAGGATGTCAATGCAAGCCCCTGAGGTTCTGGTACTGCAAGCCAGCTATAGCAACCCCGTTCATGCTGAGGCCATCGGTTTCCTGCTCAACCAGTACGCCGAAGACGTCATGGGTGGCGGCGAATCGCTGTCGCTGGATACGCGTTCGCAACTGGCCCTGGAACTGGCCAAGCGGCCCCATGCCTTCAGTGTGCTGGCGTTCATCGCCGGCGAGCCGGTGGGACTGGTCAATTGCTTCGAGGGCTTTTCCACCTTTGCCTGCCGCCCGCTGGTCAATGTCCATGACGTGGTGGTCACCGCTGCGTGCCGTGGTCAGGGCATCAGCCAGAAGATGCTGACCAAGGTCGAGGAAATCGCCCGTCAGCGCGGCTGCTGCAAGATCACGCTGGAAGTGCTGGAAGGCAACACCGTCGCCCAGGGCGCCTACCGCAAGCTGGGTTACGCCGGTTACGAGCTGGACCCGCAGATGGGCCGGGCGATGTTCTGGCAGAAGGCGTTGTAAGGGTTCAGCGATCTGTAGGAGCCGGCTTGCTGGCGAATGCGGGGTGTCTGCACGGGTTGCATTGGCTGACACGGCGGGTTCGCCAGCAAGCCGGCTCCTACAGGGTGAGATTCGATATGGCTGTTGCCCCGGCAACACCTTTCAAAACATTTGTAACAGTTCCGTCCTGTAAGAATCTTCCGTGAGCAAGATAGGATCGCCTCCCGTATTGATTTCAGGACCTTCATGCCTCTCTCACTGGAACCTCCCAGTTGCCGACCCCATGCCGTGAGCGCGGGTCGCGTTCTCACTGATCTATTCTTCTCCTCGCCGACACTTGCCTGTCTCGATTCATCCCATGATGCGTCGGGCGTTGCCATGCCTGTCGTCTTCGCTTCGCTGAAAAGGAAACACTGATCCTATGGAATGGCTTGCGGATCCCACGGCCTGGCTTGGCCTGCTGACGCTCATCGTTCTGGAACTGGTGCTGGGCATCGACAACCTGGTGTTCATCGCCATCCTCGCCGACAAATTGCCGCCCGAGCAGCGCGACCGCGCGAGGGTGCTCGGTCTGTCGCTGGCGCTGATCATGCGCCTGGGCCTGCTGGCGAGCATCTCGTGGATGGTCACCCTGACCGAGCCGCTGTTCGAGGTGTTCGGCAAGAGCTTCTCTGGTCGTGACCTGATCATGCTGTTCGGCGGTATCTTCCTGCTGTTCAAGGCGACCATGGAGTTGCATGAGCGGCTGGAAGGGCATGTTGCCCAGCGTTCCGGCAGCACCAGCTATGCACTGTTCTGGCCCATCGTGGCGCAGATCGTCGTGCTCGATGCGGTGTTCTCGCTGGATGCGGTGATCACGGCGGTGGGCATGGTCGATGAACTGTCGGTGATGATGATCGCGGTGATCTTCTCCATCGCCATCATGATCATCGCCAGCAAGCCGCTGACGTCCTTCGTCAACGCGCACCCGACGGTGATCATGTTGTGTCTGGGCTTCCTGATGATGATCGGCTTCAGCCTGACCGCCGACGGCCTGGGTTTCCATATCCCCAAAGGCTACCTGTACGCGGCCATCGGCTTCTCGATCCTGATCGAGATCTTCAACCAGATCGCCCGTTCCCGGCGCAAGCGCAGCCTCAAGGGCAACCTGCCGCGTCGTGAACGCTTGGCCCACGCCGTGCTGCGCCTGATGGGCGGGCGCAAGCCCGGTGCCGAAGAGGTCGGTGAAGAAATCGCCGACATGCTCGACGGCGATGCCGAGGAAGTGGTGTTCGACCGCCGCGAGCGGGTGATGATCAGTGGTGTGCTGCAACTGGCACAGCGCCCGATTCGCGCCGTGATGACCGTGCGTAACGATGTCGACCTGATCGATCTGGACGACGATGCGGAAAGCATTCGTCAGCGTCTGATGAATTCGTCCTACTCGCGGATGCCGCTGATCCGTGGCGGCCGCGTCGACGAGCCGTTGGGTTTCGTGCATAAAAAGGAAATGCTCACAGCACTGTTGGCCGGCGTTCAGCCGAATCTGGAGCACCTGGTGCGGCCGACGGTGAACCTGCTGGAAAGCTTTTCGATCCTCAATGCGCTGGAGCAGATGCGTGCACAGTCCACGCATATCGCCTTCGTGGTCAATGAGTTCGGCGATTTTGCCGGCGTGCTGACCATGACCGACATTCTTGAATCCATCGCCGGTGAGTTGCCCGATGCCAGCGAGATCGACGGCCCGGATCTGGTGGAGGAAGGGGACGGTGTGCTGGTCAATGCGACCATGAATCTCAGCCACCTGCGCGAACGGATCGGCTTCAAGGCGGCCGCCACCGACGATTATCAGACCCTGGCCGGGCTGGTCATGAGCCTGCTGGACCGTTTGCCGGTGATCGGCGACGAGTTGCAGTGGGAAGGCTGGCGCCTGCAGGTGGTACAGGTGCAGGAGCGGCGGGTGACCCGGGTGTTGTTGCGCAGGGTTTAGCGATCTGACGAGTTTGCTAACGCAGCCCTGTTTTGCCCCCAGCACGTTCCGCGAACCCTGTAGGAGCTGGCTTGCCCTGCGAGCGGCGACGAAGTAGTCGTAAATCCTGTGCATGCGGTGTGTCTGATGGATTGCTGATCTGCTAACGCAGCCCTGTTTCGCCTGACGGCGAGTTACTTGGAGAAGTCCCAAGTAACCAAGGGCTTCTTTCCCCGCCATACGGCACCTCGCTAATGCTCGGCATACCCTCACTTCGGCAATGCTCCGTGGGCACGCCGCGAATGGGCCATCCATGGCCCACGCGGCTCTCGCGACATCCTGTCGCTCAACCCACTGCGCATCGCCTGCATTCGGCCTTCTGGGACGGGGCCCCAAGATCAAAAGCTGAAAAGCAAAAGCCAAGAGAGCGCATTCCCTGTGGGAGCGGGCTCGCCCGCGAAGGCGTCCTCAAGATCGCCACCGCCGGCAAGCCGGACTGCTACGGATGTGTGGACGCCAAACAAGGTTGAGGTCACTACAGATCATTGTGGGAGGGAGCTCTGCTCGCGATGACGGTCGGTCAGGTGACACAGCATTGTCTGAAATGACGCTTTCGCGAGCAGGGCTCCCTCCCACGGATTATCGTGTTTGTGGGATCTTGGCATGGCAATACAACCGGGATGATCACTGCCTGTCTGTAGGAGCTGGCTTGCCCTGCGACCGGCGAGGCACTCGTCGTAAAAACGGTGAACGCGGTGTGTCAGAAATGCATAGGCGTCAGGGTTTACGACTGCTACGCAGCCGCTCGCAGGGCAAGCCAGCTCCTACAGGAGATTGTGTTCGGCCAGCCAGATCGGACGTTAGTCCGCCTCGGCGCGGGCTTTGATCCGGCTTTTGATCTGGCTTTTGATCTTGGGGCCCCGTTTCAGAAGGCCGAACGCAGGCGATGTGGAGTGGGTTGAGCGGCATGGATGCCGCGAGAGCCGCGTGGGCCATGGATGGCCCATTCGCGGCGTGCCCACGGAGCATTGCCGGAGTGAGGGCACATCGAGCCTAGGCGAGATGCCGTATGGCGGGGAAAGAAGCCCTTGGTTACTTGGGGCTTTTCCAAGTAACTCGCCGCCAGGCGAAACCAAGCTGCGTTAGCAGCTACAGCGCAAGACCAGACACACCGAGTGCGCAGGTTTTACGACGACTGCGGTCGGACGCGACCCCGGCGCGCTCGCAGGGCAAGCCAGCTCCTACAAGTGCAGCGCAGAACTACCCGTAGCCGTCCGACTTCTCGGTTGTCATAAAAAAAGCCTGCATTACGCAGGCCTTCTTTATTTACCGCTTACCGCGATCGATCGCTTACTTGTTGGCCACTTTCGGCACTGCCGGAGCATCGTTGGCGGTCTTTTCCATGGTGGCGAAATCGCTCAAGCCTTTCTGGGCGTACGGATCGCCGATCAAGCGTGGGCGCGCCTTGAAGTCGAGGCTGACCAGACTCTTGGTGGTGTCCAGCTCGTCGAAACTCAGCCCGGCCAGCTGTGCCCAGGTGTGGATCAGGTTGGAACTGGAGTAGGCACGGTTGTGAATGCTGTCGAAATTCCAGTTGTGGGTTTCGCGCCATTTCGGCGAGGCATAGGCGATGAACGGCACCGTGTACATCGGAATCGTCGGCTTGGCCTCGTTACGTCCCAGCACGTCATGGGTCGGCGAGTCGTAGACGTCTTCACCGTGATCGGAGAGGTAGAGCAGGAAGCCGTTCGGGTCGGCCTTGCTGTAGGTCTTGATCAGGCTGGACACCACGAAATCGTTGTACAGCACGGCGTTGTCGTAGCTGTTGTACAGCTCCAGCTTGCTGTCATCGATACCGGCCGGCACACCGTCATGATTGGTGAATTTCTCGAAGCTTGGCGGGTAACGATACTGGTAGCTCATGTGCGTACCCAGCAGGTGTACCACGATCAGCTTGCGCGGTGCTGCATCGTTCAGCGCCTTGGCGAACGGCTCGATCACGTCGCCGTCGTACTGACGGGCGTTCTGGTTGCGGTTGTTGTTCAGGTACACCTGCTCGTCCGCCTGCTCGGAGAAGGTGGTGAGCATGGTGTTGCGCTTGGTCATCGTCTGTTGGTTGGTGATCCAGAAGGTCTTGTAACCCGCCTGTTTCATCACGCTGACCAGCGACGGCGTCTTCAGGTACAGGTCCGGGTTCTCTTCGTCGGCGAAGGTCAGGACCTGCTGCAGCGCTTCAATGGTGTAAGGACGCGGAGTGATCACGTTGTTGAACACTTCCAGCTGGTCCTTCATGGCGTCCAGGTTCGGCGTGGTTTCCCGTGGATAGCCATATAGATGCATGCGACCGCGGTTGGTCGACTCGCCGATCACCAGCACCAGCGTGGTCGGCAGGTTGGCCTGCTGGTCCTGCAGGTTCTTCAGCGGGGGAATGTTGCTGCTGCTGGTGAGCATGTCCTGCATGGTGTCCAGCTGCTGGGTATAGCGATGGTAGGCCACCAGCATCTGCCATGGCACGGCCGGCTCGATACGCGATTCAAAGGCTTCGATGCCCGCAGCCATGCCTTCATGACGAGACATCTGCTTGGCCAGCGGGTAACCGATGATGCCCAGCACCAGAGCGAACGCGGTGATCCAGGCGCGGCTGCGCGGCATGTACACCGGGCGCAGGCGGGTCCAGAGGAAAATGGCGAAAGCGGTATGGGCGATGAAGGCCAGCACGATCCACCAGGCAAAGTACTGGGTCATGTACTCGCCGGCTTCAGAGATGTTCGACTCGAACATGATGAAGATGACGCTCTGGGAGAACTCCTGCTGATAAATGAAGAAGTAACCCAGACTGGCCATCGAACAGGCCCACAGCACGACGCCGATCACTGCGGCCATCAGTCGGGTCTTTTTCGGAAACAGCAGCATTGGCGCCAGCCACAGGCCGCTCATGACGAACGCCTGACGGAAACCGGCGAAACCGGACGTGTCGGTCAGCTGGATCAGCAGTTGGGTAATGCCAGAGAAATACCAGAAAAATACGAACAGCCAGACCAGACCGGCCCAGTCGAAACCTTTCGGAGCTGTGGTGCTCCGTTGTGTAGTTGCCATCAGGCACTCCCGCTATGGATCTTTCGGGCGGCCTGAACGGTCGCCACATCTTGCCTGTAGCGACTGACAGCCGACAGACGTTTCACAGAGGGGCGACAGTATGGTGATGAACAGGTGAAAAAAATGTGAGTGCGGTGTCAGAAGTGCATGGAGAAGCGCAAAAAAGTGATTTTGCAAGCAAGCGGAACGTTGCCGGATGTGTCAGGTCCGAGCCATGACAGCCGCGAACAGAAACCGAGGGGAATATGGCGAGTCACGAGGGGGAGTGCATCGTGCGGGCAAGCCAGCGAATCGGGCTTGCCGCGCGGAGAGAAACAACCGGTGAAGATCAGGCCTGCAGGGCAGTGCCTGGGGCTGCGAGCTGGCTGTGTTGCAGCAGCATGCTCAGCTGGGCGACCTTTTTCAGCAGTTGTTCGCGTTCTTCCTTGAGCTGGCGCAGCTCGTCGCGACGGACGGTAACGTAGAGAGTCTGTGGAGCGCTTGCCGGTAGTACAGTGCCCATTGCTCACCTCGCAAATGGCGGGATTCAACCTGGAAGATTCAAGCAGTGAGACTGTCGCCACCCGACTTGTCCGTGCTCCTCTCTTCATCGGCGCGGATTCTGAATTCTTTTGTCTGAAAAGTGAACTTTTTTATTTTTGATTGTCGCTAAGGTGCGCGCTATGCGACAGACGGCATCTTAGAGCGGTTTTCTCACCTCACAGATGAAACATTTTTCACCGGGAAACCATCGTTTGTTCTTCCGGACTAACCCTGAAAGCGGCGCTGGGCTATAAAATGACCCACCTGTTTACGAATTAAGGAGCACCTCTACATGCAACTCGGGATTGTCGGACTAGGCCGCATGGGCGGCAACATCGCACGTCGACTGATGCTCAATGGCCACACCACTGTGGTCTACGACCGCGATGAGCAGTCTCGCACCGTGCTCGCCAACGAGGGTTCGACGCCAGCCAAGGACCTTGCGTCCCTGGTGGCTGCACTGGAAAAACCGCGTGCCGTCTGGGTCATGCTGCCGGCTGGCGCACCGACCGAAGACACCATCAACGCACTGGTTGAACTGCTGGAGCCGGACGATGTGATCATCGACGGCGGCAACACCTATTACAAGGACGACATCCGTCGTTCGGTATCTCTGCGTGAAAAAGGCCTGCACTACGTCGACGTCGGCACTTCCGGCGGCGTCTGGGGCCTGGAGCGCGGTTACTGCATGATGATCGGCGGTGAAACCGAGGTCGTCGATCGTCTGGACCCGCTGTTCGCCACCCTGGCGCCGGGCATCGGCAACATCCCGCGCACCAAGGACCGCGCCAAGGACGCCGACCCGCGTGCCGAACAGGGATACATTCACGCCGGCCCGCCAGGTTCGGGGCACTTCGTGAAGATGATCCACAACGGCATCGAGTACGGCATGATGCAGGCCTTCGCCGAAGGCTTCGACATCCTCAAGACCAAGAACTCGGACAGCCTGCCGGCCGACCAGCGTTTCGACCTGAACCTGGGCGACATCGCCGAAGTCTGGCGTCGTGGCAGCGTGGTATCGTCCTGGCTGCTGGACCTGACCGCCGACGCGCTGGCGACCGACCCGCAACTCAATGCCTATTCCGGCTCGGTTGCCGACAGCGGCGAAGGTCGCTGGACCATCGAGGCCGCCATCGAGCAGGCCGTGCCGGTCCCTGTGTTGTCCAGTTCGCTGTTCGCACGCTTCCGCTCCCGTCAACAAAGCACCTATGGCGACAAGATGCTGTCGGCCATGCGCTTCGGGTTTGGTGGTCACAAGGAACCTAAATAAGGAAGCACTGTAATGGGTCTCTCCCGCAGCAAGCAGAAAGCCCCGGTCGCTCCGGCGACCACGCTGTTCCTGTTCGGCGCACACGGTGACCTGGTCAAGCGCCTGTTGATGCCGGCCCTCTACAACCTGTTCCGTGACGGACTGGTGGGTGAGGACCTGCACATCGTCGGCGTTGACCACAACACCGTGAGCGATGCTGACTTTGCCAGAAAGCTTGAGGACTTCATTCGTCAGGAGGCGGCCAGCAAGGTCGCCCAGGGCGGAGAAGAACCTCTGGACCCGGCACTGTGGGGCAGTCTGGCCGAGCGCATCACCTACATTACCGGCGATTTTCTCGACGATGGCACCTACGCGGCCATCGGCGAGAAGATCAAGAGCACCGGCACGCAAAATGCCGTGTTCTACCTGGCGACCGCACCGCGTTTCTTCAGTGAAGTGACCCGGCGCCTCGGCTCGTCCGGGCTGATGGTGGAGGATGACGATTACTTCCGTCGGGTGGTGATCGAGAAGCCGTTCGGCCACGACCTGCCCAGCGCGGTGGCGCTGAACACCTGCTTGCTGAAGGCGATGAAGGAGAGCCAGATCTACCGGATCGACCATTACCTGGGCAAGGAAACGGTGCAGAACATTCTGGTCAGCCGTTTCTCCAACGGTCTGTTCGAGTCGTTCTGGAACAACCATTACATCGACCACGTGCAGATCACGGCGGCGGAAACCGTGGGTGTCGAAACCCGCGGCAGCTTCTATGAAACCACCGGCGCGCTGCGCGACATGGTACCTAACCACCTGTTCCAGCTGCTGGCGATGGTCGCCATGGAGCCGCCGGCCGCGTTCGGCGCCGATGCGGTGCGTGGCGAAAAGGCCAAGGTGATCGGCGCGATCCGTCCCTGGTCGGAAATGGAAGCGCTGGCCAACTCCGTGCGTGGCCAGTACACCGAGAGCAACATCGGCGGCAAGAGCGTCACCGGTTACCGTGAAGAAGACCGGGTTGCCCCGGACAGCAACACGGAAACCTATGTGGCGCTCAAGGTCATGGTCGACAACTGGCGTTGGGTCGGTGTGCCGTTCTATCTGCGCACCGGCAAGCGCATGAGCATCCGTGACACGGAAATCGCCATCTGCTTCAAGCCGGCGCCGTACGCGCAGTTCCGTGACACCGAGGTCGACCGCGTCGCGCCGAACTTCCTTAAGATCCAGATCCAGCCCGACGAAGGCATGTGGTTCGACCTGCAGGCGAAAAAGCCGGGGCCGACCCTGGACATGCAGACCATCGAGCTGGGTTTCGCCTACAAGGACTTCTTCGAAATGCAGCCGTCGACCGGGTATGAAACCCTGATCTACGACTGCCTCACCGGCGATCAGACCCTGTTCCAGCGTGCCGACAACATCGAAAACGGCTGGCGTGCCGTGCAGCCGTTCATCGATGCCTGGGCCAAGGATCCGCACGTCGAGTTCTACAAGGCGGGCGAGGACGGGCCGGCGGGTGCCGACGAGTTGCTCGGCCGTGACGGTCGCAGTTGGCAACGTCTCGGATGAGTGAGGTTGCGCAACCCCTCATCCGTTTCATGCTGTCCGATATCGACGGCACGCTGTTGCGACCCGACCACAGTCTGAGCCAGGCCAATATCGATGCCGTGCGTCGGCTGCGTGCCGCCGGGATTCAGTTCTCGGTGGCGAGCAGCCGCCCGCCGCGGGCCATGCGTCAGCAGATCGAAGCCCTGGGCATCGATGTGCCGACCGTGGGCTTCAATGGCGCCAACATCGTCAACCCCGACGGCAGTCTGCTCAAGGCTCACCGCATCGACCCTGAGGCGGCGCGGACCAGTCTTGAGTTGTTTGCTGGCGAGAAGGTGTCGGTGTGGGTGTTTGCCGACGATCAGTGGCTGCTGCTCGATCCGCAAGGGGATTACGTCGAGCACGAGCGCACCACGCTGGGTTACGACTTCGTTCAGGTCGAACGCTTCGATGCTTACATCGAGCGCATCGACAAGATCGTCGCCGCCAGTACCGATTTCGAGTTGCTCAAGCGTCTGGAACTCCAGCTCAACCCGCTGATTGCCGACACCGCCCTGGCGGCTCGTTCGCAGGCGTATTACCTGGATGTCACCGCGCGGGATGCCAACAAGGGCACGGCACTGGCGACCCTCGCCGAAGCGCTGAATGTACCGCTGGTGCAGACGGCGGCCATCGGCGATGCCGGCAACGACGTGGCGATGTTCCTGCGTGCAGGGCTGTCGATCGCGATGGGGCAGGCCGAAGTCGGGGTCAAGACCAAGGCCCATTACGTCACCGGCAACAATGTGGAGGACGGGCTGGCGACGGCCATCGAACGTTACATACTGCCGCGCTGATCTGGCGTGGTGCCTGGCTTCGCTTTTCTTGTGGGAGGGAGCCCTGCTCGCGAAGGCGTCATCACCGACGCTGTTGTGTTGTCTGACCCATCGCTTTCGCGAGCAGGGCTCCCTCCCACGGGGCGTCGTTGCCCCATCTGTAGCAGCCTGGTTTGCCAGTGGTGACGTACGCAAGATCGCCATCGCAGCTTCGTCAGGCGGTTACGGATTTCTTCAAACACCGGGAGGGATCATCACCCCATGGCTGTATTGATTGAAGACTACGCGCTGCTCGGCAATTGCCGCACCGCAGCGCTGGTGGCCCGCGACGGGTCGCTGGACTGGTTGTGTTTTCCGCGTTTCGACGCACCTGCCTGTTTCGCCGCGCTGCTGGGCGACAGCGACAACGGTCGCTGGAAGATCGCCCCGAGTGATGGCCACTTCGCTTCTCGTCGCCAGTACCGCGACGGCACCCTGATCCTTGAAACCCTGTTCACCACCGACAGCGGCCAGGCCCTGTTGATCGACTTCATGCCCATGGATGTCGACAGTACCGTGGTGCGGCTGGTGGTCGGCGTCAAAGGGCAGGTCGATTTCACCATGGACCTGGCGATCCGTTTCGACTACGGCAGCACGGTGCCCTGGGTAGAAAAGAAAGACCCGCACACCATGACCGCCGTGGCTGGGCCGGACATGCTGGTGTTGCGCACTCCGGCCGAGTTGCACCCGATGGATCACCACACCGAGAGCCTGTTCAGCGTCAAGGCCGGACAGCGCTTGGGCTTTGCCTTGTCGTGGCAGGCGTCCCACGAGCCGCGGCGCAAGGCGTTCGACATCGAGCAGGCGTTGCAACAGACGGAGCGCTACTGGCGCGAATTTTCCGACCGCTGCCCTGATGTCGGGCCGTGGAGCGAGCAGGTCAAGCGCTCGCTGATCACCCTCAAGGCCATGACTTATGCGCCCACCGGCGGCATCGTCGCCGCCGTGACCACCTCGTTGCCGGAAGAACTGGGTGGCGAGCGTAACTGGGATTACCGCTTCTGCTGGCTGCGCGACGCGACCATGACCCTGCTGGCGTTCATGAACCTGGGCTATTACGAGGAGGCCGATGCCTGGCGCAACTGGCTGCTGCGTTCAGTGGCGGGCAACCCCGAGCAGGTGCAGATCATGTACGGTCTGGGTGGCGAGCGACGCCTGGCCGAGTACCAATTGCCGTGGTTGGCGGGTTATGAGGGCTCGCGCCCGGTGCGGGTCGGCAATGCCGCCGCCACGCAGATGCAGCTGGATGTCTACGGCGAAGTCGCCGACGCCATGACTCAGGCGCTGAAAAACGGCCTGCCACGTCTGCCGCGCAGCACGGAAATCCAGAAGGTGATCATGCCGTTTCTGGAAAAGGTCTGGCACCAGCCCGATGCGGGTATCTGGGAGATCCGTTCCGAGCCTCGGCATTTCACCCATTCCAAGGTCATGGCCTGGGTCTCGTTCGACCGCAACGCCGGGGTACTGACGCAGAGCGATGACCCGCAAGAGCGCGAGCGCGGTCGGCATTACCGGCGGATTGCCGACGAGATTCACGCCGATGTCTGCGCCCTTGGCTACGACGCCGAACTGGGCAGCTTCGTGCAGACCTACGGCGGCAAGGAACTGGATGCCAGCCTGCTGCAGATCGCGCTGACCGGTTTTCTGCCGGCAGACGACCCTCGGGTGATCGGTACTGTGACCCGCCTCGAACAGTCATTGATGCAGGACGGCCTGTTGTTGCGCTACGACAGCGAGCGCAGCCACGACGGTGTGTCCGGCAGTGAAGGCACGTTTTTGGTGTGTTCGTTCTGGCTGGCCGACGTGTACGTGCTGCAAGGGCGCGACGAAGAGGCCGCAGCGTTGTTCGAGCGACTTTGCGGGCTGTGCAACGACGTTGGCCTGCTGGCCGAACAATATGATCCCAGGGAAGGGCGCATGCTCGGCAACTTTCCCCAGGCGTTCAGCCATATCGGCATCATCAACACAGCGCTGAACCTGCACCGGGTGGTCTGCCCGGTGAAAACCCGCGCGGCGGCGGAGGTGGCTTCGTAGCGGTCCTGACGTCCGCAGGAGCGCGCTTGCCCGCGATCTTGTAGGAGCTGGCTTGTCCTGCGAGCGGCTGCGCAGCAGTCGTAAAGTCGGTGAGCACGGTGTGCCAGACAGACCACATTCGCCGTATTTACTGCCGGTGCCCGGCAGGTCGCAGGGCAAGCCAGCTCCTACAGGACTGCCGAACTCACCCCGCCTTGCGAAAGGTGAAGTTGATGCGCTGTTCGCCCAGTTGCGGATGTCCGGCCTGACGGATCGGCATCACGCCGTGATAGCGCAGGCGGTCCGCGCCGCCCCAGACCACCACATCACCATGGAACAACGGCACGCGTTGGGTCGGGTCGTTGCGTTTGTGGCCGCCGAACAGAAACATCGCGGCGATGCCCAGTGACACCGACACCACCGGCCAGCGCAGGTCGCGTTCGTCCTTGTCCTGGTGCAGGGCCAGCTTCGCGCCGGGGATGTAGCGGTTGATCAGGCAGGCATCCGGCACAAAACCGGGAAAACCGGCCGCCTCTGCAGCGGTCTCGGCCAGTTGCAGAAACACCTCGGGAATGGCCGGCCAAGGCTGGCCGCCATGGGGATCGACCGGGCTGTAGCGATAGCCGTGGGCATCGCTGGTCCAGCCCAGGGAGCCGCAACTGCTCAGCGCCACCGACATGCTGTAACCACCGGGGGTGGTCATGTGGCGGAACGGCGCCTGACGCAGGATCGATTCCAGTGCCGGCAGCAACTGTTCGACCCGCGGCAGGGCGAAGCCACGCAGCACGACGGACTGCGGGCCGATCTGTTCGCGACCCGCATCTTGCGGCGCGTCGTCGGCGAACAGATCGAGCGTGGCGGGGGTGGTGCCTTTGCGGTGCATCATCGCGGCATGCCCGGAGCTGCTACGGTTACAGGGCCTTGCTGACCTTGACGTCGCTGATCACGTCGCCGCTGTCTCCGTGCATTTTCTGCAGGGCGGCCAGAGCTTCTTCGGCGGACGGCGATTGCAGCAGGGCGAACTCGAAACGGCGCTCGCCGTTGAGTTTGTAGCTGATGGCGTATTTGACGACTGGGGCAGGGGTGCTCACGTTGACTCCTTGGGCAGGGTGCGAAAACACGGGGTTTTCACGCGCGCCGGTGTTGAATGACGATCAGCTCAGGCGCGAAGATGTGCGCCGGACGATCTTGATCGAATGGGTGAAGTTGGTCTTGCGGCCGCCGCCATGGCTGTCCATCTTGCGCCCGGCGGTGTCGATGGTGATGTTCCAGAAACCGGTGCTGGGCACGGTGATCTTCGCCGGGAAGCGGTCGAAGGCGCCGCCGTGATAGGTGTGGCGCCCGCCATTCTTGAAGCTGCGGAAATTCGCGTCGCTCATCAGGCGGATATTGCAGAGCTGGGAGCACTCGATGACGACCATGTCGTCTTCGTTGAGGTGCTCGCGCTGGTGTACGAATTTCATGGGTGTCTCCGGGGACTTGGCATTCGCGAAAAACGCGGAAAGATACCACGGCGCGCGGGCGTTTCGCATCGGCGCCTCGGGTAATTCGCCCGGCGGCCGGCAAAAAGTGCCGGGTGGCGGGATTTAATCGCGGGCCTGCCTGTCACAAGCAGCTTTACCGGAGGATTGTATGAAACTGGCCGTTGTTGTCCTGGCTCTGGCGATGACCGGTTGTGCGACCGTCAACGACATCGAGCGCACGCCCGCGACCATGAACGTGATGTCCGGCAAGAGCCCCAGCCGGTATGCCGCGTGTTTCCTTGGTCGCATCGCCGAAAGCCGCAAGTCGCCGCAGATCGAACCGCACCATGAGGGGCTGCGCATCATCGTGCCGCAGAAACTGTTCGACAGTGCGCCGGCGGCCGTCGTCATGATCGAACAGCGCTCCGGCGGCAGCTCGATCAAGCTGTTCGAGCGCAACGGCAACAACCCGCTGCGGTCCAGGGATGTTCAGCACGCCGTGAACGATTGCATTTCCGGCGAGTGATTGCCGTTTATTTGCAGGTGACCATGACGGTGCGGGTCTTGTAGTTGCCGACATCGGCGCCGAGGGTCTTGTCGGCGGCGCCGGGTTGCGGCGTACCGTTGGTGCCGACGATGTTGTAACCGGTGCCTGCGCATGAGGCGTCGGCCTTTTCGTAGCAGGCGGCCCACGACATGGCCTCGCCGGAACAGTCGATGCTCAGCGCCTGCTGACCGTCCTTCGTGTACGTGTTTTGCGCGGTGGCACAGCCGGTCAGACCGAGGATGGCAATGATGGACAGCTTCTTAATCATGTTCGACAGCTTCGCAATGAGAGGCGGGAGGAGGGGGCATCGCAGGGCGGATGAACCCGAAGCGCCATCATAAAGCGCAAATGTACAATTTTCCTACGCAATCCAGTGAATACGGCTACGCTTGCCTCTGTCTTTTCACCGTCGTTTCAACGGACTGGAAGCCTTCGAGCGCGTGATCTGACCCAAGGACCGATTACCGTCCGTGCCCTCGTTGCGGCTTGTCCCATGGCAAACCGTGGCCGGTCGGTGGTCGTATTATCGGCAGGTGAGCGGAACTATCTGCGCAACTGTTCCTCTACCATGGCAGCGAACGGCCAGTGTCGGGCATTGTAAGGTGATCGCCGCCTGATTAGACTGCGCCGCAACACCCCCAGCTCCATCAAGGACTTATATGATCAAGAAATGCTTGTTCCCTGCTGCCGGTTACGGCACTCGCTTTTTGCCAGCGACCAAGGCCATGCCTAAAGAAATGCTGGCGGTTGTCAATAAGCCACTGATCCAGTACGGCGTGGAAGAAGCTCTTGCTGCGGGTTTGAATGAAATCTCCATCGTTACCGGCCGCGGCAAGCGCGCGCTGGAAGACCACTTCGACATCAGCTACGAGCTGGAGCACCAGATCAAGGGCACCGACAAGGAAAAATACCTGGTCGGCATCCGCAAACTGATCGACGAGTGCAGCTTCTCCTACACCCGTCAGACCGAAATGAAAGGCCTGGGCCACGCCATCCTCAGCGGTCGTCCGCTGATCGGCAACGAGCCGTTCGCCGTGGTGTTGGCGGACGACCTGTGCGTGAACCTGGAAGGCGAAGGCGTTCTGGCGCAGATGGTCAAACTGCACAAACAGTACAAGTGCTCGATCGTCGCCATTCAGGAAGTCGATCCGCAGGAAACCAACAAGTACGGTGTGATCGCGGGTGAAGAGATCAAGCCGGGCCTGTTCCGCGTGACCGACATGGTTGAAAAGCCGAAGCCGGAAGATGCGCCGTCGAACTTGGCGATCATCGGTCGCTACATCCTGACCCCGGACATCTTCGAGAAAATCGAACAGACCGAGCCAGGCAAAGGCGGTGAAATCCAGATCACCGACGCCCTGATGAAACAGGCCGCCGAAGGCAACGTGCTGGCGTTCAAGTTCAAGGGTCAGCGTTTCGACTGCGGTGGCGCCGAAGGCTACATCGAAGCGACCAACTTCTGCTTCGAACACTTCTACAAGACCGGCAAATCGACGCAGTGATGCCACTGCACCGGTAAACAATCCGGGATCTGTTCTGTCTGGCAAAGCCACCTTCGGGTGGCTTTGTCGTTTCTGGCGCAAACCCTTGCCCGACGCGCGCAAGCGGTTATGCTAGCTCACTGCCCAGGAGTAACCACATGACTTACGACTTCGACCTTTTTGTGATCGGCGCCGGTTCCGGCGGCGTCCGCGCTGCGCGTTTTTCTGCCGGTTTCGGTGCCCGTGTGGCGGTTGCCGAAAGCCGCTATCTGGGAGGCACCTGCGTCAACGTCGGTTGCGTGCCGAAGAAACTGCTGGTGTACGGCGCTCATTTCGCCGAGGACTTCGAACAGGCCAAGGGTTTTGGCTGGAGCAGCGGTGAGGCGGAATTTGACTGGCCGACCCTGATCGCCAACAAGAATCACGAAATCAACCGTCTCAACGGCGTCTATCGCAACCTGCTGGCCAACAGCGGCGTGACGCTGATGGAAGGCCACGCGAAGTTGCGCGGGCCCCATGAAGTCGAGATCAACGGCCAGGTACACACCGCCGAGCACATCATGATCGCCACCGGTGGCTGGCCGCAGACCCCGGACATCCCGGGGCGTGAGCATGCCATCACTTCCAACGAAGTGTTCTTCCTCGAACAGATGCCCAAGCGCGTCGTGGTGGTCGGCGGCGGATACATCGCCGTGGAGTTCGCCTCGATCTTCGGCGGCCTTGGCGCCGATGTCAGCCTGATGTATCGCGGTGAATTGTTCCTGCGTGGTTTCGACAACGGCGTGCGCACCCACCTGCACGAAGAGCTGACCAAGCGCGGCATGGACATCCGCTTCAAGACCGAGGTCGAGCGAATCGAAAAGCTCGCCGACGGCACCCTGCAACTGACCCTCAACGACGGCAGCAGCGTCAACACCGACTGCGTGTTCTACGCCACCGGGCGCCGGCCGATGCTGGACAACCTGGGCATGGACACGGTCAACGTCGAACTGGACGACAAAGGCTTCATCAAGGTCGACGACAACTACCAGACCTCGGAGCCATCGATCATTGCCGTTGGTGACGTGATCGGTCGCGTGCAACTGACCCCGGTGGCGCTGGCCGAAGGCATGGCGGTGGCGCGACGCTTGTTCAAGCCCGAGCAATACCGCGCGGTGGATTACAACCACATCCCGACGGCGGTGTTCAGCCTGCCGAACATCGGCACGGTTGGGCTGAGCGAAGAGCAGGCGCGCAAGGACGGCTATGAGGTGCAGGTCTTCGAAAGCCGCTTCCGGCCGATGAAACTGTCGCTGACCGGCAATCAGGAGCGCACCTTGATGAAGCTGGTGGTGGACGGCAAGACCGACCGCGTACTGGGCTGCCACATGGTCGGCCCGGATGCCGGGGAAATCATCCAGAGCCTGGCAATTGCGCTGAAGGCGGGGGCGACCAAGCAGGTGTTCGACGACACCATCGGTGTACACCCGACCGCAGCGGAAGAGTTCGTCACCATGCGCACCGCGACCCGTTGACGGGATACAGGCTTTGACGCACGAACCCGGCCGCAAGGATGGCGGTCGGGCAGGTCACAGGTTTGAAGGGACGGACCCACTTTTTGATCAGCACGAGTTATCCGGCAGCCATGCCTCTGAATCCCGCTGGACCCGACGACCAGGAAGTCACCCGAACCGACGCGCTGCGCGAAAGCGAGCGCCAGTTTCGCACTCTTGCCGACAACATGAGCCAGCTCGCCTGGATCGCCGACCCTGACGGGCAGATCTACTGGTACAACGCGCGCTGGTACAGCTACACCGGCACCTCCCACGAAGCGATGATGGCCTTGGGTTGGCGCTCGTTGCACCATCCCGACCATGTGCAGCGGGTCGAATCGCGCATGCAGCGCTGTTTCGCCACCGGCTCGATCTGGGAGGACACCTTTCCGTTGCGTGGCAAGGATGGCCTGTATCGCTGGTTCCTCTGCCGTGCGCTGCCGATTCGTGACGACATCGGCCGGATCACCTACTGGCTGGGCACCAGCACTGATGTCACCGCCCAGGTCAAGGCCGAGGACGCGCTGCGCGAACTCAACGAGAGCCTGGAGCGGCGGGTGGCCGAGCGGACCCGCGAGCTGGCCGAGATCAACGAACGCCTGCAGATCGAGATCAGCGAACGCGCCCAGGCTGAAGAAGCGTTGCGCCATGCGCAGAAAATGGACGCCATCGGCCAGTTGACCGGTGGTATCGCCCACGACTTCAACAACATGCTGACCGGCGTGCTCGGTGCGCTGGACCTGATCCAGCGGCGGGTGGCGGCCGGGCGGGTGTCGGAGATCGGCCGTTACATCGATGCGGCCATGAGTTCGGCCAACCGCGCGGCGTCGCTGACCCACCGCCTGCTCGCGTTTGCCCGGCGACAATCGCTGAATCCGCGTCCGGTCGACGTCAACCGCATGGTGGTGTCGATGGAGGAACTGCTGCGGCGCACGGTGGGCGAGAGCATCGAGCTGGAAGTCGACCTGAGCACGCCGATGCGTTTGACCAACACCGACGAGCATCAGCTGGAAAATGCTTTGTTGAATCTGGTGATCAACGCCCGGGATGCCATGCCCGACGGTGGGCGCCTGTTGATTCAGACCGAAGTCACCCACGTCGCCGTCGCCCATGACTCGCTGGAGCCGGGCGACTATGTGCGACTGGGGGTGCAGGACACCGGCAGTGGCATGTCCAGCGAGGTGATCGCCCGTGCCTTCGATCCGTTCTTCACCACCAAGCCGATCGGCCAGGGCACCGGGCTCGGGCTGTCGATGGTCTACGGCTTCATCAATCAGACCGGCGGCCAGGTGCAGATCGACAGCACCGAGGGCAAGGGCACCCGTATCGACCTGTATCTGCCGTGTCATTTCGAATCGAGCCGGCGGCAGGTGCCGGTCAGCGAGGACAGCGTGCCGCCGCGCGCCAGTCAGGGCGAGCGCGTGCTGGTGGTGGAAGACGAACCGGACGTGCGCATGCTGGTGGTCGACGTTTTGCGCGAGCTGGGGTATTCGGTGGAAGTGGCTGCGGATGGACAGCAGGCGTTGCCTGTTCTGCAGGGGCAGGGGCGGATCGATCTGCTGGTGACGGACGTGGGTTTACCCGGGCTGAATGGCCGCCAACTGGCAGAAATCGCCCGGCAGCAGCGACCGGGTCTGCCGGTGCTGTTCGTCACCGGATACGCACGTAACGCCGAAATTCGTGGCGATTTCCTCGAAGAAGGCATGGACATGCTGACCAAGCCATTCAGCATCGACGACCTTGCACAGCGGGTGCGTGGGTTGCTGGAATCGGGCGGCTGACGGCGCCCGTTTGCTTTTGTGGGAGGGAGCTCTGCTCGCGAAGGCGGCGGGTCAGTCAGTACAGCAGTGACTGGAAGGACGCTATCGCGAGCAGAGCTCCCTCCCACGGTGCGTGTAGTGTCTGCGGGATTTCGGTGATACGCCGCATGCAGGCGCTGCGGATTGCTCTTGTGGGAGGGAGCCCTGCTCGCGAAGGCGGTGGCGCAGTCGGTGCAGCAGTGACTGGAAGGACGCTATCGCGAGCAAGCTCACTCCTACAGTTTTGTGGTGTCCTTGGGGCTTTGATCAAGCATCGCAACCCGTAGCAGCCCGGCTTGCCGGCGGCAGCGGTCTTGAAATTGCCACCGCCAGCAAGCCAGGCTGCTACGGACGCGGTGAACTCATCGGGATACAGAACGTCAGACAGACCATGTGCCTACCGGCGCACGCGAAAACCTGTCACAGGTTTCTTCTATTAATTACGTACGTTGATAGTGAAAACCAATCGTCAGCATGAGCTTTGCCAATGAGCCATCACCGGCGATTGTCAGTAGTATCCTCCCCATCGAATTCTTAACCCGCTTCTACAACCCAAGGAGATTCACCCGATGCCCATCATCAACAGCCAAGTTAAACCGTTCAAAGCCACTGCATTCAAGAACGGCGCTTTCGTCGAAGTGTCGGACGCTGACCTGAAAGGCAAATGGTCTGTGGTGTTCTTCTACCCAGCCGACTTCACCTTCGTCTGCCCGACTGAACTGGAAGACCTGGCTGACAACTACGCTGCGTTCCGCGACCTGGGCGTTGAAATCTACTCCGTTTCGACCGACACCCACTTCGCCCACGCTGCCTGGCACAACACCTCGCCAGCCATCGGCAAGATCCAGTACACCATGATCGGCGACCCGACCCTGACCATCTCCCGCAACTTCGACGTGCTGATCGAAGAAGCTGGCCTGGCTGACCGCGGTACTTTCGTGATCAACCCTGAAGGTCAGATCAAGATCGTTGAACTGAACGACGGCGGCGTTGGCCGTGACGCTTCCGAGCTGCTGCGCAAGATCAAGGCTGCTCAATACGTTGCTGCTCACCCGGGCGAAGTCTGCCCAGCCAAGTGGAAAGAAGGCGAGGCCACTCTGGCTCCGTCCCTGGACCTGGTCGGCAAGATCTAAGTCCCTATGGGATTTGTCGCAGGACCGGGAGCGATGAGCTCTTGAGCAAGTAAACCGCATCGCCCCCAAAAAACGCCCGGGCGGTCGCCGCCTGGGCGTTTTTTTTTGCCCCCCGAAAGTGAAAAGGAAGCCGGATCATGTTGGACGCCAACCTCAAAGCACAATTGAAGTCGTACCTGGAACGGATCACCCGTCCGATCGAGATCGTCGCGTCCCTCGATGACGGCGCGAAATCCCAGGAAATGCTGGCCCTGCTCAATGACATCGTCAGCAGCTCCAACCGCATCACCCTCAACACCGATGGCAACGATGCACGCAAACCGTCCTTCGCCTTGAACAGCCCGGGCCAGGACATCAAACTGCGTTTTGCCGGCCTGCCCATGGGCCACGAATTCACCTCGCTGGTACTGGCACTGCTGCAAGTCGGCGGCTACCCGTCCAAGGCCAGCGAAGAAACCATCGAACAGGCCCGTGCCCTGAGCGGTGCGTTCAAGTTTGAAACCTACTTCTCGCTGACCTGCCAGAACTGCCCGGACGTGGTCCAGGCGCTGAACCTTTTGGCCGTGCTCAACCCGAACGTCGAACACGTTGCCATCGAAGGCAGCCTGTTCCAGCAGGAAGTCAGTGACCGTCAGATCATGTCGGTGCCAAGCATCTACCTGAACGGCGAACTGTTCGGCCAGGGCCGCATGGGCCTGGAAGAAATCCTCGCCAAGATCGACACCAGCGCCGGTGATCGTCAGGCCGAGAAGCTCAACGCCAAAGAAGCCTTTGACGTGTTGGTGGTCGGCGGTGGCCCGGCCGGTTCGGCTGCGGCGATCTACGCCGCTCGTAAAGGCATCCGCACGGGTGTGGCTGCAGAGCGTTTCGGCGGTCAGGTGCTGGACACCATGGCCATCGAGAACTTCATCTCCGTTCAGCACACCGAAGGCCCGAAATTGGCCGTTGCCCTGGAAGAGCACGTCAAACAGTACGAAGTCGACATCATGAACCTGCAGCGTGGCGATCAGTTGATCCCTGGCAAGGATGGCGAACTGCACCAGGTCAAATTCGCCAGCGGCGGTGTGCTCAAAGGCAAGACCGTGATTCTGGCCACCGGTGCCCGCTGGCGCGAAATGAACGTGCCTGGCGAGCAGCAGTACCGCAACAAGGGGGTGGCTTACTGCCCGCACTGTGACGGCCCGCTGTTCAAAGGCAAGCGTGTGGCGGTGATCGGCGGCGGCAACTCCGGCGTCGAGGCGGCCATCGACCTGGCCGGCATCGTGTCCCACGTGACCCTGCTGGAGTTCGACGGTCAGTTGCGTGCCGATGCGGTGCTGCAACGCAAGCTCAACAGCCTGCCGAACGTCACCGTGCTGACCAGCGCCCAGACCACTGAAGTGACCGGCGACGGGCAGAAAGTCAATGGTCTGCGCTACAAGAACCGCGTGAGCGGTGAGGAAATCGCTGTCGAGCTGGAAGGTATCTTCGTACAGATCGGCCTGCTGCCGAACACCGAATGGCTCAAGGGCACCATCGAGCTGTCGCCACGCGGCGAAATCGTGGTCGATCAGCGTGGTGAAACCTCGATCCCGGGTGTGTTCGCTGCCGGCGACGTGACCACCGTGCCGTACAAGCAGATCGTGATCGCGGTGGGCGAGGGCGCCAAGGCTTCCCTCAGCGCCTTCGACCACCTGATCCGCACCAGCGCTCCGGCGTGATAATGGCGTGAGCCGTTTGAAAACAAAAAAACCTCATGAGCAATCATGAGGTTTTTTGTTTTCAGCAGATTCGCAATGCTCTCGAACCTGTAGGAGCCGGCTTGCTGGCGAATGCGATGTTTCATTCAACGCCATGTTGGCTGACCTGATGCGTTCGCCAGCAAGCCGGCTCCCACGGCCTTCGGCCAGAACCAGTGACCAGTCCGGCGAAGGATTATTCGGCCAGCGGCATCGGCTGAATGATCTCGACCCAGTAGCCATCCGGGTCCTTGATGAACGCCAGGCTCTTCATGCGGCCGTCGCTCAGGCGCTTCTGGAAGTCCACGCCCAGCTCTTCGAAACGCGCGCAAGCCGCTTGCACGTCAGGCACCGAAATGCAGATGTGACCGAAACCGCGCGGGTCGGTGTTGCCGTTGTGGTAGCTGAACGCCGGGTCTTTCTCGGTGCCGTGGTTGTGGGTCAGTTCGAGAATGCCGGGGATGCCTTTCATCCAGACGTTGCGCGCGGCGTCGTCTGCCGGGATCTGTGCCTTGTCCACCAGCGCCAGGAAGTACAGGCTGAATTCGGCTTCCGGGAAGTCGCGCTTCTCGACCAGGCTGAAGCCCAGTACGCGGGTGTAGAAGTCCAGCGATGCGGTGATGTCCTTGACTCGCAGCATGGTGTGGTTGAACACGAATTGCGCCGTGGCAGCGTCCGGTTGCGCGGTGACGCCGGGGAAAGTGTTCAGTTCGTGCAGACTCATGGATGTCTCCGGGTAATCCTGTAAATGTCACCGAATGATACGGGGACATGTTGCCCGAGCCAAACCCGAATGTGCATGAAACCCGCCCCGGGCCTTGTGGGCCGGGCGTCTCTGGCTCACACTTTGCGGCTCGACGTTCAGGTAATGACCATGTTTTCCAGCTTTCGCCCTCTGATCCTCGCCGGTGCCCTGTGCTGGGCGGGATTGAACAGCGCAACCGCGGCCGACGCGATGATCGTCTGGCCCAGCGACTGGGAAGTCGAGTCCATGCCACAGCAGGAAGCCAGCGCCGATCGACCGTCCGTGCAGATCCGCCAGCGCGCGGTGAAAAACGACGCCAACGGCGACCCGGCCATGGTCGTCGAGCTGACCCAGACCCGTCTGCAGGCCGGTCACGCGGTCAACGTGCAGGGCGTGTTGCTGGAAATGCGCAAGGCGGTGCAGGTCAATTTCGTGCGCGGCGGCTTTCAGAGTGTCTGCACGCAGATGAAGGAGAGCACGTTGAGCGAAGTGCCGGCCATGGAGACCACTTGCACCATTACCCAGAACGGTGCGCACGTCATGACCCAGACACTGGTGGCGGCGGCGAATCGGGAAACGGCATGGTCGTTGTCGTATGCCGGATCGGCAGACGGTTATGCGGCGAACAAGGATGAAGTGCTGCGGATTCGGGACAGCCTCAGGCTCAACAGCAGTCCCTGAGTCGACAATTCGGGAGTGACGAGCATAAAGAAGCCCGCCGAAGCGGGCATTGGGGCGCTAGTCCTTTAGCAGCCTTCATCCTGTAGAAAACGATGTGAAAAAAATGTGAAGAGGTACCCCAGTGGCCATCGCCTGTCGTTATCGGCTGATAGTGTCGCTTTGTGCGGATAGTTATAACAGCGCTGCATTCCTTGATACGCCGGTGATTGTTGCGCAGACATGACACATTAACGCCGTCGTGTGCGTCACATGTATATCCGGTGGCGATGGCCGACACGTCGCGCTGCAACAATGCAGCCATGGATATTTCCGATCAGCCACGGCTGGCCGAATCATTCGATTAATAGCACATATATAAAAAAGCCCCGAAAAACGGGGCTCTTTACAGGTATTACTGTCGCCGTTGGGCCAATCAGCCGCGCAGCCAGGAATCGACAGTTTCAACACCGTACTGTTCTTTCCAGGCTTTCAGGCCGCGGTGGTTGCCGCCTTTGGTTTCGATCAGCTCGCCGGTGTGCGGGTTCTGATAGACCTTGACCACGCGGGCGCGGCGGCGCTTTGGACCGGCCGGTGCAGCGGTGGTGGCCGACGGGTTCGGATCGAGAATGGCGATGACGTCGCGCAGGCTCTTGTCGTAGGTGCTCATCAAAGCCTGCAGCTTCTGCTCGAATTCAATCTCCTTTTTAAGTCCGGCATCGTTCTTCAGGCTTTCCAGCTGAGCCAGCTGTTCCTGAAGGGCTTTTTCTGCGGCGCGAAATTCGGCAAGTCTGGACAAAAATAGTACTCCGGCGGTAAACGGCTGCTGTCAGCCCAATGCAGGCAACACGTAGGTAAACAGCGTTGCTTTGCTCATTGTGTACTACCCCGGTACCTTAAGCGTCTGAAGGAACGAAACAGTGACCGTCGACAGAGGCACTTTCTTCCTGTTCGGGGTAGTTGTGATGTGTAACGGGGGTAAATAATGCACGTTTTTTTCGACCGGGAAAATAGCCTGCGTGCATTTGTTATATGGAAGAGCAATGTGTAGATAACGTGATCTGACAAAATTTGCCGTGTCAGGTGAAAACCCGTGTAAGTAATTTCTGAAACTATATCTATATCGGAAAATATCGCGGCGTGCTGAAAGCCCTTCGCTGGAAAGCCTAGAGCCCCTGTTGCAATGCCGGATCGTCGGGATTCAACTGCTCCAGTTCGGCGAGCAACACCTGCACTTTCTGTAGCTGGCCTGTTTCTTTCCAGTAAGCGATCAACAGAATGCGTGCGCGACGGTTGGCTGGTTGGCGCTGCAGGATATCTTCCAGCTGTCGCTGCGCCGGCTCTTGCTGTTGCAGATCGTGCAACGTCAACGCCAGGTCGTAGCGATAAGCGGTGTTCTCCGGCTCCAGTTCCACGGCCTTGGCCAGTGCCAGCAATGCATATTCATTTTGCTGGTGGCGCAACAGCCATTTACCCAACGCGTGCTGCACTAGCGACGATTGCGGATGTTTTTCCAGCAGGCGCGCCAGTTGTTCGCGAGACGCATCGGTCTGGCCTTGCCGGTCAAGCAGTTGCACTTGGGCAAGACCGGCTTCGATGTTGTGCGGTTCCAGCTTCAGGGCCAGCGCCAGTGCGTCGAAGGCTTTATCGATGGCGCCGCGGTTGATGTAGAGGTTGGCCAGTTGCAACTGGCTTTGTCCGTTGGGCGGCTGGCTGGTCAGGGTTTTTTCGTATTGTTCGGCGACCTCTTGCAGGCCGCTGTAATACAGGCCCAGATCATCGGGCGACAGGCCCAGTAACGCGCGCACGGCACAAAAACGCACGCCGCTGTCGGGGTCGTCCAGCGAAGGGCCGATCAGCATGCTGCGTTGCGCTTCGGGCACCATGGCCACCACGCTGTCGATGGCCGCCTGCTGGATCAACGGAGCAGGGCGCTTGAGATCGCCGCGCAGGATTCGCAAGGCTTGTGTGCTCGGGTAATTGACCAGCTCGGCCAACAACCCGGCCCGGCGGATGTCCGAAAGATCGGTGCGGCTGAGCTGCTGATACAGAATTCGCGCAGCGCCCGGTTTGCCGTTGTGCGCCAACTCCAGCGCTTCGCTGTAACTGTGATTGACCACCGGTGGCGGAGGCGGCGCACGCCAGCTGCGCACCAGCAGGCCCATGCCGATGAGTCCCAGCACCAACGCGAGCGCAATCGCTACCTGCCAGCGACGGCGGGCCTTGATCTGGCTGGGAGTGCGCGGTACAGACGCTTTCGACATGACAAAATCCGTTTTTGCGTGCGGGGAAGCTTCGGGGAGTGAAGGGCAGGTGTCAAACGGCAATTTCTGACAGCGGGATTGAAGGAAAATTCGTTGTGCTGACAGATAGCGTTCCGGCCTGCGAGAGAGAGAGGCGCTTGCCAGATCGCTTTCGCGAGCAGGGCTCCCTCCCACGGCCTTTGGCCAGAAGCAGAAGTGGAGAGCGGGGCGTTGATCCGTAGCCGTCTGGCTGTGTGATCGACTGACTGTGGGAGCGAATTCATTCGCGATGATCATCCAGGTGACACGAATTCATCGTCAGGAACACCGCATCGCGAATGAATTCGCTCCCACAAGGTTTTAGGGTGTCTGGCAAGTCTCAGTACACCGCCAAAACCTGTAGCAGTCCGGCTTGCCGGTGGTGGTGATCTTGAGGATGCCTTCGCGGGCGAGCCCGCTCCTACAGGGAACGCGCTCGCTTGGCTTTTGCTTTTCAGCTTTTGATCTTGGGGCCCCGTCCCAGAAGGCCGAACGCGGGCGATGCGCAGTGGGCCGAGCGACAGGATGTCGCGAGAGCCGCGTGGGCCATGGATGGCCCATTCGCGGCGGGCCCACGGAGTATTGCCGGAGTGCGGGTACACTGAGCATTAGCGAGGTGCCGTATGGCGGGGTAGAGAGCCCTTGGTTACTTGGGGCTTTTCCAAGTAACTCGCCGCCAGGCGAAACCAGCTGCGTTAGCAGCTACAGCGCAAGACCAGACAAACCGAGGGCACAGGTTTTACGACGACTGCGTCGCCGGTCGCGGGCAAGCCACGCTCCTACAGGTTTACGCAACTCGCCGCCAGGCGAAACAGGGCTGCGTTAGCAGCCAATGCAATCCGTCAGACGCACCGTATGCACAGGATTCACGACGACTTCGTTGCCGATCGCGAGCAGGGCTCCCTCCCACGGCCTTCGGCCAGAAGCAGAAGTGGAGAGCGGGGCGTTGATCCGTAGCCGTCTGGTTGTGCGATCAATCTACTGTGGGAGCGAATTCATTCGCGATGATCATCCAGGCGAAACGAAATCATCGTCAGGAACATCGCATCGCGAATGAATTCGCTCCCACAAGGTTTTAGGGTGTCTGGCAAGTCTCAGTACACCGCCAAAACCTGTAGCAGTCCGGCTTGCCGGCGGTGGCGCCCGAAAGATCACAACCGCCGGCAAGCCGGACTGCTACAGGGGGAGCGCCAGCTTTTGCCTGGCTTTTGATCTGTTTTTGATCTTGGGGCCCCATCCCAGAAGGCCGAACGCAGGCGATGCGCAGTGGGTCGAGCGACAGGATGTCGCGAGAGCCGCGTGGGCCATGGATGGCCCATTCGCGGCGTGCCCACGGAGCATTGCCGGAGTGAGGGTATGCCGAGCCAAGGCGAGGCACCGTATGGCGGGGTAAGAAGCCTTTGGTTACTTGGGGCTTTTCCAAGTAACTCGCCGTCAGGCGAAACCAGCTGCGTTAGCAGCTACAGCGCAAGACCAGACAAACCGAGTGCACAGGTTTTACGACGACTGCGTCGCCGCTCGCAGGACAAGCCAGCTCCTACAAGGGGCCGCGTAACTCGCCGTCAGGCGAAACCAGCTGCGTTAGCAGCTACAGCGCAAGACCAGACAAACCGAGTGCACAGGTTTTACGACGACTTCGTCGCCGCTCGCAGGACAAGCCAGCTCCGCGTGACTCGCCGAAGGCGAAACAGGGCTGCGTTAGCAGACCATCAGTACATCAGACGAACCGAGTGCACAGGTTTTACGACGAGTGCCTCGCCGATCGCGGGCAAGCGCGCTCCTACAGTCGGGCGCGGGAGAGGGCGGTTTCAGCCCCCGATAAAAAAGCCCCGGGCCTTGTGAGTCCGGGGCTCGTACGGCGCAGCCGGTAAGCGACGCCGCAGGATTGCAAACGATCAGGCGTTCGGCTGCCAGCCACCACCCAGCGCTTTGTAGATGGCCACGATGCCACGATACAACTCGATTTCCGCTTGAGCCTGGCTGTCTTCCGCCGCCAGACGCTCACGCTCGGCATCCAGCAACACGAGGAAGTCCGCCGTGCCTTCGCGGTACTGGATATTGGCCAGATCCGCTGCCTTGCGGCTCGACTCGCTCTGGCGTACCAGCGACACCAGACGCTGCTGACGCTTGTCGTAATCGCTGAAGGCGTTTTCGGTTTCTTCCAGCGCCAGCAACACATGCTGCTCATAGTTGGCCAGCGCGCCTTCGGCATCGGCGTTGGCGCCGCGAATCCGCGCTTTCACGCTGCCGAGGTCGAACGCCGCCCAAGTGATGCTCGGGCCGAGGCCCCAGGCCTGTGCCGCGCCCGAACCGATCTGCGAACCACGGCTGGCGGTGAAGCCAAGGAAGCCGCTGAGGCTGACCCGAGGGAACAGATCGGCAGTCTGCACGCCGATCCGCGCGGTTTGCGCCGCCAGTTGCCGCTCGGCGCTGCGCACGTCCGGACGGTTTTCCAGCAGCTTGGTCGGATCGCCAATCGGCAGGGCCTTGGAGATCGCCGGCAGCTTCGCCGGGCTCAGGTCAACGGTCATGGCTTCCGGACGCTCGCCCAGCAGGGTGGCGATACGGTTACGGTCGCGAATCTGTTCGGCCTGCAACTGCGGAATGGTCGCTTCGACCGCCGCCAGACGTGCATCGGCACGTACCACGTCGATCTCGTTGCCGACGCCTTCGTCACGCAGCTGCACGGTGACGCCACGGGATTCCTGCTGGTTTTTCAGGTTGGCCCGGGCAATGTCTTCACGCAGTTGCGCGCCGCGCAGTTGACCGTAGGCATCCACCAGTTCGGCGATCATCGTCACCTGCAACTGATAGAGGTTGGCTTCGGCCACCTGCTGGTCGGCTTCGCTGGCTTCCAGTTCACGCTGGATGCGACCGAACAGGTCGACTTCCCAGGCCATGTCCAGGCCCAGGTCGTAGCGTTCCTGGTTGACCCGGTGCTCGGTTTCACCCGGCACCTGGGCTCGGCCGATCTGGCTGCTGGCACGGCTGGTCACCACCGGCATGGCGTCGTTGCTGATGTCGTCGCGGATGGCGCGGGCCGCCTTGAGACGGGCGAAGGCCACGCGCAATTCACGGTTGCCCTGCAGTGACTGGGCGACCAGCTTGTTCAGGGTCGGGTCTTCGAACTGCTGCCACCAGATGGTCTCGGTGCGGCTGCGGTCGTAGTTGCCCTGGGCGGCGGCCTGGATATCGGCCGCCGCGGTGTCCGGCTTTTTATAGTCCGGGCCGACGGTGCAGGCCGCCAGCGCCATCACCAGCAGGCTCGGCAGGAACAGTTTTGCAGCCTTCATCAATGAGCCTCCGGAGAAATCGACTGAACGCGCTGAGCCTTGGCCGCTTTGCGGGCCTCTTTGCGTTCCACGTAGTTACGGATCAGGACATAGAACACCGGGGTCAGCAGCAGACCGAAGAAGGTCACGCCCAACATGCCGGAGAACACCGCCACGCCCATGGCATGACGCATCTCGGCACCGGCACCGCTGGACAGCACCAGTGGCACCACGCCCATGATGAACGCCACGGAGGTCATCAGGATCGGCCGCAGACGCAGACGGCAGGCTTCCAGTACGGCTTCCAGCGGAGTCTTGCCCTTGTCCTGTTCGTCCTTGGCGAACTCGACGATGAGGATCGCGTTCTTGCACGCCAGGCCCACCAGTACGATCAGGCCGATCTGGGTGAAGATGTTGTTGTCGCTACCGGCGATGATCACGCCGGCAATGGCCGACAGCAGGGTCATCGGTACGATCAGGATGACCGCCAGCGGCAGGCTCCAGCTTTCATACAGGGCCGCCAGTACCAGGAACGCCAGCAGTACGCAGAGCGGGAAGACCAGCAGCGCGGTGTTGCCCGACAGGATCTGTTGGTAGGTCAGGTCGGTCCACTCGAAGGTCATGCCGTTAGGCAGTTCCTGCTTCAACAGTTTTTCCATTGCCGCCTGCGCCTGACCCGAGCTGTAGCCAGGGCCGGCTGCGCCGTTGATCTCTGCCGTGATGAAGCCGTTGTAGTGCATCACGCGGTCCGGGCCCGAGGTGTCAGTGACCTTGATCAGCGTCGCCAGCGGGATCATCTCGCCGAGGTTGTTGCGCACCTTCAACTGACCGATCTGCTCGGCGTCCTGACGGAACTGCTGTTCAGCCTGCACGTTGACCTGATAGGTCCGGCCGAAGCGGTTGAAGTCGTTGGCATACAGCGAACCGAGGTAGACCTGCAGGGTGTCGAAAATGTCGCTGATCGCCACGCCATGGGTCTTGGCCTTTTCACGGTCGATGGCAGCATCCACTTGCGGCACGTTCACGGTGTAGCTGGTGAACAGGGCAGCCAGTTCCGGCACGCTGCGGCTCTTGGTGATGATGTTCATCGTCTCTTTGTAGAGCTCGTCATAACCCAGGTTGCCACGGTCTTCGATCTGCAGACGGAAACCGCCGATCGTGCCCAGGCCCTGTACCGGCGGCGGCGGGAAGATCGCGATGTAGGCGTCCTGAATGCCGGCGAACTTCTGGTTCAGCGCAGCAGCGATGGCACCGGCCGACTCGCTCGGGTCCTTGCGCTCGTCGAACGGCTTGAGCGGGGTGAACACGATGCCGGAGTTCGGGCTGTTGGTGAAACCGTTGATCGACAGGCCAGGGAAGGCGACGGAGTTGGCCACACCCGGTTGTTTCAGGGCGATGTCGGACATTTCCTTGATGACCGCTTCAGTGCGGTCCAGGCTGGCGGCATCCGGCAGTTGCGCGAAGGCGACCAGATACTGCTTGTCCTGCTGCGGCACGAAACCGGTCGGCGTGGTGGTGAAGCCCAGCCAGGTCAGCACGATCAGACCGGCATAGACCACCAGGGCCACACCGCTGATGCGGATCACGCGGCCGACGGTACCGACGTACTTGTTACTCGCCTTGACGAAGAAGCGGTTGAACGGACGGAACAGCCAGCCGCCCAGCAGCTTGTCGAGGAAGCGCGAGAAACCGTCTTTCGGGGTGTCGTGGCCCTTGAGCAGCACGGCAGCCAGCGCCGGCGACAGGGTCAGCGAGTTGAAGGCCGAGATCACCGTCGAGATGGCGATGGTCAACGCGAACTGTTTATAGAACTGTCCCGTCAGACCGGAGATGAACGCCGCCGGTACGAACACCGCACAGAGTACCAGCGCGGTCGCGATGATCGGACCGGTCACTTCGCTCATGGCGATCTTGGTGGCTTCCATCGGCTGATGGCCGAGTTCGATGTTCCGCTCGACGTTCTCCACCACCACGATGGCGTCGTCCACGACGATACCGATGGCCAGTACCAGCCCGAACAGCGACAGGGCGTTGAGCGAGAAGCCGAACAGGTGCATCACCGCGAACGTACCGATCAGCGACACCGGCACGGCGGCCAGCGGGATGATCGAGGCACGCCAGGTCTGCAGGAACAGAATCACCACCAGTACAACCAGGATCAGCGCTTCGAACAGGGTGTGGATCACCGCCTCGATGGAGCCGCGCACGAAGATGGTCGGGTCATAGACGATGCTGTAGTCCATGCCTTCCGGGAAGTTCTTCTTCAGCAGTTCCATTTCATCGCGCACTTCGTTGGAAATGTCGATGGCGTTGGAGCCTGGACGCTGGAAGATCGGGATGGCGACCGCCGGCTGGTTGTTCAGCAGCGAGCGCAGGGCGTACTGGCTGGAGCCGAGTTCGACCCGGGCAATGTCTTTGACGCGGGTGATCTCACCGTTTTCGCCGGAGCGCACGATGATGTTTTCGAACTCTTCCTCGGTGACCAGACGGCCCTGGGTGTTGATCGACATCTGGAAGCTGGTGGCGCTCGGCGAGGGCGGGGCACCCAGCTGACCGGCAGCGACCTGACGGTTCTGCTCGCGGATCGCGTTGACCACGTCGGTGGCGGTGATGTTGCGCGACGCAGTCTTGTTCGGGTCGAGCCAGACACGCAACGAGTAGTCGCCCATACCGAACAGTTGCACGTCGCCGACACCGTTCAGCCGCGCCAGCTCATCCTTGATGTTGAGCACGGCGTAGTTGGACAGGTAGAGCATGTCGTAGCGCTGATCCGGCGAGGTCAGGTGGACCACCATGGTCAGGTCGGGGGAGGCCTTGTCCACGGTGATACCGATGCGCGTCACCTCTTCAGGCAGCTTCGGTTCGGTCCGTGTCACACGGTTCTGCACCTGTACCTGCGCGGTGTCCAGGTTGGTGCCCAGGGCGAAGGTGATGGTCAGGGTCAGTTTGCCGTCGGCGGTGGCCTGCGAGGACATGTAGAGCATGTTCTCGACGCCGGTGATCGCCTGCTCCAGGGGAGCGGCCACGGTTTCACCGATGACTTTAGGGTTGGCGCCGGGGAAGTTGGCACGCACGACCACGGTCGGCGGCACGACTTCCGGGTATTCGCTGATCGGTAGCTGGAACAGCGAGATCGCGCCGCCGATCAGGATCAGCAGCGATAGCACCGCTGCGAAGATCGGCCGGGTAATGAAGAAGCTGGAAAAATTCATCGAGTCTGTCCCTTAACCGCGTGGGGTAGCTGCAGCGGCGACCTTGGCGTCCAGTTTGCTCTGAGCCTTCGGTGCGTTGCTGGCCTCAAGTGCCTGACGTTGTTGTTGCAGGGCGGCGAGTGTCTCGGCGCTGGCCATTGGCGTGTCCTGCGGGTCGATCGGCGAGCCCGGACGCACGCGCTGCAGGCCGTTGACGACGATGCGGTCATCTTTCTGCAAACCGCTGCGCACGATGCGCAGGCCTTCCAGCTTCGGCCCCAGATCGACGTTGCGGTAAGTGGCCTTGTTGTCCTTGTCGACGACCAGCACGAATTTCTTGCCAAGGTCGGTGCCGACGGCTTCGTCCTTGATCAGCATGGCGGTGTAGGTGCCGCTGCCGACCAGTTTCAGACGCGCATACAGACCCGGGGTGTATTCGCCCTTGCTGTTGTCGAACACGGCGCGGCCACGGATGGTGCCGGTGCGCGGGTTGACCTGGTTGTCGACGAAGTTCATCTGGCCCAGGTGCGGGTTTTCGGCTTCATTGGACAGGCCCATGTACACCGGCGTGGTCGCGCCGCGTTTGCCGTCGCGAGCCAGTTGGTTGTACTTGAGGAACACACGTTCGTCGGCGTCGAAGTAGGCGTAGACCTTGTCGGTCGACACAAGGCTGGTGAGGATCGACTGATCGGCGGTGACGATGTTGCCGGCGGTGATCTCCGCGCGGCTGACGCGGCCGGTGATCGGCGCGGTGACGCGGGTAAAGCTCAGGTTCAAACGGGCCAGATCGAGTTGCGCCTGGATCGCCGCCACGGCTGCCTTGGACTCCTGGGCGGTGGTGGTCCGCGAGTCAGCCAGTTCTGCGGAAATCGCGTTGTTGGTGCGCAGACGCTCGCCACGCTGGGCTTCGTTGTTGCTGCGTACCGACGCGGCCTTGGCCTGTTGCAGTTGTGCTTCCAGACGATGCACTTCGGCCTCGAACGGACGCGGGTCGATCTGGAACAACAGATCGCCTTTCTTCACCAGCTCACCGTCGGTGAATGCCACCGAATCGATCTGCCCGGAAACCCGCGGACGGACCTGCACGGTTTCGGGCGCCTCAAGACGCGCGGTTACTTCATCCCATTCGTTGACCGGCTGTTCGAGCACCTTGGCCACATTGACCTTGGCCGCCGATGGAGCAACGGTCGCTTCTGGGGTCCGGCCGCACGCACTGATCACCACCAGCGCCAGCATGGCAAGGGGGAAGCGCAAAGGAGTAAGTGACTGAACCATGGGAAAATCCGCCAATGTTATTGAGATTGGCGGATTCTGTTCCCGGGGGTTTTATTGCACGAATCGAATACGACGAAGGTAAATATCAGCGGGAATGATATTGAGCGGCGAGAACCGCTCTAGACCAAGCCATAGGGCTCAACTCAGAACAATGTGACGAGGTGATGGCAGCACGCATGCCGGATCAGCGTATTCGGGGAGGGCAAATCAGGCTGGCATGAGCCCCCGAAACGGCGGCTCACGACCATCGACAGCGGGTGAAATCAGTACTTCCAGCTCAGCGACGCGGTGACGTTGCGCGGCGCGCCGTAGTTGCTGGCGGTGCCACTGTACAACGACGTCAGGTACTTGTGATCGGTGACGTTGTTGAGGTTCAGCGCCGTGCTCCAGTGGCTGTCGATGTCGTAACTGGCCATCAGATCGACCAGCGCGTAGGCATTCTGGCGAATGACGCTGTTGGTGGTGTTCTGAATGCCGCTCTGCCAGCTGACACGGGTGCCGATCCGTGCCTGCGGCAGCCCTGGCAGACGGTAAGTCGCCATGCCATGGAAGCTGTGGGTCGGAATGAACCGGCGGGTCTTGTCGCCGTCGTCATCGTCGATGCGCACGTAGGTGTAACCCGCCAGCACGTCGAGGCCCGGCAGCGCTTCGCCGGATGCTTCCAGCTCGACACCGTGGCTCTTGACGTCTTCGGTGAAATAGCGGAATTGCGAGCCGACCTGAATGAAGTCGGCGGACTGCACGTTGCTCTGTTGGGTCTTGAACACCGCCGCGGTGACGTTCAGGCGATTGTCCAGCAGGCTGCCTTTGACGCCGGCTTCCAGGCTTTTGCCTTCGAGGGGATCGAGCCCTTTGCCGTCGACACCGACGATGCCGAATTGCGGGTTATAGATTTGCGTCCAGCTGGTGTACAGGCTCCAGTCCTGGTTCAGGTCGTACACCAGGCCGGTGTACGGCGTGACCTTGCCGTGTTCGCGCTGGGCGTGGTCGACGCCGTAGCTGTCACCGGTGCCGTCGGTGCTGAGCATGCGTGCGCCGGCGATCCAGTGCAGGTCGTCCGCCAGGCTGAAGCGGGCGCCGGCGAACAGGCTCTTCTGCCGGTCGATGATGTTCTGCGTGTTGAGGTCGCTGGTGTAGATGAACTGCGGCGGCGTTTCGGTGCCCGCCAGAATGCTGGAGAACGAGGTGTTGTAATAGCCGGCCTCGGCGGCATCGTACTCGCGCGCCTTCTGGTGGGTGCGGCCATAACTGGCACCGAAGGTGATTTCGTGGTCGCGGCCGAACAGGCTGAACGGGCCGGAGACTTTCGCCTCGCCGATCAACTGGTGGGAGCGGCCCGAGGTGTTCGCGGCGAACGCCAGCGCGTCGTCATCGGTGACGCTGGCGACGTAGAGCATGCTGGTGTCCTGGTACTCGGTGATGCCGGTGCCGGTCACGGTGGCGTTCCAGCCGTTGCCGAAATCATGCTTGAGTTCAGCGAACACGCGCTGGGTGTGGATGTTCCAGTACGACCACGGCTGGCCGACGTTGGAGCTGCGGCTGGAGTAGTGGATCGGGTTGTTGTTGCTGTCCACCAGCGGCAGGTTGCCCCAGGTGCTGCCGTTGGAGTCGCTGTTGTGCTGCGAGAAGCCCACGGTCACGGTGTCGGCGTCGGACAGGTCGAATGCCAGGAGGCCTGCGGCGACGTTCTTTTCGTGGCTGTAGCGGTCCATCCACGAATTGCCCTTGTCGTGGGCATAAATGAAGCGACCGCGCACGTTGCCGCTGTCGGTCAGTGGCCCGGAAACATCCACGTCGACACGACGGCTGTCCCACGAACCGACGCTGGTGTTGATCTGCGCCTGGAAGTCGCGGGTCGGACGCTTGCGCACGAAGTTGACGGTGGCCGACGGGTTGCCGGTGCCACTCATCAAACCGTTGGCGCCGTGAAGAATGTCGATCTGCTCGTATTCGGCCATGTCCAGGTCACCGTTGAGGATGGTCTGGGTGAAGGGCATGTTCATGCCGTCGAATTCGAAGCTGTTGATCTCGAAACCCCGCGAGGTGAACTCGGTGCGGTCGGTTTCGCTTTGCTCGACGGTGACCGACGGCGCGGAACGCAGGGCGTCCTTGACGCTGTTGGTCTTGTAGTCGTTCATCTGCGCGCGGGTGATGGTGGTGATCGCCTGCGGCGTTTCCCGGTTGCTCAACCCCAGCTTGGTGGTGCTTGAAGCGGGTTTCCCTACGTACCCCTCGCTCTGCGCGTCGTCCTGAGCAGCAGTGTCCTGAATTTGCGTTGCGGGGAGCGTCATGTCATCGACAGCATGGGCCACAGGTAGAACGCTGACGGCACCGACGAACAAGAATGAGGCGGGGAAACGCGGATTCACTATCGAGATTCCTGATGAGTGGATAGGAATCGCAATTCTGAATGAAGATGAGAAGCATAACCAGATGTATCTACAACAAATTCTTGACGATTTTTTCACATTTGGCCGCCATCTGAATGGTTTGCCGGGGCAGGGGGGATCTTGAAGGGTATTTCGGGCTGCAACCGGTCTGGTCCGCGCGATGGCGGGAGGTTTGACTCCTGCGCAAAACAACAAGGCGAGACACGTTGCGTGTCTCGCCTTCTTTTTTCACCCCTGGCGGCGTTTGGCCGGGTCGGTTCACCGCCTCAATAGGTCGCTCGCACGGTCAGCATGAAGTTGCGCGGGTCGCCGTAAGAGTTGCCATAGGTCGAGGTGCCGACGGTCTGGTAGTAGGTTCTGTCGAACAGGTTGTTGCCGTTGAGTGCCACGTTCCAGTGCTCGTCGATGCGGTAGTCGACCATCGCGTTCCAGATCGCGTAGCCACCCTGTTTGTACTCGAACGGCACGTCGCTCTGCACCACGTTGCCCAGGCTGTCGTAGGTCGATGCGGTGCCGCTGACGTGGGTGGCGCTCTGCATGTCCACACCGCCGCCGACGCGGAAGTCGTTGAGTGCGCCCGGCAAACGATAGGTGGTGAACAGCTTGGCCATGTGTTTGGGCGTGATGGTGCTCAGTGCCGAGCCGGTGTCGCGGTTCTTGTTGAGGTTGAGGGTGTAGCTGGCCATCAGCATCCAGTCCGGCAGGATTTCGCCGGACACCTCCATGTCGATGCCTTTGCTGATGGTCTCGCCGCCGTTGACGTAGCAGCAGTTGCCGCCGAACAGCACCTGGCTGAGCGGGTAGCGGGCGTCCTGCACCGCCTGGTCTTCGCGCTTGGTGTAGTACAACGCGATGCTGGTGTTGACCGCGCCACCGAACAGTTCGCCCTTGAGGCCGGTTTCGTAGGTCTTGCCGGTCATCGGGTCCAGCGGGCTGCCGGACGTGGCCGGGCCGGCGAGCAGGTTCTGCTGCGGTTTGAAGATCTCGGCATAGCTGGCGTAGGCCGCCCATTCGTCGGTCAGGTCATAGACGATGCCGGCGAAGGGCGTGACCTTGGTCGGCTCGTGCATATCGACCCGCGACTGCTGGGTCCACACCGTGCCGGTGGCGTTGGCGGTCTGGTAGGTCTGGTCGAATTTGTAGCGCTGCGCGCGGGCGCCGACGATCAAGTGCAGCGGCTCGGCCAGCTGCAGATTGAGGTTGGTGTACAGGCCGTACTGGGTCTGGCTGTTGGGCTTGTAGTCACGGCTGAAGATCGGCCGGGCGCCGGGGTCGTTCCACGGTGTCGAGTCGAGATCGAACACGTTCACCGCACCGCCGGCGGTGGTGAAGCGACCGGTGCCCTGCCAGCGGCTGTCGATGTCCTGACAGTCGCCGCCGACCACCAGACGGTGGTTCAGGCCGAACAGGCTGAAGTCGCCGGAGAGGTTGGCATCCCACAGGTTCTGCTCGCTCCACTGGGTGACGTAGGTACCGTAGCGGGTGACGCCGCTGCCGGTGACCGGGTTGACCGAGCCCAGGGTGGTCGCGTTGTTGGTGTCGATGGTGTCGTAAATGTTGGTGTAGCTGAGGTTGAGCTTCCAGTTGTCGTTCAGGCGATGGTCGAGTTTGGCGAAGTATTCCCGGGAATATCCGTCGGCGTACGCCCACTTGGTCGACAGCCCGGTGTGACGCGGCAGGCCCAGGTCGGCGCCGTTGCTGTAGCGCGGCAGGGCAGAGGCGGTGCCGGTTTCGTGGACTTCATTGAAGCGCAGGCCGGCGGTGAGCATGGTGTCGTCGCTGACGTCGGCTTCGAGCACGCCGTACACCAGCGGTTTTTCCGTGCCCCGGTTGTCGACGAAGTACTGGCGGTCCTGGTAGGCCATCACCATGCGGCCGCGCAATTTGCCATCGAAACCCAGCGGGCCGGTCACGTCCAGCTCGCTGCGATAGTTGTCCCAGCTGCCGGCGGAGGCGCTGAACTTGAGCTGGTAGAAATCCAGCGGACGCTTGCGCACCAGGTTGATGATGCCGCCCGGATCGCCGGTGCCGCCGAACAGCGCGCTGGAGCCACGCAGCACTTCGACGTGGTCGAACTCGGCGAGGTCATAGATGTTCGAGGCATAGAAACTGCCGGCGGTGGTGCCCAGCGCCATGGGCGCCGCACCGTCGAGCTGGATGTTCTGGATCGGGAAGCCGCGCGAGTAGAAGTCCTGGATGCGGAAGGTGTTGTTTTGCGTGGTCACGCCCGGCACGGCCTTCATGGCGTCGTTGATGTCGCTGAACTGGCGATCTTCGATGACCTGACGGGTAATGACCGACACCGATTGCGGCGTCTCCTTCAGCGACGACGGGGTCTTGGAACCGACGCTGGTCAGCCCCGGTGTGTAGGAGCCGGTGTTCTCGGTGGCCTGACCCATGCCCTGGCCCATGATCGTGGTTTCGCCCAGCTCCAGCGTGGTCGCCGCTTGCGCAGCGGGGACGAGTTGGTAGCGGTCGCCATTGCGTTGAGCGGTGAGGCCGCTGCCGGCCAGCATTCTTTCCAGCGCCTCCTCGGCACTGTAGGTGCCGTGGACGGCCCGGCTTTGACGATCTCGGGTCAGGTTGGCATCGGCGGCCAGCAGCAGGCCGGTCTGTGCGGCCAGTTCGTTGAGGCGCTGGGCAAGCGGGCCGACGGGGATGTCGAAAGACTGACGTTGCGTCTCGCTGGCGATGGCGGCGCCGGGCAAGGCCAGTGAACCGACAGTGCTCAGGCTCAGGGCGATGGCGAAAAACAGGGGGGCAGGGCGGCTGGGAAAGTGCTGGTTGTGGCGTGGCATTCCGGTTCCTTGGCGTCCGGTGAACAGGGGTGTTTCCTGTTAATCCGAATGAGCACGGAAAACCGGAACGCCTGACCGAAAAAAATTTCACCGCAGCCGGGGCACGACGCTGACCCACCAGTCGAAACGACGCTGCACGCGCACCGGCAACACCTCTTCCAGTTGCGCCAGTGCCTTGTCGGTGTCCGCCAGCGGAAAGCTGCCCATGACCCGCAGGTCGGCCACGGCCGGGTCAACGCCCAGATGGCCGCGGCGATAGCTGCCCAGCTCGGCAAGGAACTGCCCCAGCGGCATGTCCTCGGCCAGCAGCAAACCACGGCTCCAGGCTTCACGCCGGGCTTCGGCCCGGGTCACCACAGCTGGCTGTCGAGGGTCGAACTGCACTTGTTGCCCGGCCTGCACGGTGAGGCTCTGGCGGCTGTCGCGGCAGGTGATCCGCACCGCGCCCTGATACACGTTCAGTTGCGTGGCCGCGTCGTTTTCGCGAACGCTGAAGCGCGTGCCCAGCGGTTCCAGCAACCCTTCGCGGCTGCGTACGCGCAACGGTCGGCTGTCGCCATGGCCGGTTTCGATCAGCACTTCGCCGGCATAGAGGATCAGGTCGCGAGTGTCGGCCTCGAAGCGCACGTCCAGCGCTGTGCCGGTGTTGAGCCACAGCCGAGTGCCGTCGCTCAACTGCTCGCTGCGACGTTCGCCGACCGAGGTGCTGTACTGCGCGCGAAGGACCTGCAGCCGGTCCAGGCCAGCGCTGCGCCAACCCAGCCAGCCGAGCACGCCGACGCCGGCCAGCAGGCCGAAGCGGCTCAGCAACTGACGCCGCGAGTGCTCGTGGGCACGCAGGCCGGTCAGCGTCTGATGAGCGGCCGGCCCTTGCTGACGCAGACCGTCGAAGCGCTGGCTGACGCGCTCGACATAACCCCACGCCAGTCGCTGTGCCGGGCCTTGCTCCAGCCATTGCTGCCACTGCATGCGCAGCGCGGCATCGTCGGGCGAGGCTTGCAGCAGGGCATACCACTGCGCGGCACATTCCAGCGTGGCGTGGTCGATCGCGGCACCTTCGCTCACTTCAGGGCACCGTCCAGTTCCGCTTCAAGCAGCGCGCAACTGAACATGGCCTGGGCGATGTATTTGGTCACCGAGCGTTCGGTCACGCCCAGATGCAGGGCGATCTCGCGATAACCCATGCCGTGCAGTTGCGACAGGGTGAAGGCTTCGGCGACCCGGGGCGGCAAGCGTTCCAGCATGTCCTGCAACTGCCCGAGGGTTTCCAGAATGATCGCCTGATGTTCCATCGACGGCCAATGGCTCTCCGGCAGTTGTGCCAGCGCTTCGGCCCAGGCGCGCTCCAGCTGTTTTCGCCGCCAGAAATCCACGCACAAATGCAGCGAGACGCGGCTCAGATACGCCTTCGCATGCGCGTCGCTTTCGAACTCGCGGGGTTTGGCGAGCAGGCGCACAAACACATCCTGCGCCAGTTCCGCCGCATCGCTGGCGTTACCCAGACGGCGGGCGATCCAGTGCTGGATCCAGCTGTGGTTTTCGACGTAGAGGCTTGCCACTTTGGCGCGATGGGCGCAGGCGATATGTAGAGTCATGAAGGGCCGTGCGAATATTGAAGGATTCGCAAATGCGAACTCTTATCAAGATAAGCGATAAGCCCGTTACAGGGCAACTGCAGTGATGGCACGTGGCCGGGAGGGTTGGCTGGACGGTCATTCGATGTCGGTAATGCAAACGATTTGCATAAAGATGTAGAAATCCGCAGGACTCTCTGTATCATGCGCGACACGTTTTTTGGTATACCAACATCCGAGAGTTTTTTGATGCGCTACGCGTTGACTTCGCTGTGCCTGCTTAACGTTTTTTCCCCTGCTGTATGGGCTGCCGATTCGAAAGAAATGGCGTTGCCCGCCATCGATATTCAGGCCAGCCATCTGGCAGGCGACGAGGGCGACAGTTACCGTGCCACGCGCACGTCCAGCGCGACCAAAACCGAGACCGACATCCACGAAGTGCCGCAATCGGTGTCGGTCATCCCCCGCAAAGTGCTGGAAGACAGCAACGTCACCCGTTTGCAGGATGCGCTGGACTACGGTGGCGGCATCGGCCGGGCCAACAACTTCGGCGGGCAGGGGCTGACCACCTACACCGTTCGCGGCTTCACCACGGGCGAGTTCTACCGCAACGGCTTCCCGGTCAACCGTGGCTACCCCAACGCGCCAGACGCCAACACCATCGATCACGTCGACATCCTGCGTGGCCCGGCCGCCACCATGTACGGCCGCAGCGACCCGGGCGGCACCTTCAACGTGGTGACCAAGCAGCCTGAAGTCGAGCAGAAGACCACCATCGGCGGGCAGATGGACGATCAGGGCATGTACCGCGGCACCCTCGACACCACGGGCGCGCTGAACGATGCGAAAACCCTGACCTATCGCCTGAACCTGTTGGGCGAGGGCGGTGATTCGTTCCGCGATCATGTCGAGACCGAGCGTTACGACGTGGCCCCGGTGATCGAATGGCAGGCCACCGACGACACGCGCATCACCTTTGAAGGTGACTACATGCGCAACAACCATCCGCTGGACCGCGGCAACACCCACTACGGCAGCCAGATCGGCGTCGGCAGCCGCGACACCTACGTGTGGGAAAAAGGCTCGGACAACCTGCTGCACAACGACAACAACGTCAGCCAGCTGCGCTTCGAGCACCAGCTGAACGACAACTGGAAGCTGAGCGGCGGCGTGCAGTGGCTCGATGGCCAGCTCAAGGGCAATGCGGTGGAAGCCAACGGCATACAGGCCGACGGTCGCACGCTGGGGCGCAACTTCAACTGGCGCAAGCTGGACTGGAACGATCAGGACTATCAACTGAACCTGTCCGGCACCTTCAACACCGGCAGCATCGAACACACCCTGCTGACCGGTCTGGAATACGAGGAGTACGACTACACGTCGATCATCCTGCGCTCCAGCGGCGCGCTGACCGCGTACCCGATCGACATCTTCAACCCGGTGCTGGGCCAGCCACGGCCTGCGCTGACCCGTACCACCACCCATGACCACGAAAAGCTCAAAAGCACGGCAGCCTTCGTCCAGGACCAGATGCGCCTGACCGAGCGGCTGAAGTTGCTGGTGGGCGCGCGGATCGAGCGTGACGAGCACGACTACGACAACAAGCTGCCCAACTCGGTGGACTGGAACAAAAGCGAGAGTGCCGTCACCCCGCGCTACGGTCTGGTCTACGACCTGACGCCGGATGTTGCGCTGTACGGCAGTTACTCAGAGTCGTTCAAGCCCAACACCGGTGCGTCGCGTCAGGGCGGCGGTTTCGATGCCGAAGAAGGCAAGTCCTACGAACTGGGCGTGAAGTGGAAGACGCTGGACGACCAACTCACCGTCGACGCCGCCATCTTCCATACGATCAAGGACAACGTGCTGACCCTCGACCCCGTCGACTCCAACTACAGCGTGGCGGCCGGCCGCGTGCGCAGCCGTGGCTTCGACCTCAATGTGGCCGGCAACATCACGCCAGAGTGGCGCGTGCTCGGTGGTTATTCCTGGGTGGACGCCGAAGTGGTCAAGGACAATTCGCTGGAGACCGGCACCCGTCTGGCCAACATTCCGCGCAGCAGCTACAACCTGCTGAACGTCTACGAGTTCCACGACGGCCAACTCAACGGCCTGGGCCTGGGGCTGGGTGTCCGCCATGTGGCTGACCGCGCCGGCCAGACGGCCAACTCGACCTACAACATGGCCAGCTACACCGTGGCCGACGTGCTCAGCTTCTACCAGATCACTCCGAAACTGCGGGTCAACCTGGATGTGAAGAACGTCTTCAACGAAGACTACGAAGAGGGTGCGTTCAACCTGTATGCCTATCCGGGCGCGCCGCGCACGGTTCAGACAGGTTTCACGTATACGTTCTGAGTGCAGTGGCGCGATGCTGGACGGTGGGCCACGTCCAGCAGGCCGCTTGAGAAAAGGGGCATGAGCGCGTCTCGGCTCACGCTCGTGCCTACCCCGTCTCAGCCGTCGAAAAAAACCAGCGCGCGCAGTTCGCTGCTGCGCCGTCGTCGATTCGCAGCCAAATAGAATGTCGAACGCTCACGATATAGCGCCCGACAAACCTTGCAGAAGGGGTGGGTAAGCAACTTGCAATGCTTGTGCATTGTTGTTCTTTTTAACGGCAGGGAAAGAGGATTATTCACCCTGAGGTGTCTGGGTTTTGGGTGTTATCTCGGGCGGCGCCGTCCGCTTATGACTTATAACCTTTGTCGATAAATGAAACCGTCATAACGTTATGCAAAGCGCGTCTCTAAGCATAGATAAAAACGATATACGTCTGCGAAGTCTCCGAGATTGACGTGTCGCGGGCTGATGATTACTGTCGCCTTCCTGTCGAATGATTCAACTTCGATACAGTGTGTATATATCGGAATGTTATCGGGCCTGCGCGAAAGTGGCGGGCAATGTCAGCTCGGTTATATGAGGCGCGTGTGGCAGTCAATCATTCTATCGATAACGATTCGATTCATCGGCAACACCGTTCTGTCCCGGCGCTGGATACCTTGCGCGGGCGAATCCCGCAGTTGCTCAAGGACATTGCCAGGGACGCGTCCCGGCGGGATCTGCAACGTGAACTGCCGTTTGAGGCGTTTGCCCTGATTCGCCAGGCCGGGCTTGGCGCCTTGCGCATTCCCCGTGAACTGGGCGGGCCGGGCGGCAGCGTCAGTGACTACATCGAGCTGATCGCCAGCCTGGCCAGCGCCGACCCCAACGTCGCCCATGCGCTGCGCTCGCACTTCAATTTCAGCGAAGCGGTGATTCACAGCCCGGACAGCGCCGAAAAGCGCGATTACGTGGCGAAAACCCTCGATGGCAAGCTGTTCGCCGGTGCCCACACGGAAGTCGGTGCGCCGCTGGGCACGATCCTCACGCGCCTGACCCGGGTCGGCGACGGCTACCGCCTCAACGGCCGCAAATGGTACGCCACAGGCTCGGCCTACGCGGATTTCCTGTCGTTTTCCGCCACCGACGATGACGGCAAACTGATCAGCGTGCTGCTGCCGGCCGACCGTGAAGGCATTCAGGTGCTGGACGACTGGGACGGCATGGGCCAGCGCCTGACCGCCAGCGGCGGCGTCCACCTGGACAACGTCGAAGTCCACGCCAGCGAGATCAAGACCCGCAGCCACAACGCCGAGGTCGGTCGGCACTGTTCGACCCTGCGCCAGTTGCATCTGGCCGCCTGCGCGGCGGGTGTGGTGCGCAACATTCGCGAGGACGCCGTGGATTACGTGCGCAAGCAGGCACGCGCGGCCATGCACAGCCCTGCCGACATCGCCCGTGACGATCAATTCGTGCAGCAGGTGGTCGGCGAAATTTCCGCAAATGCCTATGCCGTGGATGCCCTGATCGCCACCACCGCCGCGATGCTCGATCAAAGTGCTCAGGCACTGACTGTTGGCAGTGCAACAGTGGATCAGCAACTTATAACGGCCTCCATCAGTAATGCACAAATGCAAGTGGTGGTCGCCAAACTTGCACTGCGTGCGGCGGAAGTCTTGTTTGAAGTCGGCGGCGGCTCGGCGACGTCGCGCAAGTACAACTTTGACCGGCACTGGCGAAACATTCGCACGGTGCTCAATCACAATCCGCTGTTGCACAAGGCCCGTGTGGTCGGTGACTTTTACTTGAATGAAAACACCACCCATCTTCGTGAGGGGCTGGTCTTCTGATGTTGTTAAGTTCCCCCGTAGTGTTGTAGCACCCTGTTGTAGCCGCTTGTTGTAGCACCTTGTTGCAGCACCTTGTTGTAACGGCGGGCTCGCCCGAGCCCGAAAACGCGTAAGACCCCGCCAGGTACCGCATTTCCTTCAATCCTCGTTAGATGGCCAGGAACATCCACCACGCCAGCAATAAATGATTTTGCAGGTAGTCGCATGAATGCTCGTTTGAACAGTCCACGTTCGCCACTCGCCCTGATGGTTTCGATCGGCGTGATGACGTTGTGTGGCAGCACCGCAGTCTGGGCCGATGACGCTGGCACGCTCGGCAACACTGCATCGTCCGCAAAGGGCGAAGATGCGCTGGAAACCGTGGTCGTGACCGGCAACCGTGCCGAAAAACGCACCGTGGCGCAAAGCCTGGCACCGATCGATGTGATCAGCGCCGATGACCTCGCCCGCAGCGGCAAGCAAAACCTGCGCGACGCACTGGCTGCGCAGGTGCCTTCCTACACCAACGACGCAGGTTTCACCGGTGCCTCGGGGATCGCCGTCAAATCGGCGACCCTGCGCGGCCTGGGTGGCAACTCGGTGCTGGTGCTGGTCAATGGCAAGCGCCGGCACAACACCGCGCAACTGTTCCATCAGTCGTCGGCCACCTCCAACGGCCAGTCGCCGGTCGACCTCGATCTGATCCCGGTCAGCGCCGTCGACCATGTCGAGGTGCTGCGTGACGGCGCGGCGGCGCAGTATGGTTCCGACGCCATTGCCGGGGTGATCAACATCATCCTCAAACGCAACAAATCCGGTGGTCAGGCCACGGCGCTGTACGGTCAGTACGGCGAGAGGGAAGGGCACAAAGGATTTTACGGTGCGACCGGTGAGTCGCTGGTCAACCAGGGCTTTGAACTGCCCAACGACGGTTTCTTCAGCCTCAGCGGTGACATCAAGGTTCAGGAAACCAGCAACTCCGCCGGCGCGGTGCCGGCCCGTACCAAGATCTACGCCGGCAACGACCCGCGCGAGTTCGGCGAGAGCCGCTACCGGCAGACCATGGGCCAGCCGCGGGTGCAGACCTACAACTTCGCCTACAACGCCGAACTGCCGCTGAACGACGCGCTGGATTTCTACTCGTTCTCGACCTTCAGCCACCGCGATTCCACCGGCTTCGGCACCTTCCGCACGGCGGTGTCGGCGCAGAACATTCCGGAAATCTATCCGGACGGTTTCCAGCCTAAATTCCGCTCGGTGGAAGACGACCTCCAGAGCGTGTTCGGGCTCAAGGGCAAGGATGTGCTGGGCTGGGACTGGGACCTTTCGAGCAGTTGGGGCCGCAACGACGTCAACTATCACAACGATGACTCGCTCAATGCCTCGTTCGGCCCGGCCAGCAAGACCAGCTTCGATAACGGCGAAGCGATCTTCAGCCAGTGGACCAACAACCTGGACATCACCCGCGCCTTCGATACCGGGCTGTTCAAAGACCCGTTGCATGTCGCTGCAGGTGTCGAGTACCGGGTCGACAGCTACCAGATCCGCAAGGGTGAACTCCAGTCCTATGCCGATGGCGGCTATATCTATCCGGTGGGCTCGCCGAACGCCGGCAAACGCCCGAACTCCGGTTCCGCCGGCTGGGGCGGTTTCAGCCCGGCAGCTGCCGGCAGTTGGGATCGCAGCAACACCGCCGGCTACGTGGACCTGACCCAGAAATTCACCGACGCCTGGGAAGTCAGTACCGCCGGCCGCTTCGAGCATTACAGCGACGTCGGCGACACCACCAGCGGCAAGTTTTCCACCCGCTATCAGTTCAACCCGACCTTCGCCGTGCGCGGCACGATCAACAACGGTTTCCGCGCGCCGTCGTTGCAACAGCAACACTTCTCGTCGAGCACCTCGGCGTGGGGTGTCAGCCCGATCACTGGCCAGTTGCAGCAACAGGTGACCAACTATGCGGTGCCGGGTTCGGCCGGAGCGGCGGCGCTGGGCTCGAAAAAGCTCAAGCCGGAGAAGTCGCGCAACTACAGCGTCGGTTTCGTCGCCACGCCGAGCAAGGATCTTGACCTGTCGGTGGACTTCTACCAGATCGACATCAAGGACCGCATTCTGCAGACCAGCTCCCTGAGCGGCCTGAACGATCCGAACATCGCGCGGATTCTCGCTGCCGCCGGGCTCGACACCAACCAGAGCATTGCCTACTACGGCAACCTGGCCGACACCCGCACCCGCGGTATTGATCTGGTCGGCGATTACCGCATCGACTACGGGCCGTGGGGGCGTGGCAAATGGACCTTGACCAGCACCCAGCAGCTCCAGGAAATCCGCAGCATCAAGGAGCCCGACTCGCTGGCGGGCACCGGTGTGCAGGTCCTGGGACGCGACAAACAGGGCAACATCGAAAGCGCGTTCCCGAAAAACAAGACCGCGCTGCAGCACACCTGGTACATCGACGACTTTGAAGTCTCGCTGAAGGAAACCCGCTATTCGGCGGTCACCGGCAAGAACCTGTTCAACGAAAACCGTGACGAGAAGATCAAGCCGGCGTTCATCACCGACCTGGACATCGGCTGGAACGTCAGCGACCAGTTCAAGGTCTCGGTGGGCGGGCTGAACATCTTCAACAAACGCCCCGAACAGCTCTCGCAGCAAGCCAAGCTGTTCTCGCTGTGGCCGGTCGACAGCCCGTCCTACAGCTGGTACTCGCCGTACGGCGTGGACGGTGGCTACTACTACGCACGCGTCGATTACTTCTGGTAACCGCAAGGGCAGCCGGGCGTGATCGACATCACCGTCGCGCCCGGCTGTCCGGCCTTTCACCCGCCTGACAAAAAGGACATCGAAATGGCTCTGCCACAACCCGATTTCACCTTCGAGCGCTCCACCTTTCCCAGCCCTGCCGACCACCCCGACAGCCCGCTGAGCCAGGCCCTCAAGCAACCGCTGTTGCTGGGGGTATTCCTCAACATGCAGGACATCCGCGTCAGCAACCACCCGACCTCCAATACCTGGACCTTCGACTACAACGCGAAGATCGTGCAGCAGGCCGAAGCCCTGGGTTTCGAGCTGGCGTTCAGCCGCACGCAGTGGCTGCCCAAGGGCGGCTATGACGGTGAAGCGTCGCTGGATTCGTTCATCGCCCTGGGTGCCATGGCGGCGATCACTCACAAGATCCTGCTGGTTTCGACCATTCATGTGCTGTACGGCCCGCTGCATCCGCTGCACATCGCCAAGTACGGCGCCACCCTGGACCACATCGCCAAGGGGCGTTGGGGCATCAACATCGTCACCGGCCATCGCCCGGTGGAACACGAAATGTTCGGCCGTCCGCAGATCGAGCATGACCAGCGCTACCAGTTGGCCGGCGAGTTGTTCGACGTGCTCAACACCTTGTGGAGCCGCACGGAGAACTTCACTTACGAAGGTGCCCACGGCTGGAAGATCAAGGACGGCTATATCACGCCCAAGCCGCTGTACGGGCGCCCGGTGCTGGTGACCGCGACGGGGTCGGAAGCGGGGATCGATTTCGCCGCCAGTCAGTCGGACCTGGTGTTCATCACCAATTCGTCCGGCTCGGGCATTCGCGAAACCCTGGAAGACATTCCCGCCCACGTGCAGAAGATCAAGGCCCGCGCGCGTCAGTTCGGCCGTGACGTCAGAACCATCATCAACCCGATCATCGTCAGCCGCGACAGCGAAGCCGAAACCCGCGAATACCTGGAAGGCATCGTCGGCAACAAGATTGCTGGCGCCTTCGGCAACCACAAAGCCTATGCCAGCGACGCCCATGCCTGGCGTGGCCGTGCCGAGGGTTCGCGCAACAGCGGCCTGGGGCTGGGCGGCAACATCGAAATCGTCGGCACCCCGGAGCAAGTGGTCGAGCAACTGAGCGCACTCAAGGCCGCTGGCATTGACGGTGTGCAGCTGAATTTCCATGACTTCGCGGTGGATCTGCAGCACTTCGGCGAACGCATTCTGCCGCTGCTCAAACAGGCCGGGTTGCGCCTGTGATCCTTCACGTTTTTCCCATCAGGAGCAGGGCATGAGCCTGGAATTCATCGGCCACACCGGCAGCCGCAGCGGCGCCGAAGTCATCGAGCCCAGCGGGCCGGTCATCGACAAGGCCTACATCAAGACCATGGCGCGGACCGCCGAGGATAACGGCTTCGACCGCCTGCTGATCGGCAGTTTCGCCACCTGGCCGGACAATAATCAGATCGCTGCATACGTGCTGCACAACACCGAACGCCTGGGGGTGATGCTGGCCCACCGTCCCGGCTTTGTGGCGCCGACGGTGGCCGCGCGGCAACTGGCGACGCTGGACCAGCTCAGCGAAGGGCGGCTGGCGGTGCATGTGATCAGCGGCGGCACTGATGCCGATCAACAGCGCGATGGCGATTTTCTCGCCCACGACGAGCGCTACGCCCGCACCGCCGAGTACCTGTCGGTGGTCAAGCAGGTCTGGCACAGCAGCGAGCCGTTCGATCATCAGGGCGACTACTACCGCTTCAAGGGCGCGCTGTCGACGGTCAAGCCGTGGCGCGCGTCCGGCGTGCCGATTTACTTCGGTGGCTCGTCGGCCGCTGCCTTCGAGGTGGCCGGGCGGCATGCCGAGGTCTACGCGTTGTGGGGCGAATCCCTGGCGCAGACCGAAGAGACCATCGCCAACGTACGCCGGGCAGCGGCTCGTCATGGGCGGGAAGGGCAGATCCGTTTCCTGCTGGCCTTCCGGCCGTTGGTGGCCGAGACCGAAGACGCGGCATGGGCGCGCAGCCGCGAGCTGCTGGCGGCCGCCAGGGCGAAATACCCGGCGGCGCCGGTGCTGCATCAGAACGTCGGCTCGCAGCGCCTGCGCGAGGCCGCTGCCCAGGGCGCGGTGCTCGATCAGCGTTTGTGGACAGAGTTTGCCGCCGTCACCGGTGCTCACGGCAATTCCACGGCGTTGGTCGGCACTGCGCAGCAGGTCGCCGATGCCTTGCTCGAATACCACAAGCTGGGCATCGACAAATTCCTGATCCGGGGTTTCGACCCGTTGCCGGACACCCTGACGTTTGGCCGGGATGTGATTCCGCTCGTGCGTGAAGGCGTCGCTCGCCGTGGTTGAGCGGCGGTTGATCGAGCAGTTGTTCGGCGACGGTGGCCTGCGCCAGGACGGCGAGGGTTGGCCGTCGCAGGTGTGTGTTGAACACGGTCCACTGGCGCGCTTGCCGGCGCTGTTTCGCCAGCCGTTGCTGGAGGACGTCGAGCGGCTGGCCGATCAATATCGCGGGCCGTTGTCGTTCGGCCGTGGGCTGCGCTCGCCGCAGACGTTCGACAGCCACGCCAACGCCGCCAGCCTGTTGAAGCTGGGGCTGACGGTGTTTTTTCAGGACTTGAGTGCCAGCCTGCCGGGCACCGATGTGTTTCTGCGGCAACTGGAGCGCGAACTGGGGGTGACGTCGGGGTGCGCACGCTTGAGTGCGTTCGCCTCGGCGGAGGATGACGGCGTGTCCTGTCATTACGATGCTGAAGAGGTCATCTCGATTCAGCTGGCGGGGCGCAAGACTTTCCATGTCGCTGCGATGAGCGAAATTCGGTGGCCCTACGGCGCCCAGTTCGGGCCGGACATGGTGGCCGTGGAAAACCTGTATGAGCAGGCCCGCGACGGTTTTCCCGATGCGACGCACGCCCGCTTCGAGCCGCATGAGATGCGACCCGGCTCGGTGCTGTTCCTGCCCCGTGGCACCTGGCACCGGACGGTGGCTGAGGAGGCTTCGCTGTCGCTGAGCATCGTCATTCGCCCGCCGGTCATGGCCGATGCCGTGTTGAACTGGCTGAAGCCCTGGCTGATCGGCGATCCCCGCTGGCGCTTGCCGCTGTATGGCGAGGTCGGTGCCCACGAGGCGCGTTTGCAGCCATTGCTGGCAGAGCTGTCGCAGCGCTTGCTGGATCAGGCTGAGGCATCGATTTTGAGCTGGAGCGCCAGCCCCGCCGTGGACAGCACCGAACTGCTGCGCGTGCCCGGCGCACGTCTGGCCTGGCAGACGGTGAGCGCTACGGCAGCGACGCCGCAACGCGTTCGTCTGCAGACCTGGGCACTGGATCAGCACTGGCGAGAACGCATGACCCTCGACACCCAGATACCGGCCTCGCTGGCGGCGGCGCTGGACTGGATCGAACAGCGAGGGCGGGCGTTTCACCTGAACGACCTGCGCCAACAATTCCCCCGGATTCAACCGCACGACCTGCGCCAACTGCTGGACCTGCTGGTCAAGGCCCATGCCTTGCGCCAGTTGGTGGTTCGTTAGACGTGACTTCGGATCCCAGGAAACTGTGGTGATCCTGCCGGCTGTGTTGCCGTGCCGATCCCTGGCAAACACTCGTACCCGTGGGAGGGAGCCGTGCTCGCGAATGCGTCAGTCCAGACAACGCTGCGCCAACTGATCCACCGCTATCGCGAGCAGAGCTCCCTCCCACAGTTTTTTGTGGTGATCCTGACGGTTGTGTTGCCTTACCGATCCCTGGCAAACACCTCGTATCCGTGGGAGGGAGCCCTGCTCGCGAATGCGTCAGTGCAGACAACGCTGCGCCAACTGATCTACCGCCATCGCGAGCAGAGCTCCCTCCCACAGGGGTTTGCGGTGGCCTCAAAGTTGCTGGGTGAACGCAATCCCGCGTAGCAGTCCGGCTTGCCGGCGGTGGCGTCCGCAAGATCGCTGCCGCCGACAAGCCGGACGGCTAAGGGTCGGTGCATGCCGTCTGGCCGCAGGCTGTAGGAGCCGGCTTGCTGGCGAAGGCGGTGCGTCAGACAGACCGCTTTCGCGACCCTCGCAACCTCGGATCCCTCCCACAGTTTTTTGTGGTGATCCTGACGGTTGTGTTGCCTTACCGATCCCTGGCAAACACCTCGTATCCGTGGGAGGGAGCCCTGCTCGCGAATGCGTCAGTCCAGACAACGCTGCATCAACTGACCCACCGCCATCGCGAGCAGAGCGCCCTCCCACCGGGTGTTGTGATGATTCTGCGGGTTGCGTTGCGATACCGAGATCCAGCAAACACCGTGGATCCGTAGGAGCGCACTTGCCCGCGATAGCGTCAGTCCAGACAAAGCTGCATCAACTGACCGCCCCTCATCGCGGGCAAGCGCGCTCCTAAGGGGATTGTGTCAAGCCGTCCCGGCCTTGCCCGACAGTTGATAGTGGCCGATCAGGTTGAATTTCCACGCCACCGGGTCGTGAACGGTGTGGGTGCGGGCGTTGCGCCAGTGGCGGTCGTAGCCGTAGCGCAGGCTGGTGGAGCTGGCGCCGCCGAGCTGGAACAGTTTGTTGCTGGCCAGCAGGGCGGCTTCGGTGGTGAGGATCTTGGCCGTCGCCAGCGCCGAGGCGATCTGGTCCGACGGACCCGCTCCCTGTTCGCGGGTGACTCGGTCGAACAATGCCGCGGCGTTTTCCAGCACCGCTTCTCCGGCATGAATGCGCGTGTGCAGGTCGCCGATGATCGCCAGCACATAAGGGTCTTCTGCCACGGCCGTGACGCCAGTGCGTGCATAAGGGCGGGCGTGTTCACGCACGTAATCAAGCGTGTCGCGAAACGCCGCACGGGCGATGCCCAGGTCCAGCGCGCTGTGAAACAGATCGGGAATGCCGAAGGTATTGGCGCGATGTCTACTCTGCTCGGTGTGCAGCACGTGGCTGGCTTCCACTCGCACGTTGTCCAGCAGCAAGGTGCCGCTGGCGGTGGTGCGCTGGCCGAAGCCGTCCCAGTCGTCGACGATGGTCAGGCCCGGCGCATAGCGATCCAGTACGGCCGTTTTCGCGTGGCCGTTTTCGTTGACGCAGCCGATGGAAATCAGCGGTGAAAACAGTGCCCCGGTGGAGTAGGCCTTGGCACCGTTGACCCGGTAGTGATCGCCCTCGCGGGTGATCAGGGTGCGGGTGGTGCCGGCGGGCAGATTGCCGCCTTCGGCATGACCATTGCCCCAGCGATAGCCCTGCAGGATCTTGCCGAAAAACAGCGCCTGCTGTTCGGTGTCGTCGAGGGCTTCGAGGACGCTGCACGCCATGAGAATGCTCAACATCAACTGGCCGATCGAGGCGTCGGCCTCGCCGATCAGCGCCACCACCCGGGTCAGGGTCACATACGACACCCCGGCACCGCCCCAATCCCTGGGCACGCGGATCGCCAGCAGGCCGCTGTCGGCGAATTCGTCCAGCTCTTGCCATGGCAGTTCGCGTTCGGCATCGCGACGCTGGGCGTGCTCCTTGAAACGTGCGGCCAGCCGCTCGGCGACCGCGATGGCCTCGGCTTCGCTTGTGATGATATGAGCAGGCCGGGCAGGCGGGGTGACCCGCGGTGCATCGCCGTCGAGTTCCCGCCACTGGCGGCGGGCGTGCAGGGTGTCAGTCATGGGGACGTCCTTTTGTCATGTCCTGTCAACACGCGGTGTGCGCCTCAAGCCTGATAGCGGGCGTCGGCGAAGTTGCCGTACAGCGCTTCCGGGGAATTGAAGAAATCCTTGAGCTGTTTCTGCGTGACCACCACCACGGAGGGCGAGACCAGCGGGATTTTCGGCAGGTCGGTGCCGACGATGTGCTGGAACTCGGCGTACAGGGCTTTGCGTTTGACCGGGTCGACTTCGCGCTGGCCCTGATCCAGCAATTCATCGACCCGTGGGTTGGCGTAGTGGGCGCCGTTGGAAAAAGCGATGCCGGGTTTGAAGTTCGACGAGTGATAGAAGCGCTGCGTGCCGATCACAGGGTCAGAGCCTGCGTTGGCGCTGATGATCGTGGTGTCGAAATCACGGCGGGTGTAGACGCGGTTGACGTACTCGGGGAAGTCCTGGGAGCGGATCACCAGCTTGATGCCGATTTTCGCCAGGTTGCTGCGCAAGTAGTGCGCGATCTGCTGGATTTCGCCATTCGGGTTGGGGTCGTTGTAGACCGTCAGGCGAATGCCGTCGGCGCCTTTCTTCAGGCCGGCTTCTTCCAGCAGCGCTTCGGCCTTGGCCAGGTCGAAGGGGTAGCGCGGCACGCTGTCGTCGTAGAAGTCGCTCATGCTCGCCGGGATCGTGCTGTAGGCCGGCTGGGCGAAGCCGAAGAAGATATTGCGGGCGATGAAGTCGCGGTCCACGGCGTGGGCGAACGCCTGACGCACGCGCACGTCCTGGAACACCGGTTTCTCCAGATTGAACTCGAAGCCGATCAGGCCGGGCGAGTAGGGCGCGGTGACTTCGCTGACCAGCAGCTGCGGCACGCCACGCAGACGCTTGACGTTGCTCAAGGCGACCAGGGCCAGTTGCACGGCGTCGGTTTCCAGCGCTGCCGAGGCGGCGGTCAGGTCGGGAATGATGCGAAACACCAGGGCGTCCAGGTGCGGTTTGCCCTTGTCCCAGTATTGATCGTTCTTGATCAGGGTGATCGCCGTACCGCGCTCCCAGCGCTCGAACTTGAACGGGCCGGTGCCGACCGGCTTGAGGTTGTACGGGTTGGTCAGCGGGTTGCCGTCGGCGTACAGGTGCTTGGGCAGAACCTGGGAGTCGATCGACGACAGCGCGCTGAGCAGATAGGGCGCCGGTGTCGACAGCTTCAGCACCACCTGCAGCGGCGTGGGCGTTTCCACCGTGCTGACCGGGGCGAAGGTGCTGATCCCCCGCGAGTTGTATTTGCGCCAGATGTTCTCCAGGGAGAAGGCCACGTCCTCGGCGCCGAACGGCTGACCGTCGTGCCAGGTCACGCCGGGGCGCAGGTTGAAGGTCCAGGTCAGCCCGTCGGCACTGACCTGCCAGTCGGTGGCCAGGCGCGGCACCGGCTGGCGCTTGTCGTCGTAGGACAGCAAGCCGTCGAACACTTTGCTGGTGACGGTGTAGATCGTGCCGTCGGTGGTCAGCGCGTTGGTCAGCACGGTCGGTTCGGGAAATTGCGAGATCACCAGCGTCTGCCGGCCAGCGACGGCGGCGAAGACGCCGGACATCTGACTGGCCAGCCCGGCACCGGCGGCCAGAATCACGGAATTCTTGATCAGCGTCCTGCGGGATAACGACATGCGGCACCTGTAAAAAACAAGAAGACAACAAACGAAGGCACACGGCTTCGCAACGCCAATGGCCGTCATTAAAAAGAGGGGGGGAAGTTCTGTTGGGCATCAGAACAGAACGGCGAGACTATCGGAAACTTTTCAATCGGTTCAAGTAAAGTCTTATAACGTTAAGTTCAGCGTTCATGCCGTTGGCGTGTATAAGTTTAGAACTTTTTTCTCGGTGTCTCTTCGGGCGGATTACGGTATTAGTGTTCACCGCTGTAATGACTTCCAAACGTGTTGATTGTTATCGAGAGCCCGATGCCGGACCGAAATGTTCCTCCCCGTATATCTCGACGCTTGCGTTCGCTGTTTCAAAGTTCTGTGTTTCGCGCCATTCCCACGGCGGCCGGTGTCATCCTGTTGAACTTCGTGCTGTTGCAAATGGTGCCGGGTGATGCGGTCGATGCGCTGGTGGCCGAAGCCGGCTCGGCGAGCGCCGAAACCACGGCGTTGTTGCGGCAGCAATACGGACTGGACAAGTCCTCCTGGTTGCAGTTTGGCGATTACCTCAACCAACTGGCGCATCTGAGCCTCGGTGATTCGCCGCGTTACGGCCTGCCGGTGCTGGATGTGATCCTTCAGCGGCTGCCCAATACCTTGTTGCTGATGGGGCTGGCGCTGACCATTTCGCTGGTGACGGGCGTAGCGATCGGCGTGGTGATGGCGCTGTGGAAGGGCAAATGGCCGGACCGGCTGCTGTCGTCGCTGGCCTTCGTGCTGTATTCGACGCCGGGTTTCTGGGTCGGCCTGATGGCCATCGTGCTGTTCGCGGTCAAGCTCGACTGGCTGCCCAGCGGCGGTGACGGCACGGTGGGCGCAGGGCTGAGCGGGGTCGACAAGTTTATCGACAAGCTGCATTACGCGATCCTGCCGGCATTGACCCTGTCCAGTTTTTTCATCGCCATCTATGCCCGCCTGACCCGCGCTTCCGTGCTGGAGGTGCTGACCCACGATTACGTGCGCACGGCCCAGGCCAAGGGCCTGTCGAGCTGGCAGATCAGCCTGCGCCATGTGTTGCGCAATGCGCTGTTGCCTCTGACCACGGTGGCCGGCACGCATCTGGCCGGCTTGCTCGGCGGTGCGGCGGTGGCCGAGACGGTGTTCGGCTGGCCGGGCATCGGCCGCCTCACGCTGGAGGCGGTGCAAGCCCGGGAATACAAGGTGTTGCTGGGGATTCTGCTGCTGTCGTCGTTGCTGGTGATCGCCGCCAATCTGTTCATCGACTGGCTGCACGACAGGCTCGATCCGCGCATTGCCGACCGTGCAAGGGGGCATTGAGCCATGAGCCAATCTTCGACCACGCCGACGCTGGAACGGCCTCGCGTCAAACCTGGCAGGCCTGCCAAGCCAGCCGCTCAGCCTGTCAGCCACTGGCGGCAGCAACTGGGCAGCACCTTGCTCGGGCGCTTCGCCGCTAAAGGCCAGCCGCAGGCCGATGATGCCGGGCATTTCCCGCTCATCGAGTCCCGTCATCGCTGGCCGGTGCTGCGCTCGTTGTCGCGCTCACCCGCTGCGGTGATCGGCTTTAGCGTCCTGCTGCTGATCGTCATCGTCGCGCTGAGCGCCGGCTATCTGTATCCGGGCGATCCACTGGACATGGCCGGCGCGCCGCTGTTGGCGCCCGGTGAAGACTGGCAATTCCCGCTGGGCACCGATGCGCTGGGCCGCGACCTGGCCGCAGGGCTGGCTCACGGTGCGCGTGTTTCGCTGATGGTCGGAGTGACCGCCGCGTTGGTCAGCGTGCTGATCGGTACGCTGGTCGGCGCACTGGCCGGCTATTTCGGCGGTCGTGTCGACCGGGTGCTGGGCTGGCTGATCGAGCTGTTCCAGACCACGCCGTCGTTTCTGCTGGTGGTGGTCGTGGTGTCGATCACCCAGTCCACCATCGGCATCATCGCCGTGGTCATCGGCCTGACCTCGTGGGACACCGTGGCACGGCTGGTGCGGGCGGAGTTTCGCGCGCTGCTGAACGCCGATTTCGTGCTGGCGGCGCGCACCGTCGGCTACAGCACGCGCTGGATCATCTTTCGCGAAGTGCTGCCCAACGCGCTGCCGCCGATCATCATCACTGCCTCGGTGATCGTGGCGTCGGCCATCCTCACCGAGTCGTCGCTGTCGTTTCTGGGTGTCGGCGATCCGAACAAGATCAGCTGGGGCAGCATGATCGGCAGCGGCCGCGACATGTTGCGCAGCGCGCTGTACCTCACCGCCATCCCCGGCATTGCCCTGGTGACCACTGTTTTCTGCCTGAACCTGGTGGGTGACGCCCTGATCAGCGCGCTGAATCCACGGCTGCGAGGGAGAGCCTCATGAATGCTGCAGCCCCGTTCAATCAACCAGGTCAGGCGCTGCTCAGCGTGTCGCAGCTGAAGGTTCGCTACGGCGACTTCGAGGCGGTCAAGGGCGTGAGTTTCGAGGTGGCCCGTGGCGAGACGCTGGCGCTGGTCGGCGAGTCGGGTTGCGGCAAATCGACCACGGCCATGGCGATCATGCGCCTGCTGGGCGGGCGCGCGCAGATCAGCGGCGAGGTCGGCTTCGACGGCAGGAACCTGGCGCAGATTTCCGACCCCGACATGCGCGACCTGCGCGGCAACGATATTTCGATGGTCTTCCAGGACCCGATGACCTCGCTCAATCCGGTGCTCGCCATTGGCGAGCAGATCGGCGAGGTGCTGCGCCGTCACCGCGGCCTGTCGCGCAGCGAGGCGCGGGCCGAGGCGCTGAAGCTGCTGAAAAGGGTGCGCATCCCCAACGCCGAGGCGCGCCTGGACGACTTCCCGCACAACCTGTCCGGCGGCCAGCGGCAGCGGGTGATGATCGCCATCGCCGTGGCCTGCAATCCACGCCTGTTGATCGCCGACGAGCCCACCACCGCGCTGGATGTCACGGTGCAGGCGCACATTCTGCAATTGCTCAAGGAATTGAGTCAGGAATACGCCATGGGCCTGTTGCTGATCACCCACGATCTGGGGGTGGTCGGTCAGTGGGCCGACCGGGTGGCGGTGATGTACGACGGGCGGATCGTCGAAGAGGGCAGCACCGAGGCGATCTTTACCGCCGCGCAGCACCCGTACACACAAGGGCTGCTGGGCGCGTCGTTGCGGCTGGACAGCGACTTGCACTACGCCCGCGTGTCGCTGCCGGAAATCAATGTCCAGCGCAGCGCCGACGGGCAGATCCGCTTCGATCTGGACAGCCACGCACGGACCGTGGCGGCGCGTGACGCTGCGGCCTCGGGCCAGCCGATTCTCGAACTGCGCCAGCTGTCGACCGCGTACAAGACCCGCCAGGGCACGTTCACGGCGGTCAGGGATGTGTCGTTGCGCATCGCCCCCGGCGAGACGCTGGGGCTGGTCGGCGAGTCCGGTTGCGGCAAGTCGACCCTGAGCAAGACGATTCTCGGGCTGGTCAAGGCCAGTGCCGGGCAGGTCCTGCTCAACGGCGTCGACATCGCCGGGCTCGACGAAAGGCGCCTGCGCAGCCATCGGCCGTTCGTGCAGATGGTGTTTCAGGACCCCTACGGTTCGCTGAACCCCAAGCACAGCGTCTATCGGATTCTCGACGGCGTGCTCAAGACTCACGGCGAGAAAAGCGCTCAGGCCCGCAGCGAGCGGATCTTCGACATCATTCACCGGGTCGGCCTGCCGCCTTCAGCCGTCTGGAAATACCCCCACGAATTCTCCGGCGGTCAGCGCCAGCGCGTCGGCGTGGCGCGGGCGCTCATCCTGCGGCCATCGCTGGTGATTCTCGACGAGGCGGTGTCCTCGCTGGACGTCTCGGTGCGGGCGCAGATCCTCAACCTGCTGGCCGATCTCAAGCAGGAGTTCGGCCTGTCGTACCTGTTCATTTCCCACGATTTGTCGGTGGTCAAGTACATGGCTGACCGCGTGCTGGTGATGCACGACGGCCAGATCGTCGAGGAGGGCGGCCACGACCTCTGGCAGAACGCCCGCCACGACTACACCCGCAAACTGATCGGTTCGGTGCCCGTGCCGCGCTATGCGCCGGCCGACGAGGAGTCCGTGCCCTATATCAACCCGGCCTGGCAATCGCTGCCGCTGGCCGTACTGCTGTCGCGTATCGCGATCTGACAGGCTTTTGTTTCAAACACGTCGCAAGACCATAAGGGAGTAAGCATGAGCGTTATCGAATACCGCAACCTGGGCCGCAATGGCATCAAAGTGTCGCCGATCACCCTGGGCACCATGATGTTCGGCGGCCAGACCGAGGACTCCGTGGCGAAACGCATCGTCGACAAGGCCTATGAGCAGGGCATCAACTTCATCGACACCGCCAATGGCTACAACGGCGGCGCGTCCGAGGAAGTGGTGGGGCGTCTGATCGCCGACCGTCGCACGCAGTGGGTGCTGTCGACCAAGTTCGTCAACCCCAACCCTGGCGCGCTGGGCCCGAACGATCGCGGCGCTTCGCGCAACAACGTGATTCAGTCGGTGGACGCCAGCCTCAAGCGTCTGAACACCGATTACATCGACCTGTTCTACCTGCACCGCGAAGACCACGACACGCCGGTCGAAGAAACCCTGCGGGCGCTGTCCGATCTGATTCGCGCGGGCAAGATCCGCTCCTACGGCCTGTCCAACCACCGTGGCTGGAAGCTCGCCGAATTCAGCCGCACCGCCGACCTGCTGGGCATCGAGCGTCCGGCCGCGAGCCAGCCGCTGTACAACCTGGCCAACCGGCAGATCGAGAACGAGCATTTGCCGGCTGCCGAGTATTACGGCATTGGCGTGGTGTCCTACAGCCCGTTGGCCCGTGGCGTTCTCACCGCCAAGTACGATCCGACCCAGCCGCCGTCCGAAGGCACCCGCGCCGGTCGCAACGACAAGCGTCTGGCCCAGACCGAATGGCGCCCGGAGTCGCTGAACCTGGCCCAGCGGGTCAAGGACCATGCGGCGGCCCGTGGCATCACGCCGGGTCAGTTCGCCCTGGCATGGGTGCTGAACAACAGGCTGATCACCTCGGCCATCGCCGGCCCGCGCACCGAAGAGCAGTGGAACGACTACGTGCCGGCGCTCAATTACGCCTTCACCGCCGAAGACGAAGCGTTCATCGATGATCTGGTGGTGACCGGGCATTCCTCGACACCGGGCTACAACGACCCGAGCCACCCATTCGCCGGGCGTAAATCCCGCGTGTAAGCGCCTGACTGGCCGGCGGTGGCGTCCTTCCGAGCGCTGCCGCCGGCAAGCCGGGCTGCTACGGGGCGGCGCATGTGATCTGCTTTTGATTCTGGCCGCAGGCCGTAGGAGCGCGCTTGCTGGCGAATGCGGTGTGTCAGACAGACCGCTTTCGCGACCCTCGTAACCTCGGATCCCTCCCACGGGAAACTGGGGTGATCCTGCCGGCTGTGTTGCCGTACCGATCCCTGGCAAACACCTCGTACCCGTGGGAGGGAGCCCTGCTCGCGATAGCGTCAGTCCAGGCAACGCTGCGCCAACTGATCCACCGCCATCGCGAGCAGAGCTCCCTCCCACAGGTTTTGGCGGTGGCCTCAACTTTGTGGGTGTATGCAATCCCCTGTAGCAGTCCGGCTTGCCGGCGTACGCGGTCCCAGCTCCCTCAACGTTTTGCCAGGTCCCAGCCGCGCCATTGCGGTTGCGCCAAAAGCAGGCTGGCAATCGTGACCGCCACCATGGCCCACAAGGCGATGGCGGTGGTCACACCCAGCCGGTCGGCGAGAAAGCCGCCAATCAACGTGGCAATCGGCTGCAAACCAAAACCGATGATGCTGAAGATGCCCATCAGCCGGCCGCGCATGCTCGGCGGGGCGAGCATCTGCACCATGCCGGTACAGGTCACCATGGCCTGAGACGTCGCCAGCCCGAACATGAACAGCGCGATCAATTGCAGCGTCAGCCAGCCCGTCAGCGCGCTGACCAACAGCCAACAGCCCATCCAGATCAGTGTCAGGGACAAGGTCAGGCCCATGCGCCGGATATGGCTGATCACCGGCGACAGCAAGAAGGCGTACACCAGCGACCCGGCTGCCGCAGCGGCCAGCAGCAGCCCGGTGCGCTGCGGATCACCCTGGGCGACCGCCGGCAGCAGGGCCAGCGTGCCCAGCCCAAACATGGTCAGCGTTGCGCAGCACAGATACAGATTGCGCAGGATCAGCGTGTCGCGGATGTGGTCCAGTGCCCGGCGCAGCGGCACCGGTTCATGGCCCTGCGGGTGGCTCTGTTCGATGCCGCGCAATGCCAGCAGGGATGCGATCACCACCCAGTAGGACAGCCCGTTGGCCCAGAACGCCGCCGACATCCCCACCTGCGCCACCAGATACCCGGCCAGGGTCGGCCCCAGGGTGCGGCAGACGTTGAGGATCATCGAATTGATGCTGATCAGCTTGCGGATGTTGTCCATGCCGGCCAGGTCGAACAGAAAGGCTTGTTGGGTCGGGAAATACACCGAGTTGACGCAGCCCATGAGGAAGGCAAAGACGAAGATATGCGCCAGCTGCACCTGGTCCGTCTGGATCAGCGCAGCGAGGGTGAAGGTCAGGACGATCTCCAGCAGGTGGCAGACGATCAGCAGCTTGCGCCGGTTATAGCGGTCGGCCAGGCCGCCGGTGAACAGGCCGAACAGCAGCACCGGCACGCTGGAACACAAGGCGCTGACGCCCAAGGCGAAGGCTTGTTCGCCGGAAAGCCGGTAGACCAGCAAGGCCATGGCGGTCTGCTGCAGCCAGATCCCGATCATCGACACGGCCTGCCCCGAAAGATACGTGCGGGTCGGGATAGAGCGTAACGGAGTGAAGTTATTCAGCCACAACGAAAAGGCAGTCATTTGATCAGGGATGTCCGCAGCGAATCGACAATGAAAGTTGCATCGGAAAGTGCTGTGCTGTTGTTAGACAGGCACAACTGTTGCGCAGGCAACAGTGAAGAAACAGTTGTTCTTGTTAACAGCGCGGCACAGGCTGCGTATTCAACTTGTTACTGTCAATCGATGGGCTGTCATAAACTCAGAACGTAACGGTCTATGCCACTAAAAAGACTTTCCATTACACTCGCTGCACCTCGCACGGGGCGCTTTGGATAATCAGTCTTCAGGTGTCTGTTGAATGTCGTGCGACCACGTCCGCCATTAATGAACTTCCCCCCCTGTTGCATTTAAAAGTTGACCGCTGGATACGCGGTGAACACTCACGCCCCGATTCATTGATGGCTTCTACCATGTCCGATCCTGCTCTGCGGTACCCCCGTTGCCCGACGCCGACCTCCGTTGGCCTGGTCGTTGATTTCAGCGTCGAGGGTTGGCGGCATGTCTGACGCTGCCTGGGATGTGCTGGTGCTGGGCGCAGGGGCGGCGGGTCTGGTGGCTGCGTTTCATGCGCGCCAGGCCGGCGCTTCGGTGTTGGTGATCAACAAAGGCCTGGTGGGCCGCAGCGGCGCGACCATCACCTCCGGTGGCGGCGTGTCGATTGCCGGCGAAAGCCTGCGTGCATTGGGCATCGAGGCCGACGAGAGCGACACCGAAGAGCGCTTCCTGCAAGACACCCTCAGCGCCGGTTCCTGGCTCAACGATCAGCGTCTGGTGGAGAGCATGGTCACCGGCATCGGTGCAGAAGTGGGGCGGTTGATCGACTGGGGCATCAAGTTCAGCGTCAATCGGCGGGCGCCGGGGCACAGCAGCGGTCGCGGTATTCACATCAGCGGCGTGGACATGCAGCGCGCCTTGACGCGGATTGCGGTGCAGGCCGGGGTCAGCTTTCGCGAGGACTTTCAGTCGACCCGCTTGCTCACGCGCGACGGCGCGGTGGTCGGTGTGCTCGGTCTGGATCGACGCAGCGGCGAGGTCTGTAGCCTTTACGGCCACAGCACGGTGATCGCCACGGGTGGCGCAACCTCCAACTGGAGCCTGCGCACCGCGCCGGAAGAGCTGTCCGGCGAAGGCCAGCGCATGGCGGTGGAGGCGGGCGCCACGTTGATCGACATGGAAATGACCCAGTTCCTGCCGTGTTGCCTGGCCGCTCCTGCGATCTGGCGCGGCCTGCAGTTCCCTTGGATTCTCGGCCCGCAGAGCGGTGTGCATGCCTGGCTGATGAATCGCTACGGCGAACGTTTCATGGCGCGCTGGGACCCGGTGCGCATGGAGTTGGCGACCCGCGACATGGTGTCTGCTGCCTGCGCGACCGAGGTCTACGAAGGCCGTGGCAGCCCCAACGGCGGTGTCTATCTGTCGTGGAAGCATCTGCCCAACGACATCATCGATCACTTTCCCTCGTTGTCACGCTCGGTCAGCGCCGACTGGCAATGGGAAGGTTTCGACATGACGCCGCTGGTGGAGCGGATCAGGCAGGGGTATGCCATCGAAGTCGCACCGGCGGCGCATTTCTCGCTGGGCGGCGTGCGCATCGATACCGGCGCGAGCACTGGTGTGGTCGGACTGTATGCCTGCGGTGAAGCCACCGGGGCGTTGCATGGCGCCAATCGGCTGTCCGGCAATGCCGGGGCGCAGGTGCTGGTGCAGGGGCGCATCGCCGGTGTGGCGGCGGCCCGGGATGCGCAGCAGCGCAGGGCGCGTGACCGCGTCAGCGACAACCATCAGCAGGCGTTCGCCGAGACCGAAGAACCGTTCCAGCGCAGCAGCGGCGTGGCGCCGTTCGAGCTCAAGGAAAGCCTAGCGCGGCTCGCCGAAAGTGCGCTCGGGCCGGTGCGCACGGCGCAGTCGCTGGAGCAGGCGCTGGGCACACTCAGAGAATTGAAGGACAGCAGTCTCGGCCAGTTGGCCTGCCGTACCCGCGAGCGTCTGTGGAACCGCGACTGGAGCGATGCGCTGGAGTGCCAGGCGGCGTTCACGGTGATCGAATCGGCGCTGCTCGGGGCCATCGGTCGCCGTCATTCCATCGGCGCCCATCAGCGCCACGATCACAAAGGCACCTTTACCGGCGAACTGAACCACACGTTGATCCGCCAGAGCGCTGGCGTCTTGTCCCGTCACACTGCGCCGGTGGCATTTGCCCTGCAGGCGCGGCCGTGAGCAAGGGTGTTCCGAGGAGGATGACATGTTGCTGCACCTGACCCTGTGGCGCGACGGCGCGTTGCGTCAGTTGGAGATCCGCCTGCCGCCACCGGCCGGGCTCGAACTGGGCATCGACAGTTGGGAGGGCGCGTCCGTCAGCACCGCACTGCAATATGCGCAGCGGGTGTTCGAGCCCAACCTGGGTTATGCGCTGTCCTGTCGACGCGGCCTGTGCAAGTTGTGTGCGATGCGCATCGACGGTGAGGTGAAGCTGGCCTGCACAGTGCCGTTGCACGATGGCATCCGCATCGAGCCGGCCAAGCCACGACTGGCGCTGCACGACACGGTGATCGAGTTGAGCCTGGTCCGGGAAAAACCCGCCAGAACCCGGCCCGTGAGCGATCTGCCGCAGGACTGAGGGCGGCGAACCCCGCCGTCACGCTGGCCAACAACCACCTGACTGCTGTCGGGCATGCACCTTCCAATCGCCTCACTGATCTTTAAGGAGACTGACATGTCCCATGCAGCGCTTGAACAACGCCCGACCGGTGCCCCCGCCGCGATCTGGTACACCCGTTGCCCGGTGCCGACCACGTCGGGCATCGCTCAGCACAAGCAGTGGCTACAGAAAGAATTCGCCCGCCATGGCATCACCCTCGACTCGATTCGCGCCTCCCGGGATCGTGCTGTCCGCGAGTCGCATTTCCACCACAGCCTGGCCGGCAGCTTCCGCGAGGGCGGCAACGTGCCGCCGATCTGGGCCAAGGCGCAAGGCCAGGACACAGTGGTCGTGGGGATCACCTGGGTCGACGAAGAACAGCTGGTGTTCGTGCATGGCGACAGCGACATCCACAGCGTGGCCGACCTGCGCGGACGCAAGTTGGGCGTGGTGCGCAAGACCGCCAGCGATCTGGTCGACGTCGGCCGCGCCGAAGGCTTGCGCGGTCTGCTGACGGCGCTGCAACTGGGTGGCGTTCCCCGCGACAGCGTCGAGTTCGTCGACATCGCAGCCCCCGAGTGGGACCTCAAGGAAGTGTCAAAAACCCGTGAAGATCATCACGCGATTCCGACCCTGGCGTTGCTCAACGGCACGGTGGACGCGATCTTCATCAAGGGCGCTGGCAGCGCCCGCGCGTTGGCCCAGGGTCTGCGGCCGATCATCAACATCAACGATCAGGAAGATCCGTTGTTGCGCCTGAGCGCAGGCTCGCCACGGCCGATCACGGTCGACCGGCAGACCTTGATCAACTCGCCCGACATCGTGACTCGTTACCTGGCCGTGCTGCTCAAGACCTACGAGTGGGCCAAGGACCATCCGCAAGAAGTGGTGACGACGATTGCCGCCGAAACCGCCACGGACGAGGAGAGCGTGCTGCTGGCCTTCGGCAGTCGCTTGCATCTGTCGTTCGAGCCGAAGCTGTCGCCGATTTACCTGGAAGGCTTGCGCCGTCAGAAGGATTTTCTGCTGGCCGAGGGCTTCATCGAACAGGACTTCGATTTCGATGGCTGGATCGATCCGCTGCCGTTGCAACGGGCCTGGGCGATCAAGGACGAGATCGTTCTGGGTTGATGTTCCGGTCGTAAATGGTTATGAAAAATTCGAATAACATCGAACGAAAACATTCCTTTAAGCGCTAACAGAAGTAGTGGAGTATCGCCCCTGATGTCGGCCGGATCGACGCGTCAGACGCTCTGTTCCGGCCTTCTTCACTGACCGTACTCACAGGAGTTCATGTATGGGCAATGCCCCGAATGCTGCAAGCGCCTTGAAGGTGTTCTTGCCGCCTGCGCCCGGCGAGTTGCTCGATCTGGGTCGGGTCTATCGAGGCCCTCTGGCGTTATCCCGGCTGCACACCACGCCCAAGCGGATTCTCGGCCGTCGCGAGGCAACGCTGCTGGGTGTGTTCGCGCTGGTCTTGCACGGCGCGGTGATTTATTGGGTCAACAGCTCGCCTGCGCCCGCGTTACCGGTGGTGCCGCCGGAAATCCCGCCGATGACCATCGAGTTTTCCCAGCCGGCACCGCCGGTGGTGGAAACACCGCCGCCACCGGAGCCGGTCCCGCAACCGGTGGTCGAACCGCCACCGCCGGTCGAGGACGAACTGGCCGTCAAGCCACCACCGCCCAAGCCGGTGCCCAAACCCAAACCGGTGGTCAAGCCGCCGCCCAAGCCTGTGGCCAAACCGGTTGAGCAGCCGCCTGCACCTGCTCCGGCGCCGCAACCCGTGGCTGCACCGGCACCGCCTGCGCCACCTGCGTCGGCACCGATCACACCGGCTTCGGCCAATGCCGGCTACCTGCACAACCCGGCGCCCGAATACCCGCCGCTGGCCATGCGCCGCAACTGGGAAGGCACGGTACTGCTGCGCGTCCACGTGCTGGCCAGCGGCAAGCCCGGCGAGATCCAGATCCAGAAAAGCAGCGGCCGCGAGCAGCTCGACGACGCGGCATTGGCGGCGGTCAAGCGCTGGAGTTTCGTGCCGGCCAAACAGGGCAATGACCCCATTGATGGCTGGGTCAGCGTGCCCATCGATTTCAAGTTGAAGTAACCGCTGAACCTGATTCGCAACACCGCGGGCTACCTGACAAAAGGCGCATCGCTACACCGACATACGCCTTGCTGGAGAGCCTTTCATGAACCTTATCGCATCACCTTTCGAGTCCATTGAACACGCAGTCATCTGGCTGCTGATCGTCTTTTCCGTGGCCACCTGGGGCCTGGCCCTGCTCAAGGGCGTGCAGTTCAGCCGACTGAAAGGGCAGGACCGCAAATTCCACAAGCAATTCTGGGCCGCTTCCAGCCTGGATTCCGCTGCCGAACTGGCCCACAGCCAACCCGGTGCTGCCGCGCGCGTGGCGCTGGCTGGCTACGCCGCGATCCAGATTCCCGAAGGCGGTCAGGCCACCGACCTGAGCCATGCGATCAACCATCAAGACCGCCTGGAACGCGCCCTGCGCCAACAGATCGTGCGTGAACGCCGCTCGCTGGAAACCGGCCTGGCGATCCTCGCCAGTATCGGCAGCACCTCGCCCTTCATCGGCCTGTTCGGCACGGTCTGGGGCATCATGTCGGCGCTCAAGGGCATCAGCGCGGCCGGCTCGGCGAGTCTGGAAACCGTGGCCGGCCCCATCGGCGCCGCACTGGTCGCCACCGGTGTCGGCATCGCCGTCGCCGTGCCGGCGGTGCTGGTTTACAACTACTACCTGCGTCGCCTGAAACTGACCGCCGCCGACCTCGACGACTTCGCCCACGACTTCTACAGCCTGGCGCAGAAGAACGCCTTCCGCGTGCTGCTGCACCCGGCGCTGAAGTCCGGCGCCGCCGCTGCCGGGCAGAAAGTGAAGGAGGCGTCCTGAGATGGCTTTCTCTACCCAGGACAGCGATGAAGTGCTCAGCGAAATCAACGTCACGCCGTTGGTGGACGTGATGCTGGTGTTGCTGGTGGTGTTCATCGTCACTGCGCCGCTGCTGACCAACTCGATCCCGATCAACTTGCCCAAGACCGAAGCGGTCGCACCGGTCGAGCAGAAAGACCCGCTGGTGGTGAGCATCGATGACAAAGGCAAATTGTTCATCAACAAGGACGAGATCCAGCCGGACCTGCTGGAAACCAACCTGCGCGCCGCCAAGGATAGGAACGCCGATGTGCGTGTGCAATTGCAGGCCGACAACGGGGTGAACTACGGTGAAGTGGCGCGGGCGATGGCCTCGATCGAAAAGGCCGGGATCACCAAACTGTCGGTGATTACCGCGAAGTAATCCGCAGCCTCCGGGCTCTGCGTTTCACATCAGGCCGACGGATGGCTCCGTTCTGCCTGATGCCTTGTCAGGCTCTGGAAAATGCCGTGGCGTGTAACCAGCCATGACACTTTTCTGCGTCTGCTGGCGAGGAGGTTCACCGGCCGCGACGGGCAGCCTCGGCTCAGGCACACGGAGCCTTCTTTCATTCGCTGCGGTCAGAAATCCCAGCAGGTCGTCAGCATCATGTTGCGGGGTTCGCCGTAATAGCTGGTGTCGAAGTTGCCGAGGCCGGTGAGGTAGCGTTTGTCGAACACGTTGTTGGCATTGACCGCGAAGCTCAGGTGCTCGTTGTATTGATAACGGGTCATCAAGTCCACGAGGCTGAAGCCACCTTGCTTGATGCGTGTGTAGTCGCCCACCGTGTTGCTGTAGATCTTGCCGTAGAAGCTGCTTTGGTAGCTGATTCCGCCACCCACCGTCACCTTGTCCAGCGCGCCCGGCAGGCGGTAGCTCGAGAACACCCGCACCACATGTTCCGGCTTGGTGGTGGTCAGCGGAAAGCCATAGATGCGTTGATCGTCGGCATCGCGGGTACGCGCATAGGTGTAGCCCGCCGACAGGTTCCAGCCATCCGCCAACTCGCCAGCCAGTTCAAGCTCCACGCCTTTGGTGGTGGCGCCGTTGATGGCCTTGTAGATGCCTTCGTTGGTCACCGGATTGGTGCCGATGGACTCGGCGACGTTGTCCTGTTCGATGCGAAACAGCGCAAGGCTGGCGTTGAGTCGCCCGTCGAACCAGGCCGCCTTCACACCGGTTTCGTAGCTGTCGCCTTCCATGGGATCGAGGGTCGAGCCGTTGCTGTCCTTGTAGACCTGCGGCTGATAGATGGAGGTGTAACTGGCGTACACCGAGTACACATCGTCGAGGTCGTAGATCACGCCCGCGTAAGGCGTCACCACGCCGTGCTGCTGGTATGAGGCATGGGTGTCGTCGATGCCGGCGCCGGGGTTGTAGCGGTAGTCTTCGTTGTACTTGAAGGTGCTCAGGCGTGTGCCAAGAATCACCGACAGGTCATCGGCAGGACGCAGCCGCGTGGCGAGGTAAATTCCGTTCTGGCTTTGGGTGCGCTCGTATTTGCCGTTCTTGGGGAAGTTCTGTACGGCCAGGTGCCCATCCCAGTCGAAGATGCTGCCCGGGACTTCGCTGAACGCCGAGGTGTCGTAGGTCGCACCGGTCTGGCGGGAGTGAGAGGCCATGAAGCCGGCGACCAGCTCATGTTCGCGTCCGCCCAGCGTGAAAGGGCCGGACACGTTGATGTCAGCGGTGTTCTGTACGCGATGGCCTTCCCAGCGACCCCAGTACAGGAACATGCCTTCACCGCTGAGGCGGTCTGGGTTGCCACCGCTGGCGGACGCCAGGCGCGTGTCGTGGTCGGTGGTTCTCTGGTCGAGGCTGACTTTCAGTTTCCAGTCGTTGGCCAGCGCTTGCTCCAGGTTGGCGAAGTAGGTCAGCGATTCGAAGTCCCGCCGACTCCAGTCGGCACCCGGGTTGAAGCTGCGGGAGAAGTCAGTGCGGCCTCCGTCCGAGTAGTAGACCGGGTTGCCGGTCCAGGTTGACCCGCGCGGGGTGACTTCCTGCTGATCGATGCCGAACGTCAGGATCGTGTCGGGTGTCAGGTCTGCTTCGAGCACACCGTAAAACACGTTCTTTTTCTGTGAGTAGTGGTCCTGGTAGGACTTGCGATCCTGGTAAGCGCCCACCACGCGGCCGCGGACGCTGCCATTGTCGTTGAGCGGGCCGGACACATCGGCTTCGGTACGGTAGGCGTCCCATGAGCCGGCGCTGCCACTCACGGAGGCCTTGAAGTCGCGGGTCGGCTTCTTGCGCACCAGATTGACGGTGGCAGAGGGGTCGCCTGAGCCGGTCATCAGCCCCGTGGCGCCCTTGATCACTTCGACGCGGTCGATGGTCGCCATGTCGACATGGGTGGTGCCTTCGTCATACACGCCGTCGTAGATGGTGTTGATGCCGTCGTATTGGTAGTTGGTGATGGCGAAGCCCCGGGTCGAGTACTCCATGCGCTCGCTGTCGTACGCCTGGCGCGAAACCCCCGGTGTATTGCGCAGCACGTCGCCGATGTCCAGCGAGCCGTGATCGTCGATCTGCTGGCGAGTGACCACGGTGACTGACTGCGGTGTTTCCCGCAGGGTCAGCGGCAGCTTGGTGGCCGTCGTGGTTGCGCCTGTGGTGTATGAACCGGTGCCTTCGGTGATCAGCCCCAGGGCCATGCCGGAAATGGAGGTCGCCTGCAGTTGCACGGCCGATGAGTCGGCAGCCCGCATAAAGGTGTAGCGCCCGTCGCCTTGAGGCACCGCGACCACCTGAGTGCCTTGCAACAGTATTTGCAAGGCGCTCTCGGCGGTGTAGTCACCCTTGAGCGGATGGCTGGTCTGGCCGTCGGTCAGGCCCTCGGGGAACGACAACAGCAACTGCCCCTGTTGCCCCAATTGGTTGAGTGCGCTGGCTAGTGAGGTAGCAGGGATGTCGTAATGACGAATGCTGCTGTCGGCGGCCAGCGCCCAGCCTGGCATGGCGACCGTGCAGGCGTAGCCGATCGCGCTGAGCACAGAGGCTGTGGAGGGGGCGAGAAGTGCTGATCTGTTGCCGTATTGCATGGTGTGCCGTTTCCTTTGAACGCTGATGTCTGGCCTATGAGTCTCGCCAGAAATCGAAACGGCTCATCGATGGGAACATTCTTTCAAACCGTGGAGGCAGGCGTGCTCAGGTTGACCCACAGCCGGGTGAAGCGCTGGACATCCAGCTTGAGGGTTTGGGCCACGGCATCGACCACGCGATCACTGTCGGCCAGTGGGTACGTACCCCAGACGCGCAGGTTGGCCAATGCCTCATCGCAGCCCAAATGCCCGCGCCGGTAGCGTGCGACCTCTTCGAGAAAAGCGCGTAGCGGTTGGCCGTGGGCGACGATCATGCCTTGCGACCAGGCGGCCGAAGACGCCTGCAGCGTGCTTCGTTCAAGCAGGGCCAGAGGGCTGAAACGTGCTTGTTCCCCGGCATTCAAAACGACGCTGCCCGACGCCTGGCGCGGGGTGATCTGCATCGAGCCTCTGAACACCTCCAGCACGGTCGTGCCGTTATCGAACAGCCTGGCACTGAAGCGCGCACTGGCTGCGGTTGCCTGCAACTGATCGGTCTTGAGCAGCAAGGGTGGGCTCACCGAGGTATCGATCAGCACTTCGCCACGGAGCAGGTCGATGCGCCACTGGTGATCGACAAGCCCGGCGTTGAGCGCGCTGCGGGTGTTGAGCAACACCTCCAGCTGGCTGCTCAGCGCCACCCTGTGCTGTTCACCGACACCGGTGCTGTAATCGGCCCGGAAATGCTGGACCAGCGTGGCGTCCTTTGCGCTCCATGCGCTGGTACCGGCGGCGAGCAGTACCGCCAGCCCCTTGATTGCTCGGCGCCGGCTGATGCCCTCCGTCGGTGTGAGCAATGCGCGCCTGGCCAGACGCGAGTCTCCCGCCTGACGAAATGCGCTGAGCTTCCCGGACAATGCCTGCGCCCGCTGCCAGGCCAGCTCATGGCTGCTGTGAGCGTTGCGCCAGGATGTGAAGGCGGCGAGGGTGGGCGAGTCCACGTCGTTGCCTTGCAGCTCCAGCCACCACTCCATCGCCTTCTCGCACACCTCCAGCGACAACTGGGCATCTGCACGCTGTGCACCGGTCACGAGCCGACTCACTGCCAGCCCGCCGCCGGTGAGGCAACCATCAGGCATCGGGCGCCGGCCTTGACGATGTAGCGTTTGACCGTGGCAATGGAAATCTGCAGCCGCTCTGCGATCTCGCCGTGCGCCAGGCCGTCCAGTTGTGACCAGAGAAACGCCTGCCTCACCGGGATGTCCAGCTCGGTCAACGCTTCATCCAGCTGCACCAGGGTCTCGAACAGAATCAACTGCGTCGCGAGGTCCGGCCCGACCCGCTCAGGATCTGCCTGCAATGCGTCAAGGTAGGCTTTTTCCAGACGCGCACGGCGGTAGTGATTGGACAACACGCTGCGCGCCACCTTGGCCAGAAACGGTCGAGGCTGACGGACCTCAAGGGTTTCATCGCTGGTCAGCAAGCGCATGAAGGTGTCCTGCATCAGATCGGCAGCGCGTTGCGAGCAGTCCAGTTGACGGTACAGCCAGCTTCTCAGCCAGCGATGCTGCTGTTCGTAGAGGAGGGTCAGTCGGGCTGAGTTGGCAGTGGCCATGGGCAGATACATGTGTCGTTTTATTAATGAGACTTAATATCATACGAGAATGGTTGTTGTATCGGATTATCTGTATCCACTGCACGACCAGTCCGTTGGCGAGACGGCTGTTGGAATTACCCATTTATCAAATCTCTCAGGTAGCTGTGATCGGGTGCGGATCAGCAGCTTGATCATTTGAGCCATGTATCCGTTCAGGGGAGGCTTTTGGCGATCCAGGTCCCCGGCTTCTTTCTACGCCCCAAACCGGTGGTCGGTAGCGCCACAGATGATCTGCATCGCTTATTGGTGCTGCCGTCGATCATGTGATGACTAGCTCGCCTCTGGCTCACCGACCATACTATGGTCGTAAATGATAACCTCAGGACTGTTTACGACATGAAGATAGCGATTCTCGTCGTTGATGAAGTTTTTGATTCCGGTCTAAGCGTGCTGTTGGACACGTTCGCCACCGCAAACGACCTGGCGTCCGGCCAAGGGGTCACCATGCCTCTCTTTACGGTGGATATTGTGGGAGCAGGGCGCAGCATTCGCACCGCCCTTGGCTTCACTGCTGCCGTCGAGCCAGCAAGCGGGGTTCAAAAGCCGGATTGGGTAGTGGTGCCAGCCGTTAACGCCAAGCAACCGGAACAGTTGATCGAGACGTTAGGCCGCAAGGATGTTCTTGAAGCAATCGCGTATTTGCGCAGCTGGCACGCCAGCGGCATTAATGTGGCTGGAGCCTGCATTGGGACCTTCCTGCTGGCCGAAGCAGGCTTGCTTGATGATCAGGAAGCGACGACATCCTGGCCACTCTCCCCATTGTTTCGTCAACGCTATCCCAATATCAGGCTAGACGAGTCGCGAATAATCGTCGCGGCAGGCCGCGTGGTGACTGCGGGAGCGACTATGGGGCATCTCGATCTTGCCCTGTGGCTGGTACGCCAGGCAAGCCCCGAAATAGCTGAGCTCGTCGCGCGAATAATGCTCATCGACAAGCGGCCGTCTCAAGCGAAGTACATCATGCCCGATTTCCTCGCCCGTGCTGACCCGCTGGTAGAGCGTTTTGAACGATGGGCGCGGGACCGTCTCGCAACGGGTTTCTCACTCCAGGATGCGGCCAGCGCACTGGCGGTTACTCCCCGTACGCTGCAGCGCCGGACCGGGGCGGTACTCGGCAAATCGCCACTCGCCTTTTTCCAGGACTTGCGTGTGGACCGTGCACAACATCTTGTCTCTCAGGGGCAGGATCTAGAGACAATCGCAAGCGAGGTCGGTTATGCAGACACCGCGACTTTAAGAAGCTTGCTGCGGCGCCGGACCGGTCGGACCGTGCGCGAACTACGAGCCGACCTCCAATAAAACGGCCAGACGTGGCGGTCGAATACGATTGTCGTAAACGATCCGCCGAATGTCCTAAACGACGATAGTTCCGATGAAGTAGGGCGCTTACATTGTGCTTGTCGACCCCGACAGCAAACTTCTACGGAGAACAAACATGAAAGTATTGGCCATCGGAACCTTGAAGCCTTTCACCGAAGAACAAGGGAACCGAATTTTTCCCCTTGAAGTGCCGGCTACGCTCAAACTTTATCTGGACGGAAAGATCGAACAGCACTGGCTGCGTGACGAAATGAAGGGTGCAGTATTCCTGTTGAACGTCGACTCCGTCGACGAAGCCAAAACGCTTATCGGTGAACTTCCGCTTACCAAGGAAAATCTGCACGAGTTCGATTACCTGCCTGTTGGGCCGCTGTTGCCTCTCGGCATGCTCATCCAATAAGTCAGCAATATCGGCGTTTCCGTTCGGCGAACTATTTAAATTACTGGAGCGCGCTTTATATGGCGCGATAGCCGGTGATCGTTTGCTCGGCAGGCAATGTATGCCTTGTTGAGCCATTTCATTTAAAAACAGAGGTGAACCATGAGTGCCTATCTGATCTTCGTCGTGCACAGCGCTCACGACAAAGCATTGCTCCAGAAATATCGCGACTTGGCGATCCCGGTCGTCAAGAGCCAGGGCGTGAAGTTTTTTGCGGGTCCTGTTATCAACGTCGCCATGGAAAATGGACCTGTGGACTCCAGCGTTGTGCTCGAGTTTCCGACCGTCGAAGAGGCGCACGCTTGGTACAACTCCCCGGAGTACGCCCCCCTCAAGGCAATGCGTCAGGCCGCGTCCAAGGCCACCGTATTCATCGTGGAGTCGTGGCCCGAGGGACTCTGACTTCAAGGTCCGACTGGCGCGGCGGTCGCCATGTACCGACTTGAGGATTAGCAGATCGGCAGCATCGCTACGGCGCTCTCATGAGGGGCGCCGTAGCTCGCTCGTTGTCGATCAGGAGTGGCTGCCCACGGACTCCGGTTACCCGGCGCTGTCTTTGGCAGTCCTGTTCACCAGCTTAAAGGACCATTGTGATGATCGAAGCCATAAGCATCATTGAGGTTTATACCGTTCGAGGATTGGCCAACAGGCTAGAGGCTCCGCTGTCAGCGTTGGTGAGTCATCTTCAAAATACGGCGGGTAGTATTTCCTACCATGCCGTGCAAAGCCCAGCCAACAGTGATTTGTGGGTATTAACAGGTCAGTGGGAATCAAAAAAGGCGATGGAAGACCATTACGATCATCCCGCCCTCAGCGGTGTGATGACGTTACTGGGGTGCAATACGGTCACCCGTATGTCGGTCAGTAGCTTTCTTAAGTCCAACGCGTAACTGGGCCATGGAGATGGACGGAAAAGTATTCCATGGTGTCGACCTGAATGTGATGGTGATATTTCTGGTGGTATTTCGAGAACACAGTGTTTGCAAGGCCGCCGAACACCTGAGCGTAAAGAATTTGCACTGATTGGCATTATGCCCAGCTGGAAAAAGAGAGTAAGAATGCGGGATCTGTTCGATGAAGTAGAGAGCAACGCCGCTGTCGCATTGGGAACGAGTGCTTTCGTGCTGCCGGGTTTTGCAATGCCTGACGAGAAAATGCTGCTTGATGGTATAGCTTCTTTGGAGTCGCGCTCGCCATTTCAGAAGATGAAAACACCGAGCGGCCTTGCAATGTCGGTCTCTCTTATCAATTGTGGAAAGTTCGGCTGGACGTCGAGCCGGTTCGGTTACAAATACTCCGAGGTCAATCCGGAGACGGGCAAGCCATGGCCAGAAATACCAGCAGGGTTTGCACATCTCGCCAGTCAAATCGCACTGACGGCTGGCTTCAAACGGTTCGAACCGAACACCTGTGTCATCAATCGGTATTTGCCGGGTGCAAAACTGTCTCTCCATCAGGATAAACACGAACGAAACTTGGAAGAGCCGGTCGTCACGATTTCATTAGGCATGACAGCGACATTTCTGTTTGGAGGGCATGAGCGCAGCGACAAGACGCTACGCACACTGCTACACCATGGCGACGCTGTTGTCTGGGGAGGAGAAGATCGGTTGCGTTACCATGGCATCCTACCGGTAGCAGATTACCCGCATCCAATCTTGGGAAGTCGCCGAATAAGTATCACGTTTCGAAAGGTTGATTGACGGCAGACGGTACACTTCAGGGTTAGCTTTGACCGGGTTGTCACGACTGCCGTCCGGTGATGCTTCTGACTTCCCCGATCTTGAGGAGTGCGACTGATGTACTGGTCGGATCGCATGTTGTCGTCGCTGCCCAATTCCCCAACTGCCAGGCGCCAGTTTACTTCGGGAAGAACTGGAGGCAGTCACTCGCGAGGGGCGGCCATCGACTATCCGGTGCGTTTGATTTCACCGGGAAACATGTTCCGTTACCTGGACCACATCCAAAGCGGCACCGTCTCAGCGATGGGTGGGTATGCGCGCAATCACCGCAGTGTTTGGATGTATGAGCAGATCACTCACGGGCAAGGCCTGACGATCCTGTGAAAGGATTTAACGGCTTCTACGCAGGCACTTGATTCCGTAGCCGCCGGGCTTGCCCGCGGAGGTGTATTTGAGATCGCTACCGCCAGCAAGCCGTGCTGCTACAGAGGGCGCACGGCAGGGGCGTTTGGCATGGCAGCAAGGCACCCGGTGGGTACGGTCTACTCGACTTGCGACAGCTTGGCGTCGTCACAGCCCGCAGCGCGGCATTCACGCTCAATGGCTTTGAGTATCACGATACGCGCCTCGGTCTTTTCGTTGGCGCAACCCAAGTAGAGCAGGCCGTCGTTGGAGCATGCGTTGTCACGGATTTTGATCCACTGGATCTGAGCATCTTTGACTTTTTTCTTTTGATCCGGGTTCAGAGCGCTCATGGTTTTCTTGTACTGTTCATTGATGTCCTGATCCGACTGAACCATTTTCAGCGACGCGCAGTATGTCCGGTCATAGGCGTTTCTAGGGCTGTCGCAGCTCATTGCAAAGGCCGATGCGGATGCCAGTGTCAGCAGTACGCCAATCAACGAAGACTTGATCACGTGTTTCTCTCCTTGAATGCCCTCTATGGGTTAGAAGGCGGGGCGAGAATTTATCATGAGACCCGAGGGGGCGATGAAAAACCAGATGTTTCGTTTCATGACACCGCTCACGTCGCGTGCGACACAGGCGGTGGAGTCTGGACGAGCTGCGGGGCCGTCGGCAGTGATGATGTCGACGGCCTCACTCTGGTTCAGTACCTGAAAGGCATCTGCACGATTGAACGTACTCTGATCACCAGGAATATTTCACGCTGGTCAGCAACGTACGGCGCATACCCGGATAGCACTCGTATGAGTCATCACAAGAAGCGACGTAGTCCGTGTCGAGCAAATTTTGCGCGTTCACCGAGACCGTCACGCTCTGGTTTATCGGGTAGCTCGCATCGGCATCGAACAGTGTGTAGTTGTCGATGTGGCAGGTGTTGGCGTTGTCGCCGTACAACACGCCGGTATACCGAACACTTCCGCCCAGGCTCAAGCCCTTCAACGCCGTGTCATGGAAGGTGTAGTTCAGCCACGCGGAGGCCATGTGTTTGGGCACGTTGGCCGGGCGATTGCCTTGGTCACCGTTGTTGCTCTTGGTGATCTCGGCGTGGGTGTAGGTGTAGGTGTAGGAGGCCAACAGTCCCAGTTCCGGTCCAGGCGGGCCTTGATTTCCGCCTCGATGCCCTTGGATTGTTGCTCGCCAGAAGCCACCGAGTATGGCGAGCCTTGTTCCCGGAGCAGTCACTGAGCCAAGAGCATGGACCCACACGGCAACTTGCAGCATGCGTGTCGGTGGAGCTCAGGCATGAGGATGGCGTACGGCAGTCGCAAACGAGTTTTGACTCAGGAAAGAAGCAAATTGGCTGGGAACATCGGGATGTATTCCTCTGCAATGAGCGACCGCTTTTAGCCGAAAGCTGCAAGTCACAGTTACCTGTGGTATGCCGTTCAATCGTCTGCAATGACTCGCGCTTGCCCAAGGATTCTGCTCGCATCCTGAGAGGGGGGAAGGCCGAACAGCTTCGCGTAGTCCCGGCTGAACTGGGTCGCGCTTTCATAGCCGACCTCGAACGCAGCCGCCATGACGCTCTTCGCATTCGCCACCATCAGTGTTCTGGCCTGGAGCAGGCGCACGCGTTTCTGATACTGCAACGGGCTCAGGTTGGTCACGGCCTTGAAGTGCCGATGAAACGCCGAGACGCTCATCGAGGCTCGCTCCGCCAGGCGTTCGACGCCGATGGGCTGAGCGAAGTCGCGGCGGATCCACTGGACCGCCAGGTTCACACGGGCCATCGCGCTGTCGGGCGCCGCGATCTCTCGCAGCATCCAGCCAAGGGGCCCCTGCAGCACGCGGAAAATGATTTCACGCTCGTAGACCGGGGCCAGGGCTGCGATGGCTGCCGGGTCACCTATCAGCCTCAACATTCGAACCCAGGCGTCCATCAGATCGGTAGTCATGGACGCGACTGAAAAGCCGGGCGTGTGATTGAGACGACTGGCAGGTTCGGGCAGGTCGGCAAACAACGTGGATAACACTGTCGGGTCGAGTGTCAGGCTGACGGCCAGATACGGCTCCCCAGTTTCGGCAGGATGCACCGAGCCCACGGCAGGCAGGTCGATGGACATCACGAAGTAGGTCGCGGGGTCATAGCGCAGCGTGCGGTCGCCCACAGTCATGCTTTTGCTGCCTTGCAGAATCACGTTGATCATCGGGTCATAGACCGCCGCGAGCATGTGCTCGGGGATCTTGCCCTTGACCATGGCCACGCGGGGAATGCCGGTTTCCGTTCGCCGGTTCTCCGCCTTGGCCGCGAGTGACCTGAGTTCGTTCAATTGATTGTCCATGCCGGGCATGCTGAGGGCAGACGCTGATGTGCTGCAAGTAAAAAGCAGAAACAGGCAGGTTTCGAGCAGAAACGGGTGCGCTCCGGGTTGGGGTGATCAGTACGCTGAGTCCTCATTCGAAGCACTGAGGATCAGCACATGAGCGTCATCGTCATTACGGGTGGAAGTCGCGGCATCGGTGCCAGTACCGCCGAGCACATTGCTCAACGGGGTATGGGTGTCATCCTGACCTACAACAGCCATCCGGAAGCAGCCGCTTCGGTCGTTGAACGTATCGAGCACGCGGGAGGCAAGGCCATCGCGCTGAAGCTTGATGTGGCTGACGTTGCAAGCTTCTCCGGGTTTCGCGAGTCAGTGGCACTGGCCTTGCACGAGACCTGGGGCGTCACCACGCTGAACGGTCTGGTCAACAATGCCGGCTATGGTCTGTTCAATCCCTTGGCCAGCGTCAGCGAAGCGCAGTTCGATGGCCTGTTCAATGTCCATCTCAAAGGCCCGTTCTTCCTCACGCAGACATTGCTGCCGCTGCTGGCGGACGGCGCGAGTATCGTCAACCTGACCAGCGCGACCACCCGCGTCGCCACGACGGGTGTTGCGCCTTACGCGGCGTTCAAGGGCGGGCTCGAAGTGCTCACGCGTTACATGGCCAAGGAGTTTGGCGAACGACGGATTCGGGCCAACGCCGTGTCACCCGGCGCGATCCGCACCGAGCTTGGCGGTGGCTTGAACGATGAGTTCGAGGCCTTGCTGGCGGGGCAGACTGCGCTGGGCAGGGTAGGTGAACCGGAGGACGTCGCACGCGTGATCGCCATGTTGCTGTCGCAGGACGGCGGCTGGATCAACGCCCAGACCATCGAAGTCGCGGGCGGCTACAACATCTGAGCCGCCGACAGCTACACCCTTTGAGGATTACGCAATGCTGGATCATGTCTTTTTGTCGGTCAGCGACATCACCCGCTCCATCCGTTTCTATGAAGCGGCGTTGGCGCCGTTGGGCATCACCGCGCGCCTGGACTACGACGGCAAGGACGGCCCGCCGGGGCATCCCGACCTCAAAGGCTTCGGCGCCCATGGCCGGATGTTTTTCTGGCTGCGTGAGGGGATCGTTGAAGGATGTGCCGCCCATGTGGGGTTCGTCGCCAAGAGCAAGGCTGAAGTGGACGCCGCTTACGCCGCGGCCATGAAAGAGGGCGCAGTCGACAACGGCGCGCCAGGCGCGCGTCTGCACTACGACCCGGATTACTACGCCGCCAATGTGCTGGACCCGGATGGGTACAGCCTCGAATTCGTTTATAAAAAATGGCAGCACGCCCAATGAGCGCACTACTGATCTACGGCGCCACCGGCTATACCGGCCGCATGGCCGCTGAACGAGCGAAAGCGCTGGGCCTGCGGTTCGAAATCGCCGGGCGCAATCACGCGCGTCTTACCGAACTTGCTGCGCAACTGGAGGTGCCGTTTCGGGTGTTCAATGCCGACGCGGATGTGGCGGGTTCGTTGTCTGGTATCTCGGTCCTGCTCAATTTCGCCGGCCCCTTTGCGCACACCGCAGAGCCGTTGATGCGCGCCTGTATCACGGCCGGGGTCGACTATCTGGATATCACCGCAGAGATCAACGTCTACCGACTGTCCGAGCAACTCGGCGCAGAAGCCGCTGCGCATCACGTCATGCTCTTGCCGGGTGTGGGTTGGGACGTGGTGCCGACGGATTCGCTGGCGGTGCATGTGGCCAGGCGTGTCGAGCAGCCTTGCGCACTGAGCATCGCGCTTCAAGTCCCAGGCTCGATGTCCCGTGGCTCGGCCATGAGCGTCAGCGAAATCATCGGGGCAGGGGTCATGGCGAGGGTCGATGGCGAACTGATCGCAACGCCTGACGCAACACCGCGTCATTTCGATTTCGGTGACGGCCCGGTCCTGTGCGTGCCGCTGTCGTTTGGTGATCTGGTGACGGGCTGGCACTCGACGGGCATTCCGAACATCGCGATGTTCGTGCACATTTCAGGCGATGCGTTTCCAGAAGGCGATCTCTCAAAACTGCCCGATGGTCCGACGCCCGAGGAAAGGGAGGCGCATCGTGCCCGAGCAGTGGTTGAGGTCATTGGCGTTGACAGAGTAATCGCCCGGTCGGTGATCGAAACCGTGAACGGCTATTCCTACACGCCTCTGGCGGCAGTGGAGGCAGCACGGCGGGTGCTGGACGGCGAGCGCCTGTCGGGTTTCGCTACACCGGCCAAGGTCTTCGGTGGAGGGTTTGCCGAGCGTATCGAGGGGACGTTGATCACCGATTTCTGAGGCCGTCGGGGCTGGCTTGCACGGCCTCGATCTTCCCCGAGTAGAATTCTGCCTGGGCCTTGATGACCGTATTCAGGTTTTCCAGGGGCCGGAGATACAGGGCGGTGAACGGGTGGGCTTTTTTCAAGTGATGCCTCGCATGGCTTTTACAAGCGCTCCCGCAACCCGGTTCTCGATGCCTCCTTCAGTGGCACCCGCCGCAAAAACAGCACCGCAAGCCGATGCATCACCATCGGTCACGCGGTAAACGGCAATGACGCTGCCAGGCCCGCATCCTGTGTGTCCGCATAGCGGCAGTCCGCCGTCGACTGAACCTTTCATCACGCCTAGTCCGTAGCCGGCTGTGATCCAGGGACGTCCAGACATCGGGCCGCCCAACGGTCGTGCTGTCTGCATTGCCTCAAGCAAGCCCTCAGAGAGAAGATTTCCGGCTAAAAGGCGATCCAGGAACAGCGCTGCTTGCGATACGGGGCCGGTCAGCAATCCGTGGTAGACCCATCCAGGGTCGTAATCAGGGAGGATTCCCGACGCAGTTGTTCTGAGATCTGCCCGCGTCTTCGCGAAGCTGACATCAGTAAGACCCAGAGGGATCAGCGCCCGCTGATTCACTGCCTCTTCAAGTGTCAGGTCAGTCATTTGTTGGATGAGCGTGCCGATCAGCAAGTAGCCAATATTCGAGTAGCGCCACCCCGTACCGGGGTCGTATCGAAGGCGAAGACCGTCAAGACGTTGCATCATTTCATCCGCCGACCAGGCAGGCTCATCGTTTGCGACGGCGGCGTGGTACTCCGCCAGTTCGCCGTAATCGGCCAGACCGGCCTCATGCCGGAGTAACTGGCGTAACGTGAAAGGCTGATTGAGAATCTCGTTGTCCAATCCGATACGTCCGTCACGCACCAATGTAAGCACTGTTGCAGCCAGTACGGTCTTGGTGAAGCTCCACCAGGGAACCCTCACGCGGGATGGTTCAGATGGGAGTGGCTTGCCATTTAGCATGAACGAGCTGAGCATTGGCGTCCTTGATGCGCTGGGTGGATCAACAGTTCGACACGATATCCCAGCCACTCACGAGAGTGAATTGAACGGATCCCATGAGGTATCCCTGAAGCAGCCCCAGGAGACGATCATGCTCAGTTATCTGTGGATCGGCGCAAATGATGTCGATGCATCCGTAGCCTTCTACGATTCAATCCTTCTGCCGTTGGGGTACGAAAAAGATTATTCCGAAGCGGTCAGCAGCTACTCGCTTGCCGACACCGTCGATAAACTCAATGGCCCGGGCACGGTGCATGTCGGCAAACCCTTCGATGGCGGGCCTGCCACGGCAGGTAACGGGATGATGCCGGCGTTTCGTGCCGGGTCTCGGGCCGAGGTCGACGCGTTGTACGCTGCCGCTCTGGCTCAGGGAGGAACGGACGAGGGCGCTCCAGGAACACGCGCCGCTTACACGCCCGATTTCTACGTGGCCTATCTGCGAGATCCGACCGGCAACAAGATTGCTGTATTCTTCAACGCCTGACAGACCCGGCCATGGCCGGTTACCGGAGACTGTCTGTCCGAACCCGATACAACATTGCTCAAGGATTTACACAATGGAGTCGACGCTGGAAACAGTCGCTCTTTTCTGCCTGAAACTGGCTTACGAAACAGAAGATCAAAGTCCCATCCTGCGTGATGATCTGATCATGGGTGACTACCAGCGTGATGTGTTCGAGCTGCTGGTGGCCAGGAAGGATGTGGAGGGCATTCAGCGCAAGCTTGACGAGTGTCTGCTGATGGCCCTTGACGCAATGGGCGGCGCCGACAAGCCGCTTGGGCGTGAGCTTCAGTACCTGTGCGCCGATCTCCACGCCGCTCAAACACTCGACTCGCTGGATGCGCCGTTAGGTTTGATCAAGGGCTATCTGCGACAGGTGGTGTAGGCACAACGTTGGCGGCGTGGAAGCCGCCGCCATCTGCAGTGCAAGACCTTTCGGCCCTCCGCCAGCAAGCGGGCGCGTGCGGGCGGATTCAGGGGATCACTTGATCAGCGGTACGCCACTGAGTTTCTGCAACTCGTCGAAGTCGATGTCAGAGCAGATCTCTACCACTTTCAGGCCATCTGCGGTGACTTCCAGCACGGCCAGGTCGGTGTAAATGCGGCTGACGCAACCGATCCCGGTCAACGGGTAGGTGCATTCGGGCACGATCTTGCTTTCGCCGGACTTGGTCAGATGGTCCATCATCACGAACACCTGACGGGCGCCAGTGGCCAGGTCCATCGCGCCGCCGACGGCCGGGATCGAACCTTCGGCGCCGGTGTGCCAGTTGGCGAGGTCGCCCTTGACCGACACCTGGAAGGCGCCCAGTACGGCGATGTCCAGGTGGCCGCCGCGCATCATCGAGAACGAGTCGGCGTGATGGAAAAAGGCACCACCGGTGAGCAGGGTGACGTGCTGCTTGCCGGCGTTGATCAGGTCATCGTCTTCCTCGCCCGGAGCCGGGCTTGGGCCCATGCCCAGCAGACCGTTCTCGCTGTGCAGGAATACTTCCTTGTCGCCCAGGTAGTTGGCCACCAGGGTCGGAGCGCCGATGCCCAGGTTGACGTACGCGCCTTCCTGAATGTCTGCGGCCACGCGCTGAGCCATTTCGGTGCGGGAGAGCTTTTTGGTAATGGTCATGGCAGGCCTCAGACAGCGTTGGCGATCGAAGAAGCGGCAGTGCCGGAAACGGCGACCACGCGCTGGACGAAGATGCCCGGAGTGATGATGTGCTCCGGGTCCAGTTCGCCGAGTTCGACGATTTGGTCGACCTGAGCGATGGCGGTCTTCGCGGCCATGGCCATGATCGGGCCGAAGTTACGGGCGGCCTTGCGGTAGATCAGGTTGCCCCAACGATCACCCTTGTACGCCTTGATCAATGCGAAGTCGGCGTGCAGCGGCATTTCCAGGACGTACTGGCGGCCGTTGATCTCACGGGTTTCCTTGCCTTCGGCCAGCAGGGTGCCGTAGCCGGTCGGCGAGAAGAACGCACCGATGCCCGAACCCGCTGCGCGAATGCGCTCGGCCAGGTTGCCTTGCGGCACTACTTCCAGCTCGATCTTGCCGGCCCGGTACAGTTCGTCGAAGACGTAGGAGTCGGACTGGCGCGGAAACGAGCAGACCACCTTGCGCACGCTGCCCGCCTTGAGCAGGGCCGCCAGGCCGATCTCGCCGTTGCCGGCATTGTTGCTGATGATGGTCAGGTCGCGGGCACCGGTGTCGATCAGCGCATCGATGAGCTCGGACGGCATGCCGGCAGTGCCGAAGCCTCCGACCATGATGGTTGAACCATCGGTGATCCCTTCCACCGCGCTGGCGATGGACTCGAACGTTTTATTGATCAAAGCGAGCTCCTGGGTGTTCCTGGAGTGTGGATTATCGATCTGGCCATCCCGCATTGAAGCGATCGGGCCATAGCGCTTGGCGTTGTTTGCTGCCTTGGGTTAAAGCGTGCCGCAAGATGGGGCAACAGTAGAGAGGCTTTGGCGGAATTTGTGCGGTTATCGAACGGTTGTGCGATTTACGAGCATTGCCGGGCTGATCTGTTCACAGTGCAGGCACCGAAGTTTTCGGCGCGTTGCTTTCAAGCGTGGTGATTCGACCCATCAGTACCTGCGGATTCAGTAATGAACGCTATTCTTGCCGTGGGGCCGAGGAGATCCGCAGATTCCCCACTACCTGAAGCCAATCATTGGAAGGCGAGGTACTTATGAGCCGCAGTTATCGTCGTCGCTTTGAAAAGACGTTTCCCAGGATTCTGGAGCGAGCCGGACGGCACTGCGGGTTATGTGGCGCGCAGTTCGAGTACAACGCCAGTGTATTCGCCGGCTTCAGCCGTGAAGACCGCGTGGTGCTGACAGGTGAGTGTTGCCGACCTGTGCTCTTCTCAGTGCATGCCACCGGCTTTTACCCCTCGTGCAACGGGCTGCCGATTCAGATGCAGCACGTCCAGCTGGAATTGCAATTGGGGTCCTGGGTACCGGCTGATGAGTCGGCCGAGGAAAAGTCAGCTGAGCGCACCGATCATTTGATCCGTTTCGATACATCGTCCCCGGCCTCCATGCACTCGGTAGAGACTGCGCCCTGGAAGGCAGATGACACCACATGGTTCATGGAAAACCCGACGCGTGCGCATCGTCTGAGACCTGCCTACGACGAGGAACTGACCGCGCTAACGGTACCGATCACCCCGGGGCTTCCTGAGGGCCATGGTTGGGAGATGCTGGTTCGGCACGTGGGGAAGGGGCGGTGTATTCGATTGGCCTTTTGCCGGGCCACACAGGCGGTGATTCCGGACCTTGAAGAGGTGATTCAGGGAATTTTCGAGGCTGTCAGCCGAACGGGCGCATCGGGGTTTATTCAGGCCGAAGACGTCGTGGAAATCATCAACCGCCACGGTCTGGCGGTTGAGTCCGATGGGGTCAGGCAGACGTGTTGACTCATTTGTACGCCGAGTCACGCGGGTTGATCGCAGTTTCAGCCATCTCTGCTGCCTGATTCTCTTGAAGAAGGTCGTCGCCTTTTTGGCCTCCGACGACAGCAGTTTCGTGAATGGCAGCGAAGTGTTTGTCGATGGCGGCATGGCGCAAGTCTGAGTCTGTTGCTCGGCTTCTCCTCACGCACCCGCCAGCCACAAAAAAGCCACCGGATTGATTCCCGTGGCTTTTCTGTTTGCTGCGACCTCAACTGGGCGGAGGTTGCGGTGTCATGTTGTCAGCAAGCTGGCGCTAAAGTCGGCAGCCGGATTTAGTGAAAGCGGATGCTCACTATGTCTGCGCGGTCTAGAAGCTCCCTTTCAACGTCACCATGTAGTTGCGCGGATCACCGTAATAGTTGCTGCCGGTGCGGTTACCGATGGTGGCGTAGTACGTGCGGTCAAACAGGTTGTTGCCGTTGAGCGCCACGCTCCAGTGATCGTCGATGCGGTATTGCAGGCGCGCGTTCCACAAGGCGTATCCGGCCTGTTCGGTCTTGAAGCCGCTGGCCAGGCGCGAGATTTCGCTCTGGGCGGTGACGCCTCCGCCCACGGTCCAGCGGTTCAGTTCGCCGTCCAGTTGGTAGTCGCTCCACAGGCGCAGCGAGTGGCGTGGAATCAGGGTGTTGTAGGTGGTGCCGTTGCTCACGGCGACGTTGAGGTTGTCCACCGGGCTCAGGGTTTCGGTGGTGGTGTAGGTGTAGCCTGCGCTGACCTGCAAGCGATCGAGGGGCGAACCGTTGAGTTCCAGTTCCACACCCTGGGCGCGGATCTTGCCGCTGTCGACCGAGCATGAATCGCAGATCGTCGCGTCGTCGACCGCAACGGCGGCGTGTTCCTGATAAGTCCGGAACAGGTTCGCCGAACCGTTGAGCGCGCCGTCGAACCACTCGCCCTTGATCCCCAGTTCGTAGTTCTTGCCGGTCTTGGGGTCGAGTACCTTGCCGCTGGCGTCGATGTCGGACTGGGGTTGGAACACGTCGGCATAGCTGGCGTACAGGGTCAGGTTCTGGGTGATGTCCAGCAGTACGCCGGCGAACGGTGTGACTTGGCCAGTCTCCCGACGCTCGTCGGTGGGCGCGACGCCAAATGCGTGGCTGTCGTTGGTGTAGTGCCAGTCGCTGACCCGCGCGCCGAGCACCAGCGTCAGGGGCTCAGCCAGTTTCAGACGCAGATTGCCATAGACACCCTGTTGCTTGACCGTGGTCTTGGCCGGGTAGGGCGCACCGCCACGGTAGCTGTTGTCGATGATGTAGCTGTCGCTGGGCTGGACGAAGTGCGTCGGGTTGAACACGTCCTCACGCTGCTGCATGAAGGCCAGCGCCCAGACGTCATGGCTGTGGGAATAGCTGGTGTTGGCGCCCACGGTCAGTTGATGCTCAAGGCCGAAGGCACGGAATTTGCCATCCAGGTAACCATCGAAACCGTAGTCCACCGAGTCGTAGTCGAACAGCGCGCCGATGGACTGGATCGACGAGGACGTCGCCCCTGGCGTTACCGTGCCGACGCCGACGCCTTGCACGTACTTCATGTTCTGCTGGTTGTGGGTCCAGGTTCCGGCCAGGCGTGCGTTCCAGTCATCGTTCAAGCGGTGCTTGACGTCGGCGAAAACGGTGGTGCGCTCGCTGTCCCAGTGGTTCCAGCTGGCACCCAGGCAGGTGGAGCGCTTGAGCTTGATGTCCGAGCCGTCGCTGTAGCTGGGCAAACCGCCGAAGCAGGGTGTGGCCTGCAGCTTTTCATAGGCGATCCCGATGCCGGCGGTGGTGTCGTCGTTGAAGTCATAATCCAGCGCGCCATAGGCCACCTGGTCTTCGCGCTTGCCGTAGTCGTAGAAGTAATGCCGGCTCTGCTCGCCGACAATCGCCCGGCCACGCAGGGTACCGGCTTCGTTGAGCGGGCCGCCGACATCGATTTGCGTGCGGTAGTTGTCCCAGGTCCCGCCCGACAGCGTGAGGGTGGTGGTCGGCGTGCTCTGGCCGCGCTTGCGCACCAGATTGACTGCGCCTGCCGGGGTGCCTGCGCCCTGCATCATGCCTGCGGCACCGCGCAGAAATTCCACGTGGTCGTAGAACGCCATGTCGCTGCTGAAGCTGTTGGCCTGCACGTAGTTGCCACCGACGTCCAGCGGCACGCCGTCGTACTGGAACGGCGCGTCCATCCTGAAACCGCGGGAGAAGAAATAGCTGCCACCCATGGGGGAGCCGGTGACGGTCACGCCCGGGGTTTGCCCCAGTACCTGCTCGATGGTGTTGAGGTTCTGGTCGTCCATGCGCTTGCGGGTGATGACGGTCACCGACTGTGGCGTTTCCTTGATGCTGTGTTCGCCCTTGCCCAGGGTGATCGCGCCGGTGGTGTACGAGCCCGTGCCTTCAGTGGTCGAGCCCAGACGGCTGTTGACGTTGATCGCGCTCAGTTCCATCGCCGACGTGTCTGCAGCCTGCAGGCGGTACTGATTGTCGCCGATCATCTGTGCGGCAAGACCGCTGCCGGCCAGCAGCAGGGTCAGGCCCGCATTGACTTCGTAGCGACCGTGCAAACCCTGGCTGTTGCGCCCTTGGGCCATCTCGCTGAGGCCCACCAGATAAATTCCCGACTCGCTGGCGAAGCGCGACAGCACGCTGCTCAAGGGGCCGGCAGGAATATCGTATTGGCGGGTGGCGGTTTCTGCGGCCAGCGCATGGGTGGCTGGCAACGAGCAGGCGGCGACGCTCAGCAGGGCGGTGCACAGGCCCAGCGGGGCGGCGAAGGGGGCGCGTTTGGGACGATACAGCATCGGTTCCTTGTCCTCGAGACAATGAGATGAGTAGGGATTCACTCCCTTAACCCGGCGAGGCGCTGAAAAGCGGAACCGCATCGGCAAAAAAAATCAGGTACTGGCGCGGCGTGCGCGAATGGTGGTCCACCACGGCAGGCGTCGGTCGATTTCGATCGGCAGAGACGAGGCGAGGATGGACAGTGCGGCGTCGACATCACGCACCGGCAGGGTGCCGAATACATTCAACTGCGCCACCGCAGGATCGATTGAGATGTGGCCGAACTGATAGCGCGACAGTTCTTCGAGCACCTGGCCCAGCGGAATGTCCTGAGCCAGCAACATGCCCCCGGACCACGCCCGCCTTGCAAGGTCTGCCGGGGCCGTCGGTGGCAACGGATCCACCGTGACGGTTTGTCGCTGACCCGCCGGAACGACCCGATGTTCGCTGCTGTCGGGACGGCTGACTTCAACTGCGCCCTTGAAAACCGTGAGATCGGTTTCCTGATCGCGCAATCGGACGCTGAATTCGGTGCCCAACGCCCGGAAGCGGCCTTGCGTGGTACTGACGATAAAGGGTCGCTCGGCATCGTGTGCCGTATCGATCAGAATCTCGCCCATGAGCAGGTGCACCAGGCGCTCGCTACCGGAGAAGTCCATATCAAAGGCCGTCGTGGTGTTTAACCAGACGCGGCTACCATCCGGCAATTGCACGTCCCTCAGCTCGCCAATACCGCTGCGGTAATCGGCGATCAGGCTGGCACCCCAGGTGGGCAGCGGCGTCAGGCGCCAGCTTGACCAGAAGGCACCGATGCCGGCGAGCAAACCGAGACTGCGCAACACGGCGCGGCGTCTGACGCGCTGGTGCGCCAGCAACAGATCGTCAGCAGCACGACGGCGGTCCGGCAGCTTTTGCAATGGATCGAAGCGCCGACTGATGGATTGCACGGCCTCCCATGCCTCACGATGGGCTGGGTCGGCCTCGATCCATCGACGCCAGGCTGCTTGCTGCGCCGGACCGACGTCGCCACAGCGTAATTCGGCATACCACTCGGCGGCCTGCTCCATGACCTTGAACCCGGACTGGGCAGGCATCAGTAGGGTGTCTCGGCGCAGAGCGCCGTCGCCTCGGACGCCGCCTGTAATTGCAGGCAGCCCAGCATCGCCCGCGCCACGTACTTGCGTACCATGCGATCGGACACGCCCAATTGTGCTGCCACTTCACGGTCAGTCATTTGACACACCACCGCCAGTACAAACGCTTGCGCGGCTTTGGCGGGCAGCTCGAGCAGCATCTGGCCGACCTCCTGCAAGGCTTGTAATACGGCCGCACTCTGTTCTGCCGACGGCGCGTAGCGCTCTGGTTGAGCGGCCAGGGTGTCGAGCCACGCCTGCTCGATCTCTCGCCTCTGCCAGAGGTTGATGCAGATACCATTCGCGATCTTGCGAAGATAGCCGCGAGCAGCCAGTGCGTTATCGAAAACAGGCTGCACAGGCTTGAGCAACAGTCTCACAAAGGTGTCCTGTGCCAAGTCCGCCGCATCGACACTCGACCCGAGACGCCAGCTCAGCCAGTGACGCAACCAGGCGTTGTGCTCAGCATAAAGGTGCTCGACAGACGCAGAAGGCGGGTTCGGCATTGATTTGACTTACCTGAGAAATACTATCGAAAGAGAATTGATATCACTTGTGCGGGATTATTGAGAGTTTGATACTGAAATGCAATTGGTTCATCCCTCGGGTGCCGTTCCATAAGCTCGCGCCCGAAGCCGGTGCGAAGAGAAGGCTCAAGGTAGGTTCACGGATTGGGAAGTGCTCCAGCAGCGGTGAACTCTTTTTCTGATGATCGATGCCTCGCGAATCCAAAACTGCGAGCCCTCCATTCAGTGGAGGAATGGCAATTTTCAGGAGACGAACCGGACACCCGGGCAAACATAAGTGTGATCTCTCAGACTCGACTTGTTCTTGGAAGACATCCTGCGGACTCTAACTCAGCGCCATGAGGGCGCTGAGTTCAGAAAAAACATGGATGAACACAGCCTTCACGCGGTATGCGGGACTAGAGTCTCGTTAATCAATTGCTCTGCCGGAATCATCGGCTTTCTGGTCATGCTCAGAATCACAATTGCACCGGTTACCAGCAGTCCGCCTGCAATGGCGAAGGCCCAGTTGTAGCTGCCCGTTTCGTTGATGACATAGCCCGTCACAACGGGAGCCAACATGCCGAAGATGTTCCCGCCCACCACGACGAATGCCATCGCCCGGCCCACATCGCCCGAGCTTGGGAGCATGTCGTTGAGCAATGAGAAGTTCAGTGATGTGGTCGAAGCAATCCCTGCCAGGGTGAGAGAGAAAATCAGCACCAGGAGGGCGATGTTGTCGGCGAACGGGATCAGCAGAATGCAGCTTGCGATCAGCATGGTCAGGGCGATGACGTTACGGCGTTTGCCAGAGGCGGCGCCACTGCCATTCTTCAGATACTGGTCGCTCAGCTTGCCGATCACAATGCACAGCACCACGGCGGCTGCATAAGGGATGGCCGTGAACAGGCCGCTCTTGGCAATGGTCAGGTGCCGTACTTCCTGCAAATAGCTTGGCAGCCAGGTCAGGAACAGATACTGGGTGTAGACGTTGCAGCCCTGTGCGATGGCCAAGCCCCACAGCGTTGGCGTTTTCAGCAGCTTTTTCAGCCCATAGGCGGTAGTGGAACCGTTGCCTGCCGAGCTGGTGGCGCGGGTAGCGACGATGTGTTCGCGTTCCCCTTCGGCCAGCCATTTCACCTTCTCTGGTTTGTCGTAGAAGAAATACCAGGCCACCAGCCAGACAAATCCAATGGCACCCGCGATCACGAACGACATGCGCCATCCGAATGCTGCCACCAGTGCAGCCAGCACCACTGAGCAAATGGCTGGGCCAGCGTAGGAGCCGCTGTTGAAGATGGCGGTGATGGTGCCGCGTTCGGTGCTGGGAATCCATTCACGGATGACTTTTGCACCTACTGGATTGCTGACCGATTCACCAGCGCCCATGACCAGGCGTGCAGTCAGCAAGCTGGCGAAGCTGGAGGCGGCTCCGGTCAGCGCCGTAGCCAGAGACCAGATGAAAATACCCAGGCCACCGACGCGTTTGACGCCGTACTTGTCGATCAGCAGACCGACTGGAATCAGGAACAGCGCGTAGCTCCAGATGAAGGACGAGAACAGATAGCCCATCCCCACGGACGAGAGGTGGAACTCTTCGGCGATAGGTTTGGCGGCGATGGAAAGCGCGATGCGATCCATGTAATTGATCATGGCCAGGGTGAAAAGGAAGACGGCTATCCAGCCTCGACGGTATGACATGTGGTCACCATTATTTTGATTGTGGTGTGCGTAACCAAGCTTCAGGCATGGGGTTGTGTTCAGGCGGACACGCATGCGGGAGCGCGTTTGTTTTGCTGGATTCAAAATGAACTTTGTAACGATATAAGTCAATCTGCGTTTCGTGAAAAGCAGATGAAGCCGACGACTAACTTGGGGCCTCAGTTGCGGATCGGCGGGCAGCAGGGAGCGCACGCGATCTGGAAAGATCGCGTGACAGCTCTGGAAGAAGGGGCGGTAGGGATTATTCGAAGAGAGCGGGGTCGACTTTGTGGCGTCGTGCCTGTTCCAGATGGCGGCGCATTTGATCGGCAGCGGCCAAGCGGTCGCCTCGTTCCAGGCAATCAAGAATCGCGAGGTGCTCTTCGGCCTGTCCTTTACGAGGGGTACGTGAGCTGGCTTGGCGGTATTCCACAAGGCGGCGCAATTGGTCGAGCCGACGCACGGTTTGCTGCAGGAAGCGGTTTCCGGAGCAAGCGGCCAAGGTCTCATGGAAGTGAGAGTTGGCTTCGAAAAGCTCCTGCGGAGTCATCGTCAGATACCCACCATTGGCGATGAACTCTTGCTGTCGACGACAGGCCGCCAATGTCTCGCGGTCAATCTGAAAGGTCGGCGACAGAATCCCGGAGGGTTCGATGGTCGCGCGGAAGGAGTAGCTTTCCTCGTAGGCCTCAACGGAGTCGATCATGGGCAGCAGACGCCATCCCTGACCCGCGCGTTGCTCAACCCAGCCTTCCTGTTGAATGCGTGACAACACAGCGCGCAGCGCTGCTCTGGAGACGTCGAACTGACGCATGAACTCGATCTCGGTGAACAGCTCCGGAAGCTGTCGACTGAGGCGTAGTTCAGCGAACTTCAGGTACAGAGGATCGTCAGTGTCCTCCATGACCTCGGACACCAGATCACCCAGATCATCACTTGCCCGGGCCAGGAAGAAGCCTCTGTTGCGGTCATAGGTCAGCATGCCTTTCTCAACCAGGTGACCCATGGCGAACTTGACCGGCGTGCGTGACACGTTGAGCGTCGCGGCCAACTGAGACTCGACCAGGTGATGACCAACGGCGAAGCGTTCACGGCGTACGTGAGAAACGATGTCACGCGCTATGCGTGCTTGCAGCGGGCTTAAAGGCATTGGATCGGGAACCAGGAGAGCTGAACCAGAGGCCTGCATTCTAACGCGTCATCTTGTGCAGCGGCAGAGAGCGTTTCCGATCTTTGCCGCTGTGCTGGTGCCGGCGTTCATCGCACCTGATAGAGCGGGAAGGCACCGAACAGAAGGCCACCCGCCAGCAGGCCGAAGCTTGCGAGAATCGCCCATTTCAGCGCGAAGCGCTGATGGTCTCCCAAGTCCACCTTTGCCATGGCAACCAACAGATAAAGTGAAGGTACCAGCGGGCTTAAAAGGTGCACGGGCTGGCCAACGACCGAAGCGCGGGCAATCTCCAGCGGAGTAATGCCGTACTGCGCGGCTGTCTGAGCAATGACGGGCAAGATCCCGAAATAGAACGCGTCGTTCGACATGAAGAAGGTGAACGGCAGGCTGACGATGGCGGTAAACACTGCCAGGAACGGCCCAAAGCTTGGCGGTATCACGTACAGCAGGCTCTTGGCCATGGAGTCCACCATGCCGGTGCCTGACAGGATCCCGGTGAATATGCCGGCTGCGAAAATAACGGCTGTCACCGCGAGTACGTTGGCTGCGTGAGCCGCAATCCGTGCCTTTTGATCTTCGATTTTCGGGTAATTGAGCATGATGGCGATGGCAAAGCCGACCATGAACAGGATCTGAATCGGCATCAGGCCCAGAATCAGGCAGGTGATCAGCGTCAGGGTCAGAATGAGATTCGGCCAGAACATGTTCGGACGGCGATTTCCGTCACATTCTTCGGCGGAACCGTTACCCAGTGCCATGGAGCCGTTGTGGAAGTCATCCAGATGGATGATTCCCAGTCGTGCACGCTCTTTTCGCCCCAGGATCACAGCGGTGAACACCAGGCAGGCAGCACCGATGAGCATGCCTGGAATCATGGGGAGGAAAATGTCCATCGCATCGACATGAAGGGCGGCAGCAGCGCGTGCAGTCGGGCCACCCCACGGTGAGATATTCATGATCCCGCTGGCGATGTTGACCAGGCACGTCATGCCCAGAACGCTCATGCCCAGACGCTGATACAGCGGCAGGAAGGCAGCGCACGCAATCATGTAGGTGGTTGAGCTGTCGCCATCCAGCGACACCAGCATGGTCAGCACCGCCGTACCGACCAACACCTTCAAAGGGTCGCCTTTCACCAGCTTCAGAATGAAGCGCACCAGCCCGTCGAACAGGCCCGCATCGATCATGATGCCGAAGTACAGGATCGAGAAGGTCAGCATGACGCCCGTAGGCGCCAGGGTTTTCACGCCGTCGAGCATCATCCCGCCCAGGCCAGCGTAATGACCTCCGATCAGTGCGAACAGGATAGGGATCAGTATCAGAGCGATCAGCGCCGAGAGGCGCTTGGTCAGGATCAGGTACATGAAACAGATGACCATCGAAAAGCCGAGGATTGTCAGCACGGTCGAACTCCCATTTTTCTTATGTTTGTTTTTTACCGCGTCCGGCTGAGGGGAGGGCGGCATGTCCGATTTCGGGGTGGATGACTGAACCGGATGAATCAATATTGACCTATATCGTTACAAAGTGCAATATCGCCTCACAAAAACATCGCCTGTACAGCCTGTGAGGATTTGCCAATGCCTAATTCAAAGGGTCGAACCATTTCTGCCAATGGCGTCGATTACCGTGTCAGTGATATCCGTGGGGTCGTGACGGACCTGGGCGGTGATTACGCGAAACTGCCTTACAGCCTGCGGATCCTCGCCGAGAACGTGTTGCGTGGTGAGGCGGATCCTGAGGCCGCACTCAAGGTCATCTGCGCCCGCTCCAAAGAATTCGATATTCCGTTTCGTCCGGCTCGCGTCGTCCTGCAGGATCTGCTCGGTACGCCGGCGCTGGTTGACCTCGCAGGTCTGCGTGACGCCGTCGCTGCTCAAGGCGGCAACCCGCGCTTGGTGAACCCTGTCACTCCGACCCACCTGGTCGTGGATCACTCGCTCAACGTAGAACGTTGGGGCGATGCCAGTGCGCTCGCCGATAACGAAGCCATTGAGCGTGAGCGCAACGCCGAGCGCTTCCAGTTCCTGGACTGGTGCAACAAGGCATTCAGCAATCTGTCGATCATTCCTTCGGGCAAAGGCATCCTTCACCAGATCAACCTGGAGCGCCTGACCACTGTTGTCGGTACTCAGCGCCGTGACGGTGAGCTGTGGGCATTCCCGGACACTTTGGTCGGCACCGACAGCCACACCACCATGATCAATGCCATTGGCGTACTGGGTTGGGGTGTCGGTGGTATCGAGGCTGAAGCCGCGATGCTGGGTAAATCCCTGATGCTTCGTTTGCCTGAAATTGTCGGTGTGCGTCTGGAAGGCACCCTGCCTCAGGGCTACCTGGCAACGGACATCGCCCTGGCTCTGACCGAGCTTCTGCGTAAAGCGGGCGTGATTGGCGCGTTCCTGGAGTTCTTCGGCCCAGGCGTTCCTCAATTGTCCCTGGCTGACCGTGGCACGCTGTCCAACATGGCGCCTGAGTTCGGTGCAACAGCAGCGATGTTCGCGATTGACGACCGTACGCTGCACTACCTGCGTATGACTGGTCGTGGCGGTCAGATCTCGGGTCTGACTGAAGCCTACGCGCGGGCTCAAGGTCTGTGGCATGACAGCCTTGGCGAGGTTGAGTACAACCGTGTGGTTACCCTGGATCTCGGCACGGTGGCGCGTTCCATCGCCGGCCCGAAACAGCCTCACCAGCGTATCGTGCTGGGTCAGAAGGCGCCGGCAACTCATCTGCCAACGGGGCTGGATAACGGTTCAGTCGTATTGGCTGCCATCACCAGTTGCACCAACACCTCCAACCCACGTGGTGTGATCGCCGCTGGTCTGGTAGCACGCAACGCCCGCAAGCGTGGCCTGAAGCGCGCTCCATGGGTCAAAACTTCGTTTGCGCCAGGTTCGATGGTGGTGGCTGATTACCTGGAGCGTTCGGGTCTGAACCACGATCTGGATGCACTGGGCTTCAACCTGGTTGGCTACGGGTGCACCACTTGTAACGGCATGTCGGGCCCACTGCTGAGTCCTGAGATCGAAGAAGAGATCCGCACCCGCAAGCTGGAAACCGTGGCTGCGACCTCCGGTAACCGTAACTTCGAAGGCCGTGTTCACCCGCTGGCTCGCGAAGTGTTCATCATGTCGCCGCCGCTGATCGTTGCTTACGCCATTGCCGGTACCTACCTGATCGACCCGGAAAAAGACGCGCTGGGTGTGGATGACAACGGTGTGCCTGTCTACCTGCACGAGCTGTGGCCAAGCGACGAGGAACTGACCTCTATCGAGGCTGAAAACCTCACCGCCGACCTGTTCGACAAGGCGTATGAAGACGTCCCTCGCGAAGCCGGCCTGATTGCCAGCGACCTGCGCGCCGGTGTCAGCGACCAGTACGCGTGGCAGGCGAACAGCACCTACATCCGCAAACCTCCGTACTGGAGCGATGCGGTGACGGCCACTGACACCACTAAAGACCTGAGCAACATGCGCGTCCTCGCCATGCTGTCGGACAACATCACCACCGACCACATTTCTCCATCGGGTGCGATCCTGCCGGAAAGTGATGCTGGCCAATACCTGCAATCGCACGGCATTGCGGTGCCTGACTTCAACTCCTACGGCACACGTCGCGGCAACCACGAGGCTGCGCAGCGCGCCACCTTCGCCAGCCCGCGCCTGAAGAACGAGCTGCTCGAAGACCGTCGTGAAGGCCCATGGACGCTGCTGCTGCCTGAGAAAGAGGTCACCACGATCTTCCAGGCTGCCGAGATCTACGCAGATCGCAAGCAGTCCCTGATCGTTGTCGCCGGCAAAGAGTATGGCAGTGGTTCCTCCCGCGACTGGGCAGCCAAAGGCCCACGCCTGCTGGGTGTACGTGTCGTGGTAGCTGAGAGCTTCGAGCGTATCCACCGCACCAACCTGGCAGGTCTCGGCATTCTCCCGCTGCAGTTCGAGCAAGGCGTCTCGCGTCAAAGCCTGGGTCTGAGTGGCCGCGAAACTTTCAGCGTCGAAGGCATCGCCGATGACTTCCAGCCAGGTGCCAAGGTCACTCTGGTGATCGAACGCGAAAACGGCGAAACCGAACGCGTCACTGTCGTGAGCCGTCTGGATACCTTCGAGGACGTTCGTTACTTCCGCAGCGGTGGTCTGTTGCCGCAGTTGCTGATCGAAAGCATGAAGAACGCATCCGCCCACTGATGCGCCGCCGATTTGTCGCAGGAGATATCAAATGACTCAAAGACGTATTCCAGCCGTTTACATGCGTGGCGGCTCCAGCAAGGGTGTGTTCTTTCTCGACAAGGATCTGCCGCCTGCAGGCCAGGAGCGAGATGCCATTCTGCTCCGCGTGATCGGCAGCCCGGATGTGTACGGCAAGCAGATCGACGGGATGGGTGGTGCGACCTCCAGCACCAGCAAGGTGGTGATCATCGGTAAATCCAGTCGCGAAGATTGTGACGTTGATTACCTGTTCGGGGCTCCGGCCATCGAGACGTCAGTCATCGACTGGTCGGGCAACTGCGGCAACCTGAGCTCGGCTGTCGGCCCATACGCCATCTCTGAAGGTCTGGTAGATGCGCCTCGCGATGGCATCGCCGTCGTCCGTATCTGGCAGGCCAATATCCAGAAGCGCATCATCGCGCATGTGCCTGTGCGCAACGGTGAGGTTCAGGAAGAAGGTGATTTCGTACTCGACGGTGTGGCGTTCCCCGCTGCTGAAGTCGTGCTGGAGTTTCTCAAGCCAGGAGGCTCGGGGGGCAGCATCCTGCCGACGGGCAACGCCATCGACGAACTGGACATTCCAGGCGTTGGCAATATACCCGTTACGTTGTTGAACGCTGGTAACCCTACCATCTTCATTGAAGCTGACCGAGTGGGCCTGAAGGGCACCGAAACTCAGGATCAGGTGAATGGTGATGCTGAGTTGCTGGCACGCTGCGAAACCATCCGTGCTCACTGCACCGTTGCCATGGGGCTGGCGGCTACCGCCGAAGAGGCAACGCGTCTGCGTCCGCACACGCCGAAGCTGTGCTTTGTGGCCAAGCCTCAGGCCTATCAGGCTGCAGGCGGCAAGCTTGTTGAGCCTGGCGATATCGATGTGATCGCCCGCATCTTGTCGATGGGCAAGCTGCACCATGCGATTACGGGTACTGGTGCAGTCGCGGTTGCCGTTGCGGCAGCGCTCGATGGCACGCTGGTAAATCGTATCGTGGGTGACATCGGGGATCGCCAAGTTCGCATGGGGCATACCGCTGGCAGCGTTGCAGTAGGCGCGAAAACTGTGCTGGAAGATGGTGCCTGGAGTGTGGACAAGGCTGTGATGAGCCGCAGTGCTCGCCGACTGATGGAAGGCTGGGTACGGATTCCTGAAGTCCTCTGATCCGGCCCGTGCTCATGCTGGCTTGCGTCCGGCATGAGCACACCCCCTGTTCAATAATAAAAACAACAGAGAACCACACCATGAGTTCATCCGAACTCCCGCGTCACTCGATGCTCCGCCGTCAATTCATCCAGCTTTCTGCGCTCGCGGCAGGCGGTGTATTGGCTGGTGGCTTCACCCTCCCGGCACACGCTGCTGCTACCCGTGATGAAAGCAAAATGACCAATAAAAAACTGTCGCAGACCCCTCGGTTTGCCTACGTTGGATCACGCACAACCAAAGAGCGCAATGCCCGTGGCGTAGGCATTACCGTATACCGTTATGCGCATGAAACTGGCGCGTGCACACTTGTTCAGACGCTCAATGAACTGGTGAATCCATCGTTTTTGACCTTTGATCACTCGCAGACCCATCTTTACTGCGTGCATGGTGATCTCAGCGAGGTGAGCGCGTTCGCCATCGATGCGAAGACCGGTGAGCTGACCAAGCTCAATACGGTTGGTACCCAAGGCAAGAACCCCGTTCATCTCAGCGTTGATCCGACCGGTAAGTTCTTGGCTGTTGCGAACTACGCCACTGGCGGCTTTGCGATCTTCCCGATTCAGGATGATGGTAGCCTCGGCGAGTTGGCTCATCTGGAGTCGCTGCCTGGCGAACCTGGGCCACATAAAGTGGAGCAAAGCAGCTCTCATCCCCACATGATTCCGTTTGACCCGTCCGGACGATTCCTGGTCATCCCCGACAAAGGGCTGGATGGGGTCTTCGTATATCGCGTGCAGCAGAACAACGCGACGTATGGTGCTACCCAGGTCAGCATGGTCAAAGCACGAGAAGGCTCGGGCCCGCGCCACGTGGTGTTTACACCGGCAGGGAAGAACGCTTACGTCGTAAACGAACTCGACAGCAGCGTCACTGGCTACGCCTACGATCCTGAGCAAGGTTCGCTCAAACCTCAGGAGATCGTCTCCACGCTGCCGTCGAACTTCACAGGCAATAGCCGTGCAGCGGCCATCGTCATGGCGCCGTCTGGAAAATACCTCTACGTATCGAACCGGGGCCACGACAGCGTGACGACTTTCGCACTGGAGGACAGCGGGGTATTTGCTGCCAAAGCTCACACTTCTTCCCAGGGGCGCAAACCTCGCTTCATGAACCTGACGCCGGATGGCAAGCGCCTGTTTGTCGCCAACGAAGAGACAGACACCATTGTCGGCTTCGACGTCGACCAGGCTTCCGGAGCGCTTGCAGCAAACGGCCAGGTCATCAAGACCGGCAGCCCGGTGTGCATGATCTTCAAAACTGTCTGATTGACCGGCCCCTGGCCTGGAGAGCTCATTTTGATCGAACTCATAAACTCGCCAGGGTTCTGGCTGGCGGTGATGCAAATCATCGCCATCGATATTTTGCTGGGTGGCGACAACGCGGTGGTCATCGCGCTGGCTTGCCGCAAGCTCCCGGAGACTCAGCGCAACCGCGCCATCATTGGTGGTGCGTTGGGAGCGATCCTTCTCCGAATCGGCATGATCTTTTTCGCCCTGCAACTGTTGGAGTTGCCGTACCTCAAGCTGATCGGCGCCGTGCTCCTTCTGTGGATCGGGATCAAGCTGATCGTCCCCGAGGGCGAAGACGCACACGACAACCTGGCGGCGAGCCCCAAGCTTCTAGGGGCAATCAAAACGATCATCGTCGCCGACGCGGTGATGAGCCTGGATAACGTCGTTGCTGTGGCGGGGGCATCCAACGGCCAATTGGAGCTGGTGATCTTCGGCATTGTCATCAGCATTCCGATCATCATCTGGGGCAGCAAGTTGGTACTGCATTTCATGGATCGGTATCCGATTGTCATCACGCTCGGGGCCGCGTTGTTGGGTTGGATCGCCGGCAGCATGGCGATCACCGACATCAGTCTTCCAGCCGTACCGGCATGGGCGCATTACGCAGCCGGCGCCGTTGGTGTGGCGTTAGTGCTGACCATTGGGAAGTTCATGGTCAGTTGGAATGAAGCTGCCGGTGATAAATCAGAAACTGAGAGGAGCGAGTAGCCGTGGAATTTGATCTTGCTGCTGTACGAAAGGACATCGCTCCGCAGGGTGAGTTAAGGGTTGCAATCAATCTTGGCAACCCGGTACTGGCACAGCGTGATGAAAAATCTGGAGCTCTTTCGGGGGTGTCGGTCGCACTGGCTAAAGCGCTCGCCAATGAGCTCGACATTCCCATTTCAATGACCCCGTATGACGCTGCCGGGAAAGTGTTCGCTGCGCTGGAAGAGCAGGCTTGGGATCTTGCGTTTCTTGCCATTGAGCCGGTCAGGGCCGAGAAAATTTCCTTTTCCAGCCCCTACGTCTGCATCGATGGAACCTATCTGGTCAAAACCGAGAGCAAGTTTCAGCGCGCCTCTGCCTTGGATACTGGGGGCTGCAGGATCGCGGTGGGAAAAGGAGCGGCGTACGACCTGTTCTTGTCCCGGACTTTGAAAAATGCAGAGTTGGTTCGGGCGACCACTTCGGCTGGGGCTGTCGATACGTTCCTGGAGCTGGGCCTCGATGCCGCTGCCGGCGTTCGCCAGCCACTGGCCCGGTTCGCCAAGACGACGACGGGCGTCAGGGTGTTGAGCGACAACTTCACGGAGATTCGTCAGGCGATGGCTGTTCCGAAAGGAAGAGCACTGGCCGCCGAATACCTCCAAAGCTTCATCAACCGCTGCCTGCTCAGTGGCCTCGTTGCCAAAGCGCTGGATGACAGTGGCGAGCGTGATGCGCGGGTTGCTCAGCCCTTTGTGGGGTAGCGCCAAAAAATGCCCGATTCGTCCATTTGACCGAACGTCCTGATCACCCTTTCCAACGACAATTCTGGTTGGCGTTCCTGGACGGATTGTCAGGATTCGGAGGCGCCAGCAGAGCGCTTCAGTCTACAAATTGAGGTGATCAGGTAGCGACCAACGGCGGTTTGCGAGCAGCGAGGTCTGTCTGTTTCGAGAAGAGAACTGCTGGAGCACAAGCTGGGGGCATGCTTTTCAAACCCTCCAAAGCATGCCCTCAGATGTGCCACCAATTTAGTAACCGACCGATAGTGATCGAAGCTCCACGGTTTGTAGAAAGGCAGAAATGATCAGGTGAACAGCCTGCCCGGCGAAACCTAGAGACTGTCAGGGTCGCCAAAAAACATCTGAATCCGCGAACGCAGCCAGCGCTCGCCCGGATCGTTGTCTTGGGATCCGCGCCAGGCCATGTGCAGTTCGAAGGTGCGAGACTCCAGCGGCAGTTCTTCCGAGCGTACGCCACCGGCGGCGGTCAGCACTTCGGCGGCGTAGTCGGGCACGGTGGCGACGATGTCGGTGCCGGCGATCAGCGTCGCCAGTCCGTTGAACTGCGGTACGGCCAGCACGACGTGGCGCTTGCGTCCGATCTTTTCCAGATACTCATCGATGAAACCGCCGAGGTCGCCGGCGAACGATACCAGCGCATGGGGGCGGGCGCAGAAGTCGTCGAGGGTGATGGCGCCGGGCATGGAGTCGGCACGCAGCAGCTTCGGCCGGCTGCGGCGCAGCACCTTGCGCTTGGCGTTGGCCGGCAGGTCGTCGGTGTAACTGACGCCGATGGAGATTTCCCCCGATGACAGCAGCGCCGGCATCAGGATGTAGTTGGTGCGGCGCACCACCAGCACGATGCCGGGGGCTTCCGAGCGCAGGCGTTTGAGCAGCGACGGCAGCAGGGCGAATTCGGCGTCGTCCGACAGGCCGATACGGAACACGGCGGTGCTGGTAGCCGGGTCGAAGTCGGCGGCACGGCTCACGGCGGTGGAAATGGAGTCCAGCGCAGGGGAGAGCAGACCGAAGATTTCCACGGCCCGGGCGGTGGGCTCCATGCTGCGACCGGTGCGCACGAACAGCGGGTCGTCGAACAGCCCGCGCAGGCGCGACAGCGCCGCACTGATGGCGGGCTGGCCGAGAAACAGTTTTTCCGCAGCGCGGGTGACACTGCGCTCATGCATGAGGGTTTCGAACACGATAAGCAGGTTGAGGTCGACGCGACGCAGGTCGTTGCGATTCATGGCAGAGGATCTCGAGGCATTGTTCGATACGTCGACGGTCAGAACGACCGGCCACGTGACAGCATGCGTGGATATTACGGGTAAAAGCCGATTGTCCGCACCGGGAAATTCATCCGCAAGCATACAAACGTGCTAATCATCACGCCCGTCGATGAAAGTCGATGAAAGTCGATGAAACCTTATGGGCGGAATTCTGACCAAACCCATAGGTGCCCGCGTGTCGTGCAGCCTGCGCCGCCGGGCGGTTTGCGTGCCATGTGGCGTGACGTTCATCCGGAAATTGGCGGTCGGGTTGCAATGTCCGGGCGAGAAAAGAACAATGACCGCCTTGAATCCGTGAGCATTCGATGGTTATCTAATGATCGCCTTTCAACAATAGAATCGATGACAGGCATGTCGACTATTAATAGCCACTGATAGTGTTACCGGCAGCGCCCGGATAGAGTTCATGGCATCAAGGTTCATAAGGCGAGGTTCGAAATGTCCCGCACGATCCGTTTTCATCAGTTTGGCCCTGCCGAGGTGCTCAAGGTAGAAGAGCAGCCGGTGGCGCTGCCGGCACCCGGCGAGGTGCAAGTGCGCGTCCAGGCGATCGGCGTTACCTGGTACGACGTCCTGTGGCGACAAAATCTGGCATCGTCCCAGGCGCATCTGCCTGCGGGCCTGGGTTCGGAAATGGCCGGCGTGGTTACCGCCGTCGGCGATGGTGTGACTGACTTGAAAGTCGGCGACAAGGTTGCCAGCTTTCCGTCCGCCAACCCCAACACGCATCCGGTCTACGGTGAGCACATCGTGCTGCCGCGTACGTCCGTGACCAAATACCCGGATATCCTGACCCCCAACCAGGCTGCCGTGCATTACACGCCGCTGCTGGTGGCTTACTTTGCGTACATGGAACTGGCGCGGGTCAAAGAGGGGCAGGTTGCCCTGATTACCGACGCCGGTCACTGCGCAGGTCCTGCATTCCTGCAACTGGGCAAGGCGCTGGGTCTGAAAGTCATCGCCGCGATCAAGACCGATGACGAAGAAGGCACTTCCCGCAAGTACCTGACCTCTCTGGGCGCCGACAAAGTGGTGGTCACCGAGGAGCAGGATCTGCTCATGGCGATCAACAAGTTCACCGAGAAACGCGGTGTCAACGTGATTCTCGATGGCCTGGGTGGCCCTCAGATGTCGATTCTGGGTGATGCGCTGGCGCCTCGTGGCAGTCTGATTCTGTACGGTCTGCAAGGTGGCAACCAGGTGCAGTTCCCGGCCTGTGCCGCGTTCCAGAAAAACATCCAGTTCTTCGTGCATTGCGTTGGCAACTTCACCGGTAAACCCGAACTGGGTATCGAGCAGGATGAAGAAGCCGTGGCGCGTGCCCTGCGTGACATCAACCAGCTGACCGCCGACCGCGTCCTGCTGCCACAGGTCACCAAGGTGTTCGCGTTCGATCAGATCGTTGAAGCACACCGTTTGATGGATGGTTGCCCGGTAGGCGGCCGCGTGGTGGTCGAAGTCGACACCAACTGAGCGCAATTGACCGCGCTTGTTGAGAGTTCGACGCCCCTGGCCAGGCGTCGACGTTGAGGATCAGGACATCGGTTCATGGATGTCCCCCCGTTAGGTACAGGCCACGCTGCTCCCGACAAAGCCTTCCCGATCATTCAGGAAGGCTTTTTTGTTTATTGAATCAACGATGCCGATTAAACATTTGTCCGCAAAAGACAAACAAACAGTCTGGGCGCAAGTGAGCTAAACGAAGTTGTTTAAATGAGTGGTGATTTTGCAGAAAGCTGATGGGTGATCTGTCGACAATCTGTATCTTGTAATTGTTTTTCAACTCTCGATAATGGCGGCGTCATCAATACTCAAGGAATGAGTCATGCCCGCATTATTGCCGTGGCCGATACTCACTCGGCACTCCATGCCTGCCTTCACCGGCTTTTTCGCCAACGCCTGTAGCCTGCACTTACTGCGCTGTGGCCCGTGCTACGTGGCGGATCGCGTGCCGACCCCTGACAGTTGTTGATGCCCGCCATTCTCCGGGACGTGTTGTCGCCGACAGCATGTCGTTATACATCGAGTTCGAAAAGTGCTGATGTCTGCCGTCGAATCGATGTCGTCGCTGAATCATGCAGTCAGGTATTAAAGTGATGCGATCCATTCATGAACAGGCCATGAACTATGTGTACCAGCAAGTGCTTCAGCGCTTGTTGAGTTATTTCAATCGTGCCGAACGAACAGCGCTGCAATTATTGATACAACGACTGATTGTTGCCGCCGGCGGTATCGAACAGATCGGGCATTTCAAAGTGCTGGTCGCTTTTAGCGGCGGCAAGGACAGTGCCTACACCGTGGCGCTGTTGCGCGCCGCGCAGCTGAGCATTGCCGGGCGCGCGCCGACGACGTTCAGCCTGCGCATCGCCAACATGCGGCACGCCGGCATGACGTCGGCGGTAATGAGCAACATTCACCGCTGCTATTCCGCGCTGTTCATGCATGACGACCCGCGGGTGGAGCTGCTGGTGATCGATCACCAGTATGTGCAGACCTTCGAGCCCGACCTGCCGTTTTCCACCGCCGGGCGTGAACAGAACCGCTCCGACATGCTGCTGGCCGGACACCTGACGGCCGGCGATGCCCGCGCGACTTTCTGCAACAGCTGCTACCTCGGTGTCGCCGAGTTTCTCGGGCGAGCGGCATGCTGGGGCGATGGTGTGGATGCGCTGATCTGCGGCGACTCGCTCAAGGAGCAGAAGCAATACGCGACGTGGGTCATGCGCCTGGCGCGGCGCAGCGGCCAGCAGGTCGACAACTGGCACACGCAAAGCCTGAGCACTGCGCTGAAAGCCATCGACAGCATCGGTCGCGCGTACTACCGCGAGCTGTATGGTGAGGACGCACAGATCAGCGGCTTCCTGCCGCGTCCGCCGGGCGGGGCGAGCAAACCAGCGACGCCGGCCTTTATCACCGCGGCCGATCTGATCGGTTTCCGGTTGGAGGAACACTGGGCGTTGCTCACCGATTTTCTCGGCTTCCGCTTCGACGATCTGGCCTTCAGTTTCAGCGAATCCGACTGCGCCAACCCGTTGCTGATGGCGCACATGCGCGGGCTCAAGACCCAGTTCGTGCAGGGGCGCGAGTATGCCGATGGCATCGCCGAGTACCTGCAACTGGCGCAAAGCATGATGCGCTGCAAGGATATGCCCAAGCGCCTGATCGATCAGGCGATGGCGGCCTACGACCACCCGGACAAACTCGCAGCGCGGCGCGAGCTGGCGGCCGGCTACGCCCAGGAAGCCTTTGGCCTGAGCGAGATGCAACTGGTGTGTCTGGTGTTCGCGCCCTTTGTCGACGGCGCGGCACAACTGGAGGAATTTTTGCGCCGCTGCCACCCCGGCATGCTGGTGGCCCAGGCTGATTTGCACAACGCGCTGTCCGGTGGCACTGCGCCGGACCAGGTGATGCAGTGGCTGGTGGATGTCAGCGGGCTCAGCCTCAAGGGTCTGCAGCATCTGTATGCCAAGCGCCGCGTCGACTTCACCGATGACAGTTCGATCATTGCCCGGGCCCGCGCCAGCGACCCGGACAAACGCCACGTAATGACGGTGCATCCGCAGACCGGTGAAGCGATGTCGGAACTGATTTCCGGCCGCTGACGCGCTGTCTGTCGCACTGTCCGTCACGAAGGCGTGTGCAGCGGGCAGGGCGCTGATCCATAGGTTTTTCTCAATGACTCCTGCGCCCGGCGCAAGGATGAGGTGTGTCCGATGAATAACAATAAAGCCGATTTCGCCTATCAAATGGTCTACCGCTACCTGGTCAGACTGACCAACGAAATGCCCAGCGGGCCGGCGGTCAGGCTGCCGTCGTTGCGTCTGTTGGCGCGGCGCCTGCGGGTGTCGATTTCCACGGTGCAGAACGCCTATGCGTTGCTGGAGAAGGAAGGGCGCATCTGTTCGGTGCCCAAATCCGGGTATTTCGCGCTGCCACATCCCTGCAACGACGCCCCGTGCGAGGGCGACGATCTGCTTGAGCGTTACCAGGCCAGTGCCCGTCGTCCGGGCATGTTCGTGTTCGCCGCCGATGAGCCGACGCTGTTGCAGTCCCTTGATGGCGCGCTGCTCAACCTGGAACGCGACCTGATGCGCCATTACCCCTGCCAGCCGGACCCGCGCTTTCAACCCTTCGGCGACATCGAGCTGCGTTCGGCGCTGGCGGCGAGCTACACGTCGTCCACCGACCACTGCTGGCACCCGGACAATGTATTTATCGGTCCGGACAAGACCGGCGTGCTGAAAACCGTGCTCAAGGCCCTGCAACTGCGCGACAGCACGGTGCTGGTGGAGTCGCCGTGCAGCTGGGGTACCTTGCGCACGTTGCAGTCGTTCGGGATTCGCGTGCTGGAGTTCAGCGCCGACGCCGAGGGCGTCATCGATACCGGCGCGCTTGAGGGGCTGCTGCAACAAGGCGGGGTCGGCATGGTGATGCTGTCTTCGCAGCTCAACCCGGTACTGGGTCAGGTGCTGGCGCCGGAACAACGCCAGCGACTGGCCGATGTACTCAACCGCCATGAGGTGCCGGTGCTGGAAGATGACAGCCACAGTGCGCTGTGTTTCGACCCGCAGACGCCGGCCATGCGTGACCTGATCGACCCCGAGCGCCTGTTGATCATAGGTTCGTTCGACAAGACCATTGGCCTGGAAGCGCCGTTCGGTTACCTGCTCAGCCGCCATTCGCGCACGCTGTGGCATCAACAATTGCTGCTGCGCTCGTTCCGCCTGCCGCCGATCCGGCAGAAGGCGATTGCCCGTCTGTACAGTTCGGGGCAACTGGAGCGACATCTGGAAAGCCTGCGTTTCAACTTGCAGGAGCGGCTCGGCAGCCTGTCGATGTACATCGATCAGTACTTGGGCGAGGACGTGCGTTTCAAGCGCGCGCAGGGCGGTGCCACGTTATGGCTGGAGAGCAGCCATCGGGTCGACATGGGGCGGGTGTTCGACCGGTTGCTTGAGCAGCGCATCGTCATTGCTCCCGGCGAGTTGTTCAGCGCGCGCGGCCTGCACCCGCAGAATCTGCGTCTGAGCGGTGCGGTGGACTGGAGCCAGGACATCGAGTCGGTGATGGTGATCATCCGCAACGCGCTGGCGCAGGAGCGGATGCCGGCCTGAGCCCGGTCGTGCGGCATGGCTCGTCCCGCGTGTTGCGGGGCAAGCCATGTTGTCGGTGTTTACCTGATCGCGTCAGGCAAAGGTGGCGTCGCGGGTATTCACGAACAGCGAATAGATCGAATGGCTGCTGGCCATGAACAGTCGGTTGCCTTCACGACCGCCGAAGCACAGGTTCGGGCAGCGTTCCGGCAGGGAAATATGGCCGATGGCCTTGCCTTGCGGGTTGAACACGCGCACGCCGTCGAGCTTTTCCAGATCGGCCTTCGGGTCGCCGTTACTGCCCCAGCCACACCACAGATTGCCGGCCTCGTCGCACTTCATGCCGTCGATGGCGGCGTAATCCAGCCCTTCGATGTGCTTGCGTCGTGCGCCGAGGGTGCCGTCGTCGTTGACCGTGATCGCCCAGATCAGCCGATTGGGTTTGGCCCGGCCTTCGACCACATAGAGGATCTTCTCGTCTGGCGAGAAACACAGACCGTTAGGGCCGTTGAGGTCGTCGATGACCCGCGTGACCTTGCCGCTTGCACCGTCGATCCGGTACACAGCGTGGGGTTGCGTCGGAGCGATCTTGTGGCCTTCGTAATTGTTGCCGGTCTGGAACGGCGGGTCGCTGAACCAGATCGAGCCGTCGCTCTTGCAGACGATGTCGTTGGGCGAGTTGAAGGGCTTGCCGTCAAAGCTGTCGGCCAGCACGGTGATGCGGCCGTTGGGTTCGGTGCGGGTGATCCGCCGGCCTTCGTTGGTGGTGGTCGAGCCTTCGCAGACGATCAACCGACCCTGGCGGTCGCGGCACATGCCGTTGGAGAAGTTGGAGTGCTCGCGATAGACAGAGAACGTTTCAGTGATTTCGTCCCAACGCATGATGCGGTTGTTGGGAATGTCGCTGACCAGCAGATAACGCCCGTCACCGATCCACACCGGACCCTCCGCCCAGCGCATGCCGGTGGCGAGCTTCTCCACCCCCGCATTGAAAATGCGCAAGTCGAGAAAACTGTCGTCGAGGACATGAATCAGCGGGTCGGGATAGCGTTGGCTCAAAGGCTCTGCAGCCTCGACAAGACGTGGCAAAGGCAGACTGCCAGCGGCAGCGAGCGTGGCCGAAACGGCCAGGGATTTTTTCAGAAAGCTTCTGCGGCTATTGCCTTCAAACGACTGGGGCAGGGGTGCATCCATCTGACTTTCTCCGTTGTATTGTTTTTTTACGGGGTGTCAGTAATACATCGTGATAAGACATCGTACAAGTTAACATTGCGGGAGATAGGCGTTCTGCTCGCGATGGCGGTGTGTCAGTTGGCACTGTATTGACCGGACTGACGCTATCGCGAGCAGAGCTCCCTCCCACGGCCTTTGGCCAGAAGCAAAAGCAGGTGGTGCTCACAGATTCGTAGCAGTCCGGCTTACTGGCGGTGGCGATCTTGAGGACGCCTTCGCGGGCGAGCCCGCTCCCACAGGGAGTGTGTGTTTCGCCGGCTTTTGATCTGGTTTTTGATTTTGATCTGGGGCCCCGTTCCAGAAGGCCGAACGCAGGCGATGTGGAGTGGCGCCGAGCGGCATGGATGCCGCGAGAGCCGCGTGGGCCATGGATGGCCCATTCGCGGCGGGCCCACGGAGCATTGCCGGAGTGCGGGTACATCGAGCCTAGGCGAGATGCCGTATGGCGGGGATAAGAGCCCTTGGTTACTTGGGGCTTTTCCAAGTAACTCGCCGCCAGGCGAAACGGGGCTGCGTTAGCAGACTGGGCGGAGTGTCAGACAAGCCAAGGACACAGGTTTTACGACGACTTCGTCGCCGGTCGCAGGGCAAGCCAGCTCCTACAAGGTCCGCGCAACGTGCCGCCAGCTCCCGCAGGCATCGCGTGTGACACGCAATCTCCAGCCTGCTATCGGTCGGTTTCCAGCAACATGACAGGATTTTCATGAAGACCCGGTGCCGAACGTTGGTATCGTGCACGCCATTTGCGTCCTGATCACCTCACGCGGACGCTATCTGCACCGTTCACATCTTCACCGAGTAGCTGTAGAAATGCCCGATCCCATACCCTTGAAGGATCACGAAAAAGAAACCCGGCTGGTCAATCGACGCTTGATTGCCTGCGCCTTGTTCGTGATTCTGCTCAGCATCGCGCTGGTCTCCCGGCTGTACATCCTGCAGGTCGTCGAATTCGCCTATCACTCGACCATCTCCGAAAACAACCGCGTCCATGTCTTGCCGATTCCGCCCGAACGCGGGCTGATCTACGACCGCAACGGCGTGATCCTCGCCGACAACCGGCCCAGCTTCAACCTGACCATGACCCGCGAACGTGCCGGCGACTGGCATGCAGTCATCGACACCTTGATGCAGATCCTCAACCTGCCCGATGAAGACCGCATCATCTTCGACAAGGCGATGAAGAACTCGCCGCACCGTTTCGTGCCGGTAACGCTGCTCTACGAACTGACCGAAGAACAGATCGCCCTGCTGGCGGTGAACCAGTTCCGTCTGCCGGGGCTGGACGTCGAGGCGCAATTCGTCCGGCATTACCCGCTGGCCGAACATTTCGCCCATTCCATCGGTTACGTCGGGCGGATCAACGAAAAAGAAGCGACCCAGCTGGACCAGGTCGAATACCGCGGCACCCAGTCCATCGGCAAGACCGGCATCGAACGCTTCTACGAAAACGAACTGCACGGCCACGTTGGCTACGAAGAAGTGGAAACCAACGCCCAGGGCCGCGTCCTGCGTGTGCTCAAACACACCGATCCGGTGGCGGGCAAAAGCATCACCTTGAGCCTGGACATCAAACTGCAAGAGGCCGCCGAAAACGCCCTCGGCGACCGTCGTGGTTCGGTGGTCGCCATCGACCCGGCCACCGGCGAAGTGCTGGCGATGGTCAGCAAGCCGAGCTTCGACCCCAACCTGTTCGTCACCGGCATCAGCTTCAAGGAATATTCGGCGCTGCGCGATTCGGTCGACCGGCCGCTGTTCAACCGTGTGCTGCGCGGGTTGTATGCGCCGGGTTCGACGATCAAGCCGGAAGTGGCGATTGCCGGGCTCGACAGCGGCATCATCACTCCGTCCACCCGCGTCTTTGACCCCGGTTACTTCCAACTGCCGGACTTCGACCACAAATACCGCAACTGGAACCACAGCGGTGACGGCTGGGTCGATCTCAACGCGGCGATCATGCGTTCCAACGACACCTATTTCTATGATTTGGCGCACAAGCTGGGCATCGACCGTCTGCACGATTACCTGACCATGTTCGGCATCGGCCAGAAGGTCTCGCTGGACATGTTTGAGGAGTCCGCGGGTCTGATGCCGTCCAAGGAATGGAAGCGCATTACTCGCCGTCAGGCGTGGTTCCCCGGCGAAACGGTGATTCTCGGCATCGGCCAGGGCTACATGCAGGTCACGCCGCTGCAACTGGCCCAGGCCACCGCGCTGATCGCCAACAAGGGCGTGTGGAACCGTCCGCACCTGGCCCGGGACATCGGCGGGGTCGCACCCGTCGACGAGCATCCGATGCCCAACATCGTGCTGCGCGACCCGCGCGAGTGGGATCAGGTCAACAGTGGCATGCAGTCGGTGATGCACGACCCGCGCGGCATCGCCCGTGCGGCGGCGGAAGGCGCGCAATACCGCATCGCCGGCAAGAGTGGTACCGCGCAGGTGGTGGCGATCAAGCAGGGCGAGCGCTACAACCGTGACAAGACCCTCGAACGCCATCGCGACAACGCCTTGTTCGTCGGCTTTGCCCCGGCCGCCAACCCGAAGATCGCCGTGGCGGTGATGATCGAAAACGGCGAGGCGGGCGGGCGCGTGGCCGGTCCTGTGGTGCGGCAGATTCTTGATGCCTGGCTGCTGGATGAAAACGGCCACCTGAAGCAGCAATACGCCACGCCGAATGCGCCACCGGTCAATCCGAAAGTGCAGATCGCCGCGCCAAGCAAGCCGGTGGTGCAGCCGTCGGTGTGAGGCCTACGATACCTGTGGGAGGGAGCTCTGCTCGCGAAAGCGGTGGGTCAGTCGATGCTGAATGGTCTGATCTGACGCCTTCGCGAGCAGAGCTCCCTCCCACAGGGTAATACGCTCGGCCTGCCAATGGCGGCGTCAGCCGGACAGTTGCCAGACTGTGCGACACATGCACTGAACTGTCCCCGGCGACACGGGTCGATTTGAAACCATGCGCGTCATCGTCAAAGTGGCGTGCGCGACTTTTGAATCGACCAGGAAACCGCCCATGTCCAGCAGAACCCTTGCCGACTACCTTGCGCACACCCTCGCCGCCGCAGGCGTCTCGAAAATATGGGGCGTCAGTGGCGACAGCCTCAACGGCCTGACCGACAGCCTGGAGCGGTTGGGCACGATCCGCTGGATGCACACCCGCCACGAAGAGGTTGCGGCCTTTGCCGCCGGCGCCGAAGCGGCATCCACCGGCAAGCTGGCGGTGTGCGCCGGCAGCTGCGGGCCGGGCAACCTGCACTTGATCAACGGTCTGTACGATTGCCACCGCAGCCGCGTGCCGGTGTTGGCGATCGCCGCACAGATTCCCTCGTCCGAGATCGGCCTGAACTACTTCCAGGAAACCCATCCCACCGACCTGTTCAAGGAGTGCAGCCACTTCGTCGAGGCCATCAGCAGCGCCGAGCAGTTTCCCCGCGTGCTGGAGCGGGCGATGCGCGCCGCCATCAGCCAGCGCGGCGTGGCGGTGATCGTGATTCCCGGCGATGTCGCCTTGAGCCCGGCACCCGAAGCCAAACCGGCCTGGGTCGAACCTGTGCCGGCACGGGTGATTCCGGCCGAGGCGGACTTGCTCAAGCTGGTCGAGATTCTCGACAAGTCGAAATCGGTGACGCTGCTCTGCGGCGCCGGCTGCGCCGATGCCCACGATCAGGTGGTGGCGCTGGCGGAAAAGCTCGCAGCGCCGGTGGTCCACGCCCTGCGCGGCAAGCAGTACATCGAATACGCCAACCCGTTCGACGTCGGCATGACCGGATTGATCGGCTTCAGCTCTGGCTATTACGCGATGCTCAACTGCGACACGCTGCTGATCCTTGGCAGTAGCTTTCCCTACCGCAATTTCTACCCGGACAAAGCCAAGGTCATCCAGATCGACATCGACCCGGCGGCGCTGGGCCGGCGCGTACCGCTGACCCTGGGCCTGACTGGCGGCATCGCCGAAACCCTGATCGCGCTATTGCCACGGCTCAAGGGCCGCACCGACCGCAAGTTCCTCGACAAGGCGCTGGATCACTACGCGAAAACCCGTGAAGAACTGGACGAACTGGCCACACCCTCGGCCCATGGCGAGCCGATCCACCCGCAATACCTGACGCGCATGGTCGATGCCTATGCCGACCCGGATGCGATCTTCACCGTCGATGTCGGCACGCCGACCCTGTGGGCGGCGCGTTACCTGACCATGAACGGCCAGCGTTCGCTGCTGGGTTCGTTCAACCACGGCTCGATGGCCAACGCCATGCCCCAGGCTCTCGGCGCCAAGGCGGCATTTCCCCAGCGTCAGGTGGTGGCGCTGTGCGGCGATGGCGGCCTGTCGATGCTGCTGGGCGATCTCTTGACCATTCGCCAGCTCAACCTGCCGATCAAACTGGTGGTGTTTAACAACAGCTCGCTGGGCTTCGTCGCCATGGAAATGCAGGCCGGCGGCTACGTGCCCCATGACACCGACCTGCACAGCACCAGTTTCGCCAACATCGCCATCGGCGCGGGGATTCTGGGCATCCGTGTGGAAGACTCGGCCGAGTTGCCCAACGCTCTGAAAAAAGCCTTCGATCACCCGGGCCCCGTGCTGCTGGACGTGGTCACGGCGAAACAGGAACTGGGCCTGCCACCTAAAATCAAGCTGGCCCAAGCCAAGGGCTTCAGTCTGTTTATGCTCAAGGCGGTGATGAATGGCAAGGCCGATCAGGTGCTGGAGCTGGCAAAGACCAATTTTCGCTGAGGGCCGGGTGTGCGTATAAAACGTTTAATAATTGGATCCCGGTTAAACATGCTTAGATGAATGTTTAAACATTTCTCATCAACTAACTGCTTGTCCAAATCGGTAAAGGCTTTTTACCGATAATCGGTCTAAACAATCCTCAAGCGCGGCCGAAGTATATTTCGGCCCGCGTCTTCCCTTTCTTCGTACGAATCCGTACAAAGCGCAGCGCGCGCCTACCGGCTACGCATCTCCGTCGCTGTCATCATTGGTTATGGACACAATCGTATGATCAAAAGTCTGGGCTTCAGCAGAAAGATCCTGCTGGCCGCTGCATTGATAGTTGTAGTTGCTTTCTCCTGTTTCATTCTGGTCAACGATGTGCGTCAACGGCAAACGCTGAAGAGCAACGTCGACACCGAACTGCAACAGTTGGGCAGTCTGACCACGCAGAACATTCAGACCTGGCTGGACAGCCGCACCCAGTTGCTGCATTCGATGGCGCAACAGATCGCCGTCGACGGCCCGGCACCGACCAGCCTGCAGCACGCCATCGGCCTGCCGGTGTATGCCGACAATTTTCAACTGAGCTACTTCGGCGGCAAGGACGGCTTCATGTTCTCGGTGCCGACGGGTAACCGCGCCGCTGACTACGACCCGCGTGCCCGCGGTTGGTACAAGGCCGTGGACGCCGCCCAGGGCACCATCGTGACCGAGCCGTATATCTCGGCGTCCTCCGGCAAACTGGTGGTGACCCTCGCCACGCCAGTGCGCCAGCAGGGCCAGATGATCGGCGTGGCCGGCGCAGACATGGCGCTGGACGTCATCACCAAAACCATCAACTCGCTGAACTTCGGCGGCCACGGCTATGCGTACATCGTCAGTGCCGACGGCAAGATCCTGATTCACCCGGACAGCAAACTGATCCTCAAGAACGTCAGCGAGGCTTACCCCAATGGTGCGCCGAAAATCGCGCCGGGCGTGAGCGAGATCGAGTCTGGCGGCAAGGCGCAGTTCATCTCCTTCACCAAGGTCGACGGCCTGTCCTCCGCCAACTGGTACGTGGCGCTGGTGCTGGACCGCGACGCGGCGTACTCGATGCTCAGTGAATTCCGCTCCTCTGCGATCACCGCCATGGTCATCGCGGTGGCGATCATCATGCTGCTGCTCGGTCTGTTGATCCGCGTGCTGATGCAGCCGCTGCACCAGATGGGCCGTGCCATGCAGGACATCGCCGACGGCGAAGGCGACCTGACCAAGCGTCTGTCGGTCGTCTCCCGCGACGAGTTCGGCGCGCTGGCGCTGTCGTTCAACCGCTTCGTCGAGCGTATTCACGGTTCGATCCGCGAAGTGGCGTCCACCGCCGGTCAGCTTGGCGAAGTGGCGGCCCGTGTGGTCGGCGCCTCGAACTCGTCGATGGGCAACTCCGATCAGCAGAGCAGCCGTACCAGCAGCGTGGCTGCAGCGATCAATCAACTGGGCGCCGCCGCGCAGGAAATCGCCCAGAACGCTGCGCTGGCTTCGCAGCACTCCAGCGAAGCGACCCAGCTTGCCAGCGAAGGGCAGGGCGTGGTCACCCAGACCATCAAGGCGATGAATCAGCTGTCGGACAAGATCAGCGAATCGTGCCTGAACATCGAAACCCTGAACGCCAAGACCGCCAATATCGGTCAGATCCTCGAAGTGATCAGCGGCATTTCCCAGCAGACCAACCTGCTGGCGCTCAACGCCGCCATCGAGGCCGCGCGCGCTGGCGAGGCGGGGCGCGGGTTTGCCGTGGTCGCCGACGAAGTGCGCAACCTGGCGCACCGTACCCAGGACTCGGCGCAGCAAGTACAGGGCATGATCGAAGAGTTGCAGGTCGGTGCCCGCGATGCGGTGGCCAACATGACCGAAAGCCAACGCCAGAGCGAAAGCAGCGTGACCATTGCCAACCAGGCGGGTGAACGCCTGAACAGCGTGACCCGGCGCATCGGCGAAATCGACGGCATGAACCAGTCGGTCGCCACCGCCACCGAAGAACAGACCGCCGTGGTCGAGTCGATCAACGTCGACATCACCGAAATCAACACCCTCAACCAGGAAGGCGTCGACAACCTGCGCTCGACCCTGGACGCCTGCTCCCACCTCGAACACCAGACAGCACGCCTGCAGCATCTGGTCGGCACCTTCCGCATTTAATGCGTTCCCGGCGGTGGTGGCCAAAAGGCTGCCACCGCCCCTGGACAGACGCGATCCCCTGTAGGAGCTGGCTTGTCCTGCGACCGACGACGGAGTCGTCGTAAAACCTGTGCACGCGGTTTGCCTGATAAACCGCGTTTACCGATTTTACGACTGCTGCGCAGCCGCTCGCAGGACAAGCCAGCTCTTACAAGGGAGGTGGCGTCTGCCCGAAATCCACCAGACGACACACATCCTGTGGGAGGGAGCCCTGCTCGCGAAGGCGTCAGCCCGGACACTGCACATTGCCTGAACGACCGCCATCGCAGGCAAGCCAGCTCCTACAGGGGCTTGTGTTGTCTGGCCGAAATCCATCAAGCGACGCAAGCCCTGTGGGAGGGAGCCCTGCTCGCGAAGGCGTCCGTCCTGACACTGCATCGTTGCCTGAACGACCGCCATCGCAGGCAAGCCAGCTCCTACAGGGGCTTGTGTTGTCTGGCCGAAATCCACCAGACGACACACATCCTGTGGGAGGGAGCCCTGCTCGCGAAGGCGTCCGTCCTGACACTGCATCGTTACCTGAACGACCGCCATCGCAGGCAAGCCAGCTCCTACAAGGGAGGTGGCGTCTGCCCGAAATCCACCAGACGACACGCATCCTGTGGGAGGGAGCCCTGCTCGCGAAGGCGTCAGCCCGGACACTGCACATTGCCTGAACAACCGCCATCGCAGGCAAGCCAGCTCCTATAGGGCTTGTGTTGTCTGGCCGAAATCCACCAGACGACACACATCCTGTGGGAGGGAGCCCTGCTCGCGAAGGCGTCAGCCCGGGCACTGCATCGTTACCTGAGTGACCGCCATCGCAGGCAAGCTGGCTCCTACAAGGGAGGTGGCGTCTGGCCGACATCCGTCAAACGACACACATCCTGTGGGAGGGAGCTCTGCTCGCGATGGCGTCAGCCCGGGCACTGCATCGTTACCTGAATGACCGCGATCAAGTGCATCGCTCAGTTCCACCGTTTCACCCGCGTTACACCTCTCGCATCACCCCGTTGAACTTGTCTATCCTGCACCCGCCCTAAACCGGCGTTTTCGGCAAACATGTCGACAAAATCAGCGAAAAATAGGCCTTCAAACCGTCAACGAACTGTTATCGCACGTTCACTTTCGATTCATCGAACTGCCACACCCGCTCTCTAATGTCACTCGCAACCCGGCGGCCATGGACGGTCGTGCGGCCGAACATTCACCCCTGGCAGGACGCCGGAATCAGACGATTAGAGAAGCCCATGAACGCAGCCATCCAAGTCGACCGTTTGAACAAGACGTTTGCACGCAAAACCGCTCTGGTTGACCTTGCATTGTCTATACAACCCGGAGAAATGGTGGCGCTGATCGGCGCATCCGGTTCGGGTAAATCCACCCTGTTGCGTCATCTGGCGGGCCTGGCCTGCTGCGACCGCAGCAATGGCGGGAGCGTCCGCGTACTGGGCCGCGAAGTGCAGGCCTCGGGCCGTCTCAACGGCGAAGTGCGCCGTCTGCGCGCCGACATCGGCTACATCTTTCAGCAATTCAATCTGGTCAACCGCCTCAGCGTGCTGGACAACGTCCTGCTCGGTTGCCTGGGTCGCATGCCGCGCTGGCGTGGCAGCCTGGGCATGTTCAGTGCCGAAGAAAAAGCCCGCGCCATGGTCAACCTGGACCGAGTCGGCCTGGCCGACTTCGCCCAGCAGCGCGCTTCGACCCTGTCCGGCGGCCAGCAGCAGCGCGTGGCGATTGCCCGTGCCTTGACCCAGCAGGCCGAAGTGATCCTGGCCGACGAGCCGATTGCCTCGCTGGACCCGGAATCGGCGCGCAAGGTCATGGAAATCCTCGCCGACATCAACCGCCGCGACGGCAAGACCGTGGTCGTCACCCTGCATCAGGTTGATTACGCCGTGCGTTATTGCCCGCGTGCCGTGGCCCTCAAGGGTGGCCGCATTCATTTCGACGGGCAGGGCGCCGACCTCAGCAGCCAGTTCCTCAACGACCTCTACGGCGCCGATGCCGACGCCAGCCTGATGTTCGCCGATCAGGGCCGCAGCGCCGCCCGGCCGACTCAACTGGTCATGGCGCGAGCCTGAGTGCTCGACCGCTCGGCTACCCCAGACAACACAACCCACCTCAGTTCCAGGAGCTCTCCATGTTGAACCGTATCGGTCGCGTGTTCGCGTCCGCCGCTGTAATCGCCGGTTGCCTGACGGGCACCGCGCAGGCAGACGACAACGCCATCAACTTCGGCATCATGTCCACCGAGTCGTCGCAGAACCTGAAAAGCATCTGGCAACCGTTCATCGACGACATGTCGAAAAAGACCGGCCTGAAAGTCAACGCCACATTCGCTTCCGACTACGCCGGCCTGATCCAGGGCATGCGCTTCAACAAGGTCGACGTGGCCTGGCTGGGCAACAAGGCCGCCATGGAAGCGGTGGACCGTTCCGGCGGCGAAATCTTCGCCCAAACTGCCGCCGCCAACGGCGCGCCGGGTTACTGGAGCGTGATCATTGCGCGCAAGGACAGTCCGATCAACAACATCGACGACATGTTCAAACACGCCAAGGAACTGACCTTCGGCAACGGTGACCCGAACTCCACCTCCGGCTACCTGGTGCCGGGCTACTACGTGTTCGCCAAGAACAACGTCGACGCTGCCACCGCTTTCAAGCGCACCCTGAACTCCAGCCACGAAGTCAACGCGCTGAGCGTCGCCAAGGGCCAGCTGGACGTCGCCACCTTCAACACCGAAAGCTGGGACCGTCTGGAAGTCACCCAGCCGGACAAGGCGGCCATGCTCAAGGTGATCTGGAAGTCGCCGATCATCCCGGCCGACCCGATGGTCTGGCGCAAGGGCATGTCTGACGCGACCAAGAACAAGATCCGCGATTTCTTCGCCAACTACGGCGACACCGACGAAGAAAAGACCGTGCTGAAGAACATGCAGATGGGCAAGTTCCTCAAGTCCTCGGATGACCAACTGCTGACCATCCGCCAACTGGAACTGTTCAAGCAGAAGACCGAAACCACTGCCAGCACCAGCCTCAGCGCTGACGAAAAAGCGGCGAAGCTCAAAGAGATCGAGGCCGGCCTGACCAAGCTGCAGGACCGCATCTCGGAGCTGGAAAAGCAGAACACCGCCAAGGCGGGCTGACCGACTGACAGGGCGCGGTGCACTGCCTGCACCGCGCCTGTCCTTCACGTAGCGATATCGGGAACCTGTGATGAGCACTCAAGCTGTCTACGCCGACGCCGTCGGCAAACGCACCTGGCCGCAGTACATGGGCTGGGGCCTGTTCCTCGCCATGATGGCCTGGGCCTGGCATGGCGCCGAGATGAACCCGCTGGCGCTGTACCGTGACGCCGGCAACATGGCCACCTTCGCCGCCGATTTCTTCCCGCCTGATTTCCACGAATGGCGCGCCTACCTCAAGGAAATGGTCGTCACCGTGCAGATCGCCCTGTGGGGCACGCTGCTGGCTATCGTCTGCTCGGTGCCGCTGGGCATCCTCTGCGCTGAAAACATCACCCCGTGGTGGATTCATCAACCGCTGCGTCGCTGCATGGACGCCTTCCGCTCCATCAACGAAATGGTTTTCGCCATGCTGTTCGTGGTGGCTGTCGGCCTGGGCCCGTTCGCCGGTGTCCTGGCGTTGTGGATCAGCACCACCGGCGTGCTCTCCAAGCTGTTCGCCGAAGCGGTGGAAGCCATCGATCCAGGTCCGGTCGAAGGTGTGCGTGCCACCGGTGCCAGCGCGATGCAGGAAGTGATCTTCGGGGTCATCCCGCAAGTCATGCCGCTGTGGATTTCCTATGCGCTGTACCGCTTCGAGTCCAACGTCCGTTCGGCCACGGTGGTCGGCATGGTCGGAGCCGGCGGCATCGGCGTGATCCTCTGGGAAAACATCCGCGCCTTCCAGTTCACCCAGACCTGCTCGGTGTTGCTGGTGATCATCGTGGTGGTGAGCGTCATCGACATCTTCTCCCAGCGTCTGCGCAAGCAGTTCATCTGACTTTGACAGGAGAGGGTGCAAACCCTTTTTTTAGCCATGCAGTTGTCTAGACAAGCCGAACCCGTATACCGCGAACTGGCGGATACCCTGCGCAACGAGCTGATCCGCTACACCGCCGGCGAGTACCTGCCCGCGGAAACCCAACTGGCGGCGCGTTTTGAAGTCAACCGCCACACCGTGCGCCGTGCCATCGACGAACTGGTGCGTGAAGGCAGCCTGCTGCGTCGGCAGGGCAAGGGCACTCAGGTGCTGGGCCGGCCGCTGGTCTACCCGGTGGCCGCCGAAAGCGCCTACAGCCAGTCGCTGTCGGCCCTGGGCCACGGTGTCGAGGCGGTGCTGCTGCAACGCCGCCAGTGCACCGCCACCCGCGAAGAGGCCGAGCACCTGGGCCTGGAAGAACACGCGCCGTTGATCGAACTGCAGACCCTGCGCCGCCTCGACGGCCAGCCGGTGAGCCTGATCCGCCACCGCTATTGCGCCAGCCGCGCGCCGATCCTCGCCGACTACAAGAGCGGTTCGGTGCGCCAGTACCTGTCGGCCCGCGACCTGCCGCTGACCCGCACCTTCAGCCTGATCGGCGCGCGCCTGCCCAGCCGGGAAGAGGCCAGCGTGCTGCTGATGCCCCGCCATCTGCCGGCGCTGACCGTGCTGACCCTTTCCCGCGATGCCGACGGCCGCCCGGTGGAGATTGCCCATTCCACCAGCCGTTCGGACCGCTTCCAGTACCAGATCGTGACCTGATGGAGATGTCTTCGATGACTGCTACATCCGCAACCTCACTGCCGGCCGAACAGGCCGCTCGCCAGCGCTGGATCGGCGTCCTGGCGCACAGCCAGCGCGACGAACTGCAAGCCCACGAAGCCGCCCTGCGCGACGCCGAATACCAGCTGATCCGCGCCCCGGAAATCGGCATGGCCCTGGTCCGTGGCCGCATGGGTGGCAGCGGTGCGCCGTTCAACCTCGGCGAAATGAGCGTGACCCGTTGCGTGGTGCGCCTGGCCGACGGTCGCACCGGCTACAGCTACCTGGCCGGGCGCGACAAGGCCCACGCCGAACTGGCCGCCTTGGCCGACGCTCACCTGCAGGGCGCCCAGCAAGCGCACTGGCTCAACGAATTGATCGAACCGCTGGCGCGCAATCAGGCCCTGCGCCGGGCCCAACAACAAGCCGAAACCGCCGCGACCAAAGTGGAGTTCTTCACGCTGGTCAGAGGAGAAAACTGATGAGCACGACTCTCGTATCCGCATCCTTGTTGCAGCCTGCCTTCGCCGACCCGGTGCTGGACTCACAGCGCAGTTTCCGCGCCGCCCTCAAGGCCCTGGCCGGCCCCGGTGTTGCCCAGAGCCTGTCGTCGGCGCAGACCCCGCCGCACCTGCAAGGCCTGGCCTCGGCGGCCCACGCCCTGTGCCTGGCGCTGCTGGACATCGACACCCCGGTGTGGCTCGCCCCGGCGTTCGACACCCAGGCGATTCGCGCCAACCTGACCTTTCACTGCGGCTGCCCGATTGTCAGCGACCGGCAGAACGCCCGTTTCGCCTTGCTCGATGACAGCCAGTTGCATGACCTCAGCGGCTTCGATCTGGGCAACGACCGCTACCCCGATCAGTCCTGCACGCTGCTGGTCCAGCTGCCGAGCCTGCAAGGTGGCCGGCAACTGGCCTGGCGCGGCCCCGGCATCGAAAGCCAGAACCACGTCAGCCTGCCGCTGCAGGAGGCGTTCTGGGACGAGCGCGAATCGCGCAACGACTTTCCACGCGGCATCGACGTGTTCTTTGTCGCCGGCAGCGAACTGATCGGGCTGCCGCGCAGCACCCAGGTCGCCTACAAGGGAGGTGTCTGATGTACGTTGCCGTCAAGGGTGGCGAACAGGCCATCGACAACGCTCACAAGCTGCTGGCGAAGAAACGTCGGGGCGATACCTCGGTGGCCGAACTCGACGTCGAGCAGATCCGTCAGCAATTGCCGCTGGCAGTCGCCCGGGTCATGACCGAAGGCTCGCTGTACGACGAACAGCTGGCCGCGCTGGCGATCAAGCAGGCGGCCGGTGATCTGGTCGAAGCGATCTTCCTGCTGCGCGCCTACCGCACCACGCTGCCGCGTTTCAGCGCCAGCCTGCCGGTCGACACCCAGGCCATGCAGCTCAGCCGCCGGCTGTCGGCGACCTTCAAGGACGTGCCCGGTGGCCAGTTGCTCGGCCCGACGTTTGACTACACCCACCGCCTGCTGGATTTCACCCTGCTGGCCGAAGGCGAGTTTCCGGGGCCGCAGGGCAACCCTGAAGCCGCCGTCGAAGCCTGCCCCCGTGTCCTCGGCTTGCTGGCAAAAGAAGGCTTGATCAAGGAAGAAGCCGACATCGGCGCGCCGGTCGCCGACATCACCCGCGAGCCGCTGGAGTACCCGGCCAGCCGTGCCGAACGCCTGCAGGCGCTGGCCCGTGGCGACGAAGGTTTCCTGCTGGCGCTGGGTTATTCGACCCAGCGCGGTTATGGCCGCAACCACCCGTTCGCCGGGGAAATCCGCGTCGGCAACGTCGAGGTGTGGATCGAGCCGGAAGAGCTGGGTTTCCCGATTGCCATCGGCGCCATCGAAGTCACCGAATGCGAAATGGTCAACCAGTTCGTCGGTTCCGCCACCGAGCTGCCGCAGTTCACCCGCGGCTACGGCCTGGCGTTCGGCCACGCCGAGCGCAAGGCCATGGGCATGGCGCTGGTCGACCGTTCGCTGCGTGCCGACGAGTACGCCGAAGAGATCACTTCGCCGGCGCAGCAGGAAGAATTCGTCCTGGCCCACTGCGACAACGTCGAAGCCTCGGGCTTTGTCTCGCACCTGAAACTGCCGCACTACGTCGACTTCCAGGCCGAACTGGAACTGATCCGCAAACTGCGCAAGCCCTCCAAGGAGCAGGCCCAATGAATGCCGCACTGCAACCTCGCCCAGCCCGGGATGAGGCGTACAACTTTGCCTATCTGGACGAACAGACCAAACGCATGATCCGTCGCGGCCTGCTCAAGGCGGTGGCGATTCCCGGTTATCAGGTGCCTTTCGGCGGCCGTGAAATGCCACTGCCGTATGGCTGGGGCACTGGCGGCATGCAACTGACCGCGGCGATTCTCGGGGCCGAAGATGTGCTCAAGGTCATTGACCAGGGCGCCGACGACACCACCAACGCGGTGTCGATCCGCCGTTTCTTCGCCCGCACTGCCGGCGTCGAAACTACCGAGCGCACCCCCGACGCGACCATCATCCAGACCCGTCACCGGATCCCGGAAACGCCGCTGCATGCGGACCAGATCATGGTCTTTCAGGTGCCGATTCCCGAGCCGCTGCGCTTCATCGAGCCGTCGGAAACCGAAACCCGCACCATGCACGCGCTCAACGACTACGGGGTGATGCACGTCAAGCTGTACGAAGACATCGCCACTTTCGGCCACATCGCAACGGCCTACGCCTACCCGGTGACGGTGGACGAGCGCTACGTGATGGACCCGTCGCCGATCCCCAAATTCGACAACCCGAAACTGGACATGAGCCCGGCGCTGATGCTGTTCGGCGCCGGTCGCGAAAAACGCCTGTATGCGGTGCCGCCGTACACCCGCGTGACCAGCCTGGATTTCGAGGATCACCCCTTCGAAGTGCAGAAATGGGAACACAACTGCGCCATCTGCGGCAGCCACGACTCGTTCCTCGACGAGCTGATTCTCGACGATCAGGGCACTCAGAGCTTTGTCTGCTCGGACACCGATTACTGCGCACAACGGGTCAACGAGGGGAGGGACGGGCAATGAACGCTGCTTTCAAAGCGCAACCGGAAACCGCCAGCGACCGCAGCCAGCCGCTGCTCAAGGTCAACGGCCTGAGCAAGCTGTACGGCCCGGAAAAGGGCTGTCAGGACGTCAGTTTCGAGCTGTACCCCGGTGAAGTGCTGGGCATCGTCGGCGAGTCCGGCTCGGGCAAGTCGACCCTGCTGTCGCTGCTCAGCGGCCGTTGCCCGCCGGACAGCGGCGTCATCGATTATCGCGGCAAGGACGGCCACTGGCTCGACTTGTACAGCGCCAGTGAAGCCGAGCGCCGCACCCTGTTGCGCACCGAGTGGGGTTTCGTCGAACAGAACCCCCGCGACGGTCTGCGCATGGCGGTGTCGGCCGGCGCCAACATCGGCGAGCGGCTGATGGCCCAGGGCATGCGCAACTACAGCCAGCTGCGTGCGGCCGGTCTGGACTGGCTGAGCCAGGTGGAAATCGATCCGGCGCGTATCGATGACCTGCCACGGACCTTTTCCGGCGGCATGCAACAGCGTCTGCAGATCGCCCGCAATCTGGTGTCCGGTCCGCGTCTGGTGTTCATGGACGAGCCCACCGGTGGCCTCGACGTGTCGGTGCAGGCGCGCCTGCTCGACCTGATGCGCGGCCTGGTCCGCGAGCTGGACCTGGCGGTGGTGATCGTCACCCACGACCTGGCCGTGGCCCGTCTGCTGGCCGACCGCCTGATGGTCATGCGCCGTTCCCGCGTGGTGGAAAGCGGCTTGACCGACCAGATCCTCGACGACCCGCAGCATCCGTATTCGCAGCTGCTGGTGTCCTCGGTCTTGCAGCCCTGATCCGACTTTGAAGCTGACTTTCTGGAGTGGCTTGATGAACACGCTGATCGAGGTCCGTGACCTCTCGAAAACCTTCACCCTGCATCAGCAGAACGGGGTGGTGCTGAATGTGCTGCGCGGCCTGAACTTCTCGGTGCGCGGCGGCGAGTGTCTGGTGCTGCACGGACATTCCGGCGCAGGCAAGAGCACCTTGCTGCGCACCCTGTACGGCAACTACCTGCCGGCGGGCGGCAGCATTCGCGTCCAGCATCAGGGCGACTGGCTGGAAATGGTCGGCGCCGTGCCGCGCGATGTGCTGGCGGTGCGTCAGCAGACCCTGGGCTACGTCAGCCAGTTTCTGCGGGTGATTCCCCGTGTCTCGACCCTGGACGTGGTGATGGAGCCGGCGCTGGCCCGTGGCTGGAGCCGCGACGATGCCCAGGCCCGTGCCGAACACCTGCTGAGCCGTCTGAACATTCCGCAACGCCTGTGGCAACTGGCGCCGGGCACCTTCTCCGGCGGTGAGCAACAGCGCGTCAACATCGCCCGCGGCTTCATGGTGCCGTGGCCGGTGATGCTGCTCGACGAACCCACCGCATCGCTGGACGACAGCAACCGCCAGGTGGTGCTGGAACTGATCAACGAAGCGAAACAGGCCGGTGCCGCCCTGATCGGCATCTTCCACGACCGTCTGGCCCGTGAAGCGGTCGCCGACCGCATGCTGGACATGACCCCGCAAGCCCAGAACGACAAGCACCTGACCGCCAAGGAGTTGCAGCAATGCTGAACGAACAGATCCTGACCAATGCCCGCGTCGTCACCGCCGATCAGGTCTTCACCGGCACCGTGGTCCTGCGCGACGGCCTGATCAGTGACGTGCAACGCGGCGTCAGCTACCTGCCGCAGGCGCAGAATCTGGATGGCGATTATCTGCTGCCGGGGCTGGTCGAGTTGCACACCGATAACCTGGAAAAACACCTCAGTCCGCGTCCGGGTGTGGACTGGCCGTCGGCGTCGGCGGTGATGAGCCATGACGCGCAGATCATTGCCGCCGGGATCACCACGGTGTTCGACGCGCTGTCCATCGGCGACGTCAACCCCAAGGGCAAGCGCATGCAGCAACTGCCGGGCATGGTCGAAGCCATCGCCAAGGCCAATGCCGCCGACATGACCCGTGCCGAGCACCGCCTGCACTTGCGCTGCGAAGTCTGCCACCCGGACACCCTCAGCGTTTTCCGCGACCTGGTGGAACAACCGCTGGTGCAACTGGTGTCGACCATGGACCACTCGCCGGGCCAGCGTCAGTTCGCCCTGGAGTCCAAGTACCGCGAGTACTACATGGGCAAATACCACCTGAGCACCGAGCAAATGGACGAGTTCATCGTTGAACAGGTGGCCAACTCGAAGATCTACAGCGACCGCTACCGCCGCGCCATCGTCGACATCTGCCTGGAGCGCGGTCTGTCGGTGGCCAGCCACGACGACGCTACCGTCGCCCACGTCGAGGAATCGGCGGGCTACGGCATGACCATCGCCGAGTTCCCGACCACCCTGGAAGCGGCGCAGGCCTGCCGCCGTCTGGGCATGAGCGTGCTGATGGGTGCGCCGAACATCGTCCGTGGCGGTTCGCACTCTGGCAACATCGCGGCGGCCAGTCTGGCGAAAGAAGGGCTACTGGATATCCTCTCCAGCGATTATTATCCCGCCAGTCTGCTGCAGGCGGCGTTCACTCTGGGTGAACAGCTTGAACAGGAACGCGCGCAGCGAGACGATAACTCACAGACGACGGGCGCGGGCCTGGCCCGGGCGCTGACCACCGTGAGCCTGGCGCCGGCGCGTTCGGCGGGGCTGCATGACCGTGGCGAGATCCGCGTCGGCCTGCGCGGCGACCTGATCCACGCCCGTGCCGTGGGCACGTTGCCGGTCATCCAACAGGTCTGGCGACAAGCGAAGAGGGTGTTTTGATGGCAGGCAGGTTGATCTATCTCATCGGACCTTCCGGTTCGGGCAAGGACAGCCTGCTGGATGCTGCGCGCGAGCCTCTGGCCGCGCGTGGCGTGCGTATCGTGCGGCGGGTCATCACCCGCTCGGCCGAGGCGGTGGGCGAGGCGGCGCAGGCGGTCAGCGTCGAGCGCTTCAATGAAATGCAGGCTCAGGGCGCGTTTGCCCTGAGCTGGTCGGCCAACGGCCTGCATTACGGCATTCCGCAAGAGATCGACCTGTGGCTCGCGGACGGGCATGACGTGCTGATCAACGGGTCGCGCGGCCATCTGGCCCAGGCCCGGGCACGTTATCCCGATCTGCTGGTGGTGTTGCTCGATGTCGAGCAGGTGGTGTTGCGTCGGCGCCTGCTGGCGCGCAACCGGGAAACCTCCGGCGAGATCGAGGCGCGGCTGGCGCGCAATGCCCAGTTCGCCAACGACCTGCTGGCCGATCATCCCTCGGCAATGCTGCTGGACAACTCCGGTGCGCTGGAGCAAACCGTCAGCCGCCTGTTGCAACGCATCGACCGGGAGCACGCATGCGCCTGACCTTGTTGGGGACGGGTGATGCGCGGCAGGTGCCGGTTTACGGTTGTCAGTGTCAGGCGTGTGCAGCGGCCCACGCCGACCCACGCCTGCGCCGACGACCGTGCTGCGCCCTGGTGGAACTGGGCGATCAGCGCTGGTTGATCGACAGCGGCCTGCCGGACCTCACCGAACGCTTCCCGCCGCACAGCCTCAGCGGCATTCTGCAGACCCACTACCACGCTGACCACGCCCAGGGCCTGTTGCACCTGCGCTGGGGGCAGGGGCTGGTGATTCCGGTGCACGGCCCGGCGGATCCAGAAGGGCTGTCGGATTTGTACAAGCACCCGGGGATTCTCGATTTCAGCCAGCCGTTTGCCGCCTTTGAAAGCCGTGCGCTGGGGGAGCTGATGGTCACCGCCTTGCCGCTGCTGCATTCAAAGTTGACGTTGGGTTATCTGCTGGAAGGTGGAGGACGGCGGGTGGCGTACCTCACCGATACCGTTGGCCTGCCGCAAGACACCACGGAGTATTTGCAAAAGCGGGGGCTGGATCTGTTGGTCCTCGACTGCTCCATGCCGCCGCAACCGCAGGTGCCACGCAACCATAACGACCTCAACCTGGCGTTGCAGATCATCGAGCAGCTGCAACCGGGGCGGGCAGTGCTGACCCATGTCGGCCATACCCTCGATGGGTGGTTGATCGAACATGTCGGGGAGTTGCCGGAGCATGTGTCGGTAGCACGGGACGGGATGGTGGTTTGACGCGCTGTAACACGTGTAGGGGTGCGCTTGTTCTGGGCCGCATCCACATATCGCATTGTGTCAGTCGCCGCATTCTTCACAGGCAAACCGCCTTCGCGAGCAGAGCTCCCTCCCACGGGGCGCGCCGTTAATATCACTTGCGGCTGGCTGCGATCCTGTAGGAGCCGGCTTGCTGGCGAAAGCGTCGGGTCAGTGACATGGAGGGTGATTGACCCTACCGATTCGCCAGCAAGCCGGCTCCTACGGCCTGCGGCCAGAATCAACAGCAGCCGGCATTCACCGATCCGTAGCAGTCCGGCTTGCCGGCGGTGGCGATTTCAAGGTCCTCACCGCCGGCAAGCCGGACTGCTACAGGTTGTGATGTCTGCTCAAAACCCGGTAGACACCACCAAACCTGTGGGAGGGAGCCCTGCTCGCGAAAGCGGCGGTTCAGTCAACACAAGACTGTCTGGACCGACGCCTTCGCGACCCTCGTAAACTCGGATCCCTCCCACGGCCTGCGGCCAGAATCAACGGCAGCCGGACTGCTACAGAGATTAGGCTGGCACACCGCAAAACAAAGTGGGAGGGAGCTCTGCTCGCGATTGCAGAGTGTCAGTCGCCACATAGGTTATAGATCCACCGCTATCGCGAGCAGAGCTCTCTCCCACAGGTACAGCCTTAGCGTTTCGCCATATTGGCGTTGGCCGAAGCTGCCTGCGGCCAACCCCCACCTAACGCGCGGAAGGTCGATACCGCCGCCCGGGCATCATTGGCATGCAGTTGCGCCAGTTGATCTCGCGATACCAGCAGCTGACGGTCCTCGTCCAGCACTTCCACCAGGCTCACCGCACCGCCTTTGTAGGCATCCTGCGCGGCATCGCGGGCGGTCTGGTGGGCGGCGACTTCGTCGTTCACGGTCTGACGCTGCTGCTCCAACTCCACCAGGGTCACGATGGCGTTCTCGACGTCTTCGGTGGCTTTCAACATCACTTGGCGATATTCAGCCAGGGCTTCGGCGTTGGCGCCTTTGGCCTGGGCGACTTCAGCATCGACACGGCCAAAGTCGAACAGCCGCCAGTGCAGGCCGAGGATGGCTTGCGGCTGGAACGCTGCCGAAGTAAACAATTGCCCGCTGTGGGCGGTGTCGAAACCGAGCAGGCCGGACAGCGACACTTTCGGGTAGTACTCGGAGATCGCCGCACCGATCCGCGCATTGGACGCCGCCAGCTTGCGTTCGGCGGCAATCACGTCAGGGCGACGGCGCAGCAGGCTGGCCGGGCCTTCGGAATCGCTGATGGTCGGCACGCTGTATTGCTGCGGGCTGTCCGTGAGTTCCTTGGCATAGGTGCCGGGCTGCGCGCCCATCAACACGTCGAGGCGGTTGAGCTGGGTCGCCAGTTCAGTGCGCAGTGGCGGCAGGGTGGCGCGGGCCTGCAGCACCAGCGCTTCGGCCTGGGCCTGTTCGCGATTGGTGGACAGGCCGCTGCCCATCCGGTCCTTGATCAAATCCAGCAGGTTGTTCTGGGTGTCGACCTGTTCCTGCGCGACCTTGAGCCGCTGCTGCGCGCCACGGATGCGGAAATAGGCATCCGCCGCTTCGGCGGCCACGGAAATCCGCACGCCGACATGGCTGGCTTCGGCGGCCTGGGCTTCGTCGACGGCCGCTTCTTCGCCGCGCTTCAGGCCACCGGCCAGGTCGGCTTCCCAACTGGCACCGACGCCGAGGGTTTCCAGGGTCTGGTTGCGGTCATAGCCGGGGAACGCGCTGCCGATCTGGCCTTGTGCGCTTTCCGTGGACTGCCGTTGACGCACGGCCTTGCCGTCCAGCGAACCCTGCGGCAAGCGTATCGCACCGGCCTGTTGCGCCACGGCGCGGGCCTGTTCGACACGGGCGAAAGACTTCGCCAGATCGAGGTTTTGCTCCAGCACGCGCTGGATGATGCGGTTCAGTTCGGCGTCATTGAAACCGGTCCACCAGCTGTCCAGCGCCGGCGCCGGGGTGTCGCCGACGCGCTGCTGCAACAGGGTCTGGTTGTGGTAGTCGGCGGTCAGGGTGTTGGTCGGCTGCTGGTAGTCGGGGCCGACGGTACAGCCTGCCAATGCCACGAACAGCGCGCTGAGCGCGAAAAGGCCGGTGCGTTTGAAACGAGTCGCCAGGGTGGTCATGGGGCTGTCCTCGAAACGGGGTGCTGAAAGTGAGAGAAAAAGGTTCATGGCGGATCAATGCGCGTCGGCGGACGGCGCGGCAGGCGGTGCGACCTTGCGCATCAGCGGCACCATGGCCACGGCGACGATGAAGCAGACCATGATCGCCAGAAAGGCATCGGAATAGGTCTGGGTCTGCGCTTCGCGGTAGGTCAGTAGCCACAGCTGATGCAGCGCCGAACTGCTGGCGTCGGCGGCGTTCTGACCGAGGCTTGCGAAGTTGCCGGTGACGGTGGCGAGCCAGTTGTTCATGGCTTCGTTGCTGTAGTTCAGGTGCTCGGCCAGGTGGGTGAAATGCAGGTTGGTGCGGTCGTTGAGGATCGTCGCACAGGCGGCAATACCGATGGCACCACCGAGGTTGCGCATCAGGTTGAACAGTCCCGAGGCCTGCTTGAGCCGCGACGGGTGCAGGCCGCCGAGGGTCAGGGTCACGGTCGGAGGCACCGCCATCTGCTGGGCGAAACCGCGAATGGCTTGCGGCAGCAATAGTTCGTGACCGCCCCAATCGTGGGTGATCGGCGAGAAGTCCCACATCGACAGGGCGAACAGCGCCAGGCCGAACATCATGATCCAGCGCAGATCGACGCGGTTGGCGAGAAAGCCATAGACCGGAATCGCCGCCATTTGGAACACGCCGGTGGAGAAGATCGCTTCACCGATGTCCAGTGCGCTGTAGCCACGGACCCGGCCGAGAAACAGCGGAGTCAGGTAAATGGTGGCGAACAGGCCGATACCGGTGACGAAGGAGAAGAAACAACCGAGGGCAAAGTTGCGGTCGCTGAGGGCGCGCAGGTCGACCACCGGGTTTTTCACCATCAACGTGCGGGTGATGAAGGCGACGGCGGACAGGCCGGAAATCCACGCGGTGGTGAGGATGGTCTGGTCGCTGAACCAGTTCCAGCGCGGGCCTTCCTCCAGGGTGTATTCCAGGCAGCCGAGGAACAGCGCGAGGAAGACCATGCTGATGTAGTCGGCGCCCTTGAGCAGCTTGAGGTCCATCGAGTCGATGTTGACCAGGATCGGCACGGCGATGGCGACGAAAATACCGGGCACCAGGTTGATGTAGAACAGCCAGTGCCACGACGACACGTCGGTGATCCAGCCGCCGATGACCGGGCCCAGGGTCGGTGCCAGCGAGGCGATGGCGCCGATGGTCGAGGCGGCGATGACCCGCTGTTTGCCGCCGAAGAACATGAACGCCGAGGTGAACACCATCGGGATCATCGAGCCGCCGAGAAAACCCTGCAGCGCGCGGAAGGCGATCATGCTCTGGATGTTCCAGGCCAGACCACAGAGCAGGCTGGCGAGGGTGAAGCCCACGGCCGAGGCACAGAACAGCCAGCGGGTGGAGAACACCCGGGCCAGCCAGCCGGACAGCGGGATGACCACGATCTCGGCGATCAGGTAACTGGTCTGCACCCAAGCGGTTTCGTCGGAGCCAGCCGACAGGCCACCGCCGATGTCGCGCAGCGACGCGGAGACGATCTGGATGTCCAGCAGCGCGATGAACATCCCCAGACACATGCTGGCGAAGGCGAAGACCTTGGCAGCGGTGGCCATGGACGCGGCGTCTACCAGCCCCTTGGGTCTGGCCGCCGGTGCGGCGGCATGGGCGGTGGCGGCGCTCATTGCGCGTTCTTCCCGTCAGCGGCGCTGGCGACGTGGTGGGTTTGATCGTTGCGCTGAGCGTCGCGGCCCTTGGTGTCGACTTCGGCGATCACCGACAGGCCCGGACGCAGCTTGCCGAGGTTGCCGTCTTCGCCATCCAGGTAGACCCGCACCGGTACGCGCTGGACGATCTTGGTGAAGTTACCGGTGGCGTTTTCCGGCGGCAGCACGCTGAACTGCGAGCCGGTGGCCGGCGCCAGGCTGTCCAGATGCCCGTGGAACACCTGGCCCGGCAGCACGTCGGCTTCGATGGTCACCGGTTGGCCCGGTTGCATGTGGGTCAACTGGTCTTCCTTGAAGTTGGCGTCGACCCACAGGCCCTTGGCCGGCACCACGGAGATCAGTTGCGTACCGGCTGCGGCGTAGGCACCGACACGGGCGCGGCGGTTGCCGATCACGCCATCGACCGGCGCGCGCAGTTCGGTGTAGCCGACGTTGAGGCGGGCCATGTCGCGTTCGGCCTTGGCCTGGATCAGCGCAGCACGCGCCTGTTGTTTCTGGGTCGCGATCACGTCCAGCTGTCGTTGCGCGGCCTGCATCGACGCCTGGGCCTTGGCGCTGTTGGCCTGCGCGGTCTTGTAGGTGGCGTCGGCGCGCTGGAAGCTTTCCACCGACACCGCCGAGCGGCTGGACAGGGTCTGATAACGCACTTGATCGTCACGGGAACGTACGGTTTCCGCGTTGGCGGCATCGATGCCGGCCTTGTTCTGGCTGACCACCGCGTGTTGCAACTGCTCGGTGGCATCGAGGTTAGCCAGCAGCGCTTCTTCCGCGGCTACGGCGCCTTCGGCCTTGTTCAGCGCGGCGACGTAATCGCGGTCGTCGATCTTCACCAACAGGTCACCGGCGTGGACGAACTGGTTGTCGACCACCTTGAGTTCAGTGATGTAGCCGGGGACTTTCGGCCCGATCACGGTCACGTCGCCACCGACATAGGCGTCATCGGTGGATTCCAGAAAACGGCCGGTGCTCCACCAGTGCATGCCGAACAACACGGCGCCGATGACAGCGGCACTGCCCAGCGACAACAGGACCAGGCGCTTGCCCCGAGCAGGTTTGGCCGCAGCGGTAGTGGCAGCGGGCTCGGTGACGGTTTGTGGTTGGTTCATCGCGGATTACCTGTGGGTCTGCAGTGGCTGGGAAGGTGTCTGGGTGCTGCGATACGCCTCGCGGCGCGCGCGGCCGGCTTCGACGCGCCAGGCCGACAGGCTGTTGGCCGGACCGATGTAGCGCAGGCTGTGTTCGTGCAGGTTGATGCGTTTGCCGGTGTTGCCGTCGCTCAGGGTCAGGTCGACCGGCTGATTGCTGGCCTCGTCGAACAGCTGGATCTTTATGCCGTTGGGCGAGAAGTGCTTGTTGCCGAACTTCATCAGAGTCAGCACCACCGGACGGAAATCACGACCGCGCTCGGTGAGCAGGTAGTCGTAGCGCGGCGGCTTGTCGGTGTAGGCGCGACGTTCGACCAGGCCGGACTCGATCAGGCCGTTGAGGCGGCGGGTCAGGGTGCTCGGCGCGATGCCCAGGCTTTTCTCGAATTCGTCGAAGCGGCTCAGGCCATAGGCCAGGTCGCGCAGGATCAGGATGTTCCACCAGTCGCCCACGTGTTCAAGGCTCAGGGCAATCGGGCAGGGCATGTCGGCGAAGCTTTTCTTCTTCATGACCAGGCTCTCGGAAGCAGGTTGGCGCGTAAATGATGGGTGTAATTTAAAACTGTGACTTTCATTATGCAAGTCACTATTTTTATAAAAGTGATGAGTGGTGTTGAACCCGGCGCGTTGCGTCATCCGGGGAGAGGAGCGCTACACTGCCGAATTCCTGACTGGAGATTGCCCATGACAAGCGAGCCTTACGTCGCCGAAACCCTGACCCGCGCCGAGGTCGATGCCTTGAGCGGCGCCAGCGTCATCGAGTTCGGCACCAACTGGTGCGGCCACTGCAACGCCGCGCAGCCGCTGATTGGCGAAGTGCACGCCGAATACCCGCAGGTCCGTCGACTGAAAGTCAAAGACGGCAGCGGGCGGCGGCTGGGCCGTTCATTCGGGGTGAAATTGTGGCCGACGCTGGTGTTCATGCGCGACGGCCAGGAAGTGGCGCGGCTGGTACGGCCGACCAAGGTCAGTTACATCGAAGAGGCGTTCGAGGTGCTGGCGCAGCAGGGGTGAGGGCCGAATAACGGATCTGGACAGGTTTATTGTGGGAGCGGGCTTGCCCGCGAAAGCGTAGTGTCAGACGAAAACGATACATCTGACCCGATTCATTCGCGGGCAAGCCCGCTCCCACAATGAATGGGTTTCATTGATCGTTCAGCGGCGCAGATACGCCGCAAAATCGATATCCCCGGCACTCAGAATCGCCTGCACCCGGTTGTGCACGTTGAGCTTGCGCAGGATCGCCGACACATGGGCCTTCACCGTGGTTTCAGCAATCGCCAGGCTGAACGCGATCTGCTTGTTGGAGTCGCCCTTGGTCATGCGTTCGAGCACCAGCAGCTGTTTGCGGGTCAGCGCCTGCAACAGCTCGGGGGCGAACGACGGGGTGTTGCTGCCACTGCGGCGGCTGGTGGTTTTCTGGCTGCGGATGATGTCCGACGGCAAATAGACATTGCCGTTGAGAATCTGCTCGATGGCCTCGGTCATCTGCTTGCGCGGCGACGATTTGGTGATGAAACCCACCGCGCCGTAGGTGATGGCCTGTAACACCACCTGCTTGTCCTGCTCGGCGGAAACGATCACCACTGGAATGGTCGGCGCTTCGTTGCGCAGGTTCATCAGGCCGTTGAGGCCGTGCATGCCGGGCATGTTCAGGTCGAGCAGGATCAGGTCCAGATCGTCGTTGTCCCGGGTCAGGGCCAGAGCGCTGTCCAGATCCTCGGTTTCCATGACATCGCTGCCGGGAAAGCCGTCGCTGATGACGTTGTGAATGGCCTCGCGAAACAGCGGGTGATCGTCGGCGATGAGAATCTTGTACATGGTTTTTCACCTTTCTTATTGTCGGTGCCGTTCAGCGCAGCGGTTCGGGTTGGGCGGTTTCCACGGGCAGACCGGCGGCGAGCCAGGCGTCGAGGCCGTCACGGTACCAATACAGCTGACTGTAGCCCAGTGCGCTGGCGCGTTTGATCGCGTTCCAGCTCAACCAGCAATCTGAGCGGCAGTAGAAGACCAGCGGCCTGTCCTGATGACCGTCGCTGAGGCGGCGCAGGTTGAGGGTCAGGTACTCCATCCATTGCGGCGCCAGTTCGCCGTCGCCGGTGTTGGCCAGCCAGTGGCTGCCGGGCAGATTGGCGTGGGGCTCGTCTTCGATGAAGCGGCCTTGCAGCCATTGGCGGCGATAGACGTCGATCAGCAGCGGTTTTTGCGGTTGTTCGAGCAGGGCTTGCAGTTGAGCGGTGTCGATGATGTGCGCGCCGCTGACCTGTTCCGGCGTCGGGCTGCGGTAGAGGCTGATGCGATAGCCGTCGGCATTGAACAGCGGCGTGTCCGCAGGGGCGGCGGCCTGCGCCGGGCTCAGCAACACACAGCCGAGCAGACCGAGAAACAACAAGGCACGGGGCATGACGGGGATTCCTTTCTTCTTGTACCGCCATTACAAGGCAGACCTGCTGCTTTGTGAATGCGACCAATAGAGCGGAAAACCAGTACTAAAGTCGTAATTTCACCGCAATCCCTTGTAGGAGCGTGGCTTGTCCCGCGACCGGCGGGGAACCCGTCGTAAACCCTGCCCACGCGGTATACCTGACACGGCCAATGCGCATGGTTTTACGACGGGTTCCCCGCCGGTCGCAGGGCAAGCCAGCTCCTACAAGGGGGATTGCATTTCCACTGTCTGTCACCCATCACTGTGGGAGCTTCCATTTCGTCCGGTCGCTTACCTTTGTAGGAGCACACCTGGCCGGGTGATCGTTACTGATCATGCCCCCTTGCGCACCGCCGCATGCTGCGGGTTGAAGGTCAGCACCGCCAGCCAGGCGAACACCAGGGTCAGCGCCGCGCACACCGCCAGCGCCATTGGATTGAAGCGTTCGTACAAGGCAAAACGCACCAGCTCCACCGCGTGGCTGAACGGGTTGACCGCGCACAGCCAGTACAGCCATTCGCTGGCCTCGCGCATCTTCCACAGCGGGTACAGCGCCGACGACATGAAAAACAGCGGGAAGATCACGAAATTCATCACCCCGGCGAAGTTCTCCAGCTGGCGGATCGCGTTGGACAGCAGCAGCCCCAGCGCACTGAGCATCAGCGCCACCAGCAGCAACGCCGGCAAAGCAATCAGCAAGCCAGGCGCTGGCGGCTGCACGCCATACACCCAGGCCACGGCGAGAAATGCATACACCTGCAACAGCGAAATCAGCGAGGTCGCCAGCAGCTTGCTGACCAGCAGAAACGTCCGTGGCAGCGGGCTGGTCAGGAGCACGCGCATGCTGCCCATCTCACGGTCGTAGACCATCGACAGCGAACCCTGCATGCCGTTGAACAGCAGGATCATGCAGGCCAGGCCCGGGATGATGTACACCTCGTAGGGAATGTAGGTGTCGTACGGCTCGATGATCGCGATGCCCAGCGCCGCGCGAAAACCGGCAGCGAACACCAGCAGCCACAACAACGGCCGCACCAGCGCGCTGAGAAAACGCGTGCGCTGCAGGACGAAACGCAGCCATTCGCGCAATACGATGCCGCTGAAACACTGCCAGTAAGCGTTCATCGTGCAGCCGCTCCCGAGGTGGTCAAACGGCTGAAAGCGGCGTCGAGCCCACCGCCGTGTTCGGCGCTGACCGCCGCAGCCTCGCCACGGGCGACCAGACGGCCCTGATGCAGAATCAACAGGTCATCGTCGCTGTGGACCTCGTCGAGCAAATGGGTGGTCCACAACACGCTGATGCCCTGATCGCGACACAGACTGCGCACATGCCGGTTCAGCGCCTGGCGGCTGGCCGGATCGAGACCGACACTGGCTTCGTCGAGCAGCAACAGGCGCGGACGATGGAGCAGGGCGCGGGCAATTTCCACCCGCCGTCGATGGCCACCATTGAGTTCACGAACTCGCTCGCGCCGTCGCTCGGCGAGATCCTGGCGGGCCAGTTCCTGTTCCACGCGCTCGCCGGCGTCACGCCGCGAAAGACCGTGCAGCGCGGCGTGGTAGCGCAGGTTCTGCTCCACGCTCAAATCCAGATCCAGCGTGCTTTGCTGAAACACCACGCCCATCTGCCGCAGCGCAGGGCGTGGCGACTGGCGCAGCGAACAGCCGCCGATGTGGATCTGACCTTTTTGCAGGTCGTACAGCCGGGTCAGCAGGGCGATCAGGGTGGATTTACCGGCGCCGTTAGGCCCGAGCAACGCCGCAAAACGTCCCGCCTCCAGGCTGAACGACACCTGGCGCAGCGCCTCGCGGGCGCCATAGGCAAAGCTCAGTTCGTCGACCTGCAGCGCGTTCATGGCGCCACCGCCACGCCCCACGGATAGCGGCCGACCTTGACCGATTTCAGCACCTTGCGGCTGGCGACATCGATCACCGACACGTCACCGCTGACGCCGTTGGTGGCGAGCAACTGGCTCTGATCCGGGGTGAACGCCAGCTGCCACACGCGCCGGCCGACCAGCAGGTAATCGATCACTTCCAGAGTTTTCACGTCGATCACCGCCACATGGTTGGCCGGGCCGAGGGCGACGAACGCATATCGGCCGTCATCGGTGATCTTGATGCCCACCGGCTGCACCTTGTCCGGGTGTACGCCCTTGATGGCGAATTTCAGCGTCTTGAGGATCTGTCGGTTGTTCACATCGAGCACGCTCACCGTGCCGCCGATTTCTGCCGACGCCCACAGCTGCGTGCCGTCCTTGCTGAACTCGACGAAGCGCGGGCGCTGATCGACCAGGGTGTTGTCGACCAGCTTCTGCGTGGCGGTGTCGATCCAGTGCAACATGTTGGTGGTTTCGCTGGTGTTGACCGCCCACTTGCCGTCGGGGCTGACCGCCATGCCTTCCGGCTCGACGCCGACATCGACCTGAGCCAGCACCTTGGACGAATCAGTGTCGATCACCGTGACCAGCGAATCGTCCTCGTTGGAGACGTACAACCAGCGGTCGTTGGGGTGCAGGGCGAACTGCTCGGGGTCCTTGCCGGACGGCAACTCCTTGATGATCTTGCGCGTGGCGACGTCCATCACCTGCACCCGGTCCGAATCGCTGGCGCAGATGTACAGCAGCTTGTGGTCGTGGGACAGCAACAGCCCGCGCGGGCGCATGCCGACCTTCAGGGTGTCGGTGACCTGTAGCGTGTCCATGTCGATCAGGCTGAGGGTGTTGTCCTTCTCGTTGGATACGAACGCGGTAGCGGCCAAGCTCGGGCCGGTAGCCGCAAGCAGGGCGGTGGCGATCAGGCTGGCAGAGAAAAGTGAGCGGCGCATGGTGGGATCCTTGTTATTGAAGTTGTCGGGGCGGGTGCGCGGGTCAGAAGGTGCAACTGACCTCCGGTTTGTCGTATCCGAGGCTGTCCAGCTCGGTGCCGGGATGCAGAAAGCCGTCCTGCGGCGAGGTGCTCACCAGCGCCCGTGGCTGCACCAGCGGAATCGGTTGGCGCAGCTCGCCGTTCCACGGCCGGTAGCTGAGTTTGCTGCCCTTGAAGCCGTCCAGCGGCAGAGTCTCGCTCAGTTCCAGTTCGCGGATCTGCATGGCGTCGGTGCCGCGCAGGCGGGTCACGGCGCTGGCGACGCTGCGCACGGCCATCCACGCGGCGAAATCGCGGTCGTTCATCCAGCGCCCGGCGGCGGCTTCGAAGCGTTTCTGCAACTGTGCCGCGCCGTAGGTTTCCACGGTCTTGTGCCAGCCGGTCGGGGTCAGCCCCTGAGTGCCGGCGACCGGGCGCGGGTACCAGGTCTGGTAGGGCACGTATTCGCCGAAATCGCCGCGTTCGTCTGCCACCAGCACCACGTCGTATTCGGCGGTCTGGGTGAACAGCGGCATGTCGGCCTGGGCGCTGCGGCGCTGGTCGTTGTCGAAGCTCCACGACTTCTCGGCGACGATCTTGTGGCCGAAGCGCTTGGCTGCCCGGCGCAGGGCGGCGGCGTAGGCTTCGTCGTCCGGGGTCTGGCCGACGATCAGCAGCCAGCGCTGCCAGCGCCGCACGGTGAGGTATTGCGCCAGGGCGTCAGCGAGCATGGCCCGACTGGGCAAGGTGTGCAGCACATTGTGCAGACAGGCCGTGGTGCGCAGGCTGTCGTCGGGGCTGCCGGCGTTGAACAGCAGGCTGTCGGGCAGGGCGGCGCTGAGCTGGCGCAGGGTGTCGGCCGGCGCGTTGACCACGAACAGGCGCAGCCCTTGTTCGTGCTGGATTTTCGCCTGTTCCAGCAACGCTTCGGGGCTGTCGGCGCTGGCGCTGGTCAGGATGTAACTGTGCTTGAGAAAGCGCCCGGTGCTGTTGCTGTCGACGATCGCCAGCTCGGCGCCGCGCAGGCCGGCATCCCTGGGTTCGGGAATCACGTTGGACAGGATCGGGCCGGTGTCGGGGATATACGCCAGGTAGCCGATGCGCACTTGCAACGGTTCATCCGCCGCATGGGTCGAAACCGATCCTGCGATCAGCGCAAGGTAAAGCAATCCATGACAAACGAGCTGGCGCATAAGGCACTCCTTACAGAGGCTGCCAGCATAGGAATGCGCGCCGTGGGCGGGAATATGCAGATGGTACGAGGCGGCCAGTACCAAGGTAGTAGGGCGCGGCCACCAAAGCAGCATTCGGTGGCGGGGCGGCGCTTTCTAAGATGGCGACACGGCTTTAGCGTGCACCTTCGAGGACATAACAATGACAACAACCGTGACGTCGCCCGATCTCTCTACCCGCACCGGAAAACGCGCCCTGCTGACCGGCGCGCTCCTGCTTGGCGGCCTGCTGCTCAGCAACCTGGTTCAGGCCCACGGTGACGTGGTGCCCCATGCCGTCGCTACCGACGGCCTTGAACAACTGGGCGGCGAATGGCGTGCGGAAAACCCGTATCGCGACTCGAAAGATCACGACAAGGCGCTGGAAATCGGCAAGTCGGCCTACACCCAGAACTGCGCGGCCTGCCATGGCCTCGAAGCGATCTCCGGCGGCATTGCCCCTGACCTGCGGCATCTGGACGTCGGTGCCAGCGGTGACGAGTGGTTTGTCGAACGGGTGCGCAACGGCGCCGTGCGCGACGGTCGGGTGTACATGCCGAAGATGGCCGATTACCTGAGCCAGGAGGCCTTGTGGGCGGTGCGCACCTATCTGGACAGCGTTCACACCGAGGAGTGAACGCCATGAGGGCGTACATGCGTGCGTTGCTCGTCCTGTGCGGCTGCCTGTGGTGGATGAGCCAGCCTGCGGTCGCACAGATCCGCAACTACGACAGCATCATCGCCGCCGGGGTGATCCGGGTGGCGGTGTACCAGAACTTCGCGCCTTACAGTTTTCAGGTCGACGGTCAGGACAAGGGCGTCGATGTCGACCTGGCGACGGCGCTGGCCAAGGCCCTCGGCGTGCGCCTGGAACTGATGTGGGCGCCGCCCGGCGAAAAGCTCGACGACGACCTGCGTGACTTGATCTGGCGCGGCAGCCAACTGCGCAATCAGCAACTGGCCGACCTGATGATGCGCGTTCCCTACGACAAGGATTTCACCCAGAAGCGCAACGATGTCGGCGAACTGGAAAACGACCACGTGGTGATGTTCGCGCCGTACCAGACCGAGCGCTGGCAGGTGGCGTTCGACAACCGTCGGCTGGACGCCGTGCCCAGCGTGGCGGTGTTCACGGAACATCCGATCGGCGTCGAGATCGACAGCGTACCGTCGTTCTACCTGACCACGATCTTCAACGGCCAGTTCGCCCGCAGCACCCACCACTTTCCGGCGGTGCAGGATGCTTTCGCGGCGATGCACGAGGGCAAGGTCGATGCGGTAATGGCGATGCGCGGCGAGGTCGACTGGCAGTTGCATCAGGCCGCCGATCCGCACTGGACGCTGGCCGAAAACGCCTACCCGAGCATGGGCCGGCAGACCTGGGAAATCGGCATGGCCGTGCATGAGAGCAACCGGCAACTGGCCTATGCCGTGGAAGAGGCACTGGAAAACCTGATCCGCGAGGGCGAAGTGCAGCGCATCTATGCCGCCTATGGCCTGCGCTACGACGTGCCGGAGATGTACCAGTGAAGCGCGTCTGGCTGGCGTTGCTGATCGGCCTGAGCAGTCCGGCCATGGCGGCTGCAGACCCACTTCCGGATCCAGGCCGTGATCCCGTCACCTCGGTGATGTGGAGCTACTTTCAGCAGAAATTCCTCGGCGACAAACCCTATGTGTTCGACGACAGGGTCATCCTCAGCGCGCCGCCGTTCGCCGAGGACGCCCGGCAGGTGCCCATCGAAATCGATGCCCGCGCCTACGCCGGGCAGGTCGAGCGGATTCTGGCCTGGGCCGAGCTCAACCCGCTGCCGCAGATCGTCGATTTCCAGCCGGGCGAGCGGGTGCTGCCGTGGCTGTCGATCCGCATCCGCGTCGAGCAGGCCACGCCGTTGCGCGCGGCGGTGCTGACCCGCGACGGCGTCTGGCATATCGGCTCGACCAGCATCGAAGCGGCCGGCGGCGGCTGCACGGCGCCCAGCGTGGTACGCACCCAGCCGGGCTGGGAAGAGCACATCGGCGAAGTGCTCGGCGGGCGTTACCCCAAAGGCGAATTCAGCCGCCTGCGTGTGCAGGTGTCCCATCCGATGGATAACGGCATGGTCAGCGGCATTCCCGAGTTCTACCTGAATCAGGCGCAACTGCGCGACGCCAGCGGCACGCTGTTGGCGAATCTGGAGCTTTTTCCGGCGGTCAGCGAAAACCCCAGTCTCGGCTTCGACATTCAGGGTGACGGCGAAGCTCGACTGACCCTGCGCGACATCAGCGGCAATCAATTCAGTGCGGTGATTCCATGAGCCGGTTTCTTTGGCTGTTCGGGTTAAGTCTGATGGCGTCGCTGGCTTTCGCCGACATGGACTATCACCTGCAACCGCGGCAGATCGCCGAGGGCACGTACCTGCTGGAAGGCAGCACCGAGAACTTCGCCCGAAGCAACGGCGGCAACATCGTCAACTGTGGATTTATCGTCACCGACAGCGGCGTGGTGGTGATCGACACCGGCCCGTCGCGGCGCTACGGCGAGGCGTTGCGCAAGGCGATCGCGACGGTAACCGACAAGCCGGTGATTCAGGTGCTGCTGACTCACCATCACCCGGACCACGTGCTGGGCAATCAGGCCTTCGCCGACGTGCCCATCGGCGCGCTGGCGGGCACCCGCGAGCTGATGCACCAGCACGGCGATGCGCTGGCAGAGAATATGTACCGCTTGGTCGGCGACTGGATGCGCGGCACCGAGACGCTGCTGCCGAGCCAGACGCTGCAGGCCGGCACGCTGGAACTCGGCGGTCACCCGCTGCGACTGCTGGCGCTGTCGGGGCATACCGGCGCCGATCTGGCGGTGCTCGACGAAAAAACCGGTGTGCTGTTCCCCGGTGACATCGTGTTCTACCAGCGTGCGCTGACCACGCCGAACAGTCCCGGTTTGCGGGTCTGGCTAGGTGATCTCGACACCTTGCAGGCATTGCCCTGGAAGCTGCTGGTGCCGGGGCACGGACCGGTGGCCAGCGACGATAAACCGTTCGTGCAGATGCGCGATTACCTCGGCTGGCTCGACGGCCTGCTGCGTGACGGCGCCGCGCAAGGGCTGGACATGGCCGAACTGATCCGCAGCCCGATCCCGGAGCGCTTCGCCGCCATCAACCTGAGCCGCTACGAACTGATCCGCAGCGTCAGCCACCTGTATCCGGCCTATGAACGGGCGCGGATGGTGCGGGTGGATAGCGCTCGCTGAAGGTGAGGCGGGTGCGGATTTTGTGGGAGGGAGCCCTGCTCGCGAAAGCGGTGGGTCAGCTAGTGCAGCATTGGCTGGATAGACGCCATCGCGAGCAGGGCTCCCTCCCACAGGTCCTGTGGTGTCTGGTGAATATGGGCATGACGCTGAATCCGTAGCAGTCCGGCTTGCCGGCGGTGGTGGTCTCACGGACACCGACACTGACAAGCCGGGCTCCCTCCCACAGGTCCTGCGGTGTCTGGTGAATATGGGCATGACGCTGAATCCGTAGCAGTCCGGCTTGCCGGCAGTGGTGGTCTCACGGACACCGACACTGACGAGCCGGGCAAATGAGCAAAAGTGGGAGGGAGCTCTGCTCGCGAAAGCGGTGGGTCAGCTAGTGCAGCATTGACTGGATAGACGCCTTCGCGAGCAGGGCTCCCTCCCACAGGTCTTATGGTGTCTGGAGAATATTGGCGTGAGGCTAAATCCGTAGCAGTCCGGCTTGCTGGCGGTGGTGGTCTCACGGACACCGACACTGACAAGCCGGGCAAATGAGCGAAAGTGGGAGGGAGCTCTGCTCGCGAAAGCGGTGGGTCAGCTAGTGCAGCATTGACTGGATAGACGCCATCGCGAGCAGGGCTCCCTCCCACGGGTCCTGTGGTGTCTGGTGAATGTGGGCATGACGCTGAATCCGTAGCAGTCCGGCTTGCCGGCGGTGGCGATTGCAAGGTCGTCGTCGCTATGAGTTGATCCGCAGCGTCAGCCACTTGTATCCCGGCTACGAACGCGCGCGGATGGTGCGAGTGGATAGCCCGCGTTAACGCCGCCCTCTGTAGGAGCTGGCTTGCCCTGCGAGCGCGCCGGGGTCGCGTCCGACCGCAGTCGTCGTAAACCCTATGAACTCGATGTTCCTGACACGGCCAATGCGCATGGATCTACGACTGCTTCGCAGCCGCTCGCAGGACAAGCCAGCTCCTACAGAGGGCGGTGCCGCGTTGCCACCACCTACCAAAGAACTAGAAACCTCCACACAGCGGGCAATTGTTGGCGTTGGCGGCGACGCCAACAATCGGCATGGATCGGGAAAAAATCCCGAAAGGAAGAAAAACAATAATCCGCAGAGGCCGCCGTCATGATGCAACCTGTTCGTCGCCCGTCATTCGCCCTGGGCCTGCTCGCCAGCGCCATGCTGTTGTCCGCCAGCGCCCTGGCGGCCGTGACCGATGAAGACATCCTCCAGGACCCGAAAAACCCCAACCAGATCGTTACCAACGGCCTGGGCGTGCAAGGGCAGCGCTTCAGCCCGCTGGACATCATCAACACACAGAACGTCAAGGACTTGCGTCCGGTCTGGGCGTTCTCCTTCGGCGGCGAAAAACAGCGCGGCCAGCAGGCGCAGCCGGTGGTCAAGGACGGCATCCTGTACCTCACCGGTTCCTACTCGCGGGTGTTCGCCGTGGATGCGCGCACCGGGCGCAAGCTTTGGCAATACGACGCGCGCCTGCCCGATGACATCCGCCCGTGCTGCGACGTGATCAACCGCGGCGTGGCGCTGTACGGCGATCTGGTCTATTTCGGCACCCTCGACGCCAAGCTGGTGGCGCTGAACAAAGACACCGGCAAGGTGGTGTGGAGCAAGCAGGTGGCCGACCACAAGGCCGGCTACTCGATCAGCGCGGCGCCGATGATCGTCAACGGCAAGCTGATCACCGGCGTGGCCGGTGGCGAATTCGGCGTGGTCGGCAAGGTCGAGGCCTACGATCCGAAAAACGGCACGCTGCTGTGGTCGCGTCCCACCGTCGAAGGCAACATGGGCTACGTCTACAAGGACGGCCAGGCCGTGGAAAACGGCATCTCCGGTGGCGAAGCCAACAAGACCTGGCCGGGTGATCTGTACAAGACCGGCGGCGCCGCACCTTGGCTGGGCGGCTACTACGACCCAAGCAACAACCAGATCCTGATCGGTACCGGCAACCCGTCGCCGTGGAACTCGCACATGCGCCCGGGCGACAACCTGTATTCCTCGTCGCGGCTGTCGCTGAACCCCGACGACGGCAGCATCAAGTGGCACTTCCAGAGCACCCCGCACGACGGCTGGGACTATGACGGCGTCAACGAGCTGATCTCCTTCGACTACCAGGAAAACGGCAAGACCATCCAGGCTGCTGCCACCGCCGACCGCAACGGCTTCTTCTACGTGCTCAACCGCAAGGACGGCAAATTCATCCGCGGTTTCCCGTTCGCCGACAAGATCACCTGGGCCAGCGGCCTGGACAAAGATGGCCGGCCGATCTACATCGAAGCCAGCCGCCCAGGCGCCCCAGATGGCGAAGCCAAGGGCAGCGCCGCGTTCGTCGCCCCGGCGTTCCTCGGTGCAAAAAACTGGATGCCGATGGCCTACAGCCCCGACACCGGCTTGTTCTACGTGCCGGGCAATGAATGGGGCATGGACATCTGGAACGAAGGCATCGCCTACAAAAAAGGCGCTGCCTTCCTCGGCGCCGGTTTCACCATCAAACCGTTGAACGAGGACTACATCGGCGTCCTGCGCGCCATCGACCCGAAAACCGGCAAAGAGGTCTGGCGCCACAAAAACTACGCGCCGCTATGGGGCGGGGTACTGGCGACCAAAGGCAACCTGGTATTCACCGGCACGCCGGAGGGCTTCTTGCAGGCCTTCAACGCGAAGACCGGCGAGAAAGTCTGGGAATTCCAGACCGGCTCCGGCGTACTCGGCTCACCGGTCACCTGGGAAATGGACGGCGAACAATACATCTCCGTACTTTCCGGCTGGGGCGGGGCGGTTCCCCTGTGGGGCGGCGAAGTCGCCAAACGGGTCAAAGACTTCAACCAGGGCGGCATGCTCTGGACCTTCAAACTGCCGAAGGAACTGGTGACCAAGCGATGATGCACCCGTCCCCATGACCCGTAGCCGTCCGGCTTGCCGGCGGAGGCGATCTCAAGGCCGCCTTCGCGGGCGAGCCGTGCTGCTACGGGGTCTGGTGGCGTGCTCAAACTCTCCGGGTGCTACAGAAAACGTGTGGGAGCGAATTCATTCGCGATGCAGTGTTGCTGACCATGGTTTTGTCTCGGCTGGACGGACATCGCGAATGAATTCGCTCCCACAGTGGATTTTTTGTGTATTCAGGGATACGGCCCAGACCAAGCCCGCTTCTACAGTACGGCGAAGATCATTCCGTAGCAGTTCGGCATGCCGGCGGTAGCGATCTTGAGGACGCCTTCGCGGGCGAGCCCGCTCCCACAAGGAGTGTGTGTTTCGCTGGCTTTTGATCTGGTTTTTGATTTTGATCTTGGGGCCCCGTCCCAGAAGGCCGAACGCAGGCGATGCGCAGTGGGCCGAGCGACAGGATGTCGCGAGAGCCGCGTGGGCCATGGATGGCCCATTCGCGGCGGGCCCACGGAGCATTGCCGGAGTGCGGGTATGTCGAGCCTGTGGCGAGGCACCGTATGGCGGGGAAAGAAGCCCTTGGTTACTTGGGGCTTTTCCAAGTAACTCGCCATCAGGCGAAACAGGGCTGCGTTAGCAGCTACAGCGATCAGCCAGACACACCGAGTGCACAGGATTTACGACGACTTCGTCGCCGGTCGCAGGGTAAGCCAGCTCCTACAGGAGTTTGGGTTTCGCCGGCTTTTGATCTGGCTTTTGATTTTGATCTTGGGGCCCCGTCCCAGAAGGCCGAACGCAGGCGATGCGCAGTGGGCCGAGCGACAGGATGTCGCGAGAGCCGTGTGGGCCATGGATGGCCCATTCGCGGCGGGCCCACGGAGCATTGCCGGAGTGAGGGAACACCGAGCATTAGCGAGGTGCCGTATGGCGGGGTAGAGAGCCCTTGCTTACTTGGGGCTTTTCCAAGTAACTCGCCGTCAGGCGAAACAGGGCTGCGTTAGCAGACCAGCAATACATCAGACAGACCGCGTGCGCAGGTTTTACGACGACTGCGTCGCCGGTCGCAGGACAAGCCAGCTCCTACAAAGGGCCGCGTAACTCGCCGCCTGGCGAAACAGGCTGCGTTAGCAGATCAGCGATCAGCCAGACACACCGAGTGCACAGGTTTTACGACGACTGCGTCGCCGATCGCGGGCAAGCCAGCTCCTACAGGTTCGCGGAACGCGCCGAAGATCACCTGTGGCATTCCGCCACACGATGGCAATCCGCCTTTTTTGATCTGGATCAACTCCCCGGGAAAGGGCTGTAGGAAAAATACCCTGCACCCCGACGAGTCCTCCACATGCCCGGTCCTTTCGCATTCCTCAAACACCCATTGGCAAAAGAAATCGGCCTGATCCTCCTGATCAAACTGATCCTGCTCATGGGCATCCGCAGCGTCTGGTTCGACGCCCCGGTCGAGGTCAAGGACGACGGGGTGCAAGCAGGCCTGCATGTATTGGGCGCCACTCCCGTACCCCCTGAGAAGAATCCAAAATGATTTCGGAATCAGTCGTCGACCTCTCCCGGCTGCAGTTCGCAATGACCGCGCTGTACCACTTCCTGTTCGTGCCGCTGACCCTGGGCATGACCTTCCTGCTCGCCATCATGGAGTCGGTCTACGTCATGACCGGCAAGCAGGTATACAAGGACATGACCCGCTTCTGGGGCAAGCTGTTCGGCATCAACTTCGCCCTGGGTGTGACCACCGGGCTGACCATGGAATTCCAGTTCGGCACCAACTGGGCCTATTACAGCCACTACGTCGGTGACATCTTCGGTGCGCCACTGGCCATCGAAGGGATGATGGCGTTCTTCCTCGAATCGACCTTCATCGGCCTGTTCTTCTTCGGCTGGGACCGCCTGAGCCGCGTGCAGCATCTGGCCGTCACCTGGCTGGTGGCGATCGGTTCGAACATGTCGGCGCTGTGGATTCTCATCGCCAACGGCTGGATGCAGAACCCGGTCGGCGCCGAGTTCAACTTCACCACCATGCGCATGGAACTGACCAGCTTCAGCGACCTGGTGTTCAACCCGGTGGCTCAGGTCAAGTTCGTCCACACCGTGGCCGGCGGTTATGTCACCGGGGCGATCTTCGTTCTGGCGATTTCCAGTTGGTACCTGCTCAAGGGCCGCGACACCGGCTTCGCCCGCCGCTCGTTCGCCATCGCCTCGGCTTTCGGCATGGCCTCGATCCTGTCGGTGATCGTCCTCGGTGACGAGTCCGGCTACGAGATCGGCGACGTACAGAAAACCAAGCTGGCCGCTATCGAAGCCGAGTGGGAAACCGAACCGGCACCGGCGGCGTTCACCCTGTTCGGCTTGCCGAATCAGGCGGAGCAGCGCACCGACTACGCGGTGAAGATCCCCTACGTGATGGGCATCATCGCCACGCGCTCGGTGGACAAGCAGGTCACCGGCATCAAGGACCTGGTGATCGAACACCAGGGTCGCATCCGCAACGGCATGCTGGCCTACGACCTGCTGGGCAAGCTGCGCGCCGGCGACAAGAGCGAGCAGACCCTTACGGCGTTCAACGCGGTGAAGAAAGACCTCGGCTACGGCCTGCTGCTCAAGCGCTACACCGACAAAGTGGTCGATGCCAACGAGCAGCAGATCAAGCAGGCGGCGCTGGATTCCATCCCGAAAGTAGCATCGATCTTCTGGACCTTCCGCCTGATGGTGCTCAGCGGCGTGTTGATGCTGCTGTTGTTCGCCTGCGCGTTCTGGGCCTCGGCGCGCAAGAACGAAAGCAAGAAGCGCTGGCTGCTGAAATGGGCACTGTTCAGCCTGCCGCTGCCGTGGATCGCCACGCAGACCGGCTGGTGGGTCGCCGAGCATGGCCGTCAGCCGTGGTCCATCGGTGAGGTGCTGCCGGTACACCTGTCGGCTTCGACCCTGTCCACCGGCGACATCATGGGCTCGATCCTGGCGCTGGTCGGCTTCTACACCGTGCTGCTGGTGATCGAGATGTACCTGATGATCAAGTTTGCCCGGCTTGGCCCGAGCAGCCTGCACACCGGTCGTTACCACTTCGAACAACAGCCCCATGATCTGGCGGCTGCGTCCAGAAAACCGGCGCTGGCCTGAGGAATCCGAGATGATCGATTACGAAACACTCAAACTGATCTGGTGGGTATTGGTCGGCGTGCTGCTGATCGGTTTCGCCCTGACCGACGGCTTCGACCTCGGCGCGGCCATGCTGATGCCCTTCGTCGGCCGCAACGACAACGAGCGGCGGGTGGTGATCAACACCATCGCGCCGCACTGGGACGGCAACCAGGTGTGGCTGATCACCGCTGGCGGTGCGCTGTTCGCCGCCTGGCCGCTGGTCTACGCGGCGGCGTTTTCCGGGTTGTACTGGGCGCTGCTGCTGGTGCTGTTCGCGCTGTTCGTGCGCCCGGTGGGCTTCGACTACCGCAGCAAACTGGACAACACCCGCTGGCGGCAAAGTTGGGACTGGGGCCTGTTCATCGGCGGGCTGGTGCCGTCGCTGGTGTTCGGCGTGGCGTTCGGCAACCTGCTGCTGGGCGTGCCGTTCCAGTTCGACGACACCCTGCGCGTCAGCTATCAGGGCAACTTCTGGCAATTGCTCAGCCCGTTCGGCCTGCTGGCCGGCGTGGTCAGCCTGAGCATGCTTGGCCTGCACGGCGGCACCTGGCTGATGATGCGCACCGAAGGCGCAATCGCGGCGCGCTCACGGCGTGCGGCGCAATGGCTGGCGCTGGTGTTTCTGCTGACCTTTATCCTCGCCGGTGTCTGGCTGATGCTGGGCAGTGTTCAGGGGCTGACGATCAGTTCGGCTTTCGACGCCGGATCGGCACTCAACCCGCTGGCGAAAAGTGTCGTCGCCAGCAACCACGGCTGGCTGGACAACTACCATGACCATCCGCTGACCGTGGCCGCGCCGCTGCTGGGTATTTTCGGTGGCCTGCTGGCCCTGTTGGGCGCCAGTGCAGGGCAGGGCAGAACGGCATTCCTTGGCAGCAGCCTGGCGATTGTCGGGGCGCTGTGTACCGCCGGTTTCGCCCTGTTTCCGTTCGTCATGCCGTCGAGCCTGGACCCTGCGTCGAGCCTGACTGTGTGGGACGCCGTGTCCAGCCATCGCACCCTGATGATCATGCTGGTCGCCGCCGCGATCTTCGTGCCGCTGATCCTCTGCTACACGCTGTGGTGCTACGCCAGAATGTGGGGCAAGGTCACCACCGCGCACATCGAACACAACCCTCACGGCCTGTACTAAGGAGCCTGAACATGTGGTATTTCGCCTGGATTCTCGGTGTGTTGCTGGCCTGCAGCTTCGGCATCATCAACGCCCTGTGGCTGGAGTCGTCGGACGCCGGCGCGCTGGAGAGCGGCCGTGACGACTGAGATCGCGCACAAGGCCGGCGGCGTAGTGTTCGGCCACGCCATCAGCCGGGTCTTGTCCCTGTTGATGGCGGTGCCGATGAGCCTGGTGCTGCTGATTCATCCGGCATCGATGCTCGATGCCAGCGGCCATTACTCCCACAGCCTGCTGATGCTGGTGATGTGGGGCGTCGGCGGCGGTTATGTGCACGGTGTCGGCTTCGAGCCGCGGGCGCTGGCCTGGCGGGTGGTGTTCCACCCGCTGCTGGCCTGGGGCTTGATGGCGGTCGGTTACGGCCTGTGGCTGTCCGCCCGCCAGTGGCTCTGACGGATCAGTGGGCCTGAGCGGCGCCGGCTTTTGCCGGTGCCGCGATGGACAGTGCGATCAGTGCAGCAATCACGCAGAGCAGGCCGGCAATGAAAAACGCCGGCAGGTAAGTGGCAAAGTTGGTCCGGGTCCAGCCGGCGCCGAACGCGGCAAAGGCTGCGCCCAACTGGTGGCCGGCAAACACCCAGCCAAACACGATGTTGGCGCGCTCGGCGCCGAAGCGTTGTGCCGCCAGCTTGACCGTCGGCGGTACCGTGGCGATCCAGTCCAGGCCGTAGAGCAGGGCGAAGAACGACAGGCCGAACACGGTGAAGTCCATGTACGGCAGCAGAATCAGCGAAATCCCGCGAAAGCCGTAATAGCAGAACAACAGCCAGCGGTTGTCGAAACGGTCCGACAGCCAGCCCGAACCGATCGTGCCGAAAAAGTCGAAGATGCCCATCAGCGCCAGCATGCCCGCTGCGGTCGTGGCGGCCAGGCCGTAGTCGCCGCACAAGGAGATGAAGTGGGTCTGGATCAGACCGTTGGTGCTGGCGCCGCAGATAAAGAACGTCATGAACAGCACCCAGAAGGTCCAGGTGCCAGCGACGTCGCGCAACACTTTCAACGGTGTCAGCAGAAGTTGGGCAAAGCTCTGCTGGCTGGCGACCACCGGCTGCACGTCCTTGTCACCGTACAGCGGCAGTTGCAGGTCGGCAGGGCGGTTGCGCATCAGCGCCAGCACGGCGACGCCGGCAATGACGATGGCCGTGCAGATCACCGTCAGTGCGGTACGCCAGCCGAAATGTTCGGTCATGTTGGCGAGCATCGGCATGAACACCAATTGCCCGGTGGCAGAACTCGCCGACAGCAGGCCCATCGCCAGACCCCGGCGCTGGGCGAACCAGCGGGTGGCGACGGTCGCGCCCAGCACCATCGCGGTCAGGCCGGTGCCGAAGCCGACCACCACACCCCACAACACGACCAATTGCCAGAAGCGGGTCATGAACAGCGACAGGATCATGCCGCCGGCCACCAGCGTCAGGGCCGACAGCACCACGCGGCGCACGCCGAAGTGGTTCATGAACGCTGCAGCGAACGGGCCGATCAGGCCGTAAAGCGCGAAGCGCACCGCCAACGCCGAGGAAATCTCTGCGGTGTCCCAGCCGAACTCGGCTTCCAGCGGCTTGATGAACACCCCAGGCGCCCCGACCGCGCCGGCCATCACCAGCATGGTCAGGAAGGTCACGGCCAGAATGACCCAGCTGTAATGAATGCGGCGACGGTGCAGCGACGCCGCCAGAACGGACGAAACCATGTGTGTTCCCCAGGGAGCAGATAAGTGAAACAGGAGTATGATCGTGCTCCAATATGAACGCTCACCGGAGTGCTATTCGTCAAGCGAATATTTCCGGATGTTACAGATCACCCAGCGCTACTTTTTCTGCGGCTGCGCCCGGCTCTTGTGGGAGCGAGCTTGTCCGCGAAAACAGTGGTCCGGATGACATAGCAGTGTCTGACTGGAGCATTCGCGGGCAAGCCCGCTCCCACAGGGTAGAGCCGCTGACAAGCCTGGCTGCTACAGGTAGCCATCCCGGCGACCGCATCCAGTGTCATTGCAATTCCTGAAACGGTGGATTGACTTTTCTGGTTATTCCGCTTTTTTGCGGATGGTCGCAGCATAGGCTCCAACATCAGGTGGTCCACGACCGACAACAGCCACCTGACCATCCATCCAGCCATCGTTTCAGGAGCCTCACCATGACCGCTATCAAGCTCTATCATTTCCCGCTGTCCGGCCACGCTCACCGTGCCGAACTGATGCTGTCCCTGTTGGGTGTCGACGCGGAACTGGTTTTCGTCGATCTGGCCAAGGGTGCGCAAAAGGCCCCTGAATTCCTTGAACTGAACGCATTCGGCCAGGTGCCGGTGCTGGACGATAACGGCACGATCATCGCCGATTCCACGGCTATCCTTGTGTACCTGGCGAAGAAGTACGACGCCTCCGGCCGCTGGTTGCCAGAGGACGCCGCGACCGCCGCACAAGTCCAGCGCTGGCTGTCGGCTGCATCGGGTCCGATCAACCTCGGCCCGGCCCGTGCCCGTCTGATCACCGTGTTCGGCGCAGGTTTTGACCCGAAAGACACCATCGAGCGTGCGCACAGCGTGCTGAAAGTCATCGAGCAGCACCTGGAAGGTCGCGATTTTCTGGTCACCGAACACGCCACCATCGCTGACGTCGCCGGTTACAGCTATATCGCCCACGCGCCGGAAGGCAACGTTTCGCTGGAGGCCTACCCGAACGTCAAGGCCTGGCTGGCACGTATCGAAGGCCTGAAAGGCTTCGTGCCAATGCCACGCACCAAGGCGGGACTGCAGGCTTGATCGAACTCTGAACCCGCCCGGTCGACCCTCGTCGGCCGGGCTTGTCCCTGACATGGGAGCCCGGCCATGAACGACACATCGAACAACGGCTCGCCCTGGCATGCGGGTGAGCGGCAATTGCAGGCCCATGTCGGCGTTGCCGAACGGATGGAGTCCGCTGGCCGCAGGGTCATTCGCGACTACATGCCCGATCAGCATCGCGAGTTCTACGGGCATCTGCCCTACATTTTTCTGGGTGCGGTGGACGACCAGGGCTGGCCATGGGCGAGCGTGCTGGACGCCGAGCCCGGCTTCGTCCATTCACCCGATCCCAGACAGCTGGATTTCGGTCGCCTGCCCGACAGCGAAGACCCGATGAACCGGCAGTTTCAAGTCGGTACCGCCATCGGTCTGCTCGGCATCGACCTGTACACCCGCCGTCGTAACCGCATGAATGGCCATGTCTCGGCCATGAACGACGGTGGTTTTTCCATCGCTGTCGAGCACAGCTTCGGTAATTGCCCGCAGTACATTCAGTTGCGCCAGGTCAGCCAGATCGCGGCCCCGCAGACGTTGCAGCATCCACCTGCCGAGCGTCTGGACGCGCTGGACGAGGCGGCGGTAGCGACCATCCGCGCCGCCGACACCTTTTTCGTCGCCAGTTACGTCGACCGCGAGGGCGATCAGCCACACCGCGAAGTGGACGTCTCGCACCGGGGCGGCCAGGCCGGTTTCGTGCGCGTTGAAGACAATCTGCTGACGATCCCGGATTTTGCCGGCAACCTGCACTTCAACACCCTCGGCAATTTTTTGCTCAACCCGCGGGCCGGACTGCTGTTCATCGATTTCACCAGCGGCGATCTGTTGCAGGTCATCGGCCGCGTCACGGTGATTCTGGAAGGTCCGGAGATCGCGGCGTTTCAGGGTGCCGAGCGGCTCTGGCAGGTGCAGGTGGAAGGCGTGGTGCGGCGCCCGGCGGCGCTGCGCTCGCGCTGGCGTTTCGAGGAATTTTCGCCCAACAGCCTGATGACCGGCAGTTGGGAGCAGGCCGCCGCGCGTCTGCAGGCCGATGCCTTGCGCGACCAGTGGCGGCCGCTGCGGGTGGTGCGTATCGCCGACGAAAGCGAGGGCATTCGCTCGTTCTATTTCGAGCCGGCCGACGATGCCGGGCTGCCACCGTTCAAGGCCGGCCAGCACCTGCCGCTGCGTCTGGCGATAGACGGTCAGGCCAAGCCGCTGATTCGCACCTACAGCCTGTCCAGCGCGCCGTCCGACGATTTTTTCCGCATCAGCGTCAAGCGTGACGGCCTTGCGTCGAACTACCTGCACGACCGGATCAAGGTCGGCGATGTGCTGGAAGGGCGTGCGCCCCAGGGCAGTTTCGTGGTCGACACCCAGGAGCGCCGCCCGCTGGTGCTGTTGGGCGCCGGGATCGGTGTCACGCCCATGCTGTCGATGCTGCGCGAGGTGATTTACGAGGGCAAACGCATCCGCCGCATGCGCCCGACCTGGTTCGTGCAGAGTGCACGTCGTCTGGTGGATCTGGCATTTCGCGAAGAATTGGACACACTGGTGGCCATGGGCGGTGACACACTGACCGCCATCAGCCTGCTGAGCCAGCCCGAGAGTACGGCCCGTCCAGGCGAAGACTTCCACCTCGAAGGTCGCATTGACCTCCATCTGCTCAAGGCACTGTTGCCGTTCGACGATTTCGATTTTTACGTCTGCGGGCCGGCAAGCTTCACCCAGGGGCTGTACGACAGTCTGCGGGCCATGCACATCCGCGATGAGCGGATCCATGCCGAAACCTTCGGACCCTCGACCCTCAAGCGCACCCGCGATCACCAGGAAGAAGGGGTGCAGCAGCCGCCTGCCGCGACGGTTGCGGTGCCGGTGCTGTTCGAACGTTCCACCAAGGAGGCCCGCTGGCAACCTGACGGCGGCAGTTTGCTGGACTTGGCCGAAAGCCGTGGCCTGAACCCCGAATACAGTTGCCGTGGCGGTTCCTGCGGCACCTGCAAGACCCGGCTCATCAGCGGCCAGGTGCATTACCCGATCCCGCCGGCCGAAATGCCGCCGGCGGACCAAGTGCTGATCTGCTGCGCAGTCCCGGCCACAGGGCCGCTGGTGCTCGATCTGTGAATGTTCATGCCTGTGCAGGAGAGTGTGCGATGAGTGAATGGCCAGCTTTCGAGAAAGAAGACGACCCTAATCGTCTGGAGTCCAGCGAGCAGGAAATGTCCTGGCTGCTGCCGCAATCGCAGGTTTCACCGGCGTGCGAGCTGGCGGCCAGCCGCGAAGATGAAGCCAGCACCACCACCGTGCGGCTGATCGCCTGGGTGCGTTCGGTTTCCGCGTTCCATCGGCATCAGTGATTGCCCGGCGTTTCGCTATGTAGTAAACAGAATAGCGATTAGCCAGCCAATGACAGAGGGATGCAATGAACGCTGTAGCGAAGGAAGCCGTCGGGGCGATTTATGACATTGAAGCCATGCGCCATGCCCAGGCCATGACCTGGAAGGCCATCGAGCTGATGGCCGAGCGCATCAAGCCCGGCATGCGCGAGTCTGAGGCCGTGGCCTTGGGCAAGCAGGTGCTGGCCGAGCTCGACAGCCAGCGTATCTGGCACCCGGTGCTGGTGCGTTTTGGTGGCAATACCCTGAAGACCTTCAAGCAGCGTTCCGACGACGATCCGCTGCTGGGCGAAGACGACATTTTCTTCATCGACATGGGCGCCGTCTGGCAAGGCCATGAAGGCGATGCCGGGGCGACGTTCACCACCGGCAATGACCCACAGATGCAGGCCTGTGCCGCTGCTGCGAAAACCCTGTTCGATCGGGTCGAGCAACGTTGGCGAACAGAACGGATCGATGGCCTGGCGTTGTATCGGTTTGCCGAAGAACAGGCCAAGGCCATGGGCTGGGAACTCAATCTGGAGATCAAGGGCCACCGCGTCAGCGATTTCCCTCACGCCATCTATCGGGGCGGCAACCTCGGTGATTTCGATGCGATTCCCAACCCCGGGCTGTGGATTCTGGAAATCCAGATCGCTCACCCGAGCAAGGCGTACGGCGCTTTTTACGAAGACCTGCTTGCCTGACGAATCATCCGCTATGGTTGTAAGCATATGACGACAACTCCGACTATGGGCGGCGATTTCTCCTACTCATAACAAGGATTCAAGACATGAAAGTCAGTGCTCGTAACGTCTTCAAAGGTGTCGTCAGCAAGATTACCGACGGTTCGGTCAACGCCGAAGTGGTGCTGACCCTGCCGGGTGGCGAGGAACTGGTGTCCGTGGTCACGCTGCAGAGCGTCAAGAGCCTGGGCCTGGCGGTGGGCAAGGAAGCGGTCGCGCTGATCAAGGCGCCGTGGGTCATGCTGATGACCGATTCCAGCGGCTTCCGCCTGTCGGCGCGCAACTGCCTGGAAGGCAAGGTCAGCAAAGTCAGCGATGGCGCGGTCAACGCTGAAGTGGTGCTGACCCTGGCCGGCGGCACCGAGGTTTACTCGATCGTGACCCGCGAAGCCGTTACCGAACTGGGCTTGAAGCCGGGCGTCAGCGCCACGGCGGTGATCAAGGCGTCGCACATCATTCTGGGTGTGCCTGCCTGACGTACAAGGCGCTGACGGCGCGCTGCCATGGTTCGGCAGCGCCCGTTGGCGACCGGATGTTTTTCTGCCAGACAAGGAAGTGCATGTGATTACCCGTCGAAGTCTGATCGGCGCATCAATGCTGATCGTCCCCGCGTTTTGCAGTCTCAGGGTCTTCGCCGAATCGGCTGAAACCCGTCTCACCCAATCCCTCGCCGAGCTGGAACGTCGTCATGGCGGACGTCTGGGCGTGGCCATTTTCGACAGTGCCAATCAACGCTTGATCAGCCATCGCGGCGATGAGCGTTTCGCCCTGTGCAGCACCTTCAAATGCCTCGCGGCTGCCCATGTGCTGGCCCGCGTCGACCGCAAGGAAGACGACTTGGCGCGGATGGTCGTCTACGGCAAAGAGCAGTTGGTGCCGTATTCGCCGGTGACCGAAAAGCATGCGGGCGAGGGCGGCCTGAGCATGGGCTCGATCTGCGAAGCGGCGGTGACCTTGAGCGACAACACTGCCGGCAACCTGATGCTCGACAGCTTCGGTGGCCCGGCCGGGTTGACCGCGTGGCTGCGCAGCCTGGGCGATCAGGTCACCCGGCTTGACCGCCGCGAACCGGAGCTCAACGAAAACCGTCCTGACGATCTGCAGGACACCACCACGCCCCAGGCCATGCTGGAAACCCTGCGCACGCTGGTGCTGGGCACGGCGCTGTCACCGCCGTCGCGGGACCAGTTGATCGCCTGGCTGGTCAGCAACAAGACCGGCGACCAGCGCCTGCGCGCCGGGCTGCCGAAGGACTGGCGAGTCGGTGACAAGACCGGTTCTGGGTCCAACAACGCCAGCAACGACGTCGCGGTGATCTGGCCGAGCACGCGTCCGCCGCTGATCGCCACGGTTTACTACACCCACGCCAAGGCCAGCGCCGAGCAGATCAACGCGGTGATTGCCGAGGTGGGGAGGTTGGTGGCGACGGTTTGACTCTTTCTGCCACATCGAATCCTTGTAGGAGTGAGCTTGCTCGCGATGGCATTTATCCGTGCACCGGAGCGCCATCTGACACAACGCAATCGCGAGCAAGCTCACTCCTACAGATGGGTTTGCACAGTGCTGACAGGATTCACCCCACCCACACCGCCGCGACATACATGCCAATCGCAAACACCACGTGACCGACAATGTTCTGCAACCGAGCCACGGCCGGGTTGGGCGCCTTGTTGCAGGCCACACCAACGCCCATCCCCGGTTGCAGGAGGTACCAGCCGGCGCCGACGGTGACCAGTCCGACGATTAGCGCAGGCATAAAGGTGGGTGAGTGCGCCCATTGCTTGCCCCAGATCAGCAACAGCACGGCGGCGAAGACGATGCCGACCACGTAATGCATGGTCCAGCCGATGCGCAGCTCATCCTTCACTTCCGGCGAATTGCCGATGCCGCGTTGATGCACGAAGTGCCCTTCACGCATCCCGGCGAACCAGCGTCCGACCAGATGCCAGGGTGGCGTCGGCAGGCCGAGTACGCGGTTGAGCAGAATGTTCCAGAGGTCCAGCAACGCGGTGCCGCCCGCGCCGATCAGCACTGCCAGGTAGATGAATTCAAACATGACTGTCCTTGTGTCTTGCGGATATCGAGAGGGGTGATGGCGGCACACGTTAGCAGTTTTGTCAGGCGACGCCACATTCGTGACGGAATGATTCGGGGGAGGGGGACCTGCTCGTGAGGGTGTCCGTTCAGCCGACATCGTGCTGATTGATCCACCGCCTTCGCGAGCAGGGCTCCCTCCCACAGGCCTGGTGTCGTCTGGCAGATCCGGGCTGGGCAGGACGCCTCCGTAGCAGCCTGGCTTGCCAGCGTCAGCGACCTCAAGGACGCCACCGCCGGCAAGCCGGACTGCTACAGGGGTAAGTGCTGTATCGAAATCAGCAGGATGACTTCGATTTTGTGGGAGCGGGCTTGCCCGCGAAGGCGTCAGGCAAGCCAATGCTGTGCTGACTGATCCACCGCCATCGCGGGCAAGCGCGCTCCTACGGGGCCGGTGCCGGGCTGAGATGTGCCTGACACCACAAAACCTGTGGGAGGGAGCCCTGCTCGCGATGGCGTCAGTCCAGTCAATATTGTGCTGACTGAGCCGACGCCTTCGCGGGCAAGCGCGCTCCTACAGGGCCGGTGCCGGGCCGAGATGTACCTGACACCACAAACCCGTGGGAGGGAGCTCTGCTCGCGAAGGCGTCAGGCCAGCCAATACTGTGCTGACTGACCCACTGCCATCGCGGGCAAGCCCGCTCCCACAGGTCTAGTGTCGTCTGGCAGATTCGGGCGGGCTGGGCCCCCGTAGCCGCCTGGCTTGCCGGCGGAGCGGTTTCAGGCCGTCAGCCGTATGTTCCTGATCAGATAATCAAAGAAACACCGAACCTTGACCGACGCTTTGACGCGTTCCCGAAACGCCACATAGACCGGCAGCGGCGGCTGTTCATAGTCGGTCAACAGCAGCTCCAGATGTCCTTCTTCGATGTCCCGGGCCACTTGATAGCTGGGCGCGCGGGTAATGCCCCAGCCCCTGCGCACCAGCGCGAGCGCCGCCTCGTCCGAGGTGACGGTCAGGCGTGAACAGGGTGTGATCGTCAGTGACCGGTCGTTGCGTTGAAATTGCCAGTCGGGGCTGAACATGCTGGTGATCGAAGTGATGGTGTCGTGGCTGCACAGCTGTTCCGGGTGGCTGGGGCGGCCGTGTTTTTTCAAATAGCGGGGCGAGGTACAGACGACCTGCCTGACCTGGCCAATCCTGACCATGTCGTCGTGTTCGGACTGCAGCCTTCCAGGTTTTACCGCGATGTCGATGTGTTCACCCAGAAAATCGATAGTGCGGTCGGTAAACAGAAAGGTGATCGTGGTGTCGGGAAACTGATCCAGATATTGATCGGCCAGCGGCGCGATGAACGTTTCACCGAATCGTGCGGGCGCGCTGACGGTCAGGTGCCCGGAGGGTGTTGCAAACGTGCCCGCCGCCAAGGCTTCCGCTTCTTTCAGGTCCGTCAGGATCTGTCGGCAATCGGCAAGGTAGGCAATGCCGGAATCGCTCAGGGTCATGCGGCGGGTGTTGCGCAGGAAAAGCGCCTGGCCCACCCGGTCTTCGAGGGTGGCGATGGCCCGCGTCACGCTGGAGGGTGATATCCCCTCGCGCCGTGCGGCCGCCGCAAAGCTGCCTGCTTCGACCACACACAGAAAAATCTCCATCGCTCGAAATCGATCCACGGGGGGCATCCCTACGTTGTGACGGACTCGATGCTATCTGCGTGATGAGCCCTCCAGTACCCGCCGCGCCTGCAAGGGTGAGTTTCAGCGGCTGAAACGCCGCTGTCGAAGGGGCGGCGATAGACTCGTGGTGCTGCGATGTCCAGCAGGGGAAGGAGAACGCACCGTGATCAACAAATTGCTGGCGATGGACGTCTTCGTTCAGGTCGTGGACACCGGCGGCTTCACCCGCGCAGCGGAAAACCTGAAGCTGCCCAAGGCCACGGTGACCACCCTCATACAGTCACTGGAAGCATCGCTGTCGGTGAAGCTGCTCAACCGTACGACCCGACACGTCAGCGTCACCGCCGACGGTGCCGCGTTCTACGAGCGCTGCCTGCGCATTCTCGCGGATGTGCGCGACGCCGAAGAATCCGTCTCCCGCCACCGCCAAAGTCCGTCGGGACGCCTGCGGGTCGATGCGCCTACCGGGCTTGCCAGCGAAGTGATCATTCCCGCGCTGGCGGATTTTTTCGCGCGTTATCCGGACATCCGCCTGGAGCTGGGTTGCAGCGACCGTCCGGTGGACTTGCTGGAAGAGGGGGTGGATTGCGCCATCCGCGGCGGCCGCCAGTTGGCCGATTCACGGCTGATCGCGCGCAGCGTTGGCACGATGCGCTACGCTACCTGTGCATCGCCGGCTTACCTTGAGCGCCATGGGCGCCCGTTACACCCCAACGATCTGGTCGATCACCATTGCGTGAATTACTTCTCCGCACGCACCGGCAAGATGTTCGACTGGTACTTCACCCAGGAAGAGGAGCGCGTTCAGGTCGGGCTGACCAGCCATATCGCCTTGAGCGACAGTTATGCCTATACCGCGGCGGGCCTGTCCGGGCTAGGGATCGTGCAAATGGCCAGTTTTCTGATGACGCCCTGGGTGCGGGACGGGCGTCTGGTGCCGGTGCTGGAGGACTGGGTCAACGAGCCGCTGCCCGTTTATGCGGTGTACCCGGAGAATCGTCATCTCTCGACCAAGGTGCGGGTGTTCGTCGACTGGGTCGCCGAGCTGTTCGCCAACACCGGCACCTTGCGCTGAGCACCCTGGGCGGTCGCAGCGCAAGGCGCAGGTGAAGATTCAAGGCCCCCGGCGCCGGCGGATCAGGCGCTCACGAGACCTTCTGCAGCCCGGGCCGCACGCACGGCGGGACGCGCTTCCATGCGGGCCAGAAAACGCTGGATGGCGGCATAGGTCGAGATGTCGATGTTCACCCGGGCAGGCCAGGTCAGCACGTTGTACAGATAGGCATCGGCCAGGCAGAACTGCTCGCCCAGCACATAGTCGTTGGTCGAGAGATGCGCGTCGACATTGGCGAACACCTTCGCCAGATTGCCTTCGGCGAAGCGGGCCTTGGAGGCGGCGTCCACGAACGACGAAAACATCACGGCCATGCCCTTGTGCAGATCGGTGGCGATGTAGTTCAGCCACTCCATGGCCTTGTAGCGCTGGCGGGTGCCCGGCGCCGGTAACAGCTGACGCTCGGGGCGGTGATCGGCGATCCATTGCAGGATCACCGCGCCTTCGGTGATGACGTCGCCGTCGTCCAGTTGCAACGCCGGCACGAAGCCCTTGGACGTCACGGCGTAGTAGTCGCCTTCAGTCGTTTGCTTGGTGGCAAAGTCGACCTTGACCAGTTCGAAATCCAGCCCGGCCTCGCGCAGCGCGATTTGCGGAGACAGGCCACAGGAGCCCGGAGAGAAATACAGCTTCATGGTTACCTCGGTTTTTGACGTGAACGAAATATCGACTAGAAGATGAACGGTGCGAAATCGGCCGCATCGTGACGCTCGCGCAGAAACGTGCCCGGTTCGCCGGAGGTGCGATTGACGATGCGGCCGCGCGCAACGGCTGGGCGTGCGGCGATGGCGTGGTACCAGCGCAGCAGGTGCGTGTATTGCTCGACCGCGAGGAATTCGTGGGTGCCGTAGACCCCGAACAGGCTGCCCGGATGCCATGGCCAGACCGCCATGTCGGCGATGCTGTACTGATCGCCCGCCAGGTATTCGTGGGACGCCAGGTGCGTATCCAGCACATGCAACTGACGCTTGGTTTCCATGGCGTAGCGGTCGATGGCGTATTCGATCTTGATCGGCGCATAGGCGTAGAAATGGCCGAGGCCGCCGCCGACGAAGGGCGCCGAGCCCATCTGCCACATCAGCCAGTTGAACGTCTGCGTCCGTGCTCGCGGCTCGGCTGGCAGAAAGGCGCCGAAGCGTTCGGCCAGATAGACAAGAATGGAACCGCTTTCAAACACCGTAATGGCCGGGTCGGTCGAGTGATCCACCAGCGCCGGAATCTTCGAATTGGGATTGATCTCGACGAAGCCGCTGCCAAACTGATCGCCCTTGAAAATGTCGATCAGCCACGCATCGTACTCGGCGTCGGCATAACCCAGCGCCAATAACTCTTCCAGCAGAATCGTCACCTTTTGGCCGTTGGGTGTGCCTTGGGAATACAACTGCAGTGGGTGCTTGCCCACCGGTAATGGCTGTTCGAATCTGGCGCCGGAATCAGGGCGGTTGATGCTGGCGAATTGTCCGCCGTATACGGTTTTCGCTTGCCAGACCTTATCGGGTACATAGCCGGCGGGTTGGTTATCAAGGGCGTTGTCTGTCATGGGGGTACTCCATAAAGTCCCGGTTTGCGGGGTCTCTGAACAATGAAGTCAGGGGCCGTTCTGCATGAAAGCGCGGAATGGCGAAACTTTATCGAGTCGCAAAATACGTATATACGGGCTTGCCGCGAATTGACTGTTCAGCCTGTTGAACAATGTGAATTCACTGCCAATGCCATGGTCAGTGGTGTTAATTTTGTGGTCGGCAGAAGTGCAATATTATTCGGTCTCCTGAATATTGAATTCGCGAAGTGGCGCTATAAGCCTTGTTCTGAAGTTGCTAGTTTGAATCGGCACTGATGAATACAACCGCATTGCGCCCTGCACACTTTTACACTCATCAAGTGTGCGGTGGTTCAAGTTCCGACTTCTCAGCGACACCATTCAGGACTTCCCATGCCAACACTTTTCGACCCTCTTTCCCTGGGCGCTCTGCGAGCCGCCAATCGCATCGTCATGGCGCCGCTGACCCGCGCCCGTAGCACGCGCGAACATGTGCCGACGCCGATCATGGCCGAGTACTACGCACAGCGCGCGTCCGCCGGGCTGATCATCGGCGAGGCTACCGGTATCTCGCGGCAGGCCGTGGGCTGGCCTTATGCACCCGGCCTGTGGTCCGACCAGCAGGTCCAGGCCTGGAAGCCGGTCACCCGTGCCGTCCACGAAAAGGGCGGTCTGATCATCGCGCAGCTCTGGCACATGGGGCGCATGGCGCACTCGGCCGTCACCGGTTCGCATCCCGTCTCGTCCAGCGCCACGGCAATGCCCGGTGAGGCCCATACCTATGACGGCAAAAAGCCGTTTGAAGTCGCGAAGCCGCTGGCCGTCGAAGACATTCCGGCGCTCATCTCCGACTATGTGACGGCGGCGCGCAACGCCATTGCGGCCGGTTTCGACGGTGTGCAGATTCACGCTGCCAATGGTCAGTTGATCGATCAGTTTCTGCGCGACCTGACCAACCGGCGCACCGACGAGTACGGTGGCAGCGTTACAAACCGCATACGCCTGCTGGAGCAGGTCACGCGCGCGGTGGCTGAAGCGGTTGGCGCCGATCGCACCGCCGTTCGCCTGTCTCCCAATGGCGAGAGTTACGGCGTTGACGACAGTGATCCCGCTCCGTTGTTCAGCGCCGCTGCCCGGATGCTGAACGATATCGGCATCGCCTTTCTGGAGTTGCGTGAACCGGGTCCCGACGGCACGTTCGGCGCGACGGACGTGCCGCGCTTGTCGCCTCTGATTCGCGAATACTTCAAGGGGCCGATCCTGCTCAACAGCGACTATGACCGGGTACGCGCCGAAGCCGACCTCGACAGCGGGCTTGCCGACGCCATCAGTTTCGGACGGCCATTTCTGGCCAACCCCGATCTGGTCGAGCGTCTGAAAACCGGTGCGCCGCTGAACAAGGACCATATGGACACCTATTACAGCCAGGACGCCGAAGGCTATACCGACTATCCGACGCTGACGGGCCATCCGGCCGCGCTGGCGTAGCAACGAGTGTCTGCGGCGCTGCCGACGTCGTCATTGCCAGGCCTGGGCAACCCAGCTGACGAACGCTTCCGCGACGGGTGAGGGGTGCATGGCGCGCGACTGGGCCAGCACCACCCGCTGGGGGGCCACGTCTTCTATCACCGGCAGGCAGGTCAGGGCGGTGCCGTCATAACAGTGGTCACCCGCAGGTCGCGTGCATGACAGCGCCACGCCGTAGCCGTGGGCCACCAGGCCGCGCTGCATTTCAAAGGTCTGGGTGTATTGCTGGCTGCGCGGTTGCAGGTCATGGGCCCAGAACAGCGACAGGAAATACTCCCGGGTCTGGGCGATGTCTTCAAGAATCAGGCATTCCCGGGCGAGGTCGTGCAGCGAGACCGCATCGCGGCTGGCCAGCCGGTGATCCGTGGACAGCAAGGCGTACGGTCTCAGTTCTGCCAGCACCTGCCTGGGCAGCTGCGAGTCCAGGCCCAGATCGTACGTCAGCGCCAGCTCCGCCTTACCTGCGCTGATGCTGCGGTGCACGCCCGCCAGATCGGTTTCGAAAAGAGTGACTTCCACTTCGGGATGGGCCTTGCGAAACCCCGACAGCAACCGTGGCGCGTAATACGGGCCCAGGTCCTGAAAGCAGATCAGTGACAGATTCCCGCGCAGCACTTGAGGTTGGGAGTCGGCCTGCACGCTCATGGCCGCCGCCATGCTCAAAATGTCCCGCGCCTGGCTGAGCAAGCGGGTGCCGGCGGGCGTCAACTCCAGCCCTCGGCTGACCTGGCGGCGGAACAACCGGTCATTGAGGGTTTCTTCAAGTTGCGAGATGGCGATGGAAACCGATGGCTGGGAGACGTGCCGGGCCCTGGCCGCTGCACTGATACTCCCGTGTTCGGCAACCGCCACGAAGTACTCCAGCTGTCTGAACGAGAACCCTATCAATTTATTTTATACTCAAGAATAGGAAATATATTCTTTTCCTATTGTCGGCAAAAAGCAATACTCCGCTCACGTTATCGGCAGGGCGCTTCTTCACCGGGAAGTGGTAAGTAAACCCTGAAAAACAACATAACGGCTCAATAACGGAAATGTTTCCAATGCCGGCATGGACGCACTTTTGGCGAACGCAACATTGCCACTGATATAACAATTACAAGAGAAGCGGACATGGCCATTTATACACACGTAAGTGTCGGTACCAATGATTTGAACAAAGCCCGCGCGTTCTATGACGACGTGCTGGGCAAGTTGAACCTGAAGCGGATTGCCGATCTGGACAACAACGGTTCGATCTGGGGTGACGCCGCACCTTCCTTTTTTGTGCTCAAGCCTGCCAATGGCGCGCCTGCCAGCGTCGGCAATGGCGTGACTGTCAGCTTTGAAGCCCCGGATCGCGCGTCGATCGATGCCTTTCACAAGGCTGCCCTCGCTGCAGGCGGTATCTGCGAAGGCGCGCCGGGCCCGCGTGGCTGGGCGCCGCATGCCTACGCCGCCTATGCCCGTGACCTGGACGGCAACAAGCTCGCCGCCTACTGCTTCAAGCCCGTCTGATTCTCGACGTGCAGCACCGTCCCCAGCACGAGAGACGCTCATGGAACTGATTTCCGGCAACAAAGCCTTTGGCGGGCAGTTGAACAAGTACCGGCATGCCTCCCGCAGCACGGCGTGCGAGATGACATTTGCCGTGTTTCTTCCAGCGCAGGCTGAGGAAAGCCGGCGACTTCCGGTGGTTTACTGGCTGGCGGGGCTGACCGGCAACGAAGACACCTTCGTTCAAAAGGCGGGAGCGCTGCGTGTCGCCGCGGAACTGGGCCTGATCATCGTGGCGCCGGATACCAGCCCCCGCGGCAGCGAAGTGCCTGATTCGCCTGCCGATGAATGGGCCTTCGGGCAAGGCGCCGGGTTCTATGTCGACGCCACCGAAGCGCCCTGGGCCGATCATTACCGCATGTATGACTACGTGGTGAATGAACTGCCCGAATTGATCGACCGCCATTTTCCGACATCGGGTCGGTGCGGCATTTCCGGGCACTCGGTGGGGGGACATGGGGCGTTGGTCTGTGCGCTGAGAAACCCGCAGAAGTATCAGTCGATCTCGGCGTTCGAACCTGTCTGCCATCCCGCCGGTTCGGCCTGGGGAATACGGGCTTTTTCCGGGTACTTGGGGACCGACCGGCAAGCCTGGTTGTCCTGGGATGCGTCCGCGCTTCTGGCCGGCTGTTCCTCACCGTTATCGATCCTCATCGACTTTGGCAGCGACGATGAATACCTCGATACGGAACTCAAACCGGGCACGTTACTGGACGCGATGAGCGGCAGCCGTTGCGATCTCGATATCAGAGTTCGTCAGGGCTATGACCATAGCCATTATTTCATCGCCTCTTTTATCGAAGAGCATCTTCGGTATCACCACCAGCGGCTGGTGAGTCAAGCGGTTTGAATCGAACGAAGACGTTTGCCCGCGTTTCAATTGTGCCTGTGGGACAGCAGCACGGCAGCGAACGAACAGTGAACAATCATTTAATAAGCAGTGTTCAGACTTAGAGGTGCGCGATGGAAAAAGTGTCAGCATTCAAACTGCCTGCCGGAACAGTGGAGGCGTTTCAACGCGACGGGGCCGTATGCGTTCGTCAGTTGTTTTCTCCCGAAGAAGTCGCGCTGCTGGAAACGGGGATCGAACACAACCTCAAACACCCCAGCCCGCGGGCCAAGGTCGCCAGTCGTCCGGACGATCCGGGCAAGTTCTTCGAAGACTTCTGCAACTGGCAAGACATCGGCGCCTACAAGACTTTCATCTTCGAAAGCCGGGTAGGGCAGGTGGCTGCGCAACTGATGGGCAGTGACACCGCCCGGCTGTATCACGATCACTTGCTGGTCAAGGAAGCGAGCACACGTCAGCGCACGCCGTGGCACCAGGATCAGCCCTACTACAACGTCGATGGTCGTCAGAACTGCAGCATGTGGATGCCGATCGATCCGGTGGCCCGCGAGTCGACCCTGGAGTTCGTCGCCGGCTCGCATCTGGGACCGTGGTTGATGCCCCGCAGCTTCATGGATAGCCAGGCGCAATGGTTTCCCGAGGGCACCTTGAGCGACCTGCCGGATATCGAAGCGGATCGCAGCGCCTGGAACATTCTGGGCTGGGAGCTCAATCCGGGCGACGTCGTGTTCTTTCACATGCTCACGTTGCATGCCTCCGGTGGGGTCGGCGGCAACCGGCGCCGGCGTGCCTTCTCGGTCCGCTTTCTCGGTGATGACATCACCCACGCGCCTCGGCAGTGGAAGACCTCTCCCGACTTTCCGGGGCTCGAAGCCGAGCTCGCGGCAGGCGCCAGGATGGAACACCAGCGCTTCCCGCTGCTCTGGTCCAAACCCTGATCCAGCCCTGAAAGCTGCAATTGACCGGGCGAAGCCTGCTTGCGCCTCGCCCCATGATGAGTACGTTGAAATGAATGAGCTGCTTCTCAACCCTGGCACCCTGACCCTCGCTCAATTGCGAGCCGTATATGGCGCGCCGACACGACTGAACCTGGACGCAAGCGCACACGCGGCCATCGACGCCAGTGTCCGTTGCGTCAATCAGATCATCGACGAAGGCCGGACCGCCTACGGCATCAACACCGGCTTCGGCCTGCTGGCATCGACCCGCATCGCCACGGCCGACCTTGAACTGCTGCAACGCTCCCTGGTGTTGTCCCACGCCGCAGGCATCGGCGAGGCGCTGCCCGACGCGCTGGTGCGGCTGATCATGGTGCTGAAGATCAACAGCCTGAGCCGTGGCTTCTCCGGCATCAGACAGTCTGTGGTCGATCTGTTGATCGCGTTGGTGAACGCCGAGGTCTATCCGCACATCCCGCTGAAAGGCTCGGTGGGGGCGTCGGGTGACCTCGCGCCGCTGGCGCACATGTCGCTGGTGCTGCTGGGCGAAGGCAAGGCCCGCTACAACGGTCAGTGGATCGACGCGGTCGAGGCGTTGAGCATCGTTGGCGCCACGCCGATTACCCTCGCGGCAAAGGAAGGGCTGGCCCTATTGAATGGCACGCAGGTGTCCACTGCCTACGCCCTCAGAGGGCTGTTCGAAGCCGAGGATACATTGGCCGCAGCGGTCGTGTGCGGCAGCCTGACAGTGGAGGCGAGCCTCGGTTCGCGAGCGCCGTTCGATGCCCGTATTCACGCCGCTCGCGGTCAGCGCGGTCAGATCGACGTGGCGGCGTCTTACCGCGACGTACTTGGCGAAAGCAGCGAAGTCAGTGTGTCCCACGCCACCTGTGGCAAGGTTCAGGACCCGTACTCGCTGCGCTGCCAGCCCCAGGTCATGGGCGCTTGCCTGACCCAGCTGCGCCAGGCGTCGGACGTCCTCGCGGCAGAAGCGAACGCAGTCTCCGACAACCCGCTGGTGTTCGCGGCTGAAGGCGATGTCATTTCCGGCGGTAACTTTCATGCCGAACCGGTCGCGATGGCAGCGGACAACATTGCCCTGGCGATTGCTGAAATCGGCGCGCTCAGCGAGCGCCGTATCGCGCTGATGATGGACAGCCACATGTCCCGATTGCCGCCGTTTCTGGTGGGCAACGGCGGCGTCAACTCCGGGTTCATGATCGCCCAGGTCACCGCAGCGGCGCTGGCCAGTGAAAACAAGGCGCTGGCCCATCCTCATTCGGTGGACAGCCTGCCAACCTCCGCCAACCAGGAAGACCATGTGTCCATGGCGCCGGCCGCCGGCAAACGCTTGTGGGAAATGGCCGAGAACACCCGTGGCGTGATTGCGGTCGAGTGGCTGGCGGCGTGTCAGGGGCTGGATCTGCGCGACGGTCTCAAGACCTCGGCAACCCTAGAACAGGCCCGCAGCATGCTCAGAGCGCAGGTGTCTTTCTATGACAAGGACCGCTTCTTCTCGCCGGACATCGAAGTCGCCAGCGGCCTGATTGCCAGTGGCGTGCTGAACACGCTGATACCGGCGAACCTGCTGCCCAGTCTCCGCCAACCGGCCCTTCGCGAGGAACATCACCAGAGATGAGCAGGCGCCAATGGCACCGGATTGAGTGCCAGCGCCCGACAACACGCACTGCCCGTAAACCCATTGATTAGCTATGCAGGATAAAAATATGAAAAAGATTGTGTTAGCTACGGTATTCGCTGTCGTTTCGTCCGGGGCCATGGCAAGGGATCTGACCGAAATCAGGTTCGGCGTGGACCCGACATTCGCACCCTTCGAGTCCAAGGCGCCAGATGGCAGCCTCGTGGGTTTCGATATCGATCTGGGCAACGCGATCTGCGCCCAGCTCAAGGCCAGATGCGTATGGGTCGAGACGTCGTTCGACAGCATCATTCCGGCATTGCGGGCGAAAAAATTCGACGGAATCATGTCTGCGTTGTCGATCAACGACAAACGCAAGGAACAGATCGATTTCTCCGATCGCCTTTACAACTCGCCGACCAAACTCATCGTCAAGAAGGGCAGCGACCTCGACGCCACGGTCGAGTCGCTCAAGGGCAAGCGTGTGGGCGTGACGCAAGGCACCACGCAAGAGGCCTACATGAAATCGGCATGGGCACCCAGTGGTGTGGTGATCCGCTCCTATCAGACCCAGGATCTGGTCTATCAGGACCTGATGTCCGGCCGCCTGGATGCCACGCTTACCGATGCGCCCGTCGCGGACATCGGTTTCATCCAGACCCCCAGGGGCGAGGGCTACACCTTCTCCAGAACGGAAGTCAAAGACGACAAGATCCTCGGCGAAGGCATCGCCATCGGTTTGAGGAAGGGCGACGACGAGCTTGAGGCCGCCCTCAATGGCGCGCTCAAGGCGCTGCATGCAAATGGCACCTACAAACAGCTGGCCGACCAGTATTTCTCGTTCGACATCTACAACTGAGTTCGCGGTCTTTTCTGCCGAATTCCGTGATGGGTGTCCGCTGTTCAACGGACGCCCGTCGCGCACGATCATTTCATAGAGGAACGAGAGCCATGTTTCTGGAAGGGTTCGGGTCGATGATCCTCGACGGGACACTGTCGACGATCAAGCTGGCGTTGCTGTCCATGCTGTTTTCAGTCGTGCTGGGGCTGATCGGCGCATCTGCCAAGCTGTCAAACAACCGGTTGCTGCGCAATGCAGCGACGGCCTACACCACGCTGATTCGCAGCGTGCCTGATCTGGTGATCATGCTGTTGCTGTTCTACAGCCTGCAAATGGGCCTGAACAACATCACCGAGGCACTCGGTTTCAAGCAGATCGACATCAACCCTTTTCTGGCCGGGGTGATCACCCTGGGTTTCATCTACGGGGCCTACTTCACCGAGACCTTTCGAGGGGCCTATCAGTCGGTGCATGCCGGGCAACATGAAGCGGCCATTGCCTACGGCCTGACGCCGACGCAAGCGTTTCGCAGAATCATGTTCCCGCAAATGATGCGCTACGCCTTGCCGGGCATCGGCAATAACTGGCAGGTGGTCGTCAAGGCGACCGCACTGGTCTCCATCATCGGCCTGACCGACATCGTCAAGGTGACCCAGGACGCCGGTAAAAGCTCGATGCAGTTGTTTTACTTCAGTCTGGTCGGTGGCCTCATCTATCTGGCGATCACCACCGTGTCCAACGGCGCGCTGGTCTGGCTGCAGGTCCACTATTCGGCAGGTGTAAGGAAGGTGGACCTATGAACATGCCTGAGTTCATCGCCCAATACTGGAAAGCGTACCTGTGGTCGGACGGCTATCAACTGTCCGGGGTGGCCATGACCCTGTGGCTGCTGGTTGCCACCATCGCCATCGGTTTCCTGCTGGCGATTCCGATGTCGGTGGCGCGGGTGGCGAAGAATCCGTTCATTCGCGGACCCGTGTGGTTCTACACCTATGTCTTCAGAGGCACGCCGCTGTATATCCAGCTGCTGGTGCTCTACACCGGCGTCTACAGCTTGCACTACGTGCGCGATCAACCGCTGCTGGATGCGTTCTTCCGCGAGGGTTTCAACTGCACGTTGCTGGCGTTCGCCTTGAACACCTGTGCCTACACCACCGAAATTTTCGCCGGGGCCATCCGCGCCACGCCCTATGGCGAAATCGAGGCGGCGCGGGCGTACGGTCTGTCGTCGTTCAAGGTCTACAAACGGGTGATCCTGCCTTCTGCGCTGAGACGCGCGCTGCCGGCCTACAGCAATGAAGTCATCCTCATGCTGCACTCCACGACCCTGGCGTTCACCGCCACCGTTCCCGACCTGCTGAAAGTCGCGCGGGACGTCAATGCCGAAACCTACGCCACCTTCGAAGCCTTCGGTGTCGCAGCGGTGCTCTATGCCGTGATGGTGTTCGGCCTGGTCTGGCTGTTCCGCAGGGGTGAGTCGCGCTGGCTGGCGTTTCTGAAGCCGCAAACACATTGATGGAGTGCACGATGTACAAGCTGAGCGTAGAAAACCTGCACAAGAAATACGGCCCCCACGAGGTGCTCAAAGGCGTCTCGCTGAATGCAAAGGCCGGCGATGTCATCAGCATCATCGGCTCCAGCGGTTCGGGCAAAAGCACCTTCCTGCGCTGCATCAATTTTCTCGAACAACCCTGCGCCGGGAAAATCACCGTGAGCGGCGAGCAGATCAAGACCCGGCAGGGGCTTTCAGGGTCGATGATCGTGGCCGACCCCAGACAACTACAACGGGTGCGAACCCGGCTGGCGATGGTGTTTCAGCACTTCAACCTCTGGCAGCACATGACGGTGCTGGAAAACGTCATCGAAGCGCCGATCCAGGCGTTGGGCCTGGGTCGCAGGGAGGCCGAGGAACGGGCGCGCAAATACCTGGAAAAAGTCGGGCTGCCGGCAAACGTCGAAAAGAAGTACCCGTCGCACATGTCGGGCGGCCAGCAGCAACGGGTCGCGATTGCTCGCGCCCTGGCCATGGAACCGGAGGTGATGCTCTTCGACGAGCCGACGTCCGCCCTCGACCCGGAGCTGGTGGGGGAGGTGCTGAAAGTCATGCAGGCGCTGGCCGAAGAAGGCCGGACCATGGTCGTGGTCACCCATGAAATGGGCTTCGCGCGCCATGTCTCCAACCACGTCATGTTCCTGCACAAGGGGCTGGTGGAAGAAGAGGGCAACCCGGCCGAGGTGTTGACCCGGCCGCGCAGTGAGCGTCTGGGCCAGTTCTTGTCGGGGCGCCTGAAATAACCGTGGAAGACAGTCTTGTCCTCTGTTCAGCCTTTTGTTTTCCAGTGTCAGCCCGGCGGGAGCACAGCCATGTTGTCAGTCATACCCGAGTTGCTTGAAGTACAGGATGAAATCCGGCAAATCCGCCACTTGATTCACTCCCGGCCGGAGCTGGGCTACGAAGAGTATCTGACCAGCGATCTGGTGGCCGAGCGCCTGGGCACATGGGGCTACGACGTGACCCGGGGCATCGCCAGAACCGGCGTCGTCGCGGTGCTCAAACGCGGCAGCGGTATACGCAAGATCGGGTTGCGTGCCGACATGGACGCCTTGCCGATCCATGAGCACACCCAGCTTCCGTATCGCAGTCAGTTCGACGGAAAGATGCATGCCTGCGGCCACGACGGCCATACGGCGATGCTGCTGGGGGCGGCCTATGCCCTGGCGAAGCGCAGTGACTTCGACGGCACCCTGACCCTGATCTTTCAGCCCGCCGAAGAGGGCCTGGCCGGGGCGCGGCAGATGATCAGAGAAGGCGTGCTCGACCAGTTTCCCTGTGATGCACTGTTTGCCCTGCACAACATGCCCGGCTACAAGACCGGCACCTTCGGCTTTCGTGCCGGGGCATTCATGGCCTCGGCCGATCAGGTCGATGTGACCATTCGCGGCAAGGGCGGCCATGGCGCAATGCCGCATCTGGCGGTCGACCCGATCGTGGTGTGCGCGAGCATCATCATGGCCTTGCAGACCCTGGTGTCCAGAACCGTGTCCCCGCAGGAAATGAGTGTGATCACTGTCGGCTCTATCCACGCCGGCAAGGCCTCCAACGTGATTCCCGACAGCGCGCACATGCTCATTTCGGTGCGAGCGTTGAACAAGCAGGTGCGCGACCGGCTGGAAATCGACATCACCCGGGTGATCGAGATGCAGGCGGCCAGCTATGGCGCTTCGGCAGAAATCAAATACAGCGCGGACTATCCCGTGCTGATGAACGATCCCGCCGCCACCGAATTCGCCGCAGGGGTGGCGAGGGACTGGCTGGGCAGCGACGAGGTGCTGGAAAACATCCCGCCCTTCAATGCCAGTGAAGACTTCGCCTGGTTCATGCGTGAGCGCCCAGGCTGTTACCTGATTCTGGGCAATGGCGACGGCGAGGGCGGCTGCATGATCCACGATCCCCGGTATGACTTTAACGACGACATCCTCATGCGCGGCGCCGAGTTCTGGGTCCGCCTGGCCGAGTCGTATCTGAAGAAAAGCGCGTGAACCACTGACCACCGTTGAGCGAGGCTCCGACATGAACAAGACCATTGCATCAGCACTCACCCTGGCGTCCCTCTTCGTAGCCTTCGGCGTTCAGGCCGAGCCCACGCTGAAGTTCGGTGTCGATCCCAGTTATCCGCCGTTCGAGAAGAAGATGCCGGACGGTTCGCTGAACGGGTTCGACATCGATCTCGGCGAGGCGATCTGCGCAAACCTGCAGGTCAAGTGCGTGTGGGTCGAACAGAACTTCGACTCCATGATCCCGGCGCTGAAGGCCAAGAAGTTCGACGCCATCCTCTCGGCGTTCAGTGCCACGCCTGTGCGCCGTCAGCAGGTGGACTTCACCAACAAGATCTACGTGGCGCCGTCGGCGCTGATCGCCAAGTCCGATTCAGGCATTCTGCCCGGCGACGACTCGCTCAAGGGCAAGTCGGTCGGGGTGATCCAGGGTTCGCTTCAGGAAGCTTATGCGAAAAGCGCATGGGGGCCGAAAGGTGCGCGTATCCAGTCCTACCAGACGCAGGATCAGATCTTTCAGGACTTGATCACCGGACGCCTGCAAGCGTCCTTTCAGGCGGCGGTTCAAGGTGACATCGGCTTTCTGCAGACGCCGCGCGGAGAGGGCTACGGGTTCGCGGGAGCGCCCATCACCGACAAGAGCATCATCGGCGACGGCGTCGCCATCGGCGTGCGCAAGGGGGAGGACGATCTGGTGCAGAAGATCAACGCGTCCATCGTGGCGGTGCGACAGTCGGGCGAGTACGACAAGATCGCCGGCAAATACTTCAGCTACGACATTTACGGCGATTGATGCGCTGTACGGTGTGGCAAGGGGCGGCGAGGGTCTCAGGGTTTCCTGTCGGATACCCTGAATCCGAAGCAGCTGTCGGTCAGGGGATCAGCCTGCGGTGAGCGGTTTTTCGTAGACGATGCTGTCCACGTACCAGACCGCTTCGCCGGTGGGGGTGTGCACCACCACCTCGTCGCCGACTTCCTTTTTCAGCAGCGCGCGGGCCATCGGCGAGTCGATAGAGATGTAATCCATGCGTCCATAGATTTCGTCATAGCCGACGATGCGGAAGCGTTTGGTTTCGCCGTCTTCGTTCTCGATCTCGACCCAGGCGCCGAAGAACACCCGGCCTTCCTGTTCCGGCGCATAGTCGACCACGCGCATGTCTTCCAGGCGCTTGCGCAGGTAACGCACGCGGCGGTCGATCTCGCGCAGCAGCTTTTTGTTGTACTGGTAATCGGCGTTTTCGCTGCGATCACCCAGCGAGGCCGCCCAGGCGACTTTTTGGGTGATTTCCGGGCGGTAGACGCGCCACAGGTGATCAAGCTCCTGCTTGAGCGCGGTGTGGCCTTCGCGGGTACAGATATTGGTGCTCAAAGGGCTTCTCGATGGTCCATGTTCGACGGCACATCTTTGCCGTCGACATGGCCCCGGTCAACCCTCAGCCACCGAGTCTCGGCCATCAGCCTTCGCGCAGCACCCGCAGCGGGCTGGCGTTCAGCGCACGGCGAGTGCCGAACACCCCGGCGCCGCCGACCAGCAGGGCGCCGATCAGCGGCAGCACCAGCAACCACGGATGGGGCTGCCATTGCAGGCTGAAGGCGAAACGGTACAGGACGAAACTCACCAGCTCGCAGCCCAGTGCCGCCAGCACGCCGCTGACCGCGCCGAGCAGACCGAACTCGATGCGCCGGGCCTTCACCAGCAAGGTGCGATTGGCGCCCAGTGCGCGCAGCAGCGCGCCCTGGCGGATGCGCTCGTCGAGGGTCGCCTGCAGGCCGGAGAACAGCACCGCCAGTCCCGCCGCCAGCACGAACAGCAGCACGTACTGCACCGCCAGGGTGACTTGATCGAGGATGCTGCGCAGTTGTTCCAGCAGCGCTTCGACCTGCAGGATGGTCACTGCCGGGAAGGCCCGCGACAGCTCGACGATTTGCTGGTCGTTGCCCGGCGCCAGATAGAAGCTGGTCAGGTAAGTCGTCGGCACGTCCTGCAACGTGCCGGGCTGGAAGATCATGAAGAAGTTGGGCTGGAAGGTGTCCCAGTTGATGTCGCGCAGGCTGGTGACCTTGACCTCTTTCTGCTGTCCGTTGATGACGAAGCCGAGCGTGTCGCCGAGCTTCATGTTCAGGCTTTTCGCCAGCTTGGTTTCCACCGACACACCCGGCACGGCATCGGCCGCTGGCGGTTGATCGCTGTTCCACCACTGGCCCTCGGTGATGCTGTTGCCTTCCGGCAGGTCGGCGGCCCAGGTCAGGTTGAGGTCGCGCTGTGTGGCGTTTTCACCGCGCGAGTCCTTGGTCACGAAATGGCTGACCGCCTCGCCGTTGATGGTCATCAGGCGCCCCGGAATCATCGGGTACAGCGGCGCGCGGTGGGTCGACAGCTGACTCATGCGCTCGGCGAAATGGTCACGCTCGGTGGGCAGGATATTCAGCGCGAAATAGTTCGGCGCGTCCTTGGGCAACTGGTTTTGCCAGGTGTCGAGCAGCTCGCCGCGTAGCAACGCGATCAGCCCCATGGACAGCAGGATCAGGCCGAAGGCCAGGGATTGTCCGGCGGCGGCCATCGGATGGCGCAGCAGTTGCCCCAGACCCAACCGCCATGGCAGTGAGGCACCGGCCAGCAGGCGACGCAGGCTTTTCAGCGCCAGCAAGAGAATGCCGCCGAGGATCAGCGCGGCGATCAGGCCACCACCGAGCAGGGCGAAGGTCAGCAGCAGGTCTAGGCTCAGGCGCCACATGATCAGCCCCAGCGCCAGCAGCGCAGCGCCGTAGACCAGCCAGGTGCTCGCCGGAATCGGCAGCATGTCCCGGCGTAATACCCGCAATGGCGGTACGCGGCCCAGTGCGGCCAGCGGCGGCAAGGCGAAACCGGCGAGGGCGACCAGCCCGGTGCCGATGCCGGCCAGCGCTGGCAGCCAGCCACCCGGCGGCACTTCGGCCGGCAGCAGATTTTCCAGCAGATGGAACAACCCCAGTTGCGCCAGCCAGCCGAGCAGGGCGCCGGCCACGCTTGCGACAAGACCGAGCATTGCCAGTTGCAGGCCGAACAGCAGCAGCGCTTCGTTGCGCGACAAGCCCAGACAACGCAGCAGCGCACTGGCGTCGAAGCGGCGCACGGCAAAACGCGCGGCCGACAGCGCCACCGCCACACCGGCCAGCAGCACGGCGACCAGACTGGCCATGTTCAGGTAACGCTCGGCTTTGCCCAAGGCGCCGCCAATCTGCTGGTTGCCGTCGCGGGCGTCGTCGATTTTCTGGTTGGCGGCAAGACCCGGCTCTACGGCCTTGCGATAGGCTGCCAGTTGCTCCGGCGTGCCGCGCCACAAGTCACGGAAGCTGACCCGGCTGCCCGGTTGCACCACCTTGGTCGCCGCCAGATCGGCCATGTTGATCATCACCCGTGGCGTCAGGCTGTAGAAGTTGCCAGCGCGGTCGGGCTCGTAGGTCAGCACGCGGGTCAGTTTCAGGCTGGTGGAACCGACGTCGATGCTGTCACCGACCTTCAGGTTGAGCGCCACCAGCACCCGCGCCTCGGCCCAGGCCTCGCCGGGTTGTGGCTCGCCGCCGCTGACCTCGGGCTGATACGGGGCGTCGGCGCTTTTCAGCTCGCCGCGCAACGGGTAGGCCGCGTCCACCGCCTTGACGCTGGCCAGTTGAATGCCGTTGTCGGTGGCGACCACGCTGGAAAAAATCACGATCTGCGAATGGTCGAGCCCTTGCGCGGTACCGGCTTCGATCTGCGCCGGAGTAGCCGGAGTCGAGCCGCTGAGGATCAGATCGGCGCCGAGAAACTCGGTGGCGCGCAGCAGCATGGCGCTGTTCAGGCGCGAACCGAAATAGCCGATGGCGGTGCTGGCGGCCACGGCGACCACCAGCGCGAAGAACAGCACCCGCAGCTCACCGGCGCGGGCGTCGCGCAGCAGTTGGCGGGCGGCGAGGCTGAGCAGACGAACAAACGGCAAGCGTGCCATCAAGGCTCCAGAGGGGCGACCGTGCGGCCACCTTCAAGACGGATCAGGCGCCGGCAGCGATGGGCCAGGCGTTCATCGTGGGTGACCAGCACCAGCGTGGTATTGCGTTCCTGGTTCAGCTCGAACAGCAGATCGCTGATGCGCTCGCCGGTGTGGCTGTCGAGGTTGCCGGTGGGTTCGTCGGCGAACAGCACGTCGGGGTCCGCGGCAAAGGCGCGGGCGATGGCGACCCGCTGCTGCTCGCCGCCGGACAGCTGGCGTGGCGTGTGGGTCAGGCGCTGGCCCAGACCGACCCGTTCCAGCAAGTGCCGGGCACGTTCGCGGGCGTCCTTGCGGCCTTCCAGCTCCATGGGCAGCATGACGTTTTCCAGGGCGTTGAGGCTGTCGAGCAACTGGAAGGACTGGAACACGAAGCCGACATGCTCGGCGCGTACCCGGGCGCGCTGGTCTTCATCCAGCTCGCCGAGGTTGCGCCCGGAGAGCACCACGGAACCGGCGCTGGGCAGGTCCAGACCGGCCAGCAGGCCGAGCAGGGTGGACTTGCCCGAACCCGATGCGCCGACGATGGCCAGGGTGTCGCCCTTGTTCAGTTCCAGCGAGAGTTCGTGCAGGATGGTCAGGTCACCTTTGGTGCTGGGGACCACTTTGCTGAGGTTCCGGGCACTGAGAATACTTTCGCTCATGGAGAATCCGATGCGTGCGTGGTTTTTAAGTGCTGGCCTGGGGTTGCTGCTGTTGTCTCAAGGAGCCATGGCAGGCACGGTGCTGATCGTTGGCGATAGTATCAGCGCGGCTTTTGGCCTGGATACCCGCGTGGGCTGGGTCAGCCTGCTGGAACAACGCTTGGCCGAGCAGGGCTACAAGGACAAAGTGGTCAATGCCTCGGTCAGCGGCGACACCAGTGCAGGTGGCCAGGCGCGGCTGCCGGCGCTGCTTGCAGAGCACAAGCCGGACCTGGTAATCCTCGAACTGGGCGGCAACGACGGCCTGCGTGGGCAGCCTCCGGCACAATTGAAACAAAATCTTGCATCGATGATCGACAGCTCCCGCGCCGCCGGCGCCAAGGTGCTGCTGCTCGGCATGCAGATTCCGCCCAACTACGGCGCGCGCTACACCGAGGCGTTCAAGCAGGTGTACGGCGAACTGGCCTCCGAAAAGCAGGTGGCGCTGGTGCCGTTCATGCTTGAGGGGGTGGGCGGCGTCCCGGAATTGACTCAGGCCGACGGTCTGCATCCAGCGGCCAATGCCCAGCCACGATTGCTCGATAACGTGTGGCCGCAACTCAAACCGCTTCTTTAGTTCAAAACCGCGAATTTAAAGGCTTTCAGACCTTTTCTGGACGGGGGCTTTCGGCTAATGTTGCGCCCCCTGTCTGGAGCCCCCGATGTCGCGCCGTCCCGCCTGGTCCTTGTATGCCTATCAACTGATCGAGCCCGATGAGCAGCTCGACCTGTTCGCCTGCCAGGAAGTGCGTGTGCATCTGGTGGCCCGGCAACTGGAGCTGGCCGGTTCCGCCGACCGCACGCTGTGCGGCACCTTGCTGCCGGCGCAACCGCGCTGGTCCGGGGTCGAGCAGGCGATTTACCAGGACGAGCGCCTGTGTCCGCTGTGCCGGGCGATCATCGATGCCCAGCGCCGGGGCATGCATCCGATCTGGCCGGAAATCGACGCCGGGCTGTAAGCCGTCGCTCCCACTCCCGAACGTGGCGGGGGGCGTGTACAATCGCGCTCATTCAAGCCTACCGTTTACCCAAGGATTCCCCGGATGTTGTCGCGCATTCCAGCCGTTGCCCGCTGTCTGTCGCTTGCTGCACTGTGTGCGGCCGGCCCTGTCTCCGCTCTGGAGTTCCCGTTGCCGCCTCCTGGCGAAGACATCATCGGTCAGGTGCAGACCATCACCGCCAAGTACGAAGACACCTTCGCCGACCTGGGCACCAAGTACGATCTGGGCTATCTGGAAATGATCGCCGCCAACCCGGGTGTCGATGCCTGGTTGCCGGGCGCCGGCACTCAGGTAGTGCTGCCGACCCGTTTCATCCTGCCGCCGGGCCCGCGTGAGGGCATCGTCATCAACCTCGCCGAGTACCGTCTGTACTACTACCCGAAAGGCAAGAACGTGGTGTACACGTTCCCGCTGGGTATCGGCCGTGAAGGCTGGGGTTCGCCAGTGTCGACCACCAAGATCACCGCCAAGACGCCAAACCCGACCTGGACGCCGCCGGCGTCGGTGCGCGCCGAACACGCCGCCGATGGCGACATCCTGCCTGCCGTGGTGCCGGCCGGTCCGGACAACCCGCTGGGTCCGTTCAAGTTCGGTCTCGGCCTGCCGGGTTACCTGATCCACGGTTCGAACAAGAAGTTCGGCATCGGCATGCGCACCAGCCACGGCTGCTTCCGCATGTACAACAACAACGTGCTGGAAATGGCAGGCATGGTGCCGGTCGGGACCAGCGTGCGGATCATGAACGAGCCGTACAAGTTCGGTATCAGTGGCGGCAAGGTCTACCTGGAAGCCCACACACCGCTGGACGACAACGGCAACCCTTCGGTGGTCGACAAGCACACCGCGGTGATCAACGCGCTGCTCAAGCGTCAGGATCTGGCCAACAGCCTGCGGGTCAATTGGGATGAGGTGCGTGACGTGGTGGCTGCCGAAGACGGTCTGCCTGTCGAGATCGCGGTGCCGAACGCGAATGCGCCGGCAGTGACTGACGCGCCGATTACCACGATGCAGTAAGCGCTGCGTCCAGACCCGTCCACCGTGCCCTGCCGAAAGCGGGGTGGGGTGGACGGGTTTTTTATTGCCTGACGTTTGCCGGTGGCATCACGCGGGCAATAAAAAAGCCGACCCGAAGACGGATCGGCTTAGCAACAATCCCGAGGGATTATTACTTGCGGCTTGCCTTGTCCAGCATGCGCAGAGCGCGCTCGTTGGCTTCGTCGGCAGTTTGCTGAGCTTTCTGAGCAGCAGCCAGAGCTTCATCAGCCTTGCGGTAGGCTTCGTCAGCACGAGCTTGTGCACGAGCAGCTGCGTCTTCAGTAGCAGTCAGACGAGCTTCGGTTTCTTTGGATGCGCTGCTGCAACCGGTAGCCAGAACGGCGGCCAGGGCCAGAGCAGAGAATTTCAGAACGTTGTTCATCGTGTTCCCCTTAAAGGACTTCTTTCAAGTTAATCATCTCTCGAAAATGAGAAAATGACCGGCGTACATAGTACCCATTGTTTGTAGTAAGTAAACGGACTAAGCGCAAGAACCGCACAAAATTCTTTGCTTTGAAAGCCTTCCGTGCGAATCCTCACGTTTTTTGTCTGAAAAAACCTAGCGCGGTCAGACAAATACGTTCATCGGCAGGGCCGGTGCGCGGGTCAGGGGTGGCCTTTGCACACTGCCTGGCGGTCTGTCGTCGAATCCATGGTGAAGCGATTCTGCCGCGTGTTTCAGCCTTTTCTGTATAGACGATGATTGTTGCGAGCGCTTGTCTGCTTGCGCACAAAGTGACTCGGTTGGCACGGCGACGTCTCAACAGGCATTCCCGGCGATTCCGGCCGACCGGTCAGATGTGCGGCAGCGCATTTTACGGTTGATTTGCTTGAGCAGATTCGGCAATGGCGCCTACTATTTGCAGGTGCTCATTTGTTGGAGAACAGCCAGGCTTTTCTCGGTGTCCAAATCAGGCACGGGGTGGCGTAGACAGGCCCGATGAACAACGTGGCGAGGATGAAGCCTTTGTCATTAAAGCCTGTAGAGGTTCCTTCGCCGGAAAAACATCGGTAAGGTAAGGGTCAAAATCCAAGACCCGCGAGGAGTAGTGATGAGCGAGGCGTTGTCCATCCACCATGACAAGACCGGTCACCAGTTCGAGATTCACATCGACGGTCACCGTGCTTATCTGACGTACATGGATCTGGGGAAACAGACCCTGGATATCTATCGTACGTTCGTACCCAATGCGCTGCGGGGGCGAGGCATTGCTGCGGCCCTGACCGAAGTGGCTCTCGATTACGCCGACAGCATGGGTTACACCGTCATTCCGTCATGCTCTTATGTAGAGCGCTACATGGAGCGCAATCAGCGTCAGGCCGCCAAGATCTGACCCGCTTCATGCCGTAGCCATACCGCGTCACCATGAAAAACGCCGAGCAGATGCTCGGCGTTGTCGTTTCTGCGCGGGATCAACGCTTGCGCTTGGGCAGCACGTCTTTCAGTTTCGCGTGCATGCTGCGCAGGGTCTTCTCCGTGGCGTCCCAGTCGATGCAGGCGTCGGTGATGGAAACACCGTACTGCAGGTCGGCGAGATCCTTCGGAATGGCCTGGCAACCCCAGTTCAAATGGCTTTCCACCATCAGACCGATGATCGATTCGTTGCCTTCCAGGATCTGGTTGGCGACGTTCTCCATCACCAGCGGTTGCAGCGCCGGGTCCTTGTTGGAGTTGGCGTGGCTGCAGTCGACCATGATGTTCGGCTTGATCTTCGCCTTGGCCAGCGCCTGCTCGCACAGAGCAACGCTCACCGAGTCATAGTTCGGTTTGCCGTTGCCACCGCGCAGCACCACGTGACCGTAGGCGTTGCCCTTGGTGGTGACGATGGACACGCCGCCTTCCTGGTTGATACCGAGGAAGCGGTGCGGGTTGGACACCGACTGCAGCGCGTTGATGGCAACGGTCAGGCCGCCGTCGGTGCCGTTCTTGAAGCCGACAGCCGAAGACAGGCCGGAAGCCATTTCGCGGTGAGTCTGGGATTCGGTGGTGCGCGCGCCGATGGCCGACCAACTGATCAGATCCTGCAGGTATTGCGGAGAGATCGGGTCCAGTGCTTCGGTGGCGGTCGGCAGGCCTTTTTCAGCCAGGTCCAGCAGCAGCTGGCGACCGATGTGCAGGCCATCCTGGATCTTGAACGAGTCGTCCAGGTACGGGTCGTTGATCAGGCCTTTCCAGCCCACGGTGGTCCGTGGTTTCTCGAAATAGACGCGCATGACCAGATACAGGGTGTCGGAAACTTCCGCAGCCAGCGCCTTGAGGCGGTCGGCGTACTCGTGGGCAGCCTTGATGTCGTGGATCGAGCACGGCCCGATCACCACGAACAGGCGGTGGTCCTTGCCATCGAGAATGTTGCGGATGACTTCGCGGCCCTTGCTGACGGTCGCCTGAGCGGCGGCAGTGAGCGGAATTTCGCGCTTGAGCTGATCAGGGGTGATCAGCGTGTCATTGGAGGCAACGTTGAGGTCGTCAATCGGTAAATCGGCCATCGTGTTACTCATCAGGTCACGGATGCTGGCCGCCAATGTCCCCGAGCGGCGGAGCCGAGCAAGATTGAGCGCAGCGGGGGAGCCGAACCTTAGCGCGTTAGCCGGGGGTTCGACAATGGGTAAACACCGCTTTCGTCCAACCGGCGGGGCATTGGCGGGCGATTTCTCGTTTGCGGGCTGGCGGACAGGGTGCCGGAGGTGTCAATCACGCCGGTGGCGGCGATATAGTGTGCAGCCAGGCGAGAGGGGAGAGACGTGGATCAACTGCAACTGAGCGATTTCGATATCGACCGACAACTGCTGGCACTGCCGGGCACTTCGCTGCTGATTTTCACCAGCGTCGGCTGCTCCAGTTGTCGCTGGGCGCGACATCACTTGCCGGGACAGCCGCTGCCGGTCGAACGCCTGTGCTGGATCGATGCCGAAGAAAACGGCGGAGCGGTGCAGCGTTATGGCGTGTTTCACCTGCCTGCGCTGTTTGTCGTGCGCGACGGCGAGTTCTACGGCGGCCTGCGCAGCAAACTGACGGTCGATGCCATCACCGCTGGCCTCGATCAGGCCCTCGGTCTGCCCCCAGACGAATTACCTTGAGTGGAGTCTCCATGAGCGAAACCAGCCACAAACCCCGGATCGGCATCATCGGCACCGGTGCCATCGGCGGCTTTTATGGACTGATGCTGGCGCGCGCCGGCTATGACGTGCATTTTTTGCTGCGCAGCGAGTTCAGCGCGGTGTCGCAGAACGGCCTGCGTATCGACAGTCAGGTCCATGGTCTGCTGACCCTGGACAATGTTCAGGCTTATTCCTCGGCGGCCGACATGCCGCCCTGCGACTGGCTGCTGGTCGGCGCCAAGACCACCAGCAACGGCGACCTTGCGCCGGCCATCATCGAAGCGGCTGCAGCCGATGCCAAAGTGCTGCTGTTGCAGAACGGTCTCGCGGTGGAAGACGAACTGCGCGCCTTGCTGCCGGACTCGCTGCATCTGCTGGGTGGTCTGTGCTTTATCTGCGTGCACCGCACCGGCCCCGGACAGGTCACCCACCAGGCATTCGGTGCGGTCAACATCGGCTATCACAGCGGCCCAGCTGTTGACGCTGCGGCTAGCCTGCAGATTGTCGAGCAGGGCGCGGCACTGTTCCACGCTGCCGGGATCGAATCGGTGGCCATGGACAATCTGGACAAGGCGCGTTGGCAGAAACTGGTGTGGAACGTGCCCTACAACGGCCTTTCGGTGTTGCTCAATGCCAGTACCACGCCACTGATGGCAGACGAGGACAGCCGCGAACTGATTCAGGGGCTGATGGCCGAAGTGGTGCAGGGCGCCGAGGCGTGCGGCCATGAATTGCCGGAGGGTTATGCCGAGCAGCTTTTCAAGGTCACCGGGCACATGCCGGATTACAGGCCGAGCATGTACCACGACTTTCTTGAAAAGCGCCCGCTGGAGCTGGAGGCCATTTACGCCAGACCGCTGGCGGCCGCATTGGCGGCTGGTTGCGATATGCCGAAGATCCGTGCGCTCTATCACGCCCTGGCATTCATCGACCGCAACAATCGCTGAAAGCGTTTTGCTATTTGTGGGAGCGAATTCGTTCGCGAGGCGCCGGAACATCCGCAGAGTTTGCCGTGACCGGCACAACGCATCGCGAATGAATTCGCTCCCACAAGGTTTCACGCATTCTTCCCGTCTCAAGGAGAGCACCCATGGCCAATGATCTGACCCTGAAAACCGCGAGCAACAAGCTGGTGCTGGCCATTTCCTCGCGGGCGCTGTTCGATTTGCGGGAAAGCCACGAGATCTACATGGCCGACGGGGTGGCGGCGTACCGCCAATACCAGATCGACCACGAAGACGAAGTGCTGCAGCCAGGCGATGCGTTTCAGTTGGTGGAAAAACTGCTCAGCCTCAACGGCAGCCTCAGTCAGTCGCGGGTCGAGGTGGTTCTGGTTTCGCGCAACAGTGCCGACACGGGGTTGCGCGTGTTCAATTCGATCCAGCATTACGGGCTGGATATTTCGCGGGCGGCGTTTGTCGGTGGACGCAGCCCGTTTCCTTATCTGGCGGCCTTTGGCAGCCATCTGTTCCTTTCCACCCATGCCGAGGACGTGCGCAGCGCTCTGGACGCGGGTTTCGCCGCCGCCACCATTCTTTCCGGCGGCGCCCGGCGTGCGGCCAGTGCCGAGTTACGGATTGCCTTCGACGGTGATGCGGTGCTGTTTTCCGACGAATCGGAGCGCATTTACCAGAGCGGCGGTCTGGCGGCGTTTCAGGCCAGCGAGCGCGAGGCGGCTCGTCAGCCCTTGCCAGGTGGGCCGTTCAAGCCTTTTCTGGCGGCGCTGAACCTGTTGCAGCGCGAGTTTGCCGAAGAATCCTGTCCGATCCGCACGGCGCTGGTCACCGCTCGCTCGGCACCGGCCCATGAGCGGGTCATTCGCACGCTGCGCGAGTGGGACATCCGCCTGGACGAGTCGCTGTTTCTCGGCGGTCTGGAAAAATCGGCCTTTCTGGAAGCCTTTGCCGCCGACGTGTTTTTCGACGATCAACCCGGTCACTGCGAAAAAGCCCGCGAAGTCGTGGCGACCGGCCATGTCCCCCATGGCATCAGCAACGAGCTAAAACAGTGAACCTTTAGACCGAAAAGCTGTAGCGGGCCGCCTGATTTTCCGGCGCGCTGCTACTCTCAATCGTGTCTGCACCCGTCGTGGCTGCCCGGAGGTCCCATGATTCGCTCGATGCTTTATGCCACCGACCTCGGACTTTACGCGCCCTACGTGTTGCAGCATGCGCTGGCGCTGGCCAGGACCTTCAATGCCGAGCTTCATGTGATTCACGTGGTCGAACCCATGGGGCTGTTTGCCGAATCGCTGCTGCAGAGTTACCTGGATGAGGACGTGCTTCGGGAGCTGCATAGCGAGGGTATCAACACGGTGATCGAAGGTATCGAATCGCAGGTACTCACCAGTTTTCGCGACGAGTTGGGGGAAGACAATCGGGACCTTGAGCTGATCCGCAGCGTACGGGTGGTTCAGGGCGATCCTTCCAACGTGATACTCGAACAGGCCGGCCGGCTTGAGGTCGATCTGTTGGTGGTCGGCAGTCACAGCCACGGCACCGTCGGGGATACCCCGATCGGACGCACCGCAGCGCGGGTGCTGCAGCTGTCCGAAGTGCCGGTGTACATGGTGCCGATGCTGCAAAACCGCGCTGTTCGCTGAACGTAAACCGGGAAAACGGCAGGGGGCGTTAAAAGCAGCGTGCCATTACAGAATAAAAGTGATAAAAAGTTCTAGCTTTGTCTTCTGACCATTAATCCAGTTATATACCGTCGCTGATGCCCGTGGCGTCTTCCGGCTTTGAGGGATATATATGAAGCTTCAACAATTGCGCTACATCTGGGAAGTGGCGCACCACGACCTCAACGTTTCGGCCACGGCGCAGAGTCTGTACACCTCGCAGCCGGGGATCAGCAAGCAGATCCGCCTGCTGGAAGACGAACTGGGGGTCGAGGTCTTTGCGCGCAGCGGCAAGCACCTGACCCGTGTGACGCCGGCGGGGGAGCGCATCATTACCACGGCAGGCGAAATCCTGCGCAAGGTCGAAAGCATCAAGCAGATCGCTCAGGAATTTTCCAACGAGAAGAAAGGCACCCTGTCGATTGCCACCACCCACACCCAGGCCCGCTATGCGTTGCCGCCGGTGATCAGCAACTTCATCAAGCAATACCCGGACGTAGCCCTGCACATGCACCAGGGTTCGCCGATGCAGATCGCCGAAATGGCCGCTGACGGCACCGTCGATTTCGCCATCGCCACCGAAGCGCTGGAGTTGTTCGGCGACTTGGTGATGATGCCGTGCTACACGTGGAACCGCTGCGTGGTGGTGCCGCAGGGCCATCCGCTGACCAAGCTGCCGAAGCTGACCCTGGAAATTCTCGCCGAATACCCGATCGTCACTTATGTGTTCGGTTTTACCGGCCGTTCCAAGCTCGACGAGGCCTTCAGCCATCGCGGCCTGACACCGAAAGTGGTGTTTACCGCGGCCGACGCCGACGTGATCAAGACCTATGTACGCCTCGGCCTGGGTGTGGGCATCGTCGCCAAGATGGCGGTGGACCCGAAGCTGGATAGCGATCTGGTGGTGCTCGACGCCAGCGAGCTGTTTGAAGCCAGCATCACCAAGATCGGCTTCCGTCGCGGCACCTTCCTGCGTGGCTTCATGTGCGATTTCATCGAGAAATTCGCCCCGCACCTGACCCGCGACGTGATGGCCAAGGCCATTCAGTGCCACAACAAGCAGGAGCTCGAAGAGCTGTTCGACGGCGTGGTGCTGCCAGAGCATTGAGTCCAGGCATTTTGAAATTGTAGGAGTGAGCTTGCTCGCGATTGCGGTGTATCAGCCACTGATGCAGTGCCGGATCTGACGCATCGCGAGCAAGCTCACTCCTACAAAGCTGCGTCAGGCTTTACCGATCAAATTCCCCGCATGCAGCCCGCATTCTTTCTGCGTGGCTTCTTCCCACCACCAGCGGCCTTCACGCTCGTGCTGGTTCGGCAGAACTGGGCGGGTGCAGGGTTCGCAGCCGATGCTGATGAAGCCTCGTTCGTGCAGGCTGTTGTATGGCAGTTCGAGCATGCGGATGTAGTTCCACACGTCGGCGCTGCTCATCTGTGCCAGCGGGTTGAACTTGTACAGGGGGCGTTCCGGGGTCGAGAACGCGCCGTCGATTTCCACTACGGCAACATTGTTGCGGGTGTTCGGGCTCTGGTCGCGGCGTTGGCCGGTGGCCCAGGCGCGAACGTCGCTCAGCTTGCGGCGCAGCGGCTCGATCTTGCGCACGCCGCAGCATTCGCCATGACCGTCCTTGTAGAAACTGAACAGGCCCTTTTCCTTGACGAACGGTTCAAGCTTGTCGCGATCTGGCGAAACGATATCAATGGAGATCTTGTACTGCTCGCGCACCTGGTCGATGAAGCGATAGGTCTCCGGGTGCAGGCGACCGGTGTCGAGGCTGAACACCTTGACGTTCTTGTTGATCTTCCAGGCCATGTCGACCAGCACGACGTCTTCGGCGCCGCTGAAGGAAATCCACAGTTCGTCGCCGAAATGCTGGAAAGCGAACTTGAGAATGTCCTGGGCGGACTTGTTGGCGTAGGTCGCGGCGATCTCGTCGACGTCGAAAGGGTGGCTCATCAGGCGGCTTCCTAATCAAAAGAATGGCGCTTAGGCGCTCGTAATGGCGCAGATGGTAACAAAAACCTTCGGCGATTTGCCTGAAACCTGCGTTTGCGCAAGTCCCGGGGCACTGGCTAGAGTGCTGTCTGCGGCAACGTCGCCCGGCAGAAGTGTTCAAGGAGTGATCTGTGGAAATTGCCTGTCTTGATCTGGAAGGTGTGCTGGTCCCGGAAATCTGGATCGCGTTTGCGGAGAAAACCGGTATCCATTCGCTGCGGGCCACCACCCGCGACATTGCGGACTACGACGTACTGATGCGCCAGCGTTTGCGCATTCTCGACGAGCATGGCTTGAAGCTGGCCGACATTCAGGAAGTGATCGGCACGCTCAAGCCGCTGGACGGCGCGGTCGAGTTCGTCGGCTGGCTGCGCGAGCGTTTTCAGGTGGTGATCCTGTCGGACACCTTCTACGAGTTTTCCCAGCCGTTGATGCGCTAGCTCGGCTTTCCGACTCTGCTTTGCCACCGGTTGATCACCGACAATGTCGGGCGCGTGGTCGACTATCAGTTGCGCCAGAAAGACCCCAAGCGCCAATCGGTGCTGGCGTTCAAGAGTCTGTATTACCGAGTCATCGCTGCCGGCGACTCGTACAACGACACCAGCATGCTGGGTGAGGCCGACGCGGGGATTCTGTTCCATGCACCGGACAACGTGATCCGCGAATTCCCGCAGTTTCCGGCGGTGCATACCTTCGAGGATCTGAAACGGGAATTCATCAAGGCGTCGAATCGATCACTGCCGATGGATTGAGGGCCCACTCTGTAGGAGCCGGCTTGCTGGCGAATTGGCTTGCCTCCCGACATAGCGTGTTCCATGTAGGAGTGAGCTTGCTCGCGATAGCGTCACGGCAGGCAATGCGCAGGCAACGATCCAGCGCCATCGCGAGCAAGCTCACTCCTACAAGGTGTTACAACGCCTCCAGCGTCCGCATCAGCACCTGCACCTTGGTGAAGGTTTCCTGATACTCGGCCTGCCACTGCGAATCGGCGACGATGCCGCCGCCACCCCAGCAGGCGATACTTCCGTTTTTGGCCAGCAGGCTGCGGATGGCGATGGAGCTGTCCATTTCTCCGCGCACGTCCAGATACAGCAATGAGCCGCAATACAGCGCCCGGCGGGTGGGCTCCAGTTCGTCGATGATCTGCATCGAGCGGATTTTCGGCGCGCCGGTGATCGAGCCGCCAGGGAAGCTGCCGCCGATCAGGTCCAGCGCATCCTTGTCCCCGGCCAGCTCGCCGGTCACGACGCTGACCAGATGGTGTACGTTGGGGTAGCTTTCCAGGCTGAACAGCTCCGGCACCCTGACTGAACCGATGCGACAGGTGCGCCCCAGATCGTTGCGCAGCAGGTCGACGATCATCAGGTTTTCCGCACGGTCCTTCTTGCTTGCCAGCAGTTCGTCGGCGAACGCGGCATCTTCTTCGACATCCTTGCCCCGTGGCCGGGTGCCCTTGATCGGGCGGGTTTCCACCTGGCGCTGGCTGACCTTGACGAAGCGCTCCGGCGACAGGCTCAGCACGGCGTCGTTGTCGGGCAGGCTGATGAAACCGGCGAACGGCGTCGGGCAGGCGATGCGCAGAGCCTGATAGGCCGCCCACGGATCGCCGCTGTACTCGCCGCGGAAGCGCTGGGCGAAGTTCACCTGATAGCAGTCACCGGCCTGGATGTAGTCGTGAATGCGTTCGATGGCCTGCTGATAGCGTTCGGCGTTGATGTCCGGGGCGAAAGGCGCGGTCAGATGGAACGCGACGGCGTCGGCAGCAATGGGCTGCTCGAACAGCGCAATCAAACGTTGACGTTCGTCATCGGCCAGGGCCGGGTGAAACATCAGTTGGCAGCTGCCTTGCAGGTGATCGGTGATCAGCGCCCAGGCGTACAGACCCAGCCGCGCATCAGGCAGATGCAGATCGTCGATGGCGGCGCTGGGCAACGGCTCCAGCAGGCGACCGAAGTCATAGGCCAGATAGCCGATCACACCGCCAGCGAACGGCAGCGGGCTGTTATCCGGCAGTTGCGCGTTGCCCAGGCTGTTCAGGGCGTCGCGCAGGCGTTGCAGGAATGCGGCGCCGTTTTCGTCGGAGTCCGGCGTGAATGTGTCCAGCGGCCAGGCGCTGAGAATGTCGAAACGGCCACGGTCTGCTTGCGGTCGGCCGCTGTCCAGCAGCACGGCACCGGGCGCGTGGCGAATGCGCGAAAAGTATTCGGTCGGGTCTACGTGGTAGGCGAGAGGGTGCAGCGAACAGGTTGGCATGCGAGGTTTGTCGATCATGGTGCGGACGGCGATTGTAGTCCTGTGGCGGGTGGAGGCCTAGGGGGATGTCGGGGTTGGGCTAGCGGGTGACGATCCGTTGATATCGTTCTGGTTACCCGTGGGTATGGTCTCTGCGGAATCTGTGGGAGGGAGCCCTGCTCGCGAAAGCGTCATTCCAATCACTGCAGCATCGTCTGAACTGACGTCTTCACGAGCGGGGCTCCCTCCCACAGGGTTTGGGTTGTCTGAAGGCGTTCGGTTTACCGCCGGACAGCGCGTGGGGCTGTTTCAGACATGCCCAAACAATCCCTGCACGAATTTCACCCGTTCTTCCGGGGTTTCGTGACGCCCTTCGGCGGCCAGCTCTTCCAGATGTTGTTCCACCGCCACGGTGCGATGGGTCAGGCCGCAGTCGTTGGCGATCTGGATGTTCAGACCGGGGCGGGCGTTGAGTTCGAGGATCAGCGGGCCTCGGTCCTGGTCCAGCACCATGTCCACGCCGATATAGCCCAGGCCGCACAGCTCGTAGCACTCGGCTGCGAGCCTCATGAAGCCGTCCCAATTCGGCAACTGCACGCCGTCCACCGCATTGGTGGTGTCCGGGTGCTTGCTGATGATGTTGTTCAGCCAGGTACCGCGCAGGGTCAGGCCGGTCGCCAGATCGACGCCAACACCGATGGCGCCCTGGTGCAGGTTGGCCTTGCCGCCGGACTGACGGGTCGGCAGGCGTAGCATGGCCATTACCGGGTAGCCCATCAGCACGATGACGCGGATGTCCGGTACGCCTTCGTAGCTGATGCTCTTGAAGATCGGGTCGGGGGTGACGCGGTACTCGATCAGTGCGCGGTCGCGATGGCCGCCCAGGGAATACAGGCCGGTGAGGATGCTGGAAATCTGGTGCTCGATCTCGTCGTGGCTGATGATGCGCCCGGAAATCGTGCGAAAGCGCCCCTCGAAACGGTCGGCGATCACCAGGATGCCGTCGCCGCCGGCGCCCTGGGCCGGCTTGATGACGAAGTCGCTGCGCTCGCCGATGATCTCGTCGAGTTTTTCGATTTCCTTCTCGGTGGAGATGATCCCGTACATCTCCGGGACATGAATGCCGGCGGCAATGGCTCGTTCCTTGGTGATGATCTTGTCATCGACGATGGGGTAGAGGCTGCGCTTGTTGTACTTGAGCACGTAGTCGGCGTTACGCCGGTTGATGCCCATGATCCCCTTGGCTTCCAGGGCCTTCCAGGTTTTCCACCAACCGATCATTTGGCGCTTTCCCGTTCGGCGTCTTCCTTGAGGAAGGCCTTGAAGCGCACCAGTTCTGTCAGGCGGTAGCCGCGATAACGGCCCATGGCGAGCATGAAGCCGACCAGGATCAGCAGGATCGCCGGGAACGTGAAGACGAAGTAGATGAACTCCGGCACGGTCATGATGATGTGCGCCAGGGAGGCCGCGAACAGCGTGCCGATGGCGACTTTCATGGCATGGCTGCCGCCGCGCTCTTCCCAGGTGATCGACAGGCGTTCGATGGTCATGGTCAGGATCACCATCGGGAACAGCGCCACCGACAACCCGCGCTCCAGCCCCAGCTTGTGGCTGAGCAGGCTGATGGCGGCGATCAGCACCACGACGAAGGTCAACACCACCGACAGGCGCGGCAGCATCTGCAGCTTGAGATGCTCCAGGTAGGAGCGCAGCGACAGGCCCAGGGCAGTGATGATGGTGAACAGCACGATGCCGAAGCCCAGCTGGGTTTCGCGGAACGCCAGGGCGATCAGCACCGGGGTGAAGGTACCGAGGGTCTGCAGGCCGATCAGGTTGCGCAGGATCAGGATCACCAGCACGCCGATCGGGATCATCACCATGATCATGAAGGTCTGCTGGGTTTGCAGCGGCAGGCCGTACAGCGAGTATTCGAGGAAGTCGGCGTCGGTGCTTTCGTCGGTCAGCTTGGCCAGGCGGATGGCGTTCATCTCGCTGTTGTTCAGGCTGAAGGTCACGCTGGCTTTCTTGCCGCCCTCGACGGTGATCAGGTTGTCGTCACCGATCCACCACAGCAGGCGGTCCTGGGGCAGGCCGGCCTCGCCGGTTTCCGGGTTGAAATACAGCCAGTCCTTGCCGTTGAAGCTGCGCAGCCACAGCTCGGGCGTCTGCGGCTGATCGGCGACCAGGCGGATGGTGTGGACCTTTTCCACCGGCACGTGGGCGATGGACAGCAGGATTTCGGTGATGCGTGCCTTGTTCGCGATCGAGTTGTCGCCGGCCAGCAGCAGTTTGACGTTGTCGTCAGCCTGATTGTTGACACGTTTGATGGCTTCGCTGACGAAGGTTTCGACGTCGGCAGAGTGTTGCCGGATCGGCGCGAGCAGGGCATCGGCGGCGATCTTTTCCGGGCCTTCGACGGCGATGCTGTCGCGGAAGATCGGGCCCTTGACCTTGGCTTTTTCGCCGCCGTAGCGCTTGGTCAGCACCAGCCGGTAGTAAAGGGTCTGGTTGCCGTTGGCGCGACGGGCCGACCAGGTCACCTTGCGGTTGCCGTCGGCGCGGTTGACGTTCACGCCATAGTTATTGGAAATGAAACTCTCGTTGAGGCTGATGTAATCCCGCGACAGGGGCGGCACGTACATCTGCACCTTGACCGAGTCTTTCGGGTTGGCGACGAACTCGACCTTGGCGTCGATGTTCCACAGGTCGTCGGTTTCGTCTTCGGTCACCGGAATGCCGAGTACCAGTATCTGATAGGCCGTGATCGCAATGCCCAGGGTGACCAGGGCCGCGATCAGGATTTTCAGATGGAGGGTAAGAGAGCGCATGTCGTTACTCTGCGGGTTGAGCATCTATGACGCAGGCGGGTTTGCCCGCTGCGTATTTAAGGCTTGGATCGACCAGCGCATCGAAGCGCTTGAGCGCTTCGGAGCCAATCAAAAGCGGGTATTGGAATGCACTTCGGTCGGTCAAGTTCACTTCTATGGTGCGAGCCACGTTGCCCATGCACACCGCCAGACTGATTACCGGGCGCGAGGTGTACTTCTTCTCGTCGTCAGGGTCGACGTCACCGGCGCGGCGCTTGATCTTGCTGACCCGCGACAGGGGGCGTTCGATAGGGTGTTCGTGGGCATCGTCGATGGCCAGATAGAAGCGCACCCAGGATTCGCCGTCGCGCTTGAAACGCTTGATGTCACGGGCGCTGAGGGAGGCGGTCTTGGCGCCGGTGTCCAGTTTGGCGGCGACCTGCAGGTCGATGTCGGTCAGCGCGGCATATTCGTTGAGGCCGTAGACGGTCTTGGCGGCGGCGCGCACCGGGTCGCTGAGGAGCAGGCCGGGGAGGTAGAGACATAAAAGAAAGAGAAGGGGATGGCGGCTCATAGGTCCTGGCGCGATGAAGGGGAACGGGGAGCTGTCATGCCGTGAGCTCCGGTCTGGACAGGCGCTGAACCATGGTCGCTACGGACGTCCCTGGCTTGTCTGCGGTGGCAGACGGATGCGGTCGGCATTCTAGCATGAAGGTTTTATGGCGCCAGCGAAGCGCGCGGTGCGGGCGTTTGTGCGAGGCATGGGTCATGTCAGCCGGTTATTAGACGATTGTCGACAATCCATAAAATGTCTTTGACGAAAAGCTGTCATGAGGCTAGCTTTAGCCGCATTAACAGACAAGGTGTCGACAATGTTGGATGCCCTAGAGCCGACGGCTACATCCGCAGTGGATTCGGAAACCCTGTCGGAGAACGTTTTCCGACGCATTCAGGCGGCAATCGTCAAGGGCGAGATCGCCCCCGGCAGCAAGATTTCCGAGCCGGAACTGGCGCGCACCTACGGCATCAGCCGCGGGCCGCTGCGTGAGGCGATCCATCGTCTGGAAGGCCAGCGCCTGCTGGTTCGCGTCCCCCACGTCGGCGCGCGGGTCGTGTCGCTGAGCCACGCCGAGCTGGTGGAACTCTACGAAATCCGCGAGTCGCTGGAGGGTATGGCCTGCCGGCTGGCCGCCGAGCGCATGACGGTCGAAGAGATCGACGAGTTGCGCCGGGTGCTCGACACCCACGAACGCGACAGCGCATTCCAGGCCGGCGTCGGCTATTACCAGCAGGAAGGCGATTTCGACTTTCACTACCGGATCATTCAGGGCGCGCGCAACAGCACCCTGACCCAGATGCTCTGCGGCGAGCTGTATCAACTGGTGCGCATGTACCGCATCCAGTTTTCCACTACGCCGAACCGGCCACGTCAGGCCTTCAGCGAGCACCACCGCATTCTCGACGCCATCGCCGACCGTGATGGCGAACTGGCTGAACTGTTGATGCGTCGCCATATCGGCGCGTCGAAACGCAATATCGAACAGCACTATCAAGCTGCTACTGCCCGAGGTGAACAATGACTTCAAGAACGACTGCCGGCCAGCGCTTCCGCGACGCCGTTGCCAGCGAGCATCCGTTGCAAGTGGTCGGTGCCATCAACGCCAATCACGCACTGCTGGCCCAGCGTGCCGGTTTCAAGGCGATTTATCTGTCCGGTGGCGGTGTTGCCGCAGGTTCGCTGGGGCTGCCTGATCTGGGTATCACCGGTCTGGATGATGTACTGACCGACGTGCGTCGCATCACCGATGTCTGCGATCTGCCGCTGCTGGTGGATGTCGACACCGGTTTCGGCGCGTCGGCGTTCAACGTGGCGCGCACGGTCAAGTCGATGATCAAGTTCGGTGCTGCGGCCATGCACATCGAGGATCAGGTCGGCGCCAAGCGTTGCGGCCACCGTCCGGGCAAGGAAATCGTCTCGCAGCAGGAAATGGTCGACCGCATCAAGGCGGCAGTGGATGCGCGCACCGACGACAGCTTCGTGATCATGGCGCGCACCGACGCGCTGGCGGTCGAAGGGCTGGAATCGGCACTGGATCGCGCCGCTGCCTGCATCGAAGCGGGCGCTGACATGGTCTTCCCGGAAGCCATCACCGAGCTTGAGATGTACAAGCTGTTCGCCTCGCGGGTGAAGGCGCCGATCCTGGCCAACATCACCGAATTCGGCGCCACGCCGCTGTTCACCACCGAAGAGCTGGCGTCTGCCGACGTGTCGCTGGTGCTGTATCCGCTGTCGGCGTTCCGTGCCATGAACAAGGCGGCCGAGAACGTCTACACCGCGATTCGTCGCGACGGCACGCAAAAGCACGTTGTCGACACCATGCAGACCCGCATGGAGTTGTATGAACGCATCGATTACCACGCTTTCGAACAGAAACTGGATGCGCTGTTTGCGCAGAAGAAATCGTAACGCACCTCTGACCGCACCTGTAGGAGTGAGCTTGCTCGCGATGACTGAGTGACATGCAGCACGGCTGTCGGCGGGCCAACCGCTATCGCGAGCAAGCTCACTCCTACAAAGAACGTGTTCGCGCCCGACCGTAAGGCGTGGCAGAAGTTGAATTGCCGATTCCCTAAAAATTTCAAGATTGGAGAGAGCAATGGCTGAAGGAAAAGTATTGAGTGGCGCCGGCCTGCGTGGTCAGGTTGCCGGACAGACTGCTCTGTCGACCGTGGGCCAGGCCGGTGCCGGTCTGACCTACCGCGGCTATGACGTACGCGAGCTGGCCGCCGACGCCCGCTTTGAAGAAGTGGCCTACCTGCTGCTGTACGGCGAGCTGCCGACCCAGGCGCAGCTGGACGCCTACCTGAAAAAACTCCAGGGCCTGCGCGATTTGCCGCAAGCGCTGAAAGAAGTGCTCGAACGCATTCCCGCCGACGCCCATCCGATGGATGTGATGCGCACTGGCTGCTCGATGCTCGGCAACCTGGAACCGGAAACCAGTTTCGACCAGCAGCGCGATTCCACCGACCGGCTGCTCGCCGCGTTCCCGGCGATCATGTGCTATTGGTACCGCTACAGCCACGACGGCAAGCGCATCGATTGCGTGACCGACGAAGTGTCCATCGGTGGTCATTTCCTCAAGCTCTTGCTGGACAAGACCCCGAGCGAACTGCACCGCAAGGTCATGGACGTTTCGCTGATTCTCTACGCAGAGCACGAATTCAACGCCTCGACCTTCACCGCGCGGGTCTGTGCGTCGACCCTGTCCGACCTGTTCTCCTGCATCACCGCCGCCATCGGCAGCCTGCGCGGCCCGCTGCACGGCGGCGCCAACGAGGCGGCGATGGAGATGATCGAGAGGTTTTCGTCGGCCGAGGACGCGGTCAAGGGCACCCTGGCGATGCTCGAACGCAAGGACAAGATCATGGGCTTCGGTCACGCGATCTATAAGGACAACGACCCGCGCAACGAGGTGATCAAGGGCTGGTCGAAAAAGCTCGCCGACGAAGTGGGTGACAAGGTGCTGTTCCCGGTCTCCGAAGCCATCGACAAGACCATGTGGGAGCAGAAGAAGCTGTTCCCCAACGCCGACTTCTACCATGCCTCGGCGTACCACTTCATGGGCATTCCGACCAAGCTGTTCACGCCGATCTTCGTCTGCTCGCGCCTGACCGGCTGGGCGTCCCATGTGTTCGAGCAACGTGCCAACAACCGCATCATCCGCCCGAGCGCCGAATACATCGGCGTCGAACAGCGCAAGTTCGTGCCAATCGAACAACGCTGAATGGTGGGATGCCTGAACCGGATCTGAATGACCCCGGATCCCCGTAGGAGTGAGCTTGCTCGCGATGGCGCTTTTGCAGGCGCCAATGACATCGACTGAAAGATCGCGATCGCGAGCAAGCTCACTCCTATAAGTGGACGGTGTTCCGTTCGGGTGCCGAATCAGGCCCCACCCTTTGAAACTACCGTGACCGAGTCCCGATGATGAACAGTGAACATCGCAAACCATTGCCCGGCACCGCGCTGGATTACTTCGATGCCCGTGCGGCCGTCGAAGCGATCAAGGCCGGTGCCTACGCCACTCTGCCGTACACCTCGCGCGTGCTGGCAGAAAACCTGGTGCGCCGCTGCGATCCGGCCACCCTCAAGGCTTCGCTGAGCCAGTTGATCGAGCGCAAGCGCGATCTGGACTTTCCGTGGTTTCCGGCCCGCGTGGTCTGCCACGACATTCTCGGCCAGACCGCACTGGTCGACCTGGCCGGTCTGCGCGACGCCATCGCCGACATGGGCGGCGACCCGGCGCAGGTCAATCCGGTGGTGCCGGTGCAACTGATCGTCGACCACTCGCTGGCCGTCGAATGCGGCGGCTTCGATCCCGATGCGTTCAACAAGAACCGCGTCATCGAAGACCGCCGCAACGAAGACCGTTTCCACTTCATCAACTGGACCAAACAGGCGTTCAAGAACGTCGAAGTGATCCCGCCGGGCAACGGCATCATGCACCAGATCAACCTGGAGCGGATGTCGCCGGTGATCCAGGCGCAGAACGGCGTGGCCTACCCGGATACGCTGGTCGGCACCGACAGCCACACGCCCCATGTCGATGCGCTGGGCGTGATCGCCATCGGCGTCGGCGGCCTGGAGGCGGAAAACGTCATGCTCGGCCGCGCGTCGTGGATGCGCCTGCCGGACATCATCGGCGTCGAGCTGAGTGGGCGCCCGCAACCGGGCATCACCGCCACCGACGTGGTGCTGGCGCTGACTGAATACCTGCGCAAGCAGAAAGTCGTCGGTGCGTACCTGGAATTCTACGGTGAAGGCGCGCGGGCGCTGACCCTGGGCGACCGCGCGACCATTTCCAACATGGCCCCGGAATACGGCGCCACGGCAGCGATGTTCGCCATTGATCAGCAGACCATCGATTACCTGACTTTGACCGGACGCGACGACCAGCAGGTCAAACTGGTGGAAACCTACGCCAAAGAAGCCGGCTTGTGGGCTGACAGCCTGGTCAGTGCCGAGTACGAGCGGGTATTGAACTTCGACCTGTCCAGCGTAGGCCGTAACATGGCCGGGCCGTCCAACCCCCACGCCCGCGTGGCCACTGCCGATCTGGCGGCCAAGGGTATTGCCGGCGCCTGGCAGGAAACGCCAGGGCAGATGCCGGACGGCGCAGTGATCATCGCCGCCATCACCAGTTGCACCAACACCAGCAACCCGCGCAACGTCATTGCCGCAGGGCTGCTGGCGCGCAACGCCAACAAGGTCGGGCTGACCCGCAAGCCGTGGGTGAAATCCTCGCTGGCGCCGGGCTCGAAAACCGTGGCGTTGTATCTGGAAGAGGCCGGGCTCAAATCCGAGCTGGAGCAGCTGGGCTTTGGTGTGGTGGCGTTCGCTTGCACCACCTGCAACGGCATGTCCGGCGCGCTGGACCCGATGATTCAGCAGGAAATCATCGACCGCGACCTGTACGCGACCGCCGTGTTGTCCGGCAACCGCAACTTCGACGGGCGTATTCATCCGTACGCCAAGCAGGCGTTTCTCGCTTCGCCGCCGCTGGTGGTGGCTTATGCGATTGCCGGGACCATCCGTTTCGACATTGAGAAGGACGTGCTGGGCGTTGCTGCCGACGGCAAGGAAATCCGCCTGAAAGACATCTGGCCGAGCGACGAGGAAATCGACGCGGTGGTTAAACAGTCGGTCAAGCCGGAGCAGTTCCGTCAGGTCTACATCCCGATGTTCGCTGTGCAGGACGACACCGGCCCGAAAGTCGATCCGCTGTACGACTGGCGCCCGATGAGCACCTACATTCGCCGACCGCCGTACTGGGAAGGCGCACTGGCCGGCGAGCGCACTCTGCAGGGCATGCGCGCGCTGGCGGTGCTGCCGGACAACATCACCACCGATCACCTGTCGCCGTCCAACGCCATCATGCTCGACAGTGCTGCTGGCGAGTACCTGGCGAAAATGGGCCTGCCGGAAGAAGACTTCAACTCCTACGCGACCCACCGCGGCGACCACCTGACCGCACAGCGGGCGACCTTCGCCAACCCGAAACTGTTCAACGAAATGGTCCAGGAAAACGGCAAGGTCAAACAGGGTTCGCTGGCGCGGATCGAGCCGGAGGGCAAGGTCACGCGGATGTGGGAAGCCATCGAGACCTACATGGAACGCAAGCAGCCGCTGATCATCATCGCCGGTGCCGACTACGGTCAGGGCTCGTCCCGCGACTGGGCGGCCAAGGGCGTGCGTCTCGCCGGCGTTGAAGCCATCGTCGCCGAAGGTTTCGAGCGCATTCACCGCACCAATCTGGTGGGCATGGGTGTATTGCCGCTGGAGTTCAAGCCGGGCACCGACCGCAACACCCTGGGCATCGACGGCAGTGAAACCTTCGACGTGATCGGTGAGCGCACGCCACGGGCGACCCTGACCCTGGTGATCCTGCGCAAGAACGGCGAACGTGTGGAAGTGCCGGTCACTTGCCGTCTGGATACCGGTGAAGAAGTGTCGATCTACGAAGCGGGCGGGGTGCTGCAGCGATTCGCGCAGGACTTCCTCGAATCGGCCGCCGTGGTCTGACCATGGCTCTTGCGTAGCAGTCCGGCTTGCCGGCGGCAGCGTTCCAGAGGACGTCACTGCCGACGAGCCGGACGGCTACAGGTAAACGTGTCGCATGGAGGCGACCTGGAAACTCTACCGTTAAAGGAAAGCAATCTCATGGCTCATACAGCGCAGATCAAGATCCCCGCCACCTACATGCGTGGAGGCACCAGCAAGGGCGTGTTCTTCCGTCTGCAGGATTTGCCCGAAGCGGCTCAGGTGCCGGGAGCGGCCCGTGACGCCTTGCTGTTGCGGGTAATTGGCAGCCCCGATCCCTATGCCAAGCAAATCGACGGCATGGGGGGCGCCACCTCCAGCACCAGCAAGACCGTGATTCTGTCGAAAAGCAGCAAGGCCGATCACGACGTCGACTATCTGTTCGGGCAGGTGTCCATCGACGCGCCTTTCGTCGACTGGAGCGGTAACTGCGGCAACCTGTCGGCGGCTGTCGGGCCTTTCGCGATCAGCAATGGCCTGGTGGACGCCGGGCGCATTCCGCACAACGGTATGGCCGTGGTGCGCATCTGGCAGGCGAATATCGGCAAGACCATCATCGCCCATGTGCCCATCACCGACGGGGTGGTGCAGGAAACCGGCGATTTCGAGCTGGACGGCGTGACCTTTCCGGCCGCCGAAGTGCAGCTGGAATTCATCGATCCGGCGGCGGAAGAAGAGGGCGCCGGTGGTTCGATGTTTCCTACCGGCAATCTGGTGGACGAACTGGAGGTGCCCGGCATCGGCACGTTCAAGGCGACCCTGATCAACGCCGGCATCCCGACTATTTTCGTCAACGCTGAAGACATCGGTTACACCGGCACCGAGTTGCAGGACGCCATCAACAGCGATCCGGCGGCCTTGAAGCGCTTCGAGACCATTCGTGCCTACGGCGCCGTGCGCATGGGCCTGATCGCCCATGTCGACGAGGCTGCGAAGCGTCAGCACACACCGAAGGTGGCCTTTGTTTCGGCACCGAAAGCGTATGTGTCGTCCAGCGGCAAATCGGTGGGGGCGGGCGATGTCGATCTGCTGGTTCGCGCCATGTCCATGGGCAAGCTGCACCACGCCATGATGGGCACGGCGGCGGTGGCCATTGGCACGGCGGCGGCGATTCCCGGCACGCTGGTCAACCTGGCGGCGGGCGGTGGCGAGCGCAGCGCCGTGCGTTTCGGCCATCCGTCCGGCACCTTGCGGGTCGGCGCGGAGGCTGAGGTGGTGGGCGGCGAGTGGTCGGTCAAGAAAGCCATCATGAGCCGCAGCGCGCGGATCTTGATGGAAGGCTGGGTGCGGGTGCCGGGCGACGTGTTCTGAGCAATGATCGGCTTTACTGTCAGGCGCTGGACAATCTGTGGGAGCGAATTCATTCGCGATGCGGTAGTACGGCCAATGCATCTTCAGTGGATGTACTGGCCTCTCGCGAATGAATTCGCTCCCACAATCGATCTGCGATCAGGCGGAGCTTCTGCCTGATGCTTGAGTCCTGCGACATATCGTCGCTATTTGAACCGCCGCTCGACCCCTTTTTCCACCAACACTTTCGCGGAGATTTCCTCCACCGAGAAGTGCGTGGAATTAATATTTGGAATGTTCTCGCGACGGAACAGGTTTTCCACTTCGCGCACTTCGAATTCGCACTGGGCGAAACTCGAATAACGGCTGTTGGGCTTGCGCTCGTGACGAATGGCGGTCAGTCGGTCCGGGTCGATGGTCAGGCCGAACAGCTTGGCGCGGTGTTGTTTCAGCACAGGCGGCAGTTGCAGGCGTTCCATGTCGTCTTCGGTCAGCGGATAGTTGGCGGCGCGAATGCCGAATTGCATGGCCATGTATAGACAGGTAGGGGTCTTCCCACAGCGCGAAACACCCACCAATATGATGTCGGCCTTATCGTAATAGTGCGTTCGGGCGCCGTCGTCGTTGTCCAGGGCGAAGTTCACTGCCTCGATCCGCTCCATGTAATTGGAGTTGTGGCCGATGGAGTGGGATTTGCCCACCGAGTAGGAAGAGTGTGAACTAAGCTCCTGCTCCAGCGGGGCCAGGAAGGTCGAAAAGATGTCGATCATGAAGCCGTCGGACGTCGCCAGGATCTCGCGAATGTCCTGATTGACGATGGTGTCGAAGATGATCGGACGGGCTTCGTCCTTCTCCGCGGCCTTGTTGATTTGCTGGACCATGGCGCGGGCTTTCTCGACGCTGTCGATGTACGGCCTGGTGAACTTGTTGAACGTAATGTTTTCAAACTGCGCCAACAGGCTTTGGCCGAGGGTCTCGGCGGTGATGCCGGTGCCGTCGGAGATGAAGAAAGCGGATCGTTTCATTTGTGCCCTGGGCCTTAAGCTGTTGACGATTCTTGGATATCATAGGCGCGCTTGCACGCCATGACTGGCGGCATTCTTGCCTATTTTCAGAATCCGGACCACCAGGGCGCTGAATTGCAATCCCAAGGATTCAGCCCCCATGCTTTTCCCAACAACAAATCGGTTAGTGGAGAGATCACCTTGGTAGAGTACGTAGTTTCCCTCGATAAGCTCGGCAAACATGATGTTGAGCATGTGGGGGGCAAGAACGCATCCCTCGGCGAGATGATCAGCAATCTGGCGGGCGCAGGTGTATCCGTCCCCGGTGGCTTCGCCACTACAGCTCAGGCCTATCGTGATTTTCTTGAGCAGAGTGGCCTGAACGATCAGATTCACAAGGCACTCGATGCCCTGGACGTCGACGACGTCAACGCGCTGGCCAAGACCGGCGCGCAGATTCGTCAGTGGATCATGGAGGCCGAGTTCCCCGAGCGGCTCAACGCCGAAATCCGCACGGCCTTCGCCGCACTGTCGGCGGGCAATCCGGACATCGCCGTGGCCGTGCGTTCTTCCGCCACCGCAGAAGACCTGCCTGACGCGTCGTTTGCCGGCCAGCAGGAAACCTTCCTCAATATCCGTGGTGTCGACAACGTGATCCGCGCGGCGAAAGAAGTGTTCGCTTCGCTGTTCAACGACCGCGCCATTTCCTACCGCGTGCATCAGGGCTTCGACCACAAGCTGGTGGCCCTGTCTGCCGGCGTGCAGCGCATGGTCCGCTCCGAAACCGGTACCGCCGGCGTGATGTTCACCCTGGACACCGAATCCGGTTTCCGTGACGTGGTGTTCATCACCGGCGCCTACGGCCTGGGCGAAACCGTCGTGCAGGGCGCGGTGAACCCGGACGAATTCTACGTCCACAAGCACACCCTCGAAGCCGGTCGCCCGGCGATCTTGCGCCGTAATCTGGGCAGCAAGGCAATCAAGATGATCTACGGCGACGAGGCCAAGGCCGGTCGTTCGGTCAAGACCGTCGACGTCGATGCCGCCGAGCGCGCGCGTTTCTGCTTGAGCGACGAAGAAGTCAGCAACCTGGCCCGCCAGGCGATGATCATCGAGAAGCACTACCAGTGCCCGATGGACATCGAGTGGGCCAAGGACGGTGACGACGGCAAGCTGTACATCGTTCAGGCGCGTCCTGAAACCGTGAAGAGCCGCAGCTCGGCCAACGTCATGGAACGCTACCTGCTCAAAGAAAAGGGCAACGTTCTCGCCGAAGGCCGCGCCATCGGCCAGCGCATCGGCGCCGGCAAGGTGCGGATCATCAAGGACGTCTCGGAGATGGACAAGGTCCAGGCCGGCGACGTGTTGGTCTCCGACATGACCGACCCGGACTGGGAACCGGTGATGAAGCGCGCCAGCGCCATCGTCACCAACCGTGGCGGCCGTACCTGCCACGCGGCGATCATCGCTCGTGAGCTGGGCATTCCGGCCGTGGTCGGTTGCGGCAACGCCACCGAACTGCTGAAGGACGGTCAGGGCGTCACCGTGTCCTGCGCCGAAGGCGACACCGGTTACATCTTTGAAGGCGAACTGGGCTTCGACATCAAGCAGAACTCGGTCGACGCCATGCCGGAGCTGCCGTTCAAGATCATGATGAACGTCGGCAACCCGGACCGTGCCTTCGATTTTGCCCAGCTGCCCAACGCCGGTATCGGCCTGGCGCGTCTGGAGTTCATCATCAACCGCATGATCGGCGTACACCCGAAAGCGCTGCTGAACTACCCGAACCTGCCACTGGACATCAAGGAAAGCGTCGACAAGCGCATCGCCGGTTACAACGACCCGGTCGGCTTCTACGTCGAAAAACTGGTCGAGGGCATCAGCACCCTGGCTGCGGCCTTCTACCCGAAAAAGGTCATCGTGCGTCTGTCGGACTTCAAGTCCAACGAATACGCCAACCTGATCGGCGGCAAGCTGTACGAGCCGGAAGAAGAAAACCCGATGCTGGGCTTCCGCGGTGCTTCGCGTTACATCAGCGAAAACTTCCGCGACTGCTTCGAACTGGAATGCCGTGCCCTCAAGCGCGTGCGCAACGAGATGGGCCTGACCAACGTCGAGATCATGGTGCCGTTCGTGCGCACCCTGGGCGAAGCCAGTCAGGTGGTCGATCTGCTCGCCGAAAACGGCCTGGCCCGTGGCAGCAACGGCCTGCGCGTGATCATGATGTGCGAACTGCCATCGAACGCCCTGATGGCTGACGAATTCCTCGAATTCTTCGACGGTTTCTCCATCGGCTCCAACGACCTGACCCAGCTGACCCTGGGCCTGGACCGCGACTCCGGGATCATCGCGCACTTGTTCGACGAGCGTAACCCGGCGGTCAAGAAGCTGCTGTCCAACGCCATCCAGGCCTGTAACAAGGCCGGCAAGTACATCGGCATCTGCGGCCAGGGCCCGTCGGACCACCCGGATCTGGCGCGCTGGCTGATGGAGCAGGGCATTGAAAGCGTGTCGCTGAACCCTGACTCGGTACTGGAGACCTGGTTCTTCCTGTCCGAGCAGGACGCTCCAAACTGATGTAAATCGAGTAAGATGCTGGCCCGTCGATGCGGGCCGGTTTCCTTGAGAGGGGCGGCCTTGACGAGTCCGCCCTTTTTCATGGGCCATTTTCAGCGTCCGGTGCGACAGTGCGTGTCGCGCCGGGTGCGCGCCATTTCAGAGTCAAGCAAGAGCGATATGCAGAGCAGCAGTCTTCTATTTCCCGTGGCCTTGATCAGTGCCGAGCGACGCGGCGATCTGATCGAGGATGTCTACCGCCTCAAACCCGGCAACAGCCTCGATTTCACCGTCGAGCTGGCGCTGACCCGTCTGGGGCGGGTGGACGCGCCCGATGACCGGGGCGTTCCGGTGATCCTGCTGCATGGCAGTTTTTCCAACCGACGTTTCTGGTATTCGCCTAAAGGCATCGGTCTGGGCGCCTATCTGGCCCGTGCCGGTTTCGATGTGTGGATCCCGGAGATGCGCGGCCATGGGCTGTCGGCCCGCAACGAGGCCTATCGGCACAACCGCGTCGCGGACTATGCCCGCTATGACTTGCCGGCAATTGCCGCATTCGTCAGCGAGCAGAGCGGGCAGACGCCGCACTGGATCGGTCATTCCCTCGGCGGTACGACACTCGCCGCAGCGTTGGGCGGGCACTACATGGGCGTGGAGCAGGTGGCCTCGGCCGCGCTGTTCGGCAGCCAGATCACCCGCACCTACTGGCCGTTGAAAGTGCCGCCGCTGCAGTGGAGTTCGCGCCTGCTGCTTAAGCGCTTCGAGCATGTCTCCGGCCCGCGTTTCAAGCGTGGCCCGGAAGACGAGCCGATGGGGGTGATTCTGGAAAGCATGCGCTGGCACGGCCTGTTTGGCCGGTTCGGCGACAAGAAGGACGACTGGTGGTCGGGCCTGCGCCATGTTCAGGTGCCGGTCTGGTGCGTGACGGCCAAGGGCGATCATCAGGACCCCGAATGGGCCTGTCGCGAGTTGTTCGAACAGTTCGGTTCCGAGGACAAGGCATTTCTCTGCCTGGGTCGCGAGACGGGGTTCAGCGAAGATTTCGGCCATGTGCAGATGCTTGTCAGCAAGGCGGCCCAGGCGCAGGTCTGGCCGCGGGTAGCCGACTGGCTGAATGGGCGGATCGCCGGGGTAAATGCTGAATCAACGCTGAACATGGTCACAACTCCTTGATTCAGAGCCTTCCGGGCATTCCTATGTCGGGCGCTTGGGGCTAAGCTACGCGCCACATCGATCCGCCGATGCAGCCAGCGTGCGCGACTCGTCGGTCAGGGTTTTGTCCTATATAAGGAAGCAATGTGGGCGTTGGCGCGGTCAGACGTGCGAGCCCCGGGATCTGTTCAAACAGGTCTATCCTTCGACGAAGCTCTCACTGACAGGAGTTAACCATGCACTACATCACCCCGGATTTGTGCGATGCCTACCCGGAACTGGTCCGCGTAGTCGAGCCGATGTTCAGCAATTTTGGCGGTCGCGACTCCTTTGGCGGAGAAATCGTCACCCTCAAGTGCTTTGAGGACAACTCGCTGGTGCGTGAGCAGGCCGACCAGAACGGCAAGGGCAAGGTGCTGGTGGTCGATGGCGGTGGTTCGCTGCGATGCGCCTTGCTTGGCGACATGCTGGCCGAGAAGGCTGCGAAGAATGGCTGGGAAGGCATGGTGATTTACGGCTGTGTGCGCGATGTCGACGTGCTGGCGCAGACCGACCTCGGTGTGCAGGCTTTGGCCAGCCACCCGCTGAAGACCGAAAAACGCGGTCTGGGGGATCTGAACGTGGTGGTCAGCTTCGGCGGCGTGACTTTCCGCCCCGGTGAGTATGTGTATGCCGACAACAACGGCATCATCGTGTCGCCAAGCCCTTTGAGAATGCCGGACTGACCGGTGCATGACAGGACAGCGAATGGTCGAGGATACAAACGCGCAGTGGGGGCTGGTACATGCCCTGGTACTGGACGGTAAAGGCGGGGCGCGTTCAATAGCTCGAACCGAACTGGATAGCCTGCAACTGGAGCCCCACGAAAGCGTATGGCTGCACTGGGATCGTAGCCATCCGCAGACCCAGACCTGGCTGCGTACAGCCAGCGGGCTCAATGAGTTTGTCTGCGATCTGCTGCTTGAAGAAAACACCCGGCCGCGGCTGTTGCCGCTGCCGGACGAACAATTGCTGCTGTTTTTGCGCGGGGTCAACCTCAACCCGGGCGCCGAGCCGGAAGACATGGTCTCGGTGCGCATCTTTACTGCTGCCCAGCAGGTGATTTCCCTGCGTCTGCGCTCGCTGCGCGCCACGGATGAGCTGATCGAGCTGTTCGGCGATGGCAAAGGGCCGAAAACCGCCTCGGAGCTGCTTTTGTATCTCGCTCAGTTGCTCACCGACAAGGTGCAGGCAGTGGTCAGCGAGCTGACCGAACTGGTCGACGACATGGAAGAGCGTATAGATGCCGACGAACGGTATATGCCCGAGCACGGCAACATGGTGCACATCCGTCGAAGGGCGGCCGGGTTGCGGCGTTTTCTGGCGCCGCAGCGGGAAATCTACGCGCAGCTGACCCGCAGCAAAATGCCCTGGTTCGTTGAAGACGATGCCGACTACTGGAACGAGTTGAACAACAGTCTGACCCGTTACCTCGAAGAGCTGGAATTGACTCGCGAGCGCGTGGGGCTGGTGCTTGAGGCCGAAGACAGGCGCCTTAACGAGCGGATGAACCGGACGATGTACCGCTTCGGTATCATCACCGGCATTTTTCTGCCGATGAGTTTCATCACCGGCTTGCTGGGGATCAACGTTGGCGGAATTCCGGGGTCGGACAATACCCACGGATTCATGCTGGCATGTGGCCTGATGGTGGTCGTCGCGGTGGGGCAAATCTGGTTGTTCAAGCGCCTGCGCTGGATGTAACGGGAAAAAAAGGCCCATGCGTTTTGTGACTTGTAGAAAACGCCCTGCGTCTGTCAGTGACATCACGTGAGGTGCCTATGCACGACCCGTTCGAAGAATCACTGCGCGACATGCTCAATTCGTCGTCCTCCAGCCGGGATGACAATGCGGTTTTGGGGCGCGTGTTGAAGACCGCCAACCGTCAGGTCGGAGCAGGGGACCTGTTCAGCCTGCTCGGGCGTTGCATGCAGGCAATGATGATCGCCGTGAACAACGGCTCGGCTCACGTTTCACCGGTTTCCCGTCGCAAGACGACACCTGGCGGTATTTCAGACAAGGCTGATTGAATATGGAATTGGATCTCTGGACACAGAGTCTGGTCACCGCAATGACTGCGTTGTGGACCAAAGTCGCGAACTTCATCCCGAACCTGTTCGGCGCTCTGGTGGTTGTTCTGTTGGGTTTTGTCGTCGCCAAGCTGCTCGACACCCTGCTGTCCAAATTGCTGGCAAAACTGGGTCTGGATCGCCTGATGGGCGGCACCGGACTGACAAAACTGATCGGTCGTGCAGGCATTCAAGTGCCGATTTCGACGCTGATCGGAAAGATCGTGTATTGGTTTGTGCTGTTGATTTTCCTGGTTTCGGCGGCAGAATCCCTCGGCCTTGAGCGGGTCTCGGCGACGCTGGACATGCTGGCGCTGTACCTGCCGAAGGTGTTCGGCGCAGCGCTGGTGCTGCTGGTAGGTGTGCTGCTGGCGCAACTGGTCAACGGCATCGTGCGTGGCGCGGCTGAAGGCGTAGGCCTGGATTACTCGGCGGGCCTTGGGCGGATTGCCCAGTGGCTGGTCATTATCATCAGTATTTCGGTGGCAATCAGCCAGCTCGAGGTGAAAACCGACCTGCTGAACCATGTCATCGTGATTGGATTGATTACCGTTGGTCTGGCCGTTGCGCTGGCCATGGGCCTGGGAAGCCGCGAAATCGCAGGGCAGATCCTGGCCGGAATTTATGTGCGGGAGCTGTATCAGGTAGGGCAACAAGTGCGTATTGGAGAGGTCGAAGGCCTGATCGAAGAGATTGGCACGGTGAAGACCACGCTGCTGACCGATGAGGGAGAGTTGGTGTCGCTGTCCAACCGCGTCCTCCTCGAACAACGCGTAAGCAGCCGCTGAACCGGCAAATCTGCTAATGTATGCCGCCGCAAAATCCGGGACACCCCGGGCGGCGGCCATTTACTCGACTGTCGGCACGACCTGTTTTGAATAAAGCCCAATCGCACTCACTGCGTTACGACCCCCGCGAGCTCACTGATGAGGAGCTGGTTGCGCGCTCGCACGCCGAGCTGTTTCACGTGACCCGGGCGTACGAGGAGCTGATGCGGCGCTACCAGCGGACACTTTTTAACGTCTGCGCGCGCTATTTAGGGAACGATCGCGATGCGGATGATGTCTGTCAGGAGGTGATGCTTAAGGTGTTGTATGGATTGAAGAATTTCGAGGGCAAATCGAAGTTCAAGACCTGGCTCTACAGCATCACCTACAACGAGTGCATCACGCAGTACAGGAAGGAGCGGCGCAAACGTCGATTGATGGATGCGCTGAGTCTGGACCCCCTCGAGGAGGCGTCGGAAGAGAAGGCGCCGAAGACCGAAGAGAAGGGCGGACTCGATCGCTGGCTCGTGCATGTGAACCCGATTGACCGTGAAATCCTGGTGCTTCGATTTGTCGCAGAGCTGGAATTTCAAGAGATCGCAGACATAATGCACATGGGCCTGAGTGCCACGAAAATGCGATACAAAAGGGCACTTGATAAACTACGCGAGAAATTTGCAGGCGTTACCGAAACTTAACTCGGGGCAAATATCTCTAACGGGCAGGCAAGTTCTGATAGACTTGCCGATGAGTTGTCCCGGGAAATCGGGACCGCTTCACAATCACCAGATGGGGATTTAACGGATGAAACTGAAAAACACCTTGGGCTTGGCCATTGGTACTATTGTTGCCGCAACTTCGTTCGGCGCGCTGGCACAAGGCCAAGGCGCAGTCGAAATCGAAGGCTTCGCCAAGAAAGAACAGTTCGACAGCGCTCGTAATTTCAAAAATAACGGCAACCTGTTCGGCGGTTCTGTTGGCTACTTCCTGACCGACGACGTTGAATTGCGTCTGGGTTATGACGAAGTGCACAACGTCCGTAGCGACGATGGCCGGAACATCAAGGGCGCGAACACTGCTCTGGACGCTCTGTACCACTTCAACAACCCGGGCGACATGCTGCGTCCGTACGTTTCGGCTGGTTTCTCCGACCAGAGCATCGGCCAGAACGGCCGTGGTGGTCGTGACCGCTCCACCTTCGCCAACATCGGCGGCGGTGCAAAACTGTACTTCACCGACAACTTCTACGCCCGTGCTGGCGTTGAAGCTCAGTACAACATCGACCAGGGTGACACCGAGTGGGCACCAAGCGTTGGTATCGGTGTGAACTTCGGTGGCGGCTCCAAGAAAGTTGAAGCGGCTCCTGCTCCTGTTGCAGAAGTCTGCTCCGACAGCGACAACGACGGCGTTTGCGACAACGTCGACAAGTGCCCTGACACCCCAGCGAACGTTACCGTCGACGCCAACGGCTGCCCAGCTGTTGCTGAAGTCGTACGTGTTGAGCTGGACGTCAAGTTCGACTTCGACAAGTCGGTCGTCAAGCCAAACAGCTACGGTGACATCAAGAACCTGGCTGACTTCATGAAGCAGTACCCACAAACCACCACCACTGTTGAAGGTCACACTGACTCCGTCGGTCCTGACGCTTACAACCAGAAACTGTCCGAGCGTCGTGCTAACGCCGTTAAACAGGTTCTGGTCAACCAGTACGGTGTTGGTGCTAACCGCGTGAACTCGGTTGGCTACGGCGAAACCCGTCCGGTTGCTGACAACGCCACCGAAGCTGGCCGCGCTGTTAACCGTCGCGTAGAAGCTCAAGTAGAAGCCCAGGCCAAGTAATTAGCCCACGCTCTACGAAAAACCCGGCTCCGGCCGGGTTTTTCTTTTTCTGCGCCAACGATAAAGGTTCGATCATTGTTTAATTGATAGCGATTTAATATTTCGCCTGGCCATTATACCGTGTCAGACACGCTATCGGGAACGGCAGCGTCACCAGTAACAGCAACCACATCAAAGCGTACACGGCGTCTACACCGTCATTCTGCAGATTGACGAACAGTTTCACGGGAATGCCCTGAGGGAAGTAGGCGAACACCATGACAATGCCGAATTCGCCGATCACCCGGCCCCAGGCGATTGCCAGTCCTGTCGCCAGAGACCGCTGTGCAACGGGCAACGTGACACGATGAAAACCCTGCCAGGGTGAGCAACCGAGACTGCGCGCGGCTTCTTCCAGATGGCGCGGTACGGCGGCGAAAGCAGCTGTGGCCGTGAGGACGAAATACGCCAGACCGCCATACAACTGAGCCAGCACGAACGCCATGGCATTGTTGGACAGCACCACACCCAGATGCCCCAAAAACGTGCCCAGCGTGCTGTACGGGCCGAACGCCGACACCAGCAAAATCCCCATCGCCAGTGGTGGCGTCAGCAACGCCATCAACACCAGTCCCTGCACCACACTTCGCCATTTCGAGCGGCTACGCGCCAGCCAGAAGGCCAGCGGCGTGCCGAGCAGCACCATCAGCAGCATCGAGATGCAGGTCAAACCCAGCGACGTGCCGACGGCCTGCCAGTCCCCATAGGCCAGATGAAGCTCGCCCCATGCGGTCTGCCCGATCAGGGTGAGAAAGGGCAGTGCCAACAACAGGCCCGCAGGCAGGCCGAACCAGACGACGCCACGCGACATCGGCATGTGCCTGCTCATCGATGCAGGGTTTCACCCTTGGGCTGGCCGTAGCCGTTCTGACTGAACAGCGCCTGGCCGTCGGACGAGCGCAGGAAGTCGACAAAAGCCTGGCCGCGCGCGCCATTGGCGGCGTTTTTCAGCACGGCGGCGTAGAACACCAGTGGCTGCGGGGTCAGGTGCTGTGGCTGGCCGTTGCTGCCGGTCAGGTCGAGGCTGACGGTGTCGTACCAGCTTTTGGCGAAGGCCGGATTGCTCAGGTTGATCTCGTCGGGCAGCGCGACGTAGGGCAGTTTTGCCGACAGCGTCGCGCTCTCATAACCCGATGCGGCGTCAAGCTGGCCGGCTTGCAGGCGGCTAAGCAGGCCACCTTCGCCGTAAACCTGCTGCGGATTCTGTGTGTCGCCGAGCACTGCCTGACTCAGGCCGGGCTGACGATAGTACTTCTCGGCGAGCATCAGACTGAAAATGATGTTCTGACCCTGGGGATCGACGCGGGCATCAGTGCGCCCGAATTTCAGTCCAGGCTGTTTGAGCACCTGCCACCACGGCGTACCGGCGCCGTCCTTGTTGCTGGCGGCGAGGGCGGCGGCAAACGGGCTTTTCGGGTTGTAGGCAATCACCATGCGGGTGCTGGCCACCGGGACGGCGTCATCCACCAGACCGGCTTTCTGCAGAATCTCGATCGGGCCGGGCGTCACCGAAACGAACACGTCCGCAGTGGCTTTGCCCGATGCCAGCAGGCGTGCGAGGCCATAAGCGCCTTCGCCCTGGCCCTGATAATTGACATGCTGGCGGTCGGCGAATGCCGGGCCGATGAACTTGTCCATGACAACGCCCATGGAACCGGCGTAAGCCACGCGGAAATCATCCGCCGCAAAGCTTGATGTCGAAGCGGCCAACAGCAGGCTACCCATGGCCACAGCCAATTTGTGTCTGATCACGGCAATACCCCTTATCGCGATATGTGAAAAGCTATACAGCGCGCGATGGTAGCCGAGTGATCGTCGGGAAATCTGGCGTTTATGGCGCCTGGATGGCCTGTTGGGAGCTGGTCGCGCAAGGTTGTCCGTTACGCGCTATTGCCGCGACAAGATGCTCTGCGGTTCAGTGCCTCATCAGCCAGATCAACAGCAGCAGATTCAGCAGCAGCGACAGCAGGGCAAGGCCGCGCCAGACCTTCAGCGGCTCGCGCTCCAGCAACGGCCGAGGGCGGGTGTCCAGCGTCGCCAATTCACCCCGTTCAAGCTGCAACAGCCATTGCTCGGCGGTTTCAAAGCGCTTTTCCGGTGCAGCTTGCAGGGCTTGATCGAGATGCCGTTCCAGCCACTCAGGTACATCCGGCCGATAGCGGCTGACCGGCACTGGCGTGGTGAAGCGGCGATGCTGAAACGCTTCGATTTCGCCATACGGGTAGTGACCGGTCAGCAAGTAATACAGGGTGACGCTGGCCGCATACAGATCCAGCGCGGGCGCAGGCTCTGCACCCGCGAATGCTTCAGGCGCAATGAAACTCGGGGTGCCCGGTACGTCGCCGGGCAGGCTGGCTGACAGACCTGGGCAGAACGCCAGGCCGAAATCCAGCACGCGCAGCTCGTCGTCATCGTCGATCAGCAGGTTTTCCGGTTTGATGTCGCGGTGAACGATGTTGCGCCGATGCAGCAAACCGATGGCGCCGATCAGGCTCCGGGCAAGTTTGAGCCACTGCGCCAGTTCCTGCGGGCCCTGTTGCTCGAAAACCTGCGCCAGGGTGCGTCCGGGGTATTCGCGCATCACGTAATACAGGTGCTGCCGGTCGCCGAGCGGATGCAGCTCGGGGAAGAAGCGCCCGGCGACCCGGCGCAGAAACCACTCCTCCAGCAACAAGGCCTGGCCTGCACCTTGTTCATCCGAACGGCTTTGCGGCAGGGTTTTCAGCAACCAGCGGTGCTGCTGGGCATCGCGAACGCGGTACAGCAGGGACTGCCGGGAATCGCCCAGTCGCGCCTCGACCTGCCAGCCCTCGAAGCGCTGACCGACCTTCAGCGCGGGTGGCAGCGGCCACTGCTGCAACTGAAACAGGGTGTCGCCCAGGGTGTCGCTGCCCAGTTGCTCGATCTCGATCAGCAGCGCGCTGGCATTGTCCTGACCATCGGCCAGATGCGCCGATTGCACCAGCGTGCGCACCGCAGCGTCCAGATCATGCTGTTCGTTGAGAATCGAACGGATGCGGCTGTCGTCCAGCACCGACCAGACGCCATCGCTGACCAGCAACAGGCGTTCGCCCTCGCGCAGCTCGCCGTCCAGATAATCCATGACCACATACTGATCCAGCCCCAGTGCTCGCTTGAGCACATGCTGCATGTCCGGCTGTTCCCAGACATGATCCTCGCTGATTCGTTGCAGTTCGCCGTCGAACCAGCGATAGGCCCGGCAGTCGCCGACGTGGGCGAGGGTAAAGCGTCGCCCGCGCAGGACCAGCGCGCTCAGGGTGGTGAGCAGGCCATTGGCTTGCAGCCAGCGGTTCTGCGCCAGCAACAGACGGTCCAGCGCCTGCGCCACTCCCCAGGTTTCTGGCGTCGAGTAGTAGTCCAGCGCCAGCGCCTGCAAGGTTGAGCGCGAGGCCAGACCGCCATCGATGCACTGGCTGACGCCGTCGGCCAGCGCGAAGAGATAGCCTTTGCTGGCCGCCAGGGCCGGCGCCGGGGTGACCATGCGCAGAGCATCCTGATTCTCGGCGCGCGGGCCGCTGGCGCTGTATTCCGCGCAACGCAACTGCAGGCCGGTGGCCGGTGGGGCTGGCAACGTCAAAGGCTGATTCATGGGCAGGACTTGCAGCAATCAGACGCGCGCAGCGGTGACGGCGGCGGAACCCCAGGTGGTTCTCCAGCGACGTTTGACGTTCATCAGGCCGAACCAGGCCAGCACGCCCAGCAGGGCGAACAGCCACAGGCCCAATTGGTAGTCACCAGTGTTCTGCTTGATCGCGCCCAGGCCGGCTGCCAACAGGAAGCCGCCAACGCCGCCGGCCATGCCGATCAGGCCGGTCATCACGCCGATTTCCTTGCGGAAACGCTGCGGCACCAACTGGAACACCGCGCCGTTACCGGCACCCAGACCGAGCATCGCGGCGACGAACAGCGCCAGTGCCGCCCACGAGCTGGGCAGGTTGAAACCCACGGCCGCGATGCAGATGGCGGCCACGGCGTACATCCCCGACAGCGTGCGAATACCGCCGAAACGGTCGGCCAGCGCGCCGCCCAGTGGGCGCATCAGGCTGCCACCGAACACGCAGGCGGCGGTGTAGTAGCCGGCGGTCACCGGGCTCAGGCCGTATTGGTCGTTGAAATAGCCGGGCAGGGCGCTGGCCAGGCCGATGAAGCCGCCGAAGGTGACGCTGTAGAAGAACATGAACCACCAGCTGTCACGGTCGCCCAAGGCCTTGAAATAGTCGGCCATGGATTTGGCTTTTGGCCGTTCCGGAGCGTTGCGCGCCATCAGCGAGAAGGCGATCAGGGTCAGTACCAGCGGCGCTACGGCAAAACCGAACACGTTGCTCCAGCCAAAACTGGCGGCCAGCACCGGTGCGATCAGCGCGGCGAATACGGTGCCCGAGTTGCCGGCCCCGGCGATGCCCATGGCCTTGCCCTGGTGCTGTGGTGGATACCATTGCGAGGCCAGCGGCAAAGCGACGGCGAACGACGCGCCGGCCATGCCGAGGAACACACCCAGCAGCAGGGCTTGCTCATAGCTGTGGATGCCCAGTTGCCAGGCGCAGAACAGTGCAACGATGACAATGACCTGGCCGATGATGCCGGCGGTCTTTGGCGACAGTTGGTCGGCCAGCATGCCCATCAGGAAGCGCAGGAACGCGCCGGCCAGAATCGGTGTGGCGACCATCAGGCCGCGCTGCTGGGTGGTCAGGTGCAGGTCGGCGGCGATCTGCACGGCGAGCGGGCCCAGCAGGTACCAGACCATGAAGCTCAGGTCGAAATAGAGGAATGCTGCAAACAGCGTGGGTTTGTGGCCGGCTTTCCAGAAACTTGTATTCATCTCACACCTCATCTGCAGGAAATCATTGTCGGTGCGTTGTTGCTTGCTTGCACCGTCACGGGTCAGGTCTTGCAGGTGAAGCACCATGGCGGCGCTCCACCCGGCCCGTTTTCTGGGGGCCAAAACGCAAAAAACGTCGCAACCCGTTCCGCGTTGGCGAAGGGGTGTGCGACGTCTTTGTCGTGTGTGGAGGCAACCGCCGTTGGCTACCTGTGAAACCTATCTAGCAAAACGTGGGCCAGATGATGGAACGTAGGGCCGCGCTTGCCCGCGATGGCGTCATCACCGACACCGCTTCGTTTCTGAATCAACGCCATTCGGTGTAGGAGCTGGCTTGTCCTGCGACCGGCGACGCAGTCGTCGTAAAACCTGCGCACTCGGTGTGTCTGATGGATTGCTGGTCTGCTAACGCAGCCTTGTTTCGCCTTCGGCACGTTACGCGGTCCCTTGTAGGAGCTGGCTTGCCCTGCGAGCGGCGACGCAGTCGTCGTAAAACCTGTGCACTCGGTGTGTCTGGCCTGACGCTTTAGCTGCTAACGCAGCTTGGTTTCGCCTGACGGCGAGTTACTTGGAAAAGCCCCAAGTAACCAAGGGCTTCTTACGCCGCCATCCGGTGCCTCGCCACAGGCTCGGCATACCCGCACTCCGGCAATGCTCCGTGGGCCCGCCGCGAATGGGCCATCCATGGCCCACGCGGCTCTCGCGGCATCCATGCCGCTCGGCGCCACTGCGCATCGCCTGCGTTCGGCCTTCTGGAACGGGGCCCCAAGGTCAAAAGCTGAAAAGCAAAAGCCAAGCGAGCGCATTCCCTGTGGGAGCGGGTTCGCCCGCGAAGGCGCCGTCACCAGCACCACCAACTCTCTGGCTGAACGCAATTTGCACGTAGCAGTCAATGCCAGCTGCCTTTGCTTCTGGCCGAAGGCGGTAGGAGCCGGCTTCTGTGGTGGTTTTACGGATTGTGTTGCCATGCGCAGATCCGGCGAACACTGTCTATCCGTGGGAGGGAGCTCTGCTCGCGATAGCAATCTGGCAAACGCCCCGACAACCACTGATTCAGCGCCCTTCAGCAGATCAATAAACACAGATCACCCCAACAACTCACTCATGGCGATGATCTGCTCGGCCACCTGAATCAGCTTCTGCTGCCGGCTCATGGCCTGGCGCCGCATGAGGGTGTAGGCCTCTTCCTCGTTGCAGTTTTTCATTTTCATCAGCAGGCCCTTGGCCGTTTCGATGCGTTTGCGTTCGGCCAGTTGCTGGTCGCGGGCGTGCAATTGTGCGCGCAAGTCCTGATCGCTCTCGAAACGTGCCATCGCTACATCAAGGATCGGCTGCAGACGCTGGGCGTGGATGCCCTCGACGATGTAAGCACTGACGCCGGACTTGATCGCCTGGCGCATCACGCCGGGGTCGTGCTCGTCGGTGAACATGACGATGGGGCGGGGCAAATCGCGGGTGACCAGTACCACTTGCTCCATCACGTCGCGGCCCGGCGATTCGGTGTCGATCAGGATCACGTCCGGGCGCACGGCATGTACGCGGGCGGGCAGGTCGATGATCAGTCCGGACTCGTCGATCACCTCGAAACCGGCCTCGACCAGCGCGGCTTTCAGCCGGCCGACTTTCTTTGGCGTGTCATTGATCAGCAGGATTCGCAGCATGTCGGCGTTCCTCCTGCTGTTGAGTATCACCCAGTGCATGAAGTTTGAAACTGCGGGCGTAACCGGCCGGGTCGCTGCCATCCCAGACCTTGCCGTCGATCAACTGGCTGCTGCGCATGGACGAATCCGGCACGGGCACGCCGAGTGCGTTGGCGGCTTGACGATAAAGATCCAGTTGCTGGACCTGGCGGGCCACGACGAAGTAATCCGGATCTTCGCGCAGCAGGCCCCAGCGGCGGAATTGGGTCATGAACCACATGCCGTCGGACAGATACGGCATGTTCACCGTGCCATTGCGGTAGAAACGCACGGCGTGGTGATCGTGCCAGTGGTTGCCGAGACCGTCGTCGTATTCGCCCAGCAGACGCGCTTCGATGTCTTGCACTGGCGCGTCGACATACTCGGGCGCGCTGAGCAGTTGCGCGGTGCTGCGGCGGTTGTCCAGGCTTTGTTCGATAAAGCGGCTGGCCTCCAGAATCGCCATGACCAGCGCGCGGGCGGTGTTGGGGTACTGCTGGACGAACTTCAGGCGACAGCCGAGGACTTTTTCCGGATGGTCCGGCCAGATCGCCTGGGTGGTCGCCAGGGTAAAACCGAGCTGCTGGCGGACGGCGCTGGCGCCCCAGGGTTCGCCGACGCAGAAGCCGTCGATACGCTTCGCCTTGAGGTGCTCGACCATTTGCGGCGGCGGCACCACCACGCTATCGACGTCGTGCAGCGGGTGAATGCCCTGGCTCGCCAGCCAGTAATACAGCCACAGCGCATGATTGCCGGTGGGGAAGGTCTGGGCGAAGGTGAGTTTTGATTCGCTTTGGTGCGTGCGCCGATCCAGTGCGTCAGGAGTGAGCACGGCGGCTTCCTGCAACGCGCGGGACAGATTGATGCTCTGGCCGTTCTGGTTCAACCCCATCAGCACCGCCATGTCTTTGGCCGGGCCGCCGAGGCCCAGTTGGGCGGCGTACACCAGTCCGTAAAGGCTGTGGGCGGCGTGCAGTTCGCCGTTGACCAGACGGTCGCGCAGGCTGGCCCAGGACGGCTGGCGCTGCAGGTTGATGTTCAGGCCATAAGGCTGGGCGAAGCCCTGGGTCGCGGCAACGATCAATGAGGCGCTGTCGGTCAGGGCCATGAAGCCGACGTCGATGCTGTTCAGTTCCGGCGCATCACTGCCATTGACCCAGGCCAGCGAGGTGTTGAGGGTGTCATTCATGTTTTCGGTTCCGCCTGAAGACCGTCTGCTGTTGCCGACGAAGGGCCTTCCATAAAAAAACGCCGCCTCGTCCGGGCCATGGCCGGGACGACAACGACGTCATTGTCCGATGCTCCGCGCCGCCATTGGCGCGAGGTGGTCAAACAGGCTCAAGCAAGCGATATGCCAGCGAACCGCAGCAAGCACGGCAAACTTCGCGACACGCCCGGCGCGGGCGTCTATAATCCGCCGCTGACTTCAGCCGCAAACGAGCCGCGCCCGCCCATGTATAACCTGGCCCGCCAGTTACTGTTCAAACTCTCCCCGGAAACCTCCCACGATCTGTCCATCGACCTGATCGGTGCCGGCGGCCGTCTGGGGCTCAACAGCCTGTTCAACAAGGCGCCGGTGCGGTTGCCGGTGACGGTCATGGGCCTGCAGTTTCCCAACCCGGTCGGCCTGGCTGCCGGTCTGGACAAGAACGGCGCGGCCATCGACGGCTTTGCCCAACTGGGCTTCGGTTTCGTCGAAATCGGCACGGTCACGCCGCGGCCACAGCCGGGCAACCCCAAGCCGCGGATTTTCCGTCTGCCCCATGCCGAAGGCATCATCAACCGCATGGGCTTCAACAACCTCGGTGTCGACAATCTGGTCAGCCGCGTGCAAGCCGCCAAGTACAACGGTGTGCTGGGCATCAACATCGGCAAGAACTTCGACACCCCGGTCGAGCGCGCAGTCGATGACTACCTGATCTGCCTGGACAAGGTTTACGCCCACGCCAGCTACGTCACGGTCAACGTCAGTTCGCCGAACACCCCGGGCCTGCGCAGCCTGCAATTCGGTGACTCGCTCAAGCAACTGCTCGAAGCCTTGCGCCTGCGTCAGGAGGCCCTGACCGAGCGTCACGGCAAGCGCGTGCCACTGGCGATCAAGATTGCGCCTGACATGAGTGACGAAGAAACCGTACTGGTCGCCAGTGCGCTGCTGGAGTCGGGCATGGATGCGGTTATCGCCACCAACACCACGCTCAGCCGTCAGGGCGTCGAAGGCCTGCCCCATGCTGACGAGGCCGGCGGTCTGTCCGGTGCGCCGGTGCGCGAGAAGAGCACGCATATCGTCAAGGTGCTGGCGGGTGAGTTGGGCGGCAAACTGCCGATCATTGCCGCTGGCGGTATCACCGAAGGGCGTCATGCGGCGGAGAAGATCGAGGCGGGTGCGAGCCTGGTGCAGATCTATTCGGGCTTCATCTATAAAGGCCCGGCGCTCATTCGCGAGGCGGTAGACGCCATCGCCGCAATGCCGCGTTAAGTGCTCGGAATAAAAAGAGGGGTTCCTCAAGGGAACCCCTCCTGGGCTTCTCAGCCCGCCGCCCGGATGGGGCGCGCATGGTGATGGGAAATCGGCTCGCGTTGTAAAAGGAATCCTGTCGTTTCGGAATCTACCTTTCGTTACGTTGTTCGTTGAGTGTCAGCCGACCGCGTGAAGTTCGTTGAGTCTGTGGATACCCGCAGTGCCGGTCATACCGTCCCAGTTGTCGCCGCGTCCTTCCCGCCAGCCATTGATCCAGGCTTGGCGCACAGACGGTAGAGTAAAGGGGCAAAGCTCACGGGATTTACCAGTTACGCCGTATTGATATCCGCGCGAAAAAGCTCTTTCCAACGGATCACGCTTAAGTCTTCTCATAGGGTGTTGCCCTCGTTTGTTGACTGTTATGTCCCTGGAGACCTCAGGTTGAGGTCGGGCAGAAATCATCTGCCGTTACAAGCCCGCTGCCGGCGTCACGGGCGTGGTGCTGTCGTCGTTGCGGCGACAACCTGAGTTGATTTCTAACCAATGGACGGGATGCTGTGAATGACCGTTTTGTCATAAGAACGTAACCATTCAGGCATTACGACGATAAGAAGTGTCGTGTTTTACGACGCTGTTTTTCTGGCAAGGCCCCTGAACCGTGGCTCTCCACGGATATCGCCAGTGCTTCTCATGTGCATGAGATGGCCGATTGGCGTCAGAGATAAAACGACGAAGGGTCGGTGATGTGACTTTTTATTGCCGCCGTTGTCGTGCTGAATAGTGGTTTTTTAATATCACACTGTTGGCTGATTTTATGGCTGATGGTCTGCCGCAGACGAAATGTATCGCTGCGGTGGAGGCACAACCGGTGTGCCGCGCAGGCGTTCTCCAAGAAAGGCGTCTGTTTGAAATCGGGCCGGACAATGCGTAGTCCCGCCATATGAATGGAATACCCATGTCGGACCGTTACGAACTGTTCCTCACCTGTCCCAAAGGCCTCGAAGGTCTGCTCGCTGAGGAAGCCACGGCCCTCGGCCTGCAGGAAACCCGCGAACACACGTCCACCATTCGCGGCGACGCCGACATGGAAACCGCCTACCGGCTGTGTCTGTGGTCGCGCCTGGCCAACCGTGTGTTGCTGGTGCTCAAGCGCTTCCCGATGAAGAACGCCGAAGATCTCTATCACGGCGTGCACGACATCGACTGGGCCGACCATCTGGAGTCCGATGGCACCCTCGCCGTTGAATTCAGCGGCCACGGCTCGGGCATCGACAACACCCACTTCGGTGCGTTGAAGGTCAAGGATGCGATTGTCGACAAACTGCGCGCCGCCGACGGTTCGCGTCCGTCCGTGGACAAGATCAACCCGGACCTGCGCGTACACCTGCGCCTGGACCGTGGCGAGGCGATCCTCTCGCTGGACCTGTCCGGCCACAGCCTGCACCAGCGCGGCTATCGCCTGCAGCAAGGCGCCGCGCCGCTGAAGGAAAACCTGGCGGCGGCGGTGCTGATCCGCGCCGGCTGGCCACGCATCGCTGCCGAAGGCGGCGCGCTGGCCGACCCGATGTGCGGTGTGGGTACGTTCCTGGTGGAAGCGGCGATGATCGCCGCCGATATTGCGCCGAACCTCAAGCGCGAGCGCTGGGGCTTTTCCGCGTGGCTGGGCCACGTCCCGGCGCTGTGGCGCAAGCTGCACGACGAAGCGCTGGCCCGCGCCGAAGCCGGTCTGGCCAAACCGCCGTTGTGGATTCGCGGCTACGAAGCCGATCCACGGCTGATCCAGCCGGGCCGCAACAACGTCGAGCGTGCCGGCCTGAGCGACTGGATCAAGATCTATCAGGGCGAAGTCGCCACCTTCGAACCGCGTCCGGACCAGAACCAGAAAGGCCTGGTCATCTGCAACCCGCCGTACGGCGAGCGTCTGGGCGACGAAGCGAGCCTGTTGTACCTCTACCAGAACCTCGGCGAGCGTCTGCGTCAGGCGTGCCTGAACTGGGAAGCTGCGGTGTTCACCGGCGCGCCGGACCTGGGCAAGCGCATGGGCATTCGCAGCCACAAGCAATATGCGTTCTGGAACGGTGCGTTGCCGTGCAAGCTGTTACTGATCAAGGTGCTGCCGGACCAGTTCGTCACCGGTGAACGCCGCACCCCTGAACAGCGTCAACTGGAGCGTGAGCAGGCCGAAGAGCAGGTCAGCCGCGAGCCGGTGCGCCTGAACAAGAACGGCAACCCGATCCGCGAACCGGCACCGGTGGTTGAACAGGCACGCCTGAGCGAAGGCGGGCAGATGTTCGCCAACCGTCTGCAGAAGAACCTCAAGCAGTTCAGCAAATGGGTCCGCCGTGAAGGTATCGACTGCTACCGGGTCTACGACGCCGACATGCCGGAATACTCGCTGGCCGTCGACCTGTATCAGGACTGGGTGCATGTGCAGGAATACGCTGCGCCCAAATCGATCGATCCTGAAAAGGCCTCGGCGCGCCTGTTTGATGCGCTGGCGGCGATTCCGCAGGCGCTGGGTGTCGACAAGAGCCGCGTGGTGGTCAAGCGTCGCGAGCGCCAGAGCGGCACCCGTCAGTACGAGCGCCAGAGCGCCCAGGGTCAGTTCCTCGAAGTGAAGGAGGGCGGCCTCAAGCTGCTGGTCAACCTCACCGATTACCTGGACACCGGTCTGTTCCTCGACCACCGGCCGATGCGTCTGCGCATCCAGCGCGAAGCGGCGGGCAAGCGTTTCCTCAACCTGTTCTGCTACACCGCGACCGCCAGCGTTCACGCGGCCAAGGGCGGGGCGCGCAGCACCACCAGTGTCGACCTGTCGAAAACCTACCTGGACTGGGCGCGGCGCAACCTGTCGCTCAACGGTTTCTCCGACAAGAACCGTCTGGAGCAGGGTGACGTCATGGCCTGGCTGGAAAGCGCGCGGGACGAATACGACCTGATCTTCATCGACCCGCCGACCTTCTCCAACTCCAAGCGCATGGAAGGCGTGTTCGACGTGCAGCGCGACCAGGTGCAACTGATCGACCTGGCCATGGCGCGTCTGGCCAAGGACGGCGTGCTGTACTTCTCCAACAACTTCCGCAAGTTCCAGCTCGAAGACAACCTCAGCGAGCGTTATGCCGTGGAAGAAATCACCGCGCAGACCATCGACCCGGATTTCGCCCGCAACGGCAAGATCCACCGCGCCTGGAAGATCACCGCGCGCTAGGCCGATCACGATCGGGTAACCGGTGCAACGCCGGTTACCCGTCGGGCGACATGCTGCACTAGGCAAACTAATGGCGAATAGCTATAAGAGAGTCCTGGCCATGTGTCGCGGCAACACTGTGGCGTCGTGAGTTCTGCGTATGTCGTCTAACCAGGCAAGCGCCAAGATTCTGGGTTTCATCAACGAAGACACCTCGTCATGGGTGGTCGCTGCCCTGGTGTTTTCCGCCGGTGCGGTGCTGACCGCGCTGTTGGCGCTGGCCAGTGTCGAGCAGTATCAGCGGCAGTTGCAGCAGCGTTTCGAACTGCTGGCGGCGGAGCGGGTCAGCCGCATCCAGGAGCGTCTCGACGGCCAGATCCGGCGGCTGGATGCGCTGCGCCGTTTCTTCGTCTATTCCGACGAAGTGTCCCAGGAAGAATTCAACGGTTTCGCCCGGCCCATGCTGGTCTGGACCCAGGCCTATTCCTGGGCGCCGCGGGTGCTGGACGCCGACCGTGAGCAATTCGAGACCCTGGCTCAGCGGGACGGTATTCCCGGTTACGTGGTGCGCGACATGGACGATGCCGGCGAGCTGAAACCGGCCGGCCACCGCGACACCTATTTTCCGGTGCGCTACACGCAAAGCCGCAGCAGCTTGCCGCTGCCCACCGGTTTTGACGTCGACTCCGAAGACAATCGCCACGCCACCCTGCAACACGCCTTGCAGACCAGCGCCATGGCCGCATCGCCACGCATGGATCTGGTCGGCCTGGAAAAGGAAAACCGCAACGGCATTCTGCTGGTTGCACCGGTGCTGACGCGCGATCGCATGGGTGTCGACCATTCCGGAGCGCTGGAAGGTTTCGTCATGGCGGTGATCAGCCTGCGCAAGCTGATGGCCGAAGGTTTGCCGGCGCAGGATCAGGATAACCTGTCTCTGCGCCTGTACGACTTGACCCAGGCCCAGGCGCCAGACCTCCTGTATCAGTCTGCGGCCAGTGCCACCCGCAGCGAACTGCGGGTGGCGACGTCGTTGAGTTTCGCCGACCGTCGTTACTCCCTGGAGCTGCGCCCCACGTCCATTTTTATCGGCGCCAACCCGTCGTCCACCGACAGCGTGGTGATCCTCGGCGCCGTGCTCAGTTTCATGCTCAGCGCACTGTTATATGCGCTGATCAGTCAGCGTCAGCGCGCGGTACGGCTGGTCGAGCAACGTACGGTGCAACTGCGCCAGCGCGAGCAGCAACTGCGCGGTGCCCATGGTCAGTTGCGTAACGTGCTGGACGCCACCACTCAGGTGGCAATCATCGCAACCGATCTGGACGGGGTCATTACCACGTTCAACATCGGCGCGGAGAAAATGCTCGGCTACAGCAGCGCGCAGGTCTGCGGCAGTGTCACCCTGCGCCAGTTGCACCTGCCGGCAGAACTGGCCGAGCACGTCTGCGAACTGACACAGCGCTATGGCCGCTCGATCAAGACTTGCGAAGCAATGCTGGTGGAGGCGGTGGAAGAGCACGGTCATCAGGCCCACGACTGGACCTTCGTCCGCCGTGACGGCAGTCGTCTGCTGGTGAACATGCAGGTCAGCCCGGTGCTCGATGAACACGATCAATGGGTCGGCTATCTGGCGGTGTGCCTGGACATCACCGAGCGCAAGCGGGTGGAAGAAGAACTGCGCACGATGTCGGTGACCGATGCGCTGACCGGAGTCTACAACCGGCGATATTTTCAGGAGCGTTTGCAAGCCGAGTTGCAGCGCGCGGAGCGGCATGGCGGCATGTTTTCGGTGGTGATGCTGGACATCGATCACTTCAAATGCATCAACGACCAAATGGGCCACGCGGTGGGTGACCATGTGCTGCAGGCCATCTGCAAGCGCCTGTGTCATCGCCTGCGCAGCAGCGACGTGTTCTGCCGTTTGGGCGGTGAGGAGTTTATGGTGCTGTGCCCGGACACCGGCAGCGATCAGGCTTACCTGCTCGCTTCCGAACTGTGGGCCGCCTTGCGCGGCGAGGCCATTGACGGCGTCGGCCGCGTCACCGGCAGCTTCGGCCTTGCCAGCTGGCGCAAAGGCGAGGGCGGCGACGCCTTGCTGCTGCGCGCCGACTCCGGCGTCTACGCCGCCAAGATGGCCGGCCGTGACCGTATCGAACCGGAACAGGCCTGAGCAAAAGCCCCCATCGCCGGACTGCTACAGAAGTGTCACCGCGATCTATGTAGGAGCTGGCTTGTCCTGCGAGCGGCGACGCAGTCGTCGTAATTCCTGTGTCCTTGGCTTGTCTGACACTCCGCTGAGTCTGCTAACGCAGCCCGGTTTCGCCTGGCGGCGAGTTACTTGGAAAAGCCCCAAGTAACCAAGGGCTCCATACCCCGCCATACGGCACCTCGCTAATGCTCGGTGTACCCTCACTCCGGCGACGCTCCGTGGGCCCGCCGCGAATGGGCCATCCATGGCCCACGCGGCTCTCGCGACATCCTGTCGCTCAACCCACTCCACATCGCCTGCGTTCGGCCTTCTGGGACGGGGCCCCAACATCAAAAGCCAGATCAAAAGCTCGCGCTCCCCCTGTAGCAGTCCGGCTTGCCGGCGGTTGTGATCTTTCGGGCGCCACCGCCGGCAAGCCGGACTGCTACAGAAGTTTCACCGCGATCTATGTAGGCGCTGGCTTGTCCTGCGACCGGCGACGCAGTCGTCGTAAAACCTGTGTTCTTGGCCTGTCTGACACTCCGCCGAGTCTGCTAACGCAGCCTTGTTTCGCCTGGCGGCGAGTTACTTGGAAAAGCCCCAAGTAACCAAGGGCTCCACACCCCGCCATACGGCACCTCGCTAATGCTCGGTGTACCCTCACTCCGGCAATGCTCCGTGGGCCCGCCGCGAATGGGCCATCCATGGCCCACGCGGCTCTCGCGACATCCTGTCGCTCGGCCCACTGCGCATCGTCTGCGTTCGGCCTTCTGGGACGGGGCCCCAAGATCAAAAGCCAGATCAAAAGCCGGCGAAACACAAATTCCCTGTAGGAGCGCGCTTGCCCGCGATAGCGCCCTTGAGATCGCCTCCGCCGGCAAGCCGGACTGCTACAGAAGTTTCACCGCGATCTATGTAGGAGCTGGCTTGTCCTGCGACCGGCGACGCAGTCGTCGTAAAACCTGTGTTCTTGGCCTGTCTGACACTCCGCCGAGTCTGCTAACGCAGCCTTGTTTCGCCTGGCGGCGAGTTATTTGGAAAAGCCCCTCTCTCTGTTTCAAGAGGCAGCCAAGGGCTTCTTACCCCGCCATACGGCATCTCGCCTAGGCTCGATGTGCCCTCTCTCCGGCAATGCTCCGTGGGCCCGCCGCGAATGGGCCATCCATGGCCCACGCGGCTCTCGCGACATCCTGTCGCTCAACCCACTCCACATCGCCTGCGTTCGGCCTTCTGGGACGGGGCCCCAACATCAAAAGCCAGATCAAAAGCTCGCGCTCCCCCTGTAGCAGTCCGGCTTGCCGGCGGTTGTGATCTTTCGGGCGCTACCGCCGGCAAGCCGGACTGCTACGGATTTCGAGCCGCCATGAGGGTAGAGGCAAACACTAATCCCTGTGGGAGCGGGCTTGCCCGCGAAAGCGTCAGGTCATTCAGCACGTGGGTGTCTGGACGGCCACTATCGCGAGCAAGCTCACTCCTGCAGGTGAATGATCATGCGGCTGCTTCTGCCTTGAGGCTGGCCATGTCGATCACGAAACGGTATTTCACGTCACCCTTGACCATGCGTTCATAGGCTTCGTTGATGTCCTGCATCTTGATCATCTCGATGTCGGAGACGATGCCGTGCTTGGCGCAGAAATCCAGCATCTCCTGGGTCTCACGCACGCCGCCGATCAGCGAGCCAGCCAGGCTGCGGCGTTTGAAGATGAGGTTGAACACCGACGGCGACGGGTGCGGATGGTCCGGCGCGCCGACCAGGGTCATGGTGCCGTCGCGCTTGAGCAGGTTGAGAAAGGCGTCGAGGTCGTGGGGGGCTGCAACGGTGTTGAGGATGAAATCCAGTTTGTTGGTCTGGGTGGCCATTTCCGCCGGATCCTTCGACACCACCACTTCATCCGCGCCCAGACGCAGACCGTCTTCACGCTTGTTCGGCGAGGTGGTGAACAGCACCACATGAGCCCCCATGGCGTGGGCGATTTTCACCGCCATGTGCCCCAGGCCACCGAGACCGACCACGCCGACCTTGCTGCCGGGGCCGACTTTCCAGTGGTGCAGCGGCGAGTAAGTGGTGATGCCGGCGCACAACAGCGGCGCGACGGCAGCCAGATTGTCGCTGTGGGAAATGCGCAGGACGAACTTCTCTTTCACCACGATCTTGTCGGAGTAGCCACCCCAGGTGTTTTCGCCGCCGAACACCGGGCCGTTGTAGGTGCCGGTGAAGCCGTTCTCGCAATACTGCTCGTCACCTTTGGCGCAGGACGCGCAGTGCTGGCAGCTGTCGACCATGCAGCCAACGCCCGCGAGGTCACCGACCTTGAAGTTCTTCACGTTGGCGCCCACCGCCGTGACCTTGCCGACGATTTCATGGCCCGGCACCGACGGGTACAGGGTGTTGTTCCATTCGTTGCGCGCAGTGTGCAGGTCCGAGTGGCAGACGCCGCAGTAAAGGATATCGATCTGCACGTCGTCGGCGCCGGGATCACGGCGTTCGATCTGGAAAGGGGCCAGGCGGTCGGTGGGTTTTTGCGCGGCATAACTGTAAGTCTTGATCATTTTTCGATCATCTCCAGAAGGGCAAAAAGAAAGAGATACAGCATTCAGAGACAGGCAGACAGAGGCAAAGGTCCATCCTTACCGTTCGGCGAGTCTGGGGGCAAAAGCTTTCATTTCAACGATGCGCTGCCGATAAAACGGTAAGGTTCGACGGAAATGTCGTGAAACCCCGGTTTTTCCGTCGCTAACAGGCAGCTAAGACGCATATGGCGCTTGCAACCATCTGTCAGACCCCATGAAGATAGCCCAGTCCAGTCCTGGCAATGGAGCGCCCATGAATTCCCACGTCTCGAACCCTTCGCCGCAGCCGGTCAGCCCGGATGATTCGGCGTTGGCGCAGAGTAAGCGCGGTGCGGAAGGCGCGTCCCCGCAAGCCAGTGAACACACCCTTGAATCACTCCTGCGCGAGGCGCGGGACAGTGCGCCGCATTTGAGCTGGGCGGCCTATCGCGCCGGTCAGCACATGCATCTGTTGGGGCAGGGCGACAGCGCCACCGAGTGGCCGGCACGCATACCTTGCGAAGCGTTCGATGGCTTCTGCCGCGACCATGGCCTGCAGCGTTGGGTCACCGGGCATGGCGAGTCGGCGCTGGGCTGGTTGCTGACCCCCGAGCGCGAGTCGGGCAATCCGTTTCTGGTGGCCCTGGCGAACCGTCTGGGTCTGCGCCTGCAAAGCGTTGCCCTGGCGCGGGCCCAGGCAACCCAGCGGGTGCTGTACGAAATCACCTACCTGGCCAGTTCCACCCGCGACCGCTCGGCGTTTCTGCAAGGTGTACACCAGCAGCTGTCGACCCTGATCGACGCGGAAAACTTTTATCTGGCGCTGTACGAAAGCCACAGCGGCAAGATCACCTATCCGTATTACATCGATATTACCGATGCCGATGCGCTGGAGGCGGAAACCTGCGAGTTCCTCGATCCGCAACGGCTATCCATGACCGGCTACGTGCTGACCACCGAACAGCCGCTGTTCGTCGATGCCGCCGGCATCGAGCGGGCCCGGGCGCTGGAGCGTTTTCATTGCGTGGGTCACCGTCCGGAGTTCTGGATGGGCGCGCCGCTGAAAAACGCCACTGATGACGTGTTCGGCATGCTTGCCATGCAGGTCTATGACGTGTCGCGGGTCTACAGCGTCGAGGATCAGGAGCTGTTCCTGGTGGTCGCGCGTCACGTGGCGATGGCGCTGGACCGCATTCTGCACCGTGCCCAGCTGGAAGAGACTGTGGCCCGGCGAACCCTGGAGCTGTCGCGGCTCAACGATGCGTTGCGCAGCGAGGTGGCCGACCGCGAGCGTGCTGAGCACCTGCAGAGCGCGCTGTTCCAGATCACCGAACTGTCCAGTCAGCCCGGCGACATGACCGATCTGTTCGGTCGCCTGCACGCGATTGTCGGCGAGCTGTTGTTTGCCCTGAACTTCTATATCGCGCTGTTCGACGACACCACCGGCGAGGTGACTTTTCCCTACTACGTCGACGAACGCCTGACCCGGCGTCCGAACCCGCGCCGTGGCGAACGCGGCTTTACCGAATACGTCATTCGCCAGCGGCGCCCGTGCCTGATCGATGCCGACGAGGCGCGGCGTCTGGAGAACAACGGCGAAATCACCCTGCTCAACGAGGTCAACCGCTCCTGTTCGTGGCTGGGCATTCCGCTGTTCGACGGTGATGCAGTGCGCGGCGTGCTGGCGGTGCAGAGCTACTCGCCCCATGTCAGCTATTCGCTGCGCGATCAGGAATTGCTGACTTTTGTCTCGCGGCACATCGACACCGCCTTGTCACGGCGCAGTGCCGCCGAGGCCATCCACACCGCCAACCAGCGTCTGGAAGCACGGGTGCAGGACCGCACCCGCGAGCTGGACTATGCCAACGCCAAGCTGCAGCACGAAAACGCCCACGACTCGCTGACCGGTCTGCCCAATCGCAGCCATCTGCAACAGCGCCTGCAAACGGCCTGGGAGGCGTTCTGTGAGCGCGGTCAGGAACTGGTGGTGATGTTCATCGACCTGGACCGTTTCAAAATGGTCAACGACAGCCTCGGCCATCATTCCGGCGACCAGTTGTTGATCCAGGCCGCCGACCGCCTGCGCAGCTGCATGCGCGAGAGCGATCTGCTGGCGCGACTGGGCGGCGACGAGTTCGCCGTGCTGGCCTTCGCCGCGCCGCCGGACGTTACCGTGGCGATTGCCGAGCGCATTCTGCTGGCCTTCGACGTGCCGTTCTACATCGACGGCCATGCGGTGTTTTCTTCATGCAGTATCGGTGTGGTGGCCGCGGATCTGCAGTTTCACAAGGAGCCTGCCGATCTGCTGCGCGACGCCGACACCGCCATGTACCGGGTCAAGAATGCTGGTCGTGACAGTTATGCGGTGTTCAACCAGGAGCTGCGCCGCGAAGTGTCCGATCAGATGGAGCAGGAGGGTGCGTTGCGTAACGCACTCAAGCGCAATGACGAATTGCTGCCGTACTTCCAGCCGATCATTGATGTCGCCACGGGTCGCATTCTCGCCCTCGAAGCGCTGATTCGCTGGCGTCAGCCGGACGGTCGGATCATCGCGCCGGGGCAGTTCCTGCCGGCGCTGGAAGGTTTACGACTGATCGGTCGCCTGGACTTCTACATGCTCCAACAGGTGGTGGCGATGCTTGCCCAGCCGTGCCACGCGCACTGGCCGACGGTGCATGTGAACTGCTCCAGCTACAGCATCAGTCGTCCGGAATTTGCCGGCGAGGTGCTGGGGCTATTGCGTCAACACGACGTGGCGCCTTCGCGCATTTGCCTGGAACTGACCGAGGGCGCACTGGTGGCCGAACCCGAACTGGCCCGGCAAACCATGAAGGAACTGGCCGACAACGGCGTGTCCGTGGTGCTCGATGACTTCGGCGCTGGCTTCTCGTCGCTCAGTTACGTGCACCAGTACCATTTCAGCGGCCTGAAAATCGACAAGTCGTTCACTCTGGAACTGACCACCAGCTCGCGCAGCCGCGCCATCGTCCGCGCCATCGTGCGCATGGCCGAATCGCTGGGGCTGAGTGTGGTCGCCGAAGGCGTGGAGGACGCCGCCACCCTGCAACTGCTGCGGGAGATGGGGGCAGGGCAGGCTCAGGGGTACTACTTCTCGATGCCTGTGCCGCAGGAGCGGCTGGATTTGAGCGGCTTGGCCTGATGTGCGTGATGACTCAAGCGAAGGGTTTTTTGTAGGAGTGAGCTTGCTCGCGATATGGGTATGTCAGTCAGAATCGACGTATCTGTAAAGCCGAATCGCGAGCAAGCTCACTCCTACAAGGGCGCTGCGTCAGCGTTCACCTATCTATCCAGCCCTTGAACCCCTTGCTAGACTCCAGCCCATGTCCGATTTCAAATCCACCACCCCGTCCAATCGCCCGCCCTACGCGTTCTGCCCGGTGATCACCGCGCTGGAAGTGATCGGCGAGCGCTGGGTCATCCTCATCCTGCGCGATCTGCTGCTCAATCCGACCCGGCGTTTTCAGGACCTGCAGGATTCGCTCAAGGGCTGCGCGCCCAGCACGCTATCGACCCGGCTCAAGTCGCTGGAAGCCCACGGCCTGATCGAGCGTCGCCTTTACGAACAGCACCCGCCACGTCTGGAATACCTGCTGACTGCCAAAGGCCGTGAAGTCGGTCCGGTGGTGGCATCGCTGCGCGACTGGGGTTTGCGTCTGCAGGCCGAAGATCAGTAGGGCGTTGTCCATGGCGGCAAGCCGCTGCCGTTGACGGCAATAACGGGCCGACCCTGATCGCTGTCGACATGCTCAAAAAACTCCGCACGCCTTATAGACTGTGGCTTTCAACGTTATCGACGATAACTGGCACCTGTTTTGCTCAGGTCTGCGGTGCATCGATAACCTGATAAGGAGGTGAAAGATGATTATTGGCAACAGTGCCATCCACCACTTCGTGTCGAAAGCCGTGACCCACACGCAATACGACCCGAATGACAAGGATGCGTACACCACCGCGATGGCTGGCGCTTCGGCACCGGTTGCGGCGATTGCCGGCAGCAGCGACAACAGCGCGGCGCAAAGCAGCACCGACGACAAACAAGGCTACGACGAGTCTTTCGCCAAAATGATGGTGAACCTCAAGGCAGCCATGGCCAACACCACCGACTCGGTCACGGATGACGACAAGGCAGCAGCCGCTGCGGCGTTCTCTTCCGCTTCCGACAAGCAGGTCGCGGCGTCCGACAGTGTGGCGAAAACCGTGTCTGACAACATTGCGGCCAGCGAAAGCACTTCCGACACATCGGCCACCGGTTCGGCCAAGGAGCAATTCCTGGCCTACATGAACCAGAGCGATGCGGAAAAAGTGCGTCAGCAACTGACCGGCGTGACCAAGGAAGAGTACGACCAGATGACCCCGGAACAGCAGGCAGCGGTAGACAAGAAAGTCGCCGACCTGCAGAAGCAGAAGTCCGAGCAGCAGATCGCCGAGCAACAGGTCAAGGCGAAGATCGCCATGGCCAAGGCAGAGATGGTCTGAAACAACGGTTTTATGTGGTATGGCGGGTGATGGAAGGAAAGGGCAGCGGTGCTTACCGGCTGCCCTTTTTTCATGGCTGTCGACCCGCCCAGGCGCGGAACTTGTAGGAGCCGGCTTGCTGGCGAAGGCGGTGGGTCTGCGACGAGGATGTTGACTGGCACACCGCTGTTCGCCAGCAAGCCGGCTCCTACAAAATGCGCGTCGGGCGCCCGACCTGCGAACGCCACAAAATCTGTAGCTGTGAGGGGTCAGACCACCTGATCCCGATACGGCAGGTCCGGGCCGACGCGGGTGCAGGTGACGGCGGCCGCGGCGACGGCGAAGTTGAGCATCTCGGTCAGGCTGTCGCGGTCCAGCGTCGGCAGGCTGGCCGGGGTGTCGAGGCCGCGTTCGGTGAGGAAGGTGATCAGCGCGGCCTGGAAGGTGTCGCCGGCGCCCACGGTGTCCGCTGTCTTGACTTCACGGGCCGGGACCGACCAGTGGCCCAGCTCGCGGGTAAACACGGTCGCGCCCTGACGGCCACGGGTCATGATTACCAGCTGGCAATTGTGCTGCAGCCAGCCCTTGGCCACGGTTTCGGCGTCGATGCCCGGGTAGAGCAGGCCAAGGTCTTCGTCGCTGACTTTGATGATGTGCGCGTGCTCGGCGAATTTCGCCACCTGGCTGCGCCACAGCTCGATGCTCGGCGCCGGGTTGAGGCGCACGTTGGGGTCGAAGGTGATCAGGCGTTTGCCGCTCTCCCGTTGCACCAGCGTCAGCAGCGCGTCGGCCACCGGCTGCACCACCAGCGAGAACGAACCCACATGCAGGCCGCGCACGCTGTCGTCCAGTGTCGGCAGGTGTTCGACGGTCAGCAGACGGTCGGCGCAACCTTCGCCACGAAAGCTGTAGTGCGGCGAGCCATCGGCACCGACGGCGACCATCGCCAGCGTGGTCGGCGCGTCGAAGTGAATCAGGAAGTCATCGCGCACGCCTTCTTCCTCCAGCACCGTCGCCAGTCGCCGACCGAGGTAGTCGTTGGACAGGCCGGCGAAGAACCCGGCATCCACGCCCAGCCTGCGCAAGCCCACGGCGACGTTGAACGGCGAACCGCCGGCGATGGCCTGAAAGCCGATTTTGTTGCTGCTTGTTGGGTTGGCCCCGTTGCTGTCCGGCTGACTGAAAAAGTCGAACAGTGCTTCGCCACAAACCAGATACATAGTTGCTCCGTAAATCGGGCCGACGCCTGCGCGTCAGAGCCCCTGCAATTGATTGCGATAGTGCTGATAAACCTGCTGATAGGCTGCCACATGCTCGGCGATCGGGCGGGTTTCGCTGTTCGGATCGAGGCTCACGCAACGCTCGCACAGCGCCTGCAGCGATTGCGCCTGGCCGTCGACGTGGGACCGGCACCAGGCCGCCTGAATCGCCGCGCCCAGTGCCGCCGCTTCGCTGCCGAGGGTGCAGATCACCGGGGTGTCCATGATATCGGCAACGATCTGTCGCCAGATCGCGCTTTTCGCGCCGCCGCCGATCAGGCGGATATTGGCGCTCTTGATGCCGCTGTCACGCAACAGATCCAGCCCGTAACGCAGGCCAAAGGTGGTGCCTTCGACCACCGCACGGCACAGGTTGGCCTGGGTCAGGTTGGTGCTGTCCAGCCCCAGAATGCTGCCGGTGGCATGGGGCAGGGCAGGCACGCGCTCACCGTTGAGGAACGGCAGCATCAGCACGCCTTGGGCACCGATGGGCGACGAGGCAATGGCGGCATTGAAGGCGCCGATATCCAGCGTGAACAGCTCGCGGATGGCGCTGGTGGCGTTGGTCAGGTTCATGGTGCAGATCAGCGGCAGCCAGCCACCGGACGACGAGCAGAAGGTCGCCACCGACGGTTGTGCGCTGACGTTGGCCGCGTCGGCGAAGGCGTACACCGTGCCGGACGAACCCAGGCTCATGGTGATCAGGCCCGGCGCGATGTTGCCGGTGCCGATGGCGCCCATCATGTTGTCGCCGCCGCCGCTGGAGACGATGGCCTCGGGGTTGAGGCCCAGACGCTCGGCAATCGCCGGCAGAATCGTGCCCACCGGCTGATGGGCTTCCAGCAACTGCGGCAGTGCCTTGACCAGCCGACCGCTCGGGTCGATGTGCTGGAGGATGTCCAGATCCCATTCGCGGGTCCGCACATTGAAATAGCCGGTGCCGGACGCGTCGCCAAAGTCGCTGCAGCAACGGCCGGTCAGCCAGTAGTTGAGGAAATCATGGGGCAGCAGGATCTTGTCGATACGGGCAAACAGCTCGGGAAACTGCTCCTTGGTCCACAGCAATTTCGACACCGTGTAGCCCGGCGCGATGGCGATGCCCAGGCGCTCCAGCGAACCGGCTTCGCCGCCCAGCCAGGCCAGCAGCCGATCGTTTTCCGGGGCCGATTCGGTGTCGCACCAGAGTTTCGCCGGGCGCAGGACCTGGCCCTGCGCGTCGAGCATCACCAGACCATGCTGCTGCCCGGACACGCCAATCCCCTGAATATCGGCACCGGAAATGCCGGCCTGTTTCAGCGCCGCGGCGGTGGCCTGCTCGAACGCATCGAGCCATTCCTGCACGTCCTGCTCGCGACGGCCGTTGGCGCCACTGATCATGTGGTGCGCCGCCGAACCTTCGCCCAATACCTTGCCACTGACGGCATCCAGGACAATTGCCTTGGTGCCTTGGGTGCCGCAATCGATGCCGAGAAACATGTTCACCTCAGACGGTTTTCGCCAACAGGTTTTCCAGGGTTTTGCTGACGCCCAATTGCTTCAGGCTGTTCAGGTTGTGTTCGAACGATGCCACGAACTCGGCGGACTTGGGTATGGCCGCGCCGAAGATTTCCTCGACTTCCAGCAGACGCTGGTTGATCAGCACGTCATCGGCCACCAGCGCCTTGCAGAAATCGGCGCGCGGATCGACCACCTTGTACTCGACACCATTCTCGCCCTTGAAATCGCCGTTGCGGTTGCCTTGCAGGTACAGCGCCCAGGCCGCGACGACGAGCGAGGCGCGGTCCATGTTGCCGCCATCGACGATCAGGCGGTTGATGGTCGGTACGGTGAATTTCGGAAACTTCGACGAGCCGTCGGAGCACACGCGCTCCAACTGGTCGGCGATGGCCTGGTTGGAGAAACGGTCGATCAGCGTCTGCTTGTAGTCGGTCAGGTCGATACCCGGCACCGGCGCCAGTTGCGGGGTGACGTCCAGGTCCATGTAGGTGCGGATGTAATCGACGAACAGCGGGTCGTTCATGGTCTCGTGAACGAAGCGGTAGCCCTTGAGTGCGCCCAGGTAGGTCAGCGCCAGGTGGCTGCCGTTGAGCAGCTTGATCTTCATCTCTTCGTATGGGGTGACGTCGTCGGTGAACTGCACGCCGACCTTTTCCCACGCCGGGCGGCCGTTGACGAACTTGTCTTCCAGCACCCATTGCACGAACGGTTCGCAGACCACCGGCCAGGCGTCGTCGATGCCTTTTTCGTCATGCAGTTGCAGGCGGTGGGCGGTGCTGGTCATTGGCGTGATGCGGTCGACCATGGCGTTGGGGAAGCTGACGTTGGCGGCGATCCAGTCGTGCAGTTCGGCGTCGCGCAGTTTGGCGAACGACAGCAGCGCCTTGCGCGTCACCGCGCCGTTGTGCGGCAGGTTATCGCAGGACATCAGGGTGAACGCCGGTGTGCCCTCGGCACGGCGCTTGGCCAGGGCTGCGCACAGGTAGCCGAACACTGTTTTCGGCGTCGCCGGGTGCTTGAGATCGTGCTGGATCTGCGGCAGATGGCTCATGAACTCGCCGGTGCTGTCGTCCATGCAGTAACCACCTTCGGTGATGGTCAGCGAGACGATGCGGATGTCGGGGCTGGCCAGCTTGTCGATCAGCAGCAGGTCGTTATCGGTGGACATCAGCATCTGGCTCATGGCGCCGATGATGCGGGTTTCGGTGTCCGGGGTGTCGCCCAGTTCGTACAGGGTGAACAGGAAGTCCTGGCTCTTCAAGGCTTCGAAGTTGGCGCGGTCTTCTTCGCGCAGGCTGACGCCGCAGATGGCCCAGTCCAGGCCTTCACCGCTCTTGTCCCTGGCACCGAGAGACATCAACGCGTCGGTGTAGAACGCCTGATGGGCGCGATGAAAACCACCGACACCGATGTGGGCGATGCCCTGGCGGCGGTCTTCAAGGGCGTAGGCGGGCAGGGCTATGCCGGCGTTCAGATGCGACAGGTTCTGTTTGTTCAGTTTCATGACTGCATTCCCGATTCTGTAATGGCCGTCGATTCAGGCGGCGGCTTGCATGGCTTTGCGGATGACCTGGCCCTGGGCGTCGAACAGGTGGCAATGGGTGCTGTTCAGGTGCAGGTTGAGGGTTTCACCGTATTGGCTGGCCAGGTCGCCGCGGATACGCATGGTCAACGCCTCGCCGGACGACGTGCGCACATGGCAGTAGGTGTCGCTGCCCAGACGCTCGCTGACATCGGCAACCACCTTGAGCTGGCATTCGCCTTCTTTGGCGATCTCCAGGTGCTCTGGACGAATCCCCAGGGTCACGGCGTCGCCGACGCTCTGCTGCGCGTTGGTGAACGGCAGGTTGATGCGGGTGCCGGCATCGAGGGTGACTTCGCAGCCGCTGGCGTCGACGCGGCTGACCTTGCCCTTCAGGAAGCCCATTTTCGGCGTGCCGAGGAAGCCGGCGACAAACAGGTTGGCCGGGTGGTGGTACAGCTCCAGCGGCGAACCGACCTGTTCCACGCGACCGCCGTTGAGCACTACCACTTTGTCGGCCAGGGTCATGGCTTCGACCTGATCGTGGGTCACGTAGATCATCGTCGCCTGCAGTTCCTTGTGCAGGCGCGACAGCTCCAGACGGGTCTGCACCCGCAGGGCAGCGTCGAGGTTGGACAGCGGTTCGTCGAACAGGAAGATTTTCGGGTTGCGCACGATGGCCCGACCGATCGCCACGCGCTGGCGCTGACCGCCGGAGAGCTGCTTGGGTTTGCGTTCCAGCAATGGGCCGAGTTCGAGGATGCGCGCGGCTTCGGCGACTTTCTTCTCAACCTCGGCTTTCGGCGTGCCGGCCAGGTCCAGGGCGAACGACAGGTTCTTGCCCACGGTCATGTGCGGGTACAGCGCGTAGGTCTGGAACACCATGGCCAGGTCGCGCTTGGCCGGGGTGACTTCAGTGATCTCGCGGCCATCGAGTTCGATGCTGCCGCTGGTGACGTCTTCAAGGCCGGCGATCAGGCGCAGCAGGGTCGATTTGCCGCAGCCGGACGGACCGACGAAGACCACGAATTCACGGTCTTTGACGTCCAGGTCGATGCCTTTGATGATCTGGTGGCCGTCGAAGCCTTTTTGCAGATTTCTGATTGTCAGGTTAGCCATGTGGGGCTCCAGTTTTATTCTTCAATGTTCAGACACTTGAGTCCTGTTTCTGCCCGGAGGGCGTAGGAGCTGGCTTGCCTGCGATCTGGTGCGAAGCGGCAGTGAACCCGGCGATTGCGGCGTGTCAGGTACAACGCGCAATCAGGCTTTACGACTGCTTCGCAGCCGATCGCGAGCAAGCTTGCTCCTACGGCCTTCGGCCAGAAACCAAAGCAGATCGCGGCGTCCTCATTTCACCGCACCAAACGACAGGCCGCGCACCAGCTGCTTCTGGCTGATCCAGCCGAAGATCAGGATCGGCGCGCAGGCCAGGGTCGAGACGGCGGACAGCTTGGCCCAGAACAAACCTTCCGGGCTTGAGTAGGAGGCGATCAGTGCCGTCAGCGGCGCGGCGTTGGACGAGGTCAGGTTCAGCGACCAGAACGCTTCGTTCCAGCACAGGATCAGCGACAGCAGCGCGGTGGAAGCCAGGCCGCCCTTGCAGATCGGGATCAGCACGCGAAAGATTTCCTGGCGCGTGGTCGCACCGTCCAGCCGCGAGGCTTCGAGGATTTCACCGGGAATGTCCTTGAAATAGGTGTAAATCATCCAGACCACGATGGGCAGGTTGATCAGCGTGTAGACCACGATCAGCGCGATGCGCGAGTCCAGCAGGCCGAAAGTCTTGGCCAGCAGGTAGATCGGCATCAGCACGCCCACCGGCGGCAGCATCTTCGTCGAGAGCATCCACAGCAGCGTGCGTTTGGTCCGTTGGGTCTCGAAGAACGCCATGGAGTAGGCCGCCGGCACGGCGATCAGCAGGCACAGGAGGGTGGCGCTGAAGGAGATCAGGACTGAGTTCCAGGCGAAGTGGAAGTAATCGCTGCGCTCCTGAATGTGCAGGTAGTTTTCCAGTGTCGGCTTGAAGAAGAACAGCGGCGGCGTGGCGAAGGCGTCCAGTTCGGTCTTGAAGCTGGTCAGCACCATCCAGAAGATCGGGAAGAAAATCAGCGCTGCGATCAGCCATGACAGGCTGCCGAGCAGCAGGCTTTGCAGGCGGCGGGATTGTTTGAGCGTCATCATGACCTTGCCCTCAAGACTTGTCGGTAAGGTTTTTGCCGATCATCCGCACCAGGATGATCGCGGCAATGTTGGCGATGACCACGGCGATCAGGCCGCCTGCCGAGGCCATGCCGACGTCGAACTGCAACAGCGCCTGGTTGTAGATCAGGTACGCAAGGTTGGTGGACGCGAAACCCGGACCGCCGTTGGTGGTGGTGAAGATCTCCGCGAACACCGAAAGCAGGAAGATGGTTTCGATCATCACCACCACCGCAATCGGCCGCGCCAGGTGGGGCAGGGTCAGGTGCCAGAAAATGGCGATGGGGCCGGCACCGTCCAGGCGCGCCGCTTCTTTCTGTTCCTGGTCCAGCGACTGCATGGCGGTCATCAGGATCAGAATGGCGAACGGCAGCCATTGCCACGACACAATGATGATGATCGACAGCATCGGGTAATTGGCGAGCCAGTCCACCGGCTGGGCGCCGAACAGCTTCCAGATCCAGGCAAGAATCCCGGAGACCGGATGGAAAATCAGGTTCTTCCAGATCAGCGCGCTGACCGTGGGCATGATGAAGAATGGCGAGATCAGCAGCACCCGGACGATGCCGCGACCGAAGAATTCAGTGGCCTCCAGCAGCGCGGAAATCAGCACGCCGAGGATTACGCTGATCGCCAGCACGCTGCCGACCAGCAGCAGGGTGTTCATGGCACCGGGGAAAAAGCCCGAGTCGGTGACAAAGAACTCAAAGTTCTCCAGACCGACGAATTCGTTCTCGCCCGGATTGAGCAGGTTGTAGCGGATCAGCGAGAAATAGATGGTCATGCCCAGCGGGACGATCATCCACACCAGCAACAGCGCCACCGAGGGGCTGACCAGAAACCAGCCGGGCTTGGTCACGCTGGGTTTGCGGGTGGATTTGTCGTCGGCCGAGGCCGTGCGAGGGGTAATGGTTGAGGTGTTCATGATGACTCCGAACCGGGGCGAAAGCTCAAGCGGGGCAGCAGGGGCGTGGTGCCGCCTGCTGCCTGGAAAACGACCGAATCAGTGGGACTCAGCCTTTTTTCGGGTAACCCGCTCGCTTCATTTCACGCTCGGACACGCTTTGGGCCTGAGTCAGCGCCGCATCGACCGTGGAGGTGCCGACCAGCGCGGCCGAGAACTGTTGGCCGACGGAAGTACCGATGGACTGGAACTCGGGGATGGTCACCAGCTGGATGCCGACGTAAGGCACCGGCTTCAAGGTCGGCGCTTTCGGCGTCACCGCCTTGAGCGATTCCAGAGTGATGTCGGCGAACGGCGCGGCCTTCTTGTAGGCGTCGGTGTAGGTCGACGCGCGGGTGCCTGGCGGTACGTTGGACACGCCGTCTTTCTCGGCGACCAGCGCTGCGTACTCCTTGGACGTTGCCCACTCGGTGAAGGCACGGGCGTCCTTGTCGTTCTTGGCGCTGGTCGGAATCGCCAGAGCCCACGAATACAGCCACGCCGAGCCTTTGTCGGTGACTTCATGTGGCGCGTAGGTGAAGCCTACGTTGTCAGCCACCTTGCTCTGCGACTTGTCGGTGACGAACGAGCCGGCGACGCTGGCGTCGACCCACATGGCGCACTTGCCGCTGTTGAACAGCGCCAGGTTTTCGTTGAAACCGTTGCTGGAGGCGCCGGGCGGGCCGTCCTTCTTCATCACGTTGGTGTAGAAGGTCAGCGCGTTCTTCCACTCAGGCTGGTCGAATTGCGGTTTCCACTGTTCGTCGAACCAGCGCGCACCGAAGGCGTTGGCCACGGTGGTGATCAGCGCCATGTTCTCGCCCCAGCCGGCCTTGCCGCGCAGGCAGATGCCGTACTGTTCTTTCGATTTGTCGGTGAGCTTGTCGGCGAACTCGGAAATCTGCGTCCAGGTCGGACGTTCCGGCATGGTCAGGCCGGCGGCCTTGAACAGGTCTTTGCGGTAGTAAGTGATCGAGCTTTCGGCATAGAACGGCAGGGCGAACAGCTTGCCATCCACCGACAGGCCGTCACGCACCGACGGGAACACGTCGTCCAGCGCGTAGGACGCCGGCAGGTTGTCCATTTCTTTCAGCCAGCCTTTGGCACCCCACAGCGACGCTTCGTACATGCCGATGGTCAGCACGTCGAACTGGCCGCCTTTGGTGGCGATGTCGGTGGTCAGGCGTTGGCGCAGTACGTTCTCTTCGAGGACGACCCACTTGAGCTTGATGTCGGGATGCTGTTCTTCGAAGGTCTTGGACAGCCGCTGCATGCGGATCATGTCGCTGTTGTTGACGGTGGCGATGGTCACTTCGCCAGCGGTTGCGAGGGTGCTGAGTGCGAGACAGGTGGTTGCAAGGAGAGCTTTTGCAGAGGTCTTCATTTATCACTCCTCTTCTTCGCCGGCTGGCGAAAGAAGCTTGGTTATTGTTGTTATTCCTTCCGTGGCTTGGGTAACCGGCCCCGCAAGAATGTCCGTGGATTACAACGGTCCGCAGGATCGATGACAAATCCTGCGACACACTTGAACTGATACTTTCTTGCACTGAGAGTTCAGGCGAACACGCCGCAAGACTGCGCTCCGGCATGGTGCGGCGCAGTTGCAGCGTAGTCGACGAGGGGATGGCAGGGGTAAATCAGTACAGGTTTTGTTCGGTCAGGCGCTGCACGGCCAGGCGTCGATAGTGGCTGGGGGTCATGCCCTTGAGCTGCTGGAAGCGCCGGTTGAAGTTGGAAATGTTGTTGAAGCCGGACTCGAAGCAGACGTCGGTCACGGGTTTGTCGCCGTCGGCCAGCAACTCGCAGGATTTGCTGATGCGCAGCCGGTTGACGAACTCGACAAAGGTACGGCCGGTCGCCTGCTTGAACACTCGGGAAAAATACGTCGGCTTCATGCCCAGGTAGTCGGCCACCTCCTCCAGGGTCAATTCACGGGCGTAGTGGGTGAAGATGTAATCCACCGCCTTGTTGGTGCGCTCCACCGCATGATCATCCGACAGCTGCGAGGCGGTCGTTCCGGACAGCAGCTGGAAATCGTCACTGCTGGCGAGCAGTTCCAGCAGGATGAAAAAATGCCCCAGGCGGGTCATGCCGTTGGAGTCGGCGATCTTCTGCATCAGCTTCATCGCCTGACGGATCGTGCGCTTGCAGCGGAATTCGATGCCGTACTGCGCGCGCTCCAACAAGGGCGCCAGGGTCTTGAGTTCGGCGAACACCTGATTGCCGCTTTCCAGCAACTCCTCGGTGAAGTTCACCAGCATGTCGCGCTTGGGCACGACCTCGTCTTCCTCGACCTGGCTGATCCAGTTGTGCGGCAGGTTGGGCCCGGTGAGAAACAGGGTTTCCGGATAGAAGTTGCCGATGTAGTCGCCGACGAACACCTTGCCGGAGCTGGCGACGATCAGGTGCAGCTCGTATTCCTTGTGGAAATGCCAGCGCACCAGCGGGCAGGGAAAACCGTGTTCGCGGTAGATGATCGACAGGCCGTTGTGATCGTCCATCAGCTCGTAGGACGGATCGGTGATTCTTGTTGTTTTGCTCATGCTGTTGCCGGAGTTGGGAGAACGCATGGGGCTTAATGTGCACTATTTGTTGCAGCGAATACAGCGCAGGGGTTCAGGCAAACACCACTTCCACCCGCCCGGCACGACGGGAGCGGGGCGCGGCCTTGACCACGATCTGGATGTCTCGATTCAAACCTTCCGATTCTTCGCCTCGATCCACTGCGCCATGTATTGCGTGCTCTTGTGCTGGTGGTGGCGAAGCATGGCGCCGGTGAAGTTGGCGGTGCGGTGGGCCGGCAGGTTTTCGCGGATCTGCCGGATGCGTTCGATCAGCGTTGCGCAGTGCCGGTCGTGGCGAAAGCGCGCCTGCAACACGTCCAGCCCGGCGCGTCGGGCCTGTTCCCAGCGGGTCTGCTCGGTGTACAGGCGCACGGCCTCGTCGGCCAGGGTCTGGGCATCGCAGGCGATGGCGCCGGGGAAGGGCAGCTCGCCGTGCATGGCTTCGGCGCCGATGGGGGTGGTCACGGTAGGGGTGCCGCAGGTCATGGCGTCGATGACCTTGCCCTTGATGCCGGCACCGAAACGTACCGGTGCCAGCGATACGCGAGCGGCTGACATCACCGCCAGTGCGTCTTCGGCGCGGTTCATGATGTGAAACCCCTGGGCTGCATTGTGCAGGGCGCTGGCCTTGGGCGGGGTGTAGGCGCCGTAGACATGCAACTGCGCGGTTGGCAGTTGCTGACGGATCAGTGGCCAGATGGCATTTTTCAGCCAGAGCACGGCGTCCCAGTTCGGCGCATGGCGGAAGTTGCCAATGCTGAGAAAGTGTGCGCGCTGGTCGAAAGCCGGGCTGTGATCCGGCACTTCACGCAGCATCAACGGGCACCAGTGCAGCAATTCGGGCGGCATTCTGAACTGCTGCGTCAGAAAGTCGATTTCGCTGTCCGAGACCACCAGATTGAGGTCACAGCGGTAGTAGGAGGCTAGCTCGCGCTGGGCAAGGTCGGTGACCGCCATGCGCTGGAACAGGCGCTCGTCGGGGCGGGCGAACAGCTCACTGAAGTCAGCATCGGCACCGGCCTGATTGAGCAGGTCCTTGAGCATTTGATGGCGGCTGTGGCGCATGCTCTGCAAGTCGCAGGTTTCCAGCACGCGCAGGGCATCAGGGCAGTGCTTTTCGACGCGCCAGCCAAATTGCTCTTCGATCATGAACTGGTCGAACAGCACCACATCCGGCTGCAGTTCGCTGACAAAGGCATCGAAGCTGCTGCTGTTCAGTTCGATGGGCACTTCGCGGATGCCCATGGCCGTGAGGTCGGCCCGGTGTTCGCCTTCGCCGGCAGCGCTGGCAAAGGTGATCTGCCAGCCCTGCTCAAGAAAACAGTCGATCAATTGCATGACATGGCCGCTGGCGGCCGATGAACCGGGTTCCGGCCAGACGTATCCGATGATCAGCAGGCGAACGGGACTATCCATGGATTGAGGATCAGTGGCCAAGGACGCTTTTTACCTTGTCGCGCAACTGGTCGATGGAGAACGGTTTGCCGATGATCTGCATGCCGGCAGGGGCGTCGATGTTTTCGGCATAGCCGCTGGCGAACAGGATCGGCAACTGCGGGCGCAGTTCTCGGGCACGATTGGCCAGTTGCAGGCCGTCCATGTCGGGCAGGCCCTTGTCGGTCATCAACAGGTCGATGCTGTGCGAGGCGTCCTGCAGAAACGCCAGTGCCTCGCTGCCGTCGGCGGCCTCAAGGACGCTGTATTCGAGTTCTTCGAGAACGTCGACGATCAGCATGCGGACAATGCTGTCGTCTTCAACCACCAGAATCGTGCTGGTCGGGTCGGACATGAAAAATTCCTTGAAATGGCGGGATCACGCGGAAGGATTTCAGCACGCTTCTGGCGCTTGTGCACGACTGTTTCATGCAAAGGGCGCAGGGCGGGAGGCCTCGGTATCCGGGGAGTTTCAGTGATCCGCGAGCGTTCTGCGCGGCCAGTTCGCCATCACGCAGCGAACGGTAATCGTCAGGGTCGGTGATGTCAAATCGGGCCTCTTGCAGCCCGGGCAACGGCCGCGACAGCGCTTATGCCCGCTCTCCATAAACAAAGCGCAGAACGCGAAGCGCACGGAATAATCGGGATGAATGACACGGCAGCCAAGTCGTGATCGATCGCCCCGTTAAATGTTGAAAAGAGAGGTGAATAGCTCATCGGGTGATCTGCTCGCCCCGAATGATTGCGACTAACCTGTATCTGCCCGGATTCAACGGCTCTATACGTGAATACCTGATTGAAAACTTGAATGTTCTGGCGCGTATGCAGCGCCGAACCGATGCAAACGACGGCAGCCCGATGAGGAACGACCATGTCTACTCGACGCGAAGTGCCCGGTATACGCGACTACGATGGCCCCGCTGGCGGCTGGGGCGCCCTGAAAGCAACGGCGACAGCGGTTCGAGAGCAGATGAATGCCCTCAAGGCGCCCATAGCCCTGCTGCGCACCAACCAGCCCGAGGGCTTTGACTGCCCCGGCTGCGCCTGGCCCGACAAGGAACACAAATCGACCTTTCAATTCTGTGAGAACGGCGCCAAGGCCGTGACCTGGGAGGCCACCAAAAAACGCGTGACGCCGGAATTCTTCGCCACTCACCCGGTGTCATCGTTGTTGCGCCGTTCGGATTATGAACTGGAAGACCTCGGCCGGCTGACTCACCCGCTGGTGTATGACCGGGCCAGCGATACCTTCAAGCCGATAGAGTGGGACGACGCGTTCAAGCGGATCGGCGAGGTGCTGCAAACGCTGCAACCCCATGAAGTGGAGTTTTATACCTCCGGTCGGGCGTCCAACGAGGCCGCTTACTTGTATCAACTGCTGGCCCGGGAATATGGCACGAACAACTTTCCGGACTGTTCGAACATGTGCCATGAACCCACCAGTGTCGGATTGCCCCGGTCCATCGGGATCGGCAAAGGCACGGTGTCGCTGGAAGATTTCGACGTCTGCGAGTTGATCCTGTCCATTGGCCATAATCCCGGCACCAATCACCCACGCATGATGGGCACGCTGCATGAAGCGTCGCGGCGCAAGGTTCCGATCATGGTGCTGAACCCGTTGCGCGAGCGCGCTCTGGAGCGCTTTGCCGACCCGCAAAGCATGGTGGAGATGGCGACGTTCGGATCGACACCGATCGCTTCCACGTATCTGATGGTCAAGGCCGGCGGCGACGCAGCGGCCATCAAAGGCGTGATGAAGGCGCTGCTGGAGCTGGAAGACAGTGTCGGCCAGGTCCTCGATCATGAGTTCATCCGTCAGCACACCCAAGGGTTCGACGCGCTGAAGGCGGATTTGCTCGGCACCGCGTGGGCAGATATCGAGCACGCCAGCGGCCTGAGTCAGCTGGAGATGGAGAAAGTGGCGGCCGCCTATGCCAAGTCCAACGCCACCATCGTCACTTACGGCATGGGCGTCACCCAGCACAACGAAGGCACCGCCACGGTGCGTTTGATCTGCGATCTGCTGATGTTGCGCGGCAATCTGGGCAAGCCCGGAGCCGGTATCTGTCCGCTGCGCGGACACTCCAACGTGCAGGGCAACCGCACCGTCGGCATCACGGAAAAACCTTCCGCCAGCTTTCTCGACAAGATCGATGAAGTGTTGGGCTTCAAGCCTCCGGCCGATCACGGCCATGATGCGGTGCAAGCGATGGAGGCGATGATCGCCGGGAAATCCAAGGCACTGCTGTGCCTGGGCGGCAACTTTGCCGTGGCCTTGCCGGATCCGGGGCAGTGTTTCCCGGCCATGGCCAGGCTGGATTTGTCCGTACACATTGGCACCAAACTCAACCGCAGCCATCTGCTGGTGGCGAAGGAAACCTTCGTGCTGCCGTGCCTGGGCCGTACCGAAATCGACATCCAGGCCAGCGGGCAACAGGCCGTGACGGTGGAGGATTCGATGTCGATGGTGCATGCCTCGGCCGGTAACCTCACCCCGGCATCCGACTTGCTGCGCTCGGAGCCGGCCATCGTGGCGGGCATTGCCCAGGCGACCCTGCCCAACAGCAAGGTGGCCTGGCAGGAGCTGGTCGCCGACTACGACAGGATTCGCGACCTGATCGAAAAAACCGTGCCGGGTTTCGACCGTTACAACGAGCGTATCCGCGTGCCCGGTGGTTTCCGCATGCCGCTGGCAGCGACCGAGCGCGTCTGGCTGACGCCGTCGGGCAAGGCCGAGTTCTTCGTATTTCCCGGACTGCATGAAGACAAGGTGGTGGAAGGCGAGGACGTGCTGCGCCTGATCACGCTGCGCAGCCATGACCAGTACAACACCACCATTTATGCGCTGGACGATCGTTACCGTGGCGTGTTCGGTCGGCGAGACGTGCTGTTCATGAGCCATGCGGATCTGCAATCACGCGGGCTGGCCCATGGCGATCTGGTCGATATCGAAACGGCCACGCCGGGGCGCAAGCTGCGTTACGAGAAAATCACGGCGATCGAATTCAAGATTTCCGACGGTTCGGTCGGCGCCTACTACCCGGAGGCCAATCAACTGGTGCCGCTCGATTACATTGACCCGGACAGCGGAACGCCTTCGTACAAGTCAGTGCCGGTGAGGGTGATGCGATCACAATGGTCGGGTAGTTGAAAACCCCGAGACAAAAAAAGGGCCCTTCGGGGCCCTTTCTTCATGTGGCGATCAATCCTGCGCAGCGGCTGCAGCCTGGTTGACCGCGCTGGCACGACGGCCAGCCAGCAGGATCAGGCCGAATATCACCAGCCCCGACAGGGTCATGGCGAAACCTGCCCAGCCGGCGGACAGCAGACCGTGACCGGCCTTGATCGTGGTGCCCGCACCCCATGCGCCGAGGGCGTTGCCCAGGTTGCACGCGGCGAGGGTCATGGCACCGATCAGCGAAGGGGCCTGCGGGGCAAGGCGGGTCAGGCGAACCTGCATGGTCGGGATCGACGCCATCAGGCCGGCGCCGAGGATGAACAGTGCCGGCAGCAGGATCCATGGGTTCTGGCCGAACAGGGCAATCACCACCAGCACCACCAGCGCCAGGCCGAAGCCCAACACGATACCGCGGGCCGGAAAACGGTCGGCCAGTTGACCACCCACCACATTCCCTGCGGTCATGCCGATACCGAAGACGGCGAGGGCGACCGGGATCATGCCTTGGGCCAGGTGCGCCGCATCGGTCACGATCGGCCCGACAAAGGTGTAGACCGCGAACAGGCTGGCGATCCCGGTGGTCGCCACCGCCATCATCGCCCACAGCTGGCCCTTGCGCAGGGCAGACAGCTCTTGAATCACCGGTGCGCCGTCCAGTGCCGAAGAACGCGGCAGCCATTGGCGGATGGCGAGCAGCGCCAGGGCTGAAAGAGCCGCGACCGCCAGGTAGGTTTCACGCCAGCCCAGGTGTTGCCCGATAAAGGTTGCCATGGGCGAGCCGATGATCGTCGCCACGGTGAGCCCGGTCATGACGATGGCGAACGCTCGGCCGGATTGGCCCGGGCCCATGATCCACGAGGCCACCATCGCCCCGGCACCGAAGTAGGCGCCTTGCGGCAGGCCGCTGATGAAGCGGGCGACCACCAGAAAATCAAGGCTGCTCGCAATGGCCGACAGCACGTTGCCGACGACGAACAGGGCCATCAGCAACAACAGCAGGGTTCTGCGGTTGAGCCGTGCGGCTGCCAGGGTGACAGCGGGTGCGCCGATGACCACGCCGAGGGCGTAGGCGGTGACCGCGTTGGTGGCGTGGGGAATGTCGATACCCAGGCTGGCAGAGAACAATTGAATCACGCCCATGCTGGCGAATTCGGAGGTGCCGATACAGAAACTGCCCAGTGCCAGGGCAAACAGCGCCAGGGAACGGGCCAGGTTGCTCGACAGGGCAACGGTGGTTTTTTGGTTTGCATCGACGCTGGCGGGACGAGAAGCGCGCGCAGCATTACGGTCCAGCAATACTGGGGATGTCATGAGAGTTTCCTCGATATAAGTGGACGTCTTGGGCGAACTGCAGGGTCGCGTCAGAAAAAGCCAAGGTTTACAGGCGTTCCGCCGGGGCTTTACGGCCCGTCTGGATGGGCGCAACTTTGCCGGAGCGCTGCCGAGGGGAGAAATTCATTTCCGTAATGTTGCAGATTGGCAATGTTGGTAAGAGCGTGGGTTAGTTGTCTCTTACAACACTTCACCAGCCTTTACTTTCCAGCTGGAAGTTCCAGGCAGATGCTGCAAGGGTGTATTCAGACCGGCCGACCAGAGAGGGGTGTGTACCGTGAGTCAACAGACGAAGATCATGGCGGTATTGACGGCAAGACCGGACAAGGCCCAGGCACTGGAAGCTCTGTTGCGGGGCATGGTTGCGCCCAGCCGCAATGAACCGGGCAACCTGCGTTGGGACATCTGGCGAGATCCGGGTACACCCGGACGCTTTGTGCTGGATGAGTTGTACATCGACGAAGCCGCGGTCGCCGCGCATCGGCAGACACCGCACTTCCAGCATTACGTGTCACTGGTGGAGACCCTGGCGGAGCGCCAGGCCCATGTGGTTGTGCCGGTGGAGGTCGAGCCGGAATCCTGATAGCTGGAGTGCTTGCGGTGTGTCAGTGGGCACCCGCAGAGCCTGAACCGCCGCCATCGCGAGCAGAGCTCCCTCCCACCGGATTGACGGTGTGCTACAGATCTCGGCCAGAATCAACCACTGTAGGAGTGAGCTTGCTCGCGATAGCGGAGTGTCAGCCAGCACATCATTGCCTGAACCACCGCAATCGCGAGCAAGCTCACTCCTACAATTTCGTGGCGTGTGATGCATTTCGGCCAGAACATTTCACCGTAGGAGCGCGCTTGCCCGCGATGGTGGTGTGTCAGCCAGCACATCATTGCCTGAACCGCCGCATTCGCGAGCAGAGCTCCCTCCCACGGGTTTTGGGTGTGCCAGAGATCTCAGCCAGAATCAACCACTGTAGGAGTGAGCTTGCTCGCGATAGCGGAGTGTCAGTCAGCACATCAGTGCCTGAGCCACCGCCATCGCGAGCAGAGCGCCTTCCCACGGTTTTGTCGTGTGCTACTGCTTTTTGAACGCATCGATAATCGCCTGGCCCACCAGTCCGCCCGACGCCGGGTTCTGTCCGGTGATCAAGCGGCCATCGACGACCAGGTTGGGCTGCCAGTCCGCCACCGACGAGTAGATCGCACCCTGTTCGCGCAACGCATCTTCAAGCTCGTAGGGCACGTCCTCGCGGGCGTAGTTGTACTCTTCGCTTTTTGAAAACGAGGTCAGTTTGCGCCCCTTGATCAACGAACTGCCGTCCGCCAGCTTCACATCGAGGAACGCAACAGGCCCGTGACAGACCGCCGAGACCACTTTGCCAGCGTCCCAGGCCCGGGACACCGCCTGGATGATCTGCGGATTCTTGCCAATATCCACCATCGGCCCGAGCCCGCCGGGAATGAAAATGGCGTCGTAGTTGAGCACGTCGACTTCCGAGAGCTTGCGGCTGTGGCCCAGGCGCTGGTAGGCCATGGTCTTGAGAAAATCGGTCTGCACGTGGTCCGACTCGTCAAAGCCGTCCTCTGGCGGCCTGCCGCCTTCAAGCGAGGCGAATTCGACCGCCACGCCAGCCTTGTCCAACACTTCGAAGGGGTGGGCGATTTCCGGGAAGAAGAAACCGGTCTTGCGCTTTTTGGGGCCGATGACGCCGGCGTTGGTCACAATGAACAGTACGTATTTGGTGCTCATCTCCGATCTCCTTTCATGGAAAAAACGAAATCTGCGAGTGTCTCGCCAGCGGGAGCGTCATCGCCGTCAGGGGGTGGCGCCGGGTGGGATAAGGAACGCAGACCACGCTAACACCGGGGTTTTTCGCTGGCACGTAAAAAGCCGTGAAACGTGGTGTCCAATATAGCCGTCCGTCCCGGGCCTGTCGGGGCAAGGGCTGAACCCCTGCCAGCGGAGTGTTTTTTATGTTCAACGGCGGCATACCGCTGCGGTTCTGATAACAAGTCGGTCTCAACAAACCTCAACCGTTGCGCCAGCCGCGAATATTCTTGCTGGGGTAGGTGTCAGGGCGTCCGTCTCTGCTGAATTCCTCGACGATCACAGGTAAAGGAGGGAAAGCGATGAGCGACGCCTTCGAGTTCGGCGCGTACTGCCTGCACCCCAGAGCCCGGATACTGCAGAAAGACAATGTCGCGGTGCCCCTCGGCAGTCGGGCGTTCGACATCCTGGTGGCGCTGGTGCGCTCCGACGGCAATGTCCTGACCCATCGCGAGCTGATGGCCACCGCGTGGCCGGGGATGATCATCGAAACCTCCAATGTCCGGGTGCAGATCGGCCATCTGCGCCGCGCCCTCGGCTGCGGCAAGGACGGCGTGCGCTATATCGCCAGCATCGCCGGGCGGGGCTATTACTTCGCAGCGGCGGTCAGGCCGCTGGAATGCCCGGAAGCGGATCTGCCGCCGGTCGAGGCGCCAGCGCTCATCGTGTCCCCCGGGGTGCCGGACAGTCGGCCAGCGCCCGGCTCATGGCTGGATCTGCCGGAATTGCCCCGCCAACTGCTCTGTCAGCTCGCCGTGTTCGCCGGGCCCTTTTCGCTGGACGATGTGATCGCGGTGCTGAGCGACGACGATGACCGCGCCGGGGTGCTCAGTGAAGCCTTCGCCGGGCTGGTCGACCAGGCGCTGGTGGTGCCTCACGCGCAGCAAGGGCGGCTGCTGTTCACGTTGTCCGCGCCGGCCAAAACCTGGGTTGCCGCTCACCCGGCTTCGGCAGACACCCATGACGGCCTCAGACGCCGACATGCGCTGTGGTACCTCGAACAGGCCCGGCGCTATGCCAATGAGCACGCGCTCACCGACAACGATGCCTCGCCCGCCGATCTGCCCGACGTCGATAATGTGCTGGCGGCCATGAATGGCTACCTGTCGAGCCACGCCGATTCGGTACTGAGCGCCAGCATTGGCTACAGCGTGGCACGGCTGCTGCTCGTTGCGGGGCGCCTGCGCGAGTGCAGGCGCTGTTGTCAGCGCTGTCTGGCCGGGCTGGGTAAACGCCTGCACGGCACGGCGGTCGAGATCGAGCTGCTGGAATTGCTGGCGGTGGTCGGCTTCGCCCAGAGCGATTACGGCGCCGAGGTCACGGACGCCATGCAGCAGGGGCTGGAGTTATCCCGCAGCACGGGAGATCTGCCGGGCATGTTCAATTTCATGGCCGGTCTGCATCTGGCGCTGATGATCAACGGTGAGTTCCAGCGCGCAGCGGAGCTGAGCGAGCGCTATGCGGCGGAGTGTTCGCTGCACGGCGGCGAGGCGGAAAGAGTCATCTCGTACTGGCTGACGGGCAGTGCCGATCATTATCTGGGTAACCAGCTGCTGGCCCAGAGCCGGTTCGGCGACAGCGCGGAGCTGGCGAAAAACAGCAAGCTGCGGTCGCTGCGCTATTTCGAACTGCGCCAGCGCAATTTTGCCTGTGCGACCAGCGCCCGGGTGGCGTTGCTGCGGGGCATGCCGGTGCAGGCGTTACGCTCGGCGTTCAATGCACTGGGGGAGGCGCGCAGGCGGCCGGACGCTTTTTACCTGTGTCTGGCGCTGTGTTTCGAGGTGCTCATGCACAACGGCCGGGACGAACAGGCGGGCCGATTGCTGCAGGAGTTCGACCTGCAACCCGCCGAGTATCAGGCCGGCTTCGATCCCGCGGTGACGCTGGCCTTGCAGTGTCGCCTGCTGTCGGCGAGTGGCGCCTCGGAAACCGGTGCGCACCGGTTGTGGGGAGGCCTGGAGCAGTGTGGCGGGTACGCGTTGAAAATCCTCGAAACCGAGGCGTGGCAGACACTCTGCGAGTCGTTGCGCCATTGCGGGCACGGCTTTGAAGCGCTGGTGGCGATCAATCAGGCCATTGACCTGGCGAAGAAGTCCGGTGGCGTCTGCAATCTGGCCGATCTGCTGCGCAACAAGGCTGAGGTGTTGCTGGACATGCCGGGTCTGGAGCATGGGGTGATCGACGATGTGTTGAGCCGGGCCATGCAGTGCGCCCGACAACAGTCGGCGCTGTTCTGGGAGTTGCGGGTGGCCCTTGTCGCCGCCGGCGCCGCCCGGTCCACGCGCCGCAGCACCGCCGCCAAAGACGGCTTGCGCGGTGTCTACTATCGGTTTACCGAGGGCTTCGAGCTGCGCGATCTGAAGCTGACGCGGCGAGCGATTGAAAACGTCTGATCGCCTCTAGCAGGTTCAGAGCCGGTTCAGCGGGTGAGCGCGCAGGACCGACAACGGCGTCAGCCGGCTCTCGTCGTCCTGATCGAGGTCTTCACCCGCGTAGTCCGCCTGCCCGGAGGGATCACGCAAGGCGCGGATCAGCGCCTTGGCAGCCTGCAGGTCAGTGTTGTCGAAGCCTTCCTCAAACAGCGCATAGGTCGACGTCAGCAGGGATTCGGCCTGGGAGCAAGCGCCGCGTTTCTGCCAGAACCGGGCGAGGCTGATCGCGGTGCGCAGTTGCCAGGCGAGCAGGCGTTGCCGACGAGACCATTCCAGTGATTTCAGGTAGCAATCTTCAGCCGCCGCCAGCGAGGCGGTCGCGCCTTCCATCACCAGCAGATCGCCCTTGATACGCAGCAATTCGGCGATGCACCAGTGTTCTTCATGCTGCGAACACCACTTGATCGCGCGCTGGATGGTGTCACGGGCGCGCGAGCGGTCGCCCAGCGCCCCGTAGCCCGAAGCCAGCACGCCGAGGAAGTAGGGGTAGCGCATGCCGAAGCGCGAATGGCACAGCTCATCGATGGCCTGCTGCAAGTGCGTCACACCCGCGCAGTTGCCCTGCAGGATCAGCAGGGTGCCTTCCAGGCAGCGCGCCAGATCGTTCCACAGCACCAGACCGTACCGGAGCTGGTGCTCGAACAGCAGCGTGAGGCCGCGGCGAGCTTCGTCCAGGTTGCCGACGTACAGCGACACCGGGCAATGCGCGAGCACCAGCGCGTTGCAGATCGACAGCGCATGATCGGTGCTCAAGGCGTCGTTCAGCGCGCTGCGTGCGGTCTGCACCGCTTGATCGGGCTGGCCTTGCAGCCACTGGATATTGCTCAGCAGCACGCGCGCAGCGACGTGCTGGTCGAGCTGAAAGCGCGCCATGCGCGAGCGCTGCGGCGGCGGCACGTAGTCGCTGATCAGGTTGTCCAGGTGTTGTCTGGCCAGATCCTGCTCACCCAGATAGTGCAGGGCGGTCGCCACCAGACGGTCGCAGTCCATCTGCGCCGCCGTGTCCTTGCGCCGGACGGCGATGGTTTCAAAGCGCTCCAGCAGTTGCAGGCCTTCCTGATAATTGCCGATGTACACGCGATAAGCGGCCAGCCCCCACAGCGCGCGCAACTGGTATTCGCTGTCGCTCAGACGCTGCGCCACTTGCAGGGTCTGGGTCCAGGCCGCATCGATCTCCGGCGCCAGCCCCTGGGTGTACATCAGCGTTGCCCCGCGCGCGGCGTGCAGCTTCATCAACTCCCTGTCGGCCAGCGGATAACCTCGGCCCTGGCTTGCGAGCGCGCGGGATACGCTCTCGTTCAGTTCGCCGAGCATCGACTGATGCATCCACAGCGGAATGACCGCCACGGTCAGCGCGATGCCGATGGCAACATCGCCCTCCGCGGAAAACGCCCAGTTGAGCACGTCGCGCACATCGCCCAGGCGCAGGCGGTATTTGTCGGTCCACTCGCTGGTGTTCCTCGCCGACCATTCGGCCTCCGCGCGAATGAACAGATCACGGCAGTACTCGGCGTGCTTGCGTTGCCACAGGCTGAACTCGCCGCTCTCTTCGAGTTTCTGCAAGGCATAGGAGCGGGTGGTGTCCAGCAGCCGGTATTGAAGCTCGATGCCTTTGCTCTCGACGGTCAACAGTGACTTGGCGACCAGGCCGTCAATGCTTTCGATGGCGCTCACGGCATCCAGCCCGGTCAATGCATGGGCCGCCTCGAAACTGAAGCCACCGGTGAACAGGGCGATGCGGCGCAGGGCGATTCGCTCGTTGCCGGTCAGCGTCTCGTGGCTCCATTCCAGCGCGGCCGCCAGCGAGCGATGGCGGGGCAGGATCGAGCGGCGTTCCTGATGCAGCAGACGAAAACGGTTATCCAGCATCGACAGCAAAACCGGCAGACTGAACGTCCCGACCCGGCTGGCCGTCAGTTCGATCGCCAGCGCGATGCCGTCGAGCTTGCGGCAGATGTCCACGATCAGCGCGGCGTTCTCGTCGGTCAGCTCGAAGCTTTCCAGGCTGGCGCGGGCGCGTTTGACGAACAGCTGCACCGAGGAATAGGCCTGGGTACTGGCTGCCGACAGCTCGCTGCCCGGTGGCGGGGTCAGCAGGGCGGGCAGGTGTTCGACCCGCTCGCCACGGAAACGCAACGGCTCACGGCTGGTCGCCAGCAAGACAACGTCCGGAGCGCCTGCGAGCAAATGCTCGGCCAGCGCAGCGGCGGCGTCGATCAGGTGTTCGCAGCTGTCGAGGATGATCAGCAGATGTTTGTCTTGCAGGAACTTGATCAGCACCGGCAGTGGATCGGCCGAGTGAAAGGTCAGATCCAGCGCCGTCGCCAGCGTGCCGGCCAGGGCGTGGGGATCGCGCAGGGCGCCGATGTCCAGTAGCCAGACGCCATGTTCGTATTCGCCGAGCGACGCTCTGGCAATGGTCAGCGCCACCGTGGTCTTGCCGATACCGCCCGGGCCGACCAGGGTCACCAGCCGGTCATGGCGCAGGTGTTCCTGCAACAGCCGCACGGTTTGCGCGCGCCCGACAGGCTCGGCGCCGAGAGGCGGCAGGTTGTGCAGCGGGGAGGGCGTGGTGAGGTGCTCGGTGTCGAGTCTGTGGCTGTGCCGAGGGGCGACCGGCGCGACGAAGCGATAGCCGATCTGCGCGACGCCCGTCACGTAATGGTCATCGCCATAACCGTCACCCAGCGCCTCGCGCAGTGCGGCGATCTGAGTGTTGAGCCGGTCGTCGTCCGGCGCGCTGTCCGGCCAGGCCCGTGCGCTGAGTTCGGCATTGCTGATCAGTTCACCCGGCCTTTCGACCAGTGCGTTTAATACGCTCAGGGCACGACTGCCCAGACGCACGGGGGTGGAGGCTTTGAGTAACAGCTTGCGTGCAGGTATGAAATGAAAGGGGCCGAAGGTGTATGTCAGCTCCGTGGCGTTGTCGGCTTCATCGATCACAAAACGCTCCTGAATGAACGGCAGAATGACGATCTCGCCCGGAGCCGTGGCTATTCTTTCGGCGTTGTGACATGCGTGTCAGCGCAAAAAACCTCCCTGGCAGGTTGTACGCCTGTGGCCCTCGAAGCGGCGCAAACAGTGGCGCGGAGAGTGTAGCTCAATGTTTCTTGCGGTGGGGCCGGGCTGCTGATACAGCCTTGTTTCGCCTGGCGGCACGTTACGCGAACCCTTGTAGGAGCTGGCTTGCCCTGCGACCGGCGACGCAGTCGTCGTAAACCTGCGCACTCGGTGTGTCTGGTCTTGCGCTGTAGCTGCTAACGCAGCTTGGTTTCGCCTGACGGCGAGTTACTTGGAAAAGCCCCAAGTAACCAAGGGCTCTTTACCCCGCCATACGGTGCCTCGCTTCGGCTCGGCATACCCGCACTCCGGCAATGCTCCGTGGGCCCGCCGCGAATGGGCCATCCATGGCCCACGCGGCTCTCGCGACATCCTGTCGCTCGGCCCACTGCGCATCGCCTGCGTGCGGCCTTCTGGAACGGGGCCCCAAGATCAAAAGCTGAAAAGCACAAGCCGAGCGTGCGCATTCCCTGTGGGAGCGGGCTCGCCCGCGAAGGTGTCCTCAAGATCGCCACCGCCGGCAAGCCGGACTGCTACGGATGTGTGGACGCCAAACAAGGTTGGGGTCACTACAGATCATTGTGGGAGGGAGCTCTGCTCGCGATGGCGGTCGGTCAGGTGACACAGCATCGTCTGGATTGACGACTTCGCGAGCAGGGCTCCCTCCCACGGATTATCGTGTTTGCGGGATTTTGGCATGGCTACACAATCCGCGGAGCCAGCACGGACCCCTGTGGGAGGGATCCGAGGTTACGAGGGTCGCGAAAGCGATTTGCCTGACACACCGCTATCGCCAGCAAGCCGGCTCCCACGGCTTGCGGCCAAAATCAAATGGCACACGCCACCCCGCAGCAGTCCGACTTACCGGCGTCAGGGATCTTGAGAACGACAACGCAGGCAAACTGGCTGACACCAGCGTACCCCGAACCGGCGGAGATCCACTGTGGGAGCGAATTCATTCGCGATGTCCGTCCAGCCGGCACGAAACCATCGTCAGGAACATCGCATCGCGAATAAATTCGCTCCCACAGGTTTCGAGAGTGTCCGGCAGATTTCGGCACGTCGCCAAACCCGTAGCAGTCCGGCTTGCCGGCGGTGGCGATCTCAAGGCCGCCTTCGCGGGCGAGCCCGCTCCCACAGGGAGTGTGTGTTTCGCCGGCTTTTGATCTGGCTTTTGATTTGGCTTTTGATTTTTGGGGCCCCGTCCCAGAAGGCCGAACGCAGGCGGTGCGGAGTGGGTCGAGCGGCATGGATGCCGCGAGAGCCGCGTGGGCCATGGATGGCCCATTCGCGGCGGGCCCACGGAGCGTCGCCGGAGTGAGGGCATGCCGAGCCTGTGGCGAGGCACCGTATGGCGGGGATAAGAGCCCTTGGTTACTTGGGGCTTTTCCAAGTAACTCGCCGCCAGGCGAAACCAAGCTGCGTTAGCAGCTACAGCGCAAGACCAGACAAATCGAGTGCGCAGGTTTTACGACGACTGCGTCGCCGCTCGCAGGGCAAGCCAGCTTCTACAAAGGTCCGCGTAACGTGCCGTAGGCGAAACAGGGCTGCGTTAGCAGACCAGCAATCCATCAGACACACCGCACGCACAGGTTTTACGACGAGTGCCTCGCCGGTCGCAGGACAAGCCAGCTCCTACAGGTTTGCGCAACTCGCCGAAGGCGAAACGGCCCACACACCCTCATATTCACCTTTCTTCACCGCGCTTAACTCGACATCGCTCGGACGTGACGAAGATGATCCTCACATGATCCCGACCGACCCGGTTGCGTCAGCTGACCTCGGAAAGCGGGAAGGCAAAGTCGAGGTGTTCCAAAGCACAGCCGAAGAGGTGCCGTCATGCCAAGTCCAGAGGCGCTGGATCTCGCGCGGATTCAATTTGCGTTCACCGTGTCGTTCCACATCCTGTTTCCAGCGATCACCATCGGGCTGGCGAGTTTTCTGGCGGTGCTGGAATGGCGCTGGCTGCAGACGGGCCAGTCGACGTATCGCGATCTTTACCTGTTCTGGTCGAAAATCTTCGCCGTCAACTTCGGCATGGGTGTGGTCTCCGGACTGGTCATGGCCTACGAGTTCGGCACCAACTGGAGCCGTTTCTCCGCCGTGGCCGGCAGTATCACCGGCCCGTTGCTGACCTATGAAGTGCTCACTGCCTTCTTCCTCGAAGCCGGTTTTCTCGGGGTGATGCTGTTCGGTTGGGCGCGGGTAGGGCGCGGGCTGCATTTCTTTTCGACGCTAATGGTCGCGCTGGGCACGCTGATGTCGACGTTCTGGATTCTGGCGTCCAACAGCTGGATGCAAACCCCGCAGGGTTACGAGGTGGTGGACGGCCGGGTGATCCCGGTGGACTGGCTGGCGATTGTGTTCAATCCGTCGTTCCCCTTCCGCCTGGCGCACATGGCGATTGCCGCTTTTGTGGCGACGGCGTTTTTCGTTGGCGCCAGTGCCGCCTGGCACTTGCTGCGTGGCAACGATTCGCCGCCGGTACGCAAGATGCTGTCGATGGCGCTGTGGATGGCGCTGATTGTCGCACCGATCCAGGCCATCGTCGGCGATGCCCACGGGCTGAACACGCTGGAGCATCAGCCGGCGAAGATCGCTGCCATCGAGGGGCACTGGGAAAACACCGATGATTCGCCGACGCCGCTGGTGTTGATCGGCTGGCCGGACATGGACGCCGAGCAGACCCGCTACAAGCTGGAAGTCCCCTGGCTGGGCAGCCTGATCCTGACCCACAGCCTGAGCAAACAGATCCCGGCGTTGAAAAGCTTTCCCCGGGAAGAACGCCCCAACTCGACCATCGTCTTCTGGAGTTTTCGGGTCATGGCAGGGCTTGGCATGTTGATGATTCTGACCGGCCTGCTGGGTCTGCTGCTGCGCCGTGGCGGGCGTATTTACCGGCATCGCGGCTTTCTCTGGCTGGTGCTGTGCATGGGGCCGTCGGGGCTGCTGGCGATGCTCGCGGGCTGGATCACCACCGAGGTCGGGCGCCAGCCGTGGGTGGTGTATGGCGTGTTGCGCACCGCCGATGCGGCGTCGCCGCACAGTGTCGCGCAGATGAGCATTTCCCTGGCACTGTTCGTGTTGATCTATTGCTCGGTGTTTTCCGTGGGCATCGGTTACATGCTGCGTCTGGTTCGCCGGGGGCCACAGCCGCATCTGGAACATGCGCCGGTCGGCGGCCCCGGCCACGAGCGCACGCCGCGCCGGCCGCTGTCGGCGGTTCCCGAAGGTATCGAACACAGCAGTCACACCCATTGAAGAGGTGAACCGATCATGGGTATTCAGGGCATAGACCTGTCGCTGATCTGGGCGGCGATCATCGCCATCGGCATCGTGATGTACGTGATCATGGATGGCTTCGATCTGGGCATCGGCATCCTGTTTCCGCTGGTCCCCGCCAGTGATGAGCGCGATGTGATGATGAACACCGTGGCGCCGGTCTGGGACGGCAATGAAACCTGGCTGGTGTTCGGCGGCGCGGCTTTGTACGGCGCCTTTCCGATCGCCTATTCGGTGATTCTGGAAGCGCTTTACCTGCCGCTGGTGTTGATGCTGGCGGGGTTGATCTTTCGCGGGGTCGCCTTTGAATTCCGCTTCAAGGCGAGTCAGCGCAAACGGCATATCTGGGACAAGGCGTTCATTGGCGGTTCGGTGCTGGCGACGTTTTGCCAGGGTGTGGTGATCGGCACCTACATCGCCGGAATTCCGGTTCAGGGCATGATCTTCACCGGCGGCAATCTCGACTGGCTGGCACCGTTTCCGCTGTTCTGCGGCCTGGGGTTGCTGGTGGCGTATGCCGCGCTGGGCAGCACCTGGTTGCTGGTCAAGACCGAAGGCCGGCTCGAAGCGCAGATGCGCATCTATACCCGTCCACTGGTGTGGCTGCTGTTTGCGGTGCTGGTGGTCACCAGTCTGTGGACCGCGCTGTTGAACGCGCAGATTCGCGGTTTCTGGCTGGCCCATCCGCTGTTGCTCGTGGTCGCTGCAGTGCTGGTACTGGCATCGCTGTTCGGCGCGTTACACACGGTGGGGCGGCATCACACTCACTGGCCGTTCGCGTTCGTCCTGCTGCTGATGGTGCTCAGTTATCTGGGCCTGGCCCTTAGCGTCTGGCCCAATATCGTGCCGCCGTCGTTGAGCTTGTGGCAGGCGGCGTCTCCGCCCACCAGTCAGTTGTTCATCCTGATCGGCGCGCTGTTCATCCTGCCGATCATTCTGATGTACACCTGCTGGAGCTATTACGTGTTCCGCGGCAAGGTCAGGGTGGGGGATGCTTATCACTGAGCGCTGACAGTGCGGGTGATGGGTCTGGCTGCGTACGGCCATCGACTGCGCCCCTGATTCCGGCGGCAATGACCGCCACGGCAAGCGGCGCGAACAACAGGCTGAGCAATTGCGGTGGCTGCCAGTGCAGGGCCAGCAGCAGGCCGCCGCCGTACGCACCGGCCACCGCGCCGAAGCGGGCGATGCCGGTCATCCAGCTGATGCCGGTGGCGCGCATCTCGGTCGGGTAGTAATTGGCGGCCATGGCCGTCCAGCCGGTATTGGCCGAGTTGATGCAGTAACCGAGCAAGAAGGCCAGGGCCATGAAACCGTGCAGCCCCAGCTGGACGCGGACCAGCACCAGGGTCAGCACGGCGGCAGCAGACAGGGTCAGCATCAGCACGCGGTGGGCGCGAAAGCGGTCCATTTCCCAGCCGATGATGACGATGCCGAGGATGCCGCCGGCCTGAAACATGGCGCCCACCAGTACGCAGTCGCTGATGTTGAAGCCTTCGAAGGTCATCAGCACCGGCAGCCAGCCGTTGAAGAAGTACGCCACCAACAGGTTCATGAAAAAACCGCACCACATCGCCAGGGTGGCGCGTCGGTATTCGGGCGACAGCAGCGAGGCAATGGTGCCTTGGCGTGACAGGTGAATGGCCGGCGAGGTGAATGAGGTGCCGGCATCCGCGCTGGCGGGACTGATTCGGTTGATCAGGCCGGTGAGCCGGGAACTGGTGCGCCTCTGTGCGGCGAGGAACTTCACCGACTCCGGCAGGGCCACGTACAGCAGCACCGTATAGCCAAGCGGGATCAGGCCGCCGATCACCAGCAACCAGCGCCAGCTGTGTCCGGCCAGCAGGTAGCTCGCCAGCAGGCCTGCCGACGAACCGCCGATGGCGAAGCCGCAGTAGGCCGTGGTGACCATCAGCGAGCGGTATTTGCGCGGGGCATACTCACTGGCCAGCGCCGCCGCGGTGGGTTGCGATGCACCCAGGCCGATACCGGTGAGAAAGCGCAGCAGCGATAAGGTGGTGACGTCTGGGGACAGTGCACTGGCGAGGCTCATCAGGCCGAAAAACAGCACCGAGACCGTCAACACAGGTCGCCGCCCGAAACGATCGGCCAGCGGCCCGCCGAGCAGCGCACCGATCGCCAGCCCGACCAGTCCGGCACTGATGACCACGCCGATGGCAGCGGTCGACGTCGAGGTCCACTCCAGCAACAGCACCGGGGCAATGAAGCCGATGATCACCACGTCGAAGCCGTCGAGAATCAGGACACCGAAACACAGCGCCCACACACGCCACTGCAAACGGGAAAAGGGTTGTGCGTCGATGAAGGCCTGAATGTCTATCTCGCGCGCGAGGGGCATCGTTGTGTCTCCGAGAGCAGTGGAACCGATGAGGACAGTAGCCCAGATTCCGGTGTTGGCGCTGCGCAGTTTCGGTCGACAGGAAGGTTTGCACAATACCGACGCTGCAGCAGCCCGGCTTGCTGGCGATAGCGCAATTGAGGAGGTCACCGCCGGCAAGCCATGCTGCTACAGATTGGGTGTCTCCATCAGTCAGGCGGCGAACACAGATCCTGTGGGAGGGAGCCCTGCTCGCGAAGGCGTCAGATCAGACAATGCCGTGGAGACTGGTCCACCGCTTTCGCGAGCAGGGCTCCCTCCCACAAGTCCTGTGATCGCCTATCGTTTTGGCAGTGTCCCCGGACCCGTAGCAGTCCGGCTTGCCGGCGGTGGCACCCTCAAGAACGCCACCGCTGGCAAGCCAGACTGCTACGGATTGGGTGTCTCCATTAGTCAGGTGGCGAACACAGATCCTGTGGGAGCGGGCTTGCCCGCGAAGGCGGTGGGTCAGGCCACGCTGGCGCGCAGTTGTTTGGCGATGTTCTCGACGCTGGCCGCGTATTCGTCGGCCTTGATCACCCGTCCGTAAGAGTCTGTCGCGCCCGGCTTCCAGTTGTCGCCGCCGTTGTATCGTTGCAGCTGCGCGGTGGTGTCGCCGCCTTTGCTGCCCATGATCAGCGCCGCCATCGCTACCTGATCCGACTGGCTGCCATGGTTGTAGGCGTGCCCCGTTTTTTCCTGGAATTGGCCGGCGTAGGCCGCGCGGGTGCTCGGTTCCACCTGCATGACACCGTCGCCGCCGCTGGCACCGGAGAGGTCGTGGCCGAAGTTGCTTTCCTGCTTCGACTGCGCCGCCAGCACGAAGGGATCGACGCCGAATTTGTTGCCGGCGTTCACGCAGTCTTTCCACAGATCCTGGGGCATGCCCTTGGGCGCATTGCCGACGTTGGCGTTGCTGGTGGCGCCTTCGCTGGCTTGGGTCTGCGGTGCGCCGCTGCTCGGCTGGGCCGCGAGATTCTGTGGCGTGAACGCGCTGCCACCGGCCGGACTGCTGCCCCCCCCGGAGCCACCCCCCGAACCCCCGCCGGAGCCTCCACCAGACCCACCAGACCCACCTTCTGCATCGGGTGTGTTGTTGCCACCCAGCATTCTGAGCAAGGCCTGCAGCAGCGATTGCAGCAGATTGAGGATCTCGTCAGTGGCGCCTGTGCCGGTGCCATTGCCGGGCGACTGGACTGAACGGTTCTGTGCCGCCGAGACCGGCGAGCTTTCATTCGGACCTTCGATGCGTGACGACGGCGGGGCGAAATTGACCATGCCACTGTTGCCACCGGCAAACAGCAACGAGGTGGCGAGATCGTTTTGCCGATGCTGGCCTGCTGCGCCAGTCGGGTCATGGGGCGTGAGGTTATGCGGGATGAACGCAGAGCCTCCGTTTACGGATAACGACATACCGGTACTCCCTAGTTGTCGGCGTGATGAGACGCCCGTTGCGCAAGCGGGGCTGGAGTCTCATCGAAGCGACGCGCGGGTCAGGATTCGGGGATATTCCGCTTGCGTGGGCTGAGTGGTCGGAAGCCGGGATGAGGTTCCGCTGAACGCGCGGTTATCAGCCGCGCAGGACCTTGATCAACGCGGAAACCTCCTGATCGCCCAGGCCACGGTCCACACCTGTCTCAAAAAGCCGCGTGGCGAACTCCGGAAAATCGCCGTTGATCCCCGATTCGCGTGCATGCACCGAAAGACGCCGAATCGCCGCGCTCCAGGTTTTCAGGCTGGCATAGGGATGATCGAAATTGCCCTGGGCAAGGGTCTTGCCCAGATGCTCGATATCGCCGCCCAGTACCGGCGACAAGGTGTTGAGCCGCGAAGCGAAAGCGTCCACGGGCAGGCCCTCGGTTTCGCAGATCAGCGCGCCGTGCAGGGCGCCGATCAGGCCGCCGGCAAAGTAGGCGGCGACGGCGCAATCCTGAGCAGCAGCGGTGCCGACCGACTCGCCCAGGTATTCCAGCGCCGGCGCCAGAGCCCGCAAGGCCACTTCATTCGCACGGAATACGTCGATATCGCCCGAGGCGATGATCGATGTCTCGGCCATGCCGATCTGTTCGGGGAACGCCATGATCGCCCCGTCGAGGTAACGGGCGCCGTGCCGGTGGGCCCAATCACTCAAGGTTCGCGCGTTTTTTGGACTGCCGGTGGAAAGCTGGATCAGCGCCTTGCCGTGGACTGCGCCCGGGTCGGCATCGAGCAGGGAAAGCGACACGTCGTAGTTGTCGACGCAGACAATCGTCACGTCACTGGAGCGGATGGCCGACGCCGGGTCGGGGGCGACGCGCGCGCCTTGTTTTTCCAGCGCGTCTGCCCGGCCAGCGGAGCGGTTCCAGACGGTCAGCGGGTAACCCGACTGCAGCAGGACCCGGGAGAGTGCGGCGCCCATCGCGCCAAGGCCGAGAACGGAGATGGATTGCATGGCTGTGTTCCTGTGTGAAGTTGAAAGGAGCGAGTGGTGAATCCACCACACCCGTGCCGCTTCAGGCAGTCCGGGTCAGGATAGATCAGCTCGTACGGCACGAATTCGTCTGCCGCCATCGTGCGCCATCGAGGTCCGCCACCGAAGCGGGCGTCACGCAAATTCACAGCGTTTAACAGGCGGGACGGTTTGCCGGGGTGGTACAAAGGGGCTGCTTGTCGGGACGCACTGTCGCGTTCGCCCGGACACCGTAAAAGGTGATCAGCATGACCAGAACCTACGAAAGCATCACGCTGCAAGAAGCCAGGCAAATGTTGGATGCGGCCGAAGCGGCTGCCGAACGGATTGGCCTTGCCTACAACGTCGCCGTCGTCGACAGCGGCGGGCATCTGGTGGCTTTCATCCGACAGGATGGCGCGCTGATCGGCAGTATCGACCTGGCCATTCGCAAGGCGAAAACAGCGCGAATCTTCGACAAGACCACAGAGTATCTCTGCGAGCTCGCACAGCCCGGCGCCCCTCTCTACGGTATCGATCAGACCAACAGCGGCAACGTCGTCATCCTCGGTGGCGGCCTGCCGATCGTGATCGGCAAGCACATCGTCGGCGCCGTGGGTACCAGCGCAGGCACCGTCGAGCAGGATATCGCGGTTGCACAAGCGGCCATCGATGCTCTGAACATAAAGAACTGATTACGCCTGATGCCCGGAAACGACTCGCCGTCATGACGGCGACAGACCTCTGTTTGCCCTGGAAAACCCGATAACGCATTCAACGAGGAAATCAGTCATGGCAACCATGAAAGCTGCACGTATTCACGAATACGGCAAACCGCTCGTGCTTGAAGACATCGCGATTCCCGAGATTCAACCGGACGAAGTGCTGGTAAACGTCAAAGCCTGCGGCATGTGTCGAAGCGATGTTCAACTGGTCGATCGCTACTTTCTCAAGTACGCCGAGCTGCCGATGCCGATCACGCCGGGGCATGAAATTGCCGGTGTGGTGGACAAGATCGGCTCGCTGGTGCCGCAGTCCCTGCACCTGAAAGAAGGCGATCAAGTGGTGGTGGCACCCGGCTGGGGTGACGGCACTTGCCGCCATTGTCTGGTAGGCAACACCCATATCTGCGCCAACGTGCGCTGGCCCGGCTTTGGTCTCTACGGCGGTTTCGCCGAATACGTGCCGGTGCCGGCCCGCTATGTCATCAAGGTCGATAACCGCCTGAAGCCGGAAGAGCTGGCGCCACTCACCGATGCCGGGTTGACCCCCTATCGCGGCATCAAAAAGCTGCGTGACGGCGGCGCTCTCGGCCCGGACCGGGTGATGGGCATCTTCGGTGTCGGCGGTCTGGGCGCCTACGCCGTTCAGTATGCAAAACTGCTGGGCGGCGGGGCGCGGGTGGTGGCTTTCGCGCGCAATCCGGAAAAGCTGAAGGTGGCGCAGGACTACGGCGCCGACCACGTCATCAGCATCGCCGGCAAGTCCGAAGCCGACGTCGGCAAGGAACTGGGCAGGTTGACCGGGCAAGGCGAACTCGACGCCATCATCGATTGCGCCGGCGCGCCGGAAATGATGCAATTGGCGTTCAGCCTACTGTCCATCAGCGGCCACTATGTCAACGTCGGCCTGGTCGGCGACCGCATCGATGTGCCGCTGTTTCCCCGGGTGTCCAGGGAGCAGACCTTCCAGGGCTCGTTCTGGGGCAACAACACCGACCTGAGCGAGGTGATGATGCTGGCGGCGCAGAGCAAGATTCGCCACACCATCAAGACCTTCAAGTTCGATGAACTGAACACCTACCTCGATCTGCTGCGGGCCGGCGATATCGTCGGGCGCGCGGTGCTGAAGTTCTAAGCGCGGGCTGCCGGGTGGGGCGTCCACAAGGCGCGCCACCCGCAGCGATTCCTCTGCCAGGGCTGGTCAGTCTTCGTCCTTGCGCATCAACTGGCCCAGCCGCGAGCGCAGCCACTGTTCCGCCGGGTCCGAATCCAGCGCGCTGCGCCAGACCATCGACAGGTCGAAGCAGGCGGCCTCGTAAGGCAGCGGCTCGGCCCGCAGACCACCCAAGGCAACCATGGCTTCGGTGACGTAATCCGGCACGGTCACCAACAGATCGGTGCCCCTGAGCAGGATGGGCAGCGAGCTGAACTGCGGCACGGCCAGCCTGACTTTGCGGGTTCTGCCCAGCTTGCCAAGCTCGGCGTCGACGTAGCCGACAATGTCGCCGGTGTAGGAAATCAGGGCGTGGGGGCGGTCGCAATATTCATCCAGCGACAGGTCGCCCGGCTTGTTGTCGGCGCGCAGCACTTTCGGCACCACCTTGCGCAGCAGCTTGCGTTTGGCATTGGCCGGCAGTTCGCGGGTGTAACTGACGCCCACGGAAATCTCGCCGCTGGCCAGCAGGACCGGCATCTGCCAGTAGTCCGCGCGCCTGACCACCATGGTGATCAGCGGCGCTTCCTCGCGAATCTGCCGCATGAATTCCGGCAGCAGCCCGTATTCCACATCGTCGGACAAACCGATTCGAAACGTCGCCGTGCTGGTGGCCGGGCTGAAATCGGAGGTGTTGCTCAGGGCCAGTTGCATGGCGTCCAGTGCGGGCGACAGCTGCGAAAGGATCTGCTCGGCCCGGGCGGTGGGCTCCATGAAGCGCCCGGTGCGAATGAACAGCGGGTCGTCGAACAGCGAACGCAGACGGCCAAGCGCCGCACTGATCGCCGGCTGACCGAGGAACAGCTTTTCGGCGGCCCGCGTGACGTTGCGTTCGTGCATCAGGGTTTCGAATACCACCAGCAAATTGATGTCGGCGCGACGCAGGTCGTTTCTGTTCATCGTCAGTCTCACTCGGCGGTGACGTCGTTACGGCTGGGCGACAGTGGGTCCAGGGAGAATAGACAGGTTCTGACGCTGCAGTGTCGGGCAGCAGCGTCCGGGGTTCGGCGGCCGGCCCGGCATCAGTCGAGGGGGGTGAACAGCTCCTTGAAGACTCGTGGCTGGCAGCGCATATATTGGGCGGGTGCCCGCACATGGGCGCCCAGGGCTGCGGCGGCGTGCCATGGCCAGCGCGGGTCGTAGAGCAGGGTGCGGGCCAGGGCGATGCAGTCGGCATCACCGGTGCCGATGATCCCCTCCGCGTGTTCCGGCGCAGTGATCAGGCCCACGGCAATCACCGGGATTTTTACGGCAGCCTTGATCTCCCGGGCCAGCGGCACCTGATAGCCGGGCGTGACGGGGATCTGCTGTGCCGGATGGGTGCCGCCGCTGGAAACGTTGATGGCCGCGCAACCTCGTTCGGCCAGGGCCTGAGCGAAGGTGATGGTTTCGTAGAGGGTCCAACCGCCCGCCATCCAGTCGGTGGCCGATACCCGTACCGTCACCGGTTTGTGTCTGGGCAATACCGCGCGGATCGCGTCGAAGACTTCGAGCGGAAAGCGCATGCGGTTTTCCAGCGAACCGCCGTATTCGTCGCTGCGTTGATTGGACAGCGGCGAGAGGAACTGATGCAGCAGGTAGCCGTGCGCGGCGTGCATCTGAATCAGGTCGAAACCGATGCGGTCGGCACGCACCGTGGCGTCCACGAATGCCTGAAGAACCCGCGCCAGGCCCGGTTTGTCCAGCTCGACGGGGGGCAATTCACCTTCGCCATGGGGGATCGCAGAGGGCGCTTCGGTCTGCCAGCCGTTCAGCGTGCCAGGGGCGAACTGGGTCTTGGGTTTCCACGGCACTTCGGTCGAAGCCTTGCGCCCGGCATGGGATAACTGCACGGCGAACGGCATCGGCGACCACCGGCGTATGCCGTCCAGCACACGCTTCATGGCCGCTTCGGTGGTGTCGCTGTACAGGCCCGGGTCGGCATAGGTGATGCGTCCTTCGGGACATACGGCGACGGCTTCGGTGGTCAACAGCGCGGCGCCGGACATGGCGAGGCTGCCCAGGTGGATCAGGTGCCAGTCGTTCATGCAGCCATCCGTTGCGGAGTACTGCGACATCGGCGCGACGATGATCCGGTTGACCAGTTGCAGATCGCCGATGTGCAGCGGCGTGAACAAGTGAGCTTTCGACATGTAGCGAACTCCGGTCGCAGAGGTCTGTGACGTCCCGATGGCGCTGGACTCCCAGCGGTGTCAGTGGCCGCCGTCCACGGGATGGCTTTTGAACACAATCATTTTCTGCTGGGTCATCTCGTGCATCGTCCAGGGGATGCCGCCTATGCCGTAGCCCGACTCGCGGCGTCCGGCGAACGGCATCCAGTCGGTGCGGAACGCGGTGTGGTCGTTGATCATCACGGCCGACGCGTCGAGCCGTTCGGCGGCATACAGCGCGCGGTTGAGGTTTTCGGTGAACACGCTGGCCTGAAAGGCCACCGACAGCGAGTTGGCGCGGGCGATGGCCTCGTCCAGCGCGGTGAAGGGGAACACGCAGGTGATCGGCCCGAATGCTTCGTGGACGGAGACTTTGGCTTCGGCAGGCGGGTTGACGATGATCGCCGGGAGCAGGGTGGTTTCGCTCAGGCGGCCACCGCCGATCACCTGCGCGCCTGCGGCGGCCGCTTCGTCGATCCAGCCGGCGACACGCTCGCTTTCACCGGGATTGATCAACGGGCCGACTTCGGTTTCCTTCAAGGTCGGGTCACCGGTTTTCAACGCTTTGACCTGCTCGGTAAAACGGCCGAGGAACTCGCTCTGCAAATCGCTGTGAACATAGATTCTCTGCACCGACACGCACACCTGGCCGGCGTGGTAATAGCCACCCTTGACCAGCGGGCCGATCACCACGTCCAGATCGGCACTGCGGTCGACGATCACCGGTGCGACGCCGCCGTGTTCCAGCGCGCAACGGGTGCCGGGGGCGATCTGCGAGCGCAGGTGCCAGCCAACGCGCCCCGAGCCGATGAAGCTGACGAAGGCGACCCTGGGGTCGGTTGCCAGTTTTTCCGACAGGCCCCGTGCTTCAGGCACGAAGGACTGCACCCAGCCTTCGGGCAGTCCAGCTTCCTGAACGATCGACACCAACTCCAGCGCGCTGAGTGGCGTTGCCGACGCCGGTTTGATGATCACCGGACAGCCGACGGCAATCGCCGGGGCAAGTTGGTGGACCGCCAGATTGAGTGGGTGGTTGAAGGCCGAGATGGCGACTACGACGCCGATCGGTTCGCGAATGGTGAACGCACGCCGGTTAACGCTGGCAGCGGTCAGCCCCATGAGGATTTCTTCGCCGCCCATGCTGCGCAGGGTATCGGCGGCGTTGTGCATGCCGTCGATGGCGCGATCGACCTCCACCAGCGCGTCGGTCAGTGGCTTGCCGCCTTCCCGGGCGATCTGCATGGCCAAGTGCTCTCGCCGGGTGGTCATGATGGCGGCGATCTTGCCGAGGATCTCGATGCGACGGTAGGGCGCCAGCCACTGTTTGCGGTCTGCGAACAGCCGGGCAGCGGTGCCGAGTTTGCGTTCCAGAGACGCCTCGTCATCGGGTGCGAGTTCGGTGATAGGGGCTCTGTCGAATGCCTGGACGACCTTGATCATGTTGTTCTCCGGTGAGAATGGCTGACCGCTCGAATACCGCCTTGGAACACGCTACCCCTTGGCGGCGCTGACCTCGCGTAAACGCTGGTTAAATCTTGTAAAGGCCACCGGTGGGCGCCGGGCTCCGTTGTCGCCCGGTTTGCCGCACAACACCTGTGGGAGAGAGACCTGCTCGCGATGGCGTCATTCCGGTCAATGCCGTGTTGACTGACCCACTGCCTTCGCGAGCAGAGCTCACTCCTACAAAAACACGGCGGTTCGGTGTAAACCCCTGTGGGAGCGTGGCTTGCCCGCGAATGCGTTCTTACAGACGCTGCAAGGTCGCCTGACACAACGCCTTCGCGGGCAAGCCCGCTCCCACAGGTCCTGTGTATGTCACCCACCCCGCAGACAACCGGGCACCCGTAGCAGCCTGGCTTGCCAGCGGTGGCGTCCTTGGATGCGCTGACGCCGGCAAGCCGGACTGCTACGGGATTTGGTGTCATGCAGAAATCATCTGAACGACACAAACCCCGTGGGAGGGAGCTCTGCTCGCGATAGCGTCATTCCGGTCAATGCCGTGTTGACTGATCCACCGCCTTCGCGAGCAGAGCTCACTCCTACAAAAAACACGGCGGTTCGGTGTAAATCCCTGTGGGAGCGTGGCTTGCCCGCGAATGGGTTTTTACAGACGCTGCAAGGTCGCCTGACACAACGCCTTCGCGGGCAAGCCCGCTCCCACAGGTCCTGTGTATGTCACCCACCCCGCGGGTAACCGGGCACCCGTAGCAGCCTGGCTTGCCGGCGGCGTCCTTGAGTGCGCTGCCGCCGGCAAGCCGGACTGCTACGGGATTTGGTGTCATGCAGAACTCATCTGCACCACACCTGACCCGTGGGAGGGCGCTCTGCTCGCGATAGCGTCATTCCGGTCAATGCTGTGCTGACTGACCCACCGCCTTCGCGAGCAGAGCTCCCTCCCACAAAAACATGGCGGTTCGGCTTACTGCGATGGTGTCCTTGAATGCGCCGTCGCCGACAAGTCGGACTGCTACGGGATTTGGTGTCATGCAGAAATCATCTGCACAACACATACCCCGTGGGAGGGAGCTCTGCTCGCGATAGCGTCATTCCGGTCAATGCCGTGTTGGCTGACCCACCGCCTTCGCGAGCAGGGCTCCCTCCCACAAAAACATAGCGGTTCGGCTTACTGCGGTGGCGTCCTTGAATGCGCTGCCGCCGACAAGCCGGACTGCTACGGGATTTGGTGTCATGCAGAACTCATCTGCACCACACATACCCCGTGGGAGGGAGCTCTGCTCGCGAAGGCGTCATTCCGGTCAATGCTGTGCTGACTGATCCACCGCTTTCGCGAGCAGGCTCCCTCCCACAAAAACATAGCGGTTCGGCTTACTGCGATGGTGTCCTTGAATGCGCTGCCTCCGGCAAGCCGGACTGCTACGGGATTTGGTGTCATGCAGAAGTCTCTGCGCCACACCTGACCCGTGGGAGGGAGCCCTGCTCGCGAAGGCGTCATTCCGGTCAATGCTGTGCTGACTGATCCACCGCCTTCGCGAGTAGAGTTCACTCCTACCAAAACAAAACTCTATTCACCGGTTCTCAATGCAGTGCGCTCTCCCGGCTTTTGGTCACGTCTTCAGGCTCGATCCGGCCATTGGCCGAACCGAAGCGTTGCAGCACGAAGTTGCTCAGCGCGGCCAGTTCGGTGTCGTTGTAGCCCCGGCCAAAGTGCGGCATACGCTGGTCGGCGCGGGTGGCGAGGGGGGTGTGTCCTTCCAGCAGGGTGGCGATCAGGTTTTTCCCGGTGGGGTCGTTGATGGTCTTCAGCCCGGCCAGACCACCCGCCGGAGACTGCCTGCCGCTGCCGTCGAGAAGATGGCAGCCGACGCAGTTGTCATTGAACAGCTTCGAACCCAGATCCGGCTTGAGCGGCGCAGGGTTGAACGCGACCGTCGGGCGTGCCACTCCTTCGGCCTGGGCCGGGGCGCTTTTCAGGTAGACGGCGATGGCTTTCAGATCGGCCGGGGTCAGGTACTTCAGGCTGTGCTCGACCGCATCGGTCATCGGCCCGCCGGCACCGCCGTAACCGGACGCATAGCCCTTGCCCAGATAGCTGATGAGCGCCTCTTCAGGCCAGGCGCCGATGCCATAAGTCGGGTCGGAGCTGATGTTGTAGGCATGCCAGTTGCCAATGTCGGCACCCGCCAGCGGCCGCCCGCTGCTCATGGCCTGGAACAGGTTGCGCGGCGTATGACACTCGCCGCAGTGGCCGGGCCCCTGGACCAGATAGGCGCCGCGGTTCCATTCCGCCGACTGTTTGCTGTCCGGTTCGAAGCGTTTGGAGGACGCGAACACCACGTTCCAGAACATCATTCCCCAGCGCTGGTTGAACGGAAACGACAGCTTGTTCTCCGGCGGCTTCTGTTTCACCGGCGGCAGGCTGAACAGGTATTCCTTGATCGCCAGAATGTCCTCACGGGGCATCAGCGTGTAGGAGGTGTAGGGGAACGCCGGGTAATAGTGCTTGCCGTCCTTGCCGACACCGCTTTGTACGGCGCTGACGAAGTCGTCGTCAGTCCAGCTGCCGATCCCGGTTTCCATGTCGGCGGTGATATTGGGTGAATAGATGGTGCCGAACGGCAGTTTGAATTCAAGGCCGCCGGCATACGGCTTGCCGCCGGGTACGACGTGGCAGGCCACGCAGTCAGCGGCCCGGGCCAGGTATTCGCCTTTGCTCATCGGTGCTGCGTCGCTGGCGAAGGCATTCAGGACGGTGCAGGTGGCGAGCAGGCCGAGCGCATGATGGACAGGTTTCATGATGCACACCTCACACGGTGAAATAGCCGAAACGGCTCAGCGGCAGCCGACGTTCGCGAACCTTGCTCGCGGCATACAGCGCGTTGACCAGCGCAGCCGCAGCCGGCACGGCACCGGTTTCACCGACGCCACCGGGGCTTTCCAGGCTGGGCATGATGTGCACCTCCACCGGCGGCACGTCGCTCATGCGTACCTGGCGGTATTCGTGGAAGTTGGTCTGCCGGACCTGGCCGTTTTCGATGAGGATCTCGTTGAACAGCGCGGCAGAGAGGCCGAACAGGGTTCCGCCCTCCAGTTGCGAAGCGACCGAGGTCGGGTTGTTGGCGAAGCCGCAATCGATCACCGACACCAGCCGCCGGATGTGCAGGCCCTTGTCGGCACGTTTTTCCAGCTCGACCACGGTGGCGATGTAACTGCCGAACACCGACGTCACGGAAACCCCACGACCGACGCCGGCGGGCAGGGTGCTGCTCCAGCCCGACAGTTCGGCGGCCTTCTTCAGCACTGCCTGCCCTCGGGGGTGCGCCTGCATCAGGTCCAGCCGGTATTGCACCGGATCGGCCTTGGCGTTGTGGGCAAGCTCATCGATGAACGACTCGACGGCAAACGTGCTGCGCAACGGCCCCACGCCGCGCCACCAGGACACCGGAATCACCAGTGGCTCGTGGCGGATATACCGGACTTGCAGATGATTCAGCGTGTAGATCGGCTCCTTGGCCACTTCCACCGCATCGAAATCCACCCCGTCATCGGGCATCTTGCCGATATAGGCCGCGACCACCGATGCCCCGGCGATGCGGTGTTCCCAGCCGGTCGGCCGCAGATCCTTGCCCAGCGCAGCGCTGAGGCGGTCGACGTACTGCGGCCGGTATTTGTCGTGGGTCATGTCCTCTTCGCGACTCCAGATCAGCTTGATCGGGTAATCGAGCTGCCGGGCGATGTCCACGGCCTGAAAGATGTAGTCCGATTCAAGACGACGCCCAAAAGCACCGCCGATCAACTGGTTGTGAATGACCACCTTTTCCGGCGGCATGCCGCAGATTTTTGCGGCCCCCGCCTGGGCCAGTCCTGGCGCCTGACAGCCGACCCACAATTCGCATTGATCGGCGCGCACGTGGGCCACGCAGGTCATCGGCTCCAGCGGCGAATGGGAGAGGAAGGGCTGCTCGTAAATGGCTTCAAAACGTCCAGGGGCGCTTTTCAGCTCGGCGGCAATGTCGCCGGACTTGTGCGCGAACACACCGTCGCCGGCGCTGGCATCGTACAAGGCCTTGTCCAGTTGTTCTGAGTGGACGCCGGCCTGGGGCCCTCGGTCCCATTCGATTTCCAGCGCGCGCAGCCCTTGTTGGCAAGCCCAGAAATTGGTTGCGGTCACTGCGACAGCATTGTCCAGCCGCACCACATCTTTGACCCCGGGCACCTTGCGCGCTGCGTCCTCGCCCTTGACGTCGCGCAGCTTGCCGCCGAATACCGGGCAGGTGAGGGAGGAGGCGATCAACATGCCGGGAATCTGCAGGTCGATGGTGAATTTCGCCGTGCCGTTGACCTTGTGCGGCGTGTCGAGACGCTGCGCGGGTTTGCCCAGCAGCTTGAACTCGGCCACCGGTTTGAGCGGGATGTCGGTGGGCAGCGGAATGGCCGCCGCGGCGTCGACCAGTTCGCCGTAGGCAATGCTTTGACCGGCCGGGCCCAGCACGTTGCCGTTTTCGGCGTGGCATTGGCTGGGTGCAACCGACCAGCGCATGGCCGCGGCCTGAATCAGTACGATGCGAGCGCCCGCGCCGGCCTTGCGCAGCGGCTCCCAGGTGTAACGGGTCGAGGTCGAACCGCCGGTGGCCTGGAACGTCAGCAGCGGGTCGGTGTACAACTCGGCATTCGGCGGCGCTTCGGCGATGGAAACGCTGCTGAGCGGCACTTCCAGTTCTTCGGCGACCATCATCGCGATTGCCGTCTGTACGCCCTGGCCCATTTCGATTTTCGGCGAGATCACGGTGACCTGGCCGCTGTGATCGACCCGCACGAATGCGCCGTAACCCTTTTCCGCTGCGTCCCCGAGGCTGGCACCCTTGACGGTGCTGTCGGCAAAGCTGCGCGCCGCCATTGGCGGCAGCAGGGTGCCGATCATCAAGCCGCCCAGCAACAGGCCACCCTTGAGAACGCCGCGACGCGACACGGCATGTATCGATTCTGCTGTACCCATGATGATCGCTCCCCTCAGGCCTGGCTGACGCTTTTGATGGCGGCGCGAATCCGCGTGTAGGTCGCGCAGCGGCACAGGTTGCCGGACATCGCGTTGACGATCTGCTGATCGTCGGCCTTGGGGTTTTCCTGCAGCAGCGCCACCGCCGACATGATCTGCCCGGACTGGCAGTAGCCGCATTGCACCACTTCATGTTCCAGCCAGGCTTTCTGCACGGCGCTGCCCACCGGCTGGTTGCCGATGGCTTCAATGGTGGTGACGCGGCGCCCGGCCACTGCGCTGACCGGCAACACGCAGGAGCGCACGGCGCGGCCGTCCAGGTGTACGGTGCAGACCCCGCACTGGGCGATGCCGCAGCCGTATTTGGTGCCGGTCAGCCCCATCACGTCGCGCAATACCCACAGCAGTGGCATGTCGTCGGGAACGTCCAGATCATGCTCTTGATCATTGACTACCAGCTTGCTCATCACGGCCTCCACGGAATCACGGTGATGCGCCCGGACGTCGAACGGAGCGGCGTCAGCCATGGCGCAATGCGTTGCCGCGGTTCGCCTCACGGGACAGAGGCGCCGGGCTTTTCGGCTCTGACGGCGAGCACTTGTTATTACGCGTGATGATCAAGCGTAGTAGCTGGCGGTCAAAAAAGAAGTGAAGAGCGGTGAAGCGTCGATGCACTGTTTTGAAGGGGATCAGAATGTCGGTGCAAGTGGTTGATTCAATGTAATAACGCCACGGTATTCGTTGTTGAAAAATCAGAAGGGCACCCACAGCCCGCGCCGCGACCGTGTCAATGCAGCGTTACAGCGGTGCGCGTTATCAACGATCGCAATGTGAAACATCAAGCCATGCGATTTCATTTATGTCAGCGCGGCCACCAAGATAAGTCCCAAGAGCAAGCAACACCGCAACTTGCTCAACTAACTAACAGACTTACCTTTGGAGATTAACCATGAAATATGCACTGTTCGCAGCACTCTCGTTGGCCAGCGTCTACGCCTCCGCTCAAGAATCCGTCGATAGCGTGAGCAACGCCCAGAGCAGCATCCAGACCCAGAAATACAACCAGCACAAAGGCCTGGACGTGGCGAAGGTGATCAGCAGCAAAGCGGCCCAGGACCCACAGAAAGTTGACGGTAACGTCAATGTGCAAATGGTGTATCTGGACAGCGCTGGCCAGTCCCAGACCCTGAACTACACCATCATGGGTTACGGTCAGCAGAATGGTTGAGGACAACGTCCGCCCACGCTGTTAAACCTGTACCGAAAAACGCCGCCTCTTGAGGTGGCGTTTTTTATTTTCGAATGATCCGCGTGTTCGGCACGCTGACTTCGAGCGCTTGCATCGCGCCGACAAACGATCCATCGTCTTTACCGGCATTCACCATTTTTTACTGTAAATGCCTGATCCCCGGATTGATCATGTCTTGACGGATTGGACAATACCGGTCTCCCGCCAATGCCTGCGAGGGAGCAGCTCGATGCTGGCCTTGTTCACAGAGCACCCGTTGATTTGCGCCTCGTTTCTCATCCTTACCGATTGCCTGTTCTGGCATCTTTTCAGTGGTCGTGGCAACCGCTGGAAACTGCTGGCGCGGGTGGTGATCTTTTCGCTGTACAGCATGCTGTTGTTCAAGGAAGGCCTGAGCCCGCTGGATACCGCGCCATGGGTCGACGATGTGCCGCTGCACCTGGCCGCCACCGGCTTGCAGATCGTCTGGTGGTTGTATGCGGCGCGGACCCTGACGGTGCTGATCGGCGCGGTCATGGTGCAGCGGGTCGGGCACACCGGGCGGCTGTTGCAGGACCTGCTCGGCGCGGTGATCTTCCTGGTCGCGGTGATTGCGGCGCTGGCCTATGTGCTCAACCTGCCGGTCAAAGGAGTGCTGGCGACCTCGGGCGCGCTGGCGATCATCGTCGGTCTGGCCTTGCAGAGCACCCTCAGCGACGTGTTTTCCGGGATCGTGCTCAACACCACCAAGCCTTATCAACTGGATGACTGGATCGCCATCGACGGCACCGAAGGCCGGGTCACCGACATCGACTGGCGTGCCACCTTTCTGCAGACCTCCCAGGGCAGCATGGTGGTGATTCCCAACTCCATGGCCGCCAAGGCCAAGATCACCAACTTCAGCCGGCCCAGCGATGTGTACGGGTTGGCCATCAGTTTTCAGGTCAGCCCCCATGTGCGCCCCAACCGGGTGTTCGATGCGCTGGAGCGGGCGACCCAGGGCTGCCGCATGCTGCTCAACCGACCGGCGCCGACCGTGTCGATCAAAAGCACCGGCGGCGCGGGGGTGGAATATGAGGTGAGCGGTTTCGTCGAGTCGATGGAGCAGAAACGCGTGGTGCGCAACCAGTTGATCGATCTGGGCTATCGGCATCTGCAGGCCGCCGGCATCAGCCTGTTGTCCAACGTCGAGCCCAATGTGCCGCCGCTGCAGTCGCGGGCGCGGGCGCTGCTGGACAATTCGAGCATCTTTGCCACCACGCTGGACAACGAAGACAAGGACCACGTCAGCCAGAACATGACCCCGCAGGTCTTTCACCCGGGCGAAGTGATTCTGGCGGCAGGCGAGGTCAGCGATCACCTGTTCATCGTCGAATCGGGTGTGGTCACGGTGACGCTGACCCGCGCCGGCAACAAGTTCGAGGCCGGGCGCATGGGGCCGGGGGAGGTGATCGGCGAAGCCGGGATCGTTTCCGGCGCCGCGCTGCCAGCGGAATTTGCCGCGCTGACGTTCTGCAATCTGTACCGGATCGAAAAAAGCTATCTCACGCCGTGCCTGGAGGCGCGCCACGACATCGGCGAGGCCATGAAGGCGCTGATGGATTTCCGTCTGCACACGGCGCAGATCATGACCCAGGAGCAACCCCGGGTCGTGGAGAGGAAAGGGTTTCTGCACTGGCTGCGCAGCCGGGTATGACGCAGCGGGTCAGCCCGGTCGATGGTCAGCAATCATCACGAGGGATTTATGGACAGCACCGATCTCGATGTTCTCAAGCATGTCCTGCACTGGCGACGGGAAGGACATGAGGTGTGGCTCTACACGGTGATCCAGACCTGGGGCAGCGCGCCGCGCCCGCCGGGGGCAATGCTGGCCCTGCGCGAAGACGGTGTGGTCGTCGGTTCAGTGTCGGGAGGTTGCATCGAGGATGATCTGATCGCCCGGCGCACGGCGGAACCGCAGCAGCACAGGCCGCAGGACAGGCCGGACCAGCCGGTACACCTGATCACCTACGGCGTGACCCGCGAAGAAGCGGCGCGTTTCGGGCTGCCCTGCGGCGGCACCTTGCGCCTCACCGAGGAACGCATCGTCGATGCTGCCTGGGTCGAGGAATTGGTGGCGCGTTGCAGCGATCATGAAATGGTCTGCCGCGAACTGTCGCTGGACAGTGGCGAAAGCCGCTTGAGCGCCGCAGCCCATGGCGACCGTCTGGCGTTCGACGGCAAGCAACTGAAAGCCGTCTATGGACCGCGCTGGCGCCTGCTGTTGATCGGCGCCGGCCAGCTTTCCCGTTACGTGACCGCGATTGCCTTGACGCTGGACTTCGACGTGTTGATCTGCGACCCGCGGGAAGAGTTCACCCATGGCTGGGAGGGTGTTGGCGCCCGTTTCGTGGCGGGCATGCCCGACGATGCGGTGCAGGCGATCAGCCCGGATGCACACACCGCCATCGTCGCGCTGACCCATGATCCTCGGCTGGATGACATGGCGCTGCTCACGGCCTTGAAGTCCGATGCTTTCTATATTGGCGCATTGGGTTCGCGGGTGAGTTCGCAGAAGCGTCGACAGAATCTGGCGCTGCTCGACCTGTCGGAGCAGGAAATCGCCCGCCTGCACGGACCCATCGGCTTGCACATCGGCAGCCACACCCCACCGGAAATCGCCCTGTCGCTGATGGCCGAGATTGTTTCGATCAAAAACGGCGTGACCCCGGCGCGGCACGGCGTTGCGGCGACTGACTCGGCGTTGAGTCTTTAGCGGTCCGGCTTGCTGGCTTCGGTGGCCTCAAGAACGCCGACGCTGGCAGGCCAGGCTGCTACGGGTTCCCGGTTGTGGGTGGCATGTGCTGAACCTGTGGGAGCGGGCTTGCCCGCGAAGGCATAGTGTCAGGCAACCTTGTGGCGTCTGAACGGAGGTATTCGCGGGCAAGCCCGCTCCCACAGGAGGCATCCATCCTGTAGCAGTCCGGCTTGCCGGCGTCAGCGCACTCAGGGACGCCGGCGCTGGCAAGCCAGGCTGCTACAGAGTGTGCGCTGCATTTTTTTGTGTGGGAGGGCGCTCTGCTCGCGATGGCGGTGGGTCATTCAACACAGCATTGTCCGGACTGGCGCTATCGCGAGCAGAGCTCCCTCCCACGGCCTTCGGCCAGCATCAAAAGCGCAGAGCGTTCACCGGGGGATTGTGTTGGCTCAGTGATGCGGCGGCGTGGATGGTGACGTCTTCGCGGGCAAGCCGCGCTCCCACATGGGGCTGGCAAGCCGGCCCCTGCGGGGTATGCATCCGGATCACTTGAACCAGGCATCCACGATTTGCGGATGGGCGGCCATCCATTCCTTGGCGACCTGGTCGGCAGGGATGCCGTCGACCACCAGCCGGCGGTCCAGCTCGGTGGCGGCTGGAATGCCCAGGTGAATCCGACTCAGCACGGTGCGGGTGCGCTCGGGCAATGCTTGCCACACCTCCTTGCGCACCACCACGACGGCGCGGTCCACGCCGAACACGCCTTTCGGGTCGTCCAGCACCCGTACCGGGTACACCGCGTTCAGGTACTGCGGCTGCCACAGCGGCATGACCATCCACTGGCCGTTGCCCGAGGCGCTGGCCAGTTTCGCCGCCCACTCCTTGGCAGGCGCGACGCGCAGGGTGTACCCGCTGGCTTTCAGGCCGTAGCGGTTCAACACCTGTTCCGAGCCGATCATCAGTCCCGAACCCGGGCCGACGCCGACGATGTCGTGATCCATGCGCGTAGCCACTTCAGGCTTGTTCAGGTCTTCGATGCTGCGCACCTGTTCCACCGGCACGCTGACCGGCACCGCCCAGTACAGACGGGCGTCCTCGTACAGGGTCGCCGCCTCGACCAACTGATCGGCCAGCGGCGCCTGCAGACTGCCGTGGGCATGGGGCAGCCACGAGGCGACCAGCATGTCCACTTCGCCACGGCCAAGGCGCCCATAAATGTCGGGGTGATTGCCCTCGACCACGGTCAGCGGATGGCCGAGGCGGCTGAGCACTTCTCTCACCACTGCGGCGCTGGCGGTGTAGAAGGACAGATTGACCTGGCCGACCACCAGTGGCCGTTGCGGCGGCGTGGCAGTGACCACTGGCGTTGTGCCGAGGCCGAACAGGGTCAGCAGACCCATCCAGTAGAGGCGTGATTTCTTGATCATGTGCTCGATCCCGCGCCCGGTCAGGCGGCTACCGCCTTGAGGCTGCCTTCGAGGCGATACAGCTCAAGGGTCGGCGTGGTGTAGAACGAGCGTGAGGTGCCCCCAGTGAAATCGTCGATGTGCACGACGGTGGCGCCGTCGGCTTCCTGCCAGGAGATGGCGAACATGCCCTGGGCGATTTCCTGCCAGCTGTAACGCACCTTGCCGGTCGCGCCGGTCAGCAGGCCGGTGGTGATGGTGTACGTCAGGTGCTGCCCGTCCGTGTCATAGGCATTCAGCGCGGCGAGATCGCCGTAGCTGACCTCGAAGGTCTGGCCGGCAAAGGGGGGCAAGGCGTGATCAGCGGTCATGTCAGTGTCTCGGATAAAGATCGAAAAAGGGCGAGGTGGGCTGCAACCTGTGGCGGGGCAGCCGTGTGGACGCCAGGTGACAGGCGTTATAACGGCGTGCTGCGGCGATATCCAATGAGGCGATGTGATCGACGGATGACAGCGCCTCATCCCCTGAATGGAAGTGGCGCAGGCCGGGTGGGCCAGGCCTGCTGCCACAGGTTCTAACGCCGGTTGTTGAAACCGTCGGCCAACGCCTTCAGACCGTCGTCATAAATGCCCTGAAACAGTTTCGTCGCTTCGGCGTCGCTGACCCCCGCCGGGGTGAAGCTGCCGGACCATTCCACGCGAGAAGCCTTGCCGCCACCCGCGTCCTTGACCTGCAGAGTCGAGTAGTAATTCGTGACCGGGAACGGCGCCTGCAGAATTGCGTAACTGTAACTGCGTGCCTTTTCATCGAACGCCATCAGACGCTCGATGATCGCCTCGCCGCTGGGGTTGGCCAGGCTGCGCACCCGACCGCCTTCGCTGACTTCGCTTTTGGGGATATAGGGCAGCCAGTCGGGTAGCGAATCGAAGCCGCCGATCAGTTGCCAGACCACGTCAGGGGAAATCGGCAACTCAACGAATGATGATGCTTGAGCCATGATCGTTCTCCTGTTCAGCGGTCGATGGGCAGCGGCGCTTGCGGGTCAACGAGGTTTTCCGCACGCAGGTCTTTCCAGAATCCGTCCGGGATCACTTCTTTCAAGGCTGCGTGGTCTTCGGCGATACGGGCGGGACGGCTGGCACCGGGAATGACCGAGACCACCGCCGGATGGGCCAGCACAAATTGCAGACCGGCAGCCTTGACCGACACGCCATGCCGCTCGGCCAGGCCATGGATGCGTTTGACCCGTTCGAGGATTTCCGGCGGTGCTTTCTGGTATTCGAAGTGCGAACCGCCGACCAACACCCCCGAGCTGTACGGGCCGCCGTCGACGATCTGCACGCCCTTGGCCACCGCCGCCGGCATCAGCCGTTGCAGCGCGCTCTTGTGATCGAGCAAGGTGTAACGGCCGGCGAGCAGCATGCCGTCCGGTTTGCATTCCTCAAGGCCCAGTGTCAGCTCCACCGGCTCGATGCGGTTCACGCCCAGCCCCCAGCCCTTGATCACCCCTTCGTTGCGCAAACGGTCGAGGGCGCGAAAGGCGCCGGTGCGGGCAATGTCGAACTGGGTGACCCAGGCATCGCCGTGAAAGTCCTGGGCGATGTCATGAATCCAGACGAAATCGATGCGGTCGATGCCCATGCGCTTGCAGCTGTCCTCGATCGACTTCAGCGTGCCGACTTCCGAATAGTCGTAGAGGATGCGGTTCTTGCGACCGAACTCGAACAGGCCGCCTTTTTCACCGAAATCAGGCGTGCCGGTTTCCAGCTCATCGAGAATGATCCGCCCGACCTTGGTGCTCAGCACGTACTGGTCGCGGGGGTATTGCGCCAGGGCCTTGCCGAGCCGGATCTCCGACAGCCCGGCACCGTAGAACGGCGCAGTGTCGAAGTAGCGCGTGCCCTGATCCCAGGCCGCGTGCACGGTGGCGATGGCTTCGTCCTCGGGAATGTTGCGGAACATGTTGCCCAGCGGCGCGGCGCCAAATCCCAGCGGGCCGTTCGGCAGGTACTGTTTGATGCTCATCGTGGGGTTCTCCGTCAGAGGGTAGACCGGTTGAGTGAATTCGCTCCCGTCATGTGAGCGGTGCGCCGCAGCGTCATGCGGGCCGCCGAGGGGATGTATCGAACCTACGCCCGGTCGTTCGGTGCTGCGCGTCAAGGGTGGTTAATTCTGGTAAAGCCTCACCGGGACGAATGGCGCTCGTCAGGAAGGGCGGCGGTGAGACGCCGGGCAGGCGGTGATTTTCCGTTGCGAGGGCGCGCAAGTGTCTGTTCCGCCCGTGCCAAAGTGCTGCGTTCACCGGCCTTCACAAGTTTTGACTGTGCAGAACCGCTGCGGGGACGCCGCCTCGCCGCACATGGCCTATCTTTTCTGGCGGACCATTCACGGGCTTTGCCCCGCCATCCGAAGGCAGCGCCAACGCGATGAACACAATAGGCAGGCTGGTATCTCTGGTAAGCCGTCGGACCCTGCGAGCGGAGGGCCATGTCTTTGCCGTGACCCCCGAACGCATGGCGATTTCAGAAGGGATGCATGCGGCCATCGCCATGGCGCCGATGCTCTGGGCCGCTGCGGTGCTGGGCCGGCCGGGGATCGCCTTTGGCGCGGTGGCGGCGTTCTGGAGTTGCCTGTGCGACCCGCAAGGTTCCCGCGCGCTGCGGTTGAAGACGATGATCAGATTCACCGCCATGGGCGCCGTGGTCATGCCGCTGGCGTCCTATGCAGCCTACTGGGGCCATGTCGTCGGTTTGCTGACCCTGTTCGTACTGGTTTTCCTCTGCGGGCTGACACGCTCCTATCAGGCCTCGCTCGGCCCCATGCCCGCGCAGGCGGGGCTGATCGCTTCGCTGGCCGTGGTGATCGGCAGCGCCTGGCCGCAACCGCTCCCCGGTGCGCTGGAAAACGCCGGCTATTTCTTGCTCGGCTCGGGGTGGGCGATGTTGTTTTGCGTATTCCTCTGGCCGGTGCCGTTTCCGCAGTCGGCGTCCTGGGCACTGTCCACCATCTTCGGGCGACTGGAGGACATGGCGGATTTTCTGGGGACACTGGACCCTCGGCCAGGCATGGATCAGCAGGGCTGGGCCGAGTTCGACACGGTCTATCGCCGCGGCGTGCGCATGTCCATCGAACGCGGTAGGGCGCTGGCGGCCCACGATGTGCGCAGTGCCCCTGACCTGGGGCCGGGCATCGATGCTGCGGGCAGAGTGTTTTCGGCCTTGATTGCGATAGGGCATGCCCGGCGTCAGGCGGCGGTCGTCATCGACGAGACGTCGCGGCAACTGCTGGTGGACCTGCGCGGCCTGCTGCACGGGCTGGCGAACCAGGCCGAACAGGAGCAGCCGATTGCCGACACCCTGCAGTTGCAGGCTCAGGCGTTGTTGCGCCAGGCGGCTGCGCGCAGCGATCAGACGGCAAGCGCCACGGCGTTTGCCGCCCGGGCCATCGTCCGCTTCGCCAAACGCTCATACACGGTGTCGGCAGCCACCGAAGCACCTGCGCTCGTCGCCACGGTCGGCGGCAAGATCGAGCCCCTGGTGTTGCGCCACGCGCTGCGGGTTGCGCTCGCCTCGACGATTGCGTTCATGCTCGGGACCTGGCTGAACGTCACCTTTGCCTATTGGGGTGCGATTGCGGCCATCGTCGTGACCCAGCCGGTTTCCGCCAATACCTGGCTGCGGGTGCTGGAGCGCGCCTGCGGCAGTTTCATCGGCGGCATCATCGCCGCCATCTTGCTGACCAGCTTGCCGGGACCGGGGGCGATGTCCGTGGCGATTCTGTTGCTGGCGACCATTACCGTGGCCCTGCGGCTGGTCAATTACGGTCTGTTCGTGGTGTTCCTGACGCCGATGTTCATGCTGCTGTCGGACTTTATCCATCCCGCAGAGGGGCTGGCCTCGGCGCGTTTCATCAACGAGTTCGTCGGTGCCTGCGTGGGGGTGGCGGCAAGCTTTCTGTTGTGGCCGCAAAAAGACAGCGATGCGCTGGGCGCAGCGGTTGCGGCGGCGATTTCCGCCAACATGGCGTTCGCGGCGGCGGTGCTGCGCGAGGATGAAGACGCTGCCGCCACCCTCGACCGCTTGCAGCGCGAAGCCGGGTTGGCCAGCTCACGGCTGGAAGTGGCGCGCGAGCGCATGCTGCTGGAGGGGCGCTGGCGCTCGGCGCGGCTGGCGCGTCTGAAGGAATTGACCGTCGCCGTACGTTCGATCTGCGGTGCAGCCGCCGTGCTCGAAGTGTTGCGCACCGGGGCGCCGGACGAGCAGGCGCGGCTCAGGGCGGATCGCTACGACGCCATGACCGCAGGACTGTTGCAGGCGTTGAAAGCCAAAGATGCCGGGCAATCGATACGCAGCGATGAGCTGCCCGCCGATGATCTGGAACTGGCGATCCGGCATTTCGTGCCGGTGTTCGATACCTGGCTCAGCGCCAGATAGCCCGTTTTGCGAAGTGAACCTTCACGATTTGCGCCGATCTGCTAAACCCATATGCAGCCATTGCGACACGTTCTCGGCGTCAATGTCGCAATTCGAACGAGTGTGATGGCTAGATAAGATCATTCAAACGTATAGTACGTCGACTTTGAGCGAGTGGCCAAAGTCAGGATATTCCACTTTTTGTGTCAGAAGCTGGAGTTTTTTGCCGAAGATTACGGCACACTCCGTCGTTTGGACGAATTTGCCCGGGCCCATTGCGATGATTCAAAACTCTGCAGTCGATGAGAAACGTTTTCGCAAGCTGTTGAGCCGCAACGTCGGTTTACCCCTAGGAGTAGGTGTCTTGAGCGCGGCGTTTTTCGTCGTGCTGATCACCTATCTGCTCTCGGCCATCCAGTGGGTGGAGCACACCGACCGGGTGATCAACAACATCAACCGTTCGTTGAAGCTGTCGGTCGACATGGAGACCGGCATGCGCGGTTACCTGCTGACCGGCGACGAGCGCTTCCTTGACCCCTATGAAGTTGCCAAGCCGAGCATCATGGCCGAACTCAAGGGCCTGGAAGATCTGGTCGGTGACAACCCGGAGCAGGTCGACCGCTTCAAGCGCCTGGCGGCCATGCAGCAATCCTGGAACGAATTCGCCGAAGAGATGATCAGCCTGCGGCGCAACAATCAGGATTACACCACGGCGGTGAAGGCCCGACGCGGCAAGCGCCTGACCGATGAAATCCGTGACCAATACGATCAGGCCGCGGCGGTCGAGCACCAGTTGCGCCTGGCCCGTAATGCCGATGTCACCCACACCACCATCGTTTCGGTGTCGCTGTACATCCTCTTCATTCTGCTCGTCAGCGGCATTCTGGCCTGGGTCGGCCGCCGCGACATGACCACACTGTCGAACACCTACGCCGCCAACCTCAAGGCCCAGCAGGAAGACGCCGAGCGTCTGGCCCATGTCGCCTGGCTGCGCAACGGTCAAAGCGCACTGGCCGAGCAGGTGCTCGGTCAGCTGACCCTGAACCTGCTGGGGCGCAACATTCTGCAGTTCCTCGCGCAGTACCTGGGCGCGGTGGTGGCAGCGGTCTACGTGCGCCAGGAGCACGGCGGTCTGGTGCGGGTGGCCTCTTACGGTTTCTCCCGCCAGCAGGAGTTGCAGGAACAGTCGATCCACGGCGGTGAAGGCATGGTCGGCAAGGCCGCCGAGCAGGGTCGCACCGTCACCCTGGACGACGTACCGCCGGATTACTTCAAGGTCACGTCCGGCCTCGGCGACGGCTCGCCGCGCAGCGTGGTGATCGTGCCCACCAGCGATGACGAGCGAGTCAACGGCGTCGTTGAACTGGGTTTCCTGCGCGAGCTGACCCCGCGTGACATCGAGTTCCTCGAGCTGGTGGCCGGCAACATGGGCACCTCCATCGAGGCGGCGCGTTACCGCCAGCGTTTGCAGGAAGTGCTGGCGGAAACCCAGCAACTCAACGAAGAACTGCAGGTGCAGCAGGAAGAGCTGCGCACCGCCAACGAAGAGTTGGAAGAGCAGTCGCGGATTCTCAAGGAATCCCAGGCGCATCTGGAAACCCAGCAGGTCGAGCTGGAACAGACCAACGAGCAACTGGCCGAGCAGAGCAAGGCGCTGGCCGAACAGCGTGACGCGCTGGATCGCAACAACGAAGAGCTGAGCATCGCGCAGGTCGAATTGCAGGCCCGTGCCGACGAGTTGCAGCGCTCGAGCAAATACAAGTCCGAATTCCTCGCCAACATGTCCCACGAACTGCGCACCCCGCTGAACAGTTCGTTGATCCTGGCCAAATTGCTGGCCGAGAACCCGCACGACAATCTCACCGAAGAGCAGGTGACGTTCGCCGAGTCGATCTATTCGGCCGGCAACGACCTGCTCAACCTGATCAACGACATTCTCGACATCGCCAAGGTCGAGGCCGGCAAGCTGGACGTGCGTCCGGAAACCGCCAGCATCAACCGTCTGGTCGACAGCCTGCGCATGACCTTCGAGCCGCTGGCCAACGACAAGCATCTGCAATTCTCCGTGGAGATTCAGCCGGGCACGCCGGTGTCGCTGTACACCGACCGCCAGCGTCTGGAGCAGGTGCTGAAAAACCTGCTGTCGAACGCGGTCAAGTTCACCGAAACCGGCGCGGTCAGCCTCTCCGTGTCGCAGCAGCCGGGCGGCGGTATCGCCTTTGCCGTGCGCGACTCGGGCATCGGCATCGCTTTCGAACAACAACAGAGCATCTTTGAAGCCTTCCATCAGGCCGACGGCACCACCGCGCGGCGTTACGGCGGCACCGGTCTGGGACTGTCGATTTCCCGTGATCTGGCCCATCTGTTGGGCGGGTCGATCGCGGTCAGCAGCGAACTGGGGCACGGCAGTATTTTCACCCTGGTCATGCCGGAACTTTACGTGGAGCAGGCGCCGTCCACGACGAGCGATGCGCCAGTGGCGGCGTCCGTGGTGCCGCCATCGACCCCGGCGTCGAGCGGTCACGTCGCGGCCCCGGCCGTGGTGACCGAGGTGGTGGAGCGCTTCGCCGACGACCGCGACAAAGGGCCGTTCAGCAAACGCTGCATTCTGGTGATCGAGGACGAAGTGCGCTTCGCCCAGATCCTCTACGATCTGGCCCACGAGCTGGGTTACCACTGCCTGGTGGCGCACGCTGCCGACGAAGGTTTCGATCTGGCCGCCAGCTTCATGCCCGACGCGATCCTGCTGGACATGCGCCTGCCGGACCACTCCGGTCTGACCGTGCTGCAGCGTCTCAAGGAAATGCCGGCCACCCGGCACATTCCGGTGCACGTCATTTCCGTCGAAGACCGTCAGGAAGCCGCCCTGCAAATGGGTGCCATCGGTTACGCGGTCAAGCCGACCACCCGTGAAGAGCTCAAGGACGTGTTCGCCCGTCTGGAAGCCAAGCTCACGCAGAAGGTCAAGCGCATCCTGCTGGTCGAGGACGACGCCCTGCAACGCGACAGCATCGCCCGCCTGATCGGCGACGACGACATCGAGATCACCGCCGTCGGCTTCGCCCAGGACGCCCTGGAGCTGCTGCGCGAGAACGCTTACGACTGCATGATCATCGACCTCAAACTGCCGGACATGCTCGGCAACGACCTGCTCAAGCGCATGTCCACCGACGAGATCTGCTCGTTCCCGCCGGTCATCGTCTACACCGGGCGCAACCTCACCCGCGAAGAAGAAGCCGAGCTGCTCAAGTACTCGCGCACCATCATCATTAAGGGCGCACGCTCGCCGGAGCGACTGCTCGATGAAGTGACGCTGTTCCTGCACAAGGTCGAGTCGCAGCTGTCCAACGAGCGGCAGAAAATGCTCAAGACCGCGCGCAGCCGCGACCGCGTGTTCGAAGGTCGCAAGATCCTGGTGGTCGATGACGACGTGCGCAATATCTTCGCCCTGACCAGCGCGCTGGAGCACAAGGGCGCGCTGGTGGAGATCGGTCGCAACGGTCTGGAAGCCATCGACAAGCTCAACACCGTCGACGACATCGACCTGGTGCTGATGGACGTGATGATGCCGGAAATGGACGGCTTCGAAGCCACCATGCAGATCCGCAAGGACCCGCGCTGGCGCAAGCTGCCGATCATTGCCGTGACCGCCAAGGCCATGAAAGACGACCAGGAGCGTTGTCTGCAGGCCGGCTCCAACGATTACCTGGCCAAACCCATCGACCTCGATCGCCTGTTCTCGCTGATTCGTGTGTGGTTGCCAAAAATGGAACGTATCTGAATGGATCGGATCAATTGACCACGCTCGTAGAAAGACCAGGTTTTGCCGATGCCCCATGAGAGAAACGCCGAGATCGAACTGCGCCTGCTGATCGAGGCGATCTATCTGAAATACAGCTACGACTTTCGTGATTACTCCGGCGCGTCGGTGAAACGACGCGTCCATCACGCATTGCGTCAGTTCGAGCTGAAGACCATTTCCGCGCTACAGGAAAAAGTCCTGCATGACCCGTCGGCGTTCATGCAGCTGCTGCAGTTCCTGACGATTCCGGTCAGCGAGATGTTTCGCGACCCGGCGCATTTCCTCGCCGTGCGCCAGGAAGTGGTGCCGCTGCTCAAGACCTATCCGTCGCTGAAAGTCTGGATCGCCGGTTGCAGCACGGGTGAGGAGGTCTATTCGATGGCCATCCTGCTGCGCGAGGAAGGCTTGCTGGAGCGCACCATCATCTACGCCACGGACATCAACCCGCATTCACTGGAGAAGGCCAAGCAAGGCATCTTCTCCATGGAAAACGTCCGCGCCTACAACGAGAACTACCTCAAGGCCGGCGGGCGCCGCGACTTCAGCGACTACTACACGGCGGCCTACGATTACGCGATTTTCGACAAGACCCTGCGCGAGAACGTGACCTTCGCCGACCACAGCCTGGCGACCGACAGCGTGTTCTCCGAAACACAGTTGATCTCATGTCGCAATGTGCTGATCTACTTCAACAAGAAGCTGCAGGACAGAACGTTCGGCCTGTTTCACGAGTCGCTCAGCCATCGCGGTTTTCTGGTGCTGGGCAGCAAGGAAACGCTGGAGTTCTCCAGCTACAAGGAGCAATTCGAGCCTTTCGTCAAACAAGAGCGAATCTTTCGGAAATCATGAGAACGTCCTTTTCCGCTGCTGATCCGGATTCGCCGGCGCTGCCGGTGGTCGACGCCATCGTGATTGGCGCGTCCGCCGGCGGGGTCGAAGCGCTGCTGCAGATCTTCCGCCCGTTGCGGCGCGGTTTTCGCCTGCCGATCATCACCGTGCTGCACCTGCCGGACGAGCGCCGCAGCCAGCTGGCCGATGTGTTCAGCGCGCACCTGTTGATCCCGGTCAAGGAGGCGGATGACAAGGAAAGCATCGTGCCCGGCACGCTGTATTTCGCCGCACCCGGTTATCACCTGTCCGTGGAGACGGATTTCAGCCTGTCGCTGAGCCAGGAAGAGCGAGTGTTCTACTCGCGCCCCAGCATCGACATCCTCTTTGAATCCGCCGCCGACGCCTATGACGCCAGGCTCGCCGGCTTTCTGCTGACCGGTGCCAACAACGATGGTGCGCAAGGATTGGCACGAATCAGGGAGTACGGTGGTCTTACCGTAATCCAGGACCCGGCGCGGGCATTGGCGCGAACCATGCCCGAAGCAGCGCTGGCCCTGCAGACACCGGACTTTCTCTTGCCTTTGCCCGACATCGGCGCCTTGCTGGTCGAGCTGGAACGAATTGCATGCTGAGTGAAATCAAGACCAAACTGCTGATCGTCGACGATCTGCCGGAAAACCTGCTGGCCCTGGAAGCGCTGATCAAGCGTGAAGACCGTGAGGTGTACCGGGCGTTGTCCGCCGACGAGGCGTTGTCGCTGTTGCTGGAGCATGAGTTCGCCCTGGCGATTCTCGACGTGCAGATGCCTGGCATGGATGGCTTTGAACTGGCCGAGTTGATGCGTGGCACGGAAAAGACCAAGAGCATCCCCATCGTCTTCGTCACCGCTGCCGGGCGCGAGCTGAACTACGCCTTCAAGGGCTATGAGAGCGGCGCGGTGGACTTTCTCTACAAGCCGCTGGATATCCACGCGGTGAAGAGCAAGGTCAACGTGTTCGTCGACCTCTATCGCCAGCGCAAGGTCCTGCGTCAGCAACTGGAAGAGCTGGAACGCAGCCGCCAGGAACAGGAGGCGCTGCTGCGCGAGCTGAAGTCGACGCAGAACGAACTGGAACACGCGATCCGCATGCGCGACGACTTCATGTCGATCGTCTCCCACGAAGTCCGCACGCCGCTCAACGGCCTGATCCTGGAAACCCAGCTGCGCAAGCTGCACCTGGCCAAGGACAACATGTCGGCGTTCACCCTCGACAAGCTCAAGGCCATGGTCGACCGCGACGAGCGACAGATCCAGAGCCTGATCCGCCTGATAGAAGACATGCTCGACGTGTCACGCATCCGCACCGGCAAACTGTCGATCCGCCCCAGCCCGTTCGACCTCGCCGAGCTGGTGGTCAATCTGGTGGAAAGCTATTCGGCGCAGGTCGCCGCCGCCGAGAGCGTGGTGACGCTGCATGCCGGCACGCAGGTGATCGGCGTCTGGGACGAGTTCCGTATCGAACAAGTGGTCGCCAACCTGCTCACCAACGCACTGCGTTATGGCGCCCGCAAACCCATCGATGTGCGGGTCTACAGCGAGGGCGATCAGGCACGGGTGGAAGTGTCCGACCGGGGCATCGGCATCAGCCCGGACAATCAGAAGCGCATCTTTCAGCAGTTCGAACGGGTTTCGGCCAGCCATGTGGTGTCGGGGCTTGGATTGGGGCTGTTCATCTCGGAGCAGATCGTCGTGGCGCACGGTGGCAGCATCACCGTGGAAAGCGCTGAAGGGCAGGGCTCGACCTTCCGTGTCAGCCTGCCGCTGCACAGCTGACGCCGCTGTTGGCGCGGCGATGACCACCGGCCCGAATATGTGAATATTTGCGCAACCTCCAGCGCGGGCCATGGTCGTAAAGGCAGCTATTTATAAGATCGAAGGCGTTCCAATGAGCTCTGATGCAGAAAATGTCGTCCTCATCGTCGAAGACGAACCGTTGATCCTGATGCTGCTGGCCGACTATCTGTCAGGTGAGGGTTATCGGGTACTTCAGGCGGAAAACGGTGAGCAGGCATTCGAAATCCTCGCCACCAAACCGCACCTGGATCTGATGATCACCGACTATCGCCTGCCCGGCGGGGTGTCGGGGGTGCAGATCGCCGAGCCGGCGGTGAAGCTGCGGCCGGAGTTGAAGGTGATTTTTATCAGCGGTTATCCGGCGGAGATCGTCGAATCCGGCAGCCCTATCGCGCGCAAGGCGCCGATCCTTGCCAAGCCGTTCACGATGGAAAGTCTGCAGACGCAGATTCAGAGTTTGTTGCACTGAGGGGGCGTGGTTGGGCGTGTTGACGCCAGGTATCTCTGGATGGACGCGACCCTTGTGTAGGAGCTGGCTTGCCCTGCGACCGGCGACGAAGTCGTCGTAAAATCTGTGCACTCGGTTTGTCTGGTCTTGCGCTGTAGCTGCTAACGCAGCTGGTTTCGCCTGACGGCGAGTTACTTGGAAAAGCCCCAAGTAACCAAGGGCTTCTTTCCCCACCATACGGTGCCTCGCCACAGGCTCGGCATACCCGCACTCCGGCAATGCTCCGTGGGCCCGCCGCGAATGGGCCATCCATGGCCCACGCGGCTCTCGCGGCATCCATGCCGCTCGACCCACTGCGCATCGCCTGCGTTCGGCCTTCTGGGACGGGGCCCCAAGATCAAAATCAAAAGCCCTGTGTCCGACTTGCCGACGTTGGCGTTTTCGGGATCGCTGCCGCCGGCAAGCCGGACTGCTACGGGTGGTTTTGCGCTGTACCTGTAGGAGCTGGCTTGCCCTGCGACCGGCGACGGAGTCGTCGTAAAACCTGTGCCTGCGGTGTGTCTGGCCTGGCGCTTTAGCTGCTAACGCAGCTTGGTTTCGCCTGACGGCGAGTTACTTGGAAAAGCCCCAAGTAACCAAGGGCTTCTTACCCCGCCATACGGTGCCTCGCCATAGGCTCGGCATACCCTCACTCCGGCAATGCTCCGTGGGCACGCCGCGAAAGGGCCATCCATGGCCCACGCGGCTCTCGCGACATCCTGTCGCTCGACCCACTGCGCATCGCCTGCGTTCGGCCTTCTGGAACGGGGCCCCAAGATCAAAAACAGATCAAAAGCCAGGTCAAAAGCTGGCACTGCCGCGGATAGTTTGGCGTTGTACCTGTAGGAGCGCGCTTGCCCGCGATGGCGGTGTGTCAAACGACACGATGTAGGCAGGACTGACGCTATCGTCCGAATGCGGCCCAGACCAAGCGCACTCCTACGGATGTGTGGACGCCAAGCAAGGTTGAGGTCACTACAGATCAATGTGGGAGGGAGCCAACTGTCTTAAGCCTCCCACCCGACTAACGGCTGGCAGGCGAGTCTTGCCATGGTTTTCCATCCCGAACCATGGCGTTCAGCCT
>NZ_JBIVCU010000009.1:0-288961 GCF_044746785.1 Pseudomonas sp. NPDC090208
TTACAACCTGCTGTCAACCACCTTTTTCACCGCTGTCGATTCGAACATCTAAACCGAAGCACTTCCTCGCTGACTTATCGTCTAACTCGTTGATACTCAAGGAGTTTTCCGTTCCGTCTGCGCCGGAAGTGGGGCGAATTATAGAGACATCCGCTGGCGCGTCAAGCACTTATTTAAACTTTTGTTACAGCGCCTGATTTTCGGCCGGGGCGACGCGAGATCCGTCGCATAACAGGAGGGATACGGAGCAGTAACATCAGTCCACCAATGCCTGCATATATGGACCATTCCTTGAGATCGGCTCGAACGATCCACAACATGTGCAACAACCCAAGCCCCAGCACTATATAGACAAGCCGATGGAGCTTCTTCCAACGGGCACCGAGCCGACGCTGACTAAAGCGATTGGAAGTCACCGCCAAAGCCAGCAGACAAAGGAAGGCCAGGCTTCCGACAATGATGTAGGGCCTCTTCACCAGCTCGACGCCCAACTGCGCCCAGTCGAAACCCAGGATGAAAAAGCCGTAAGCCAGCATGTGCAGCACAACATAGGTGAAGCACCACAGCCCCAACTGGCGCCGCACGGCGATCCAACCAGCCCAGCCGGTCATGCGTTGCAGGGGTGTCATCGCCAGCGTGATCAGCAGCAACACCAGAGTCCCCAGCCCCAGGCGATCCACCAGTACCTTTCCAGGATCAGGCCCCAAGGCAAAGATCCAAGCCTGGTACAGCCACAACACGGGTGCAATGCAACAAGCAAAGAAGACAGCCAGACGCCAGAACAGATAACGCATCAGTAGTTTTTCCGAAGATCCATGCCCGTATAGAGAGCAGCCACTTGCTCGCCATAGCCGTTGAACATTTCCGTTTGCCGGATATTAGGGCTGAACAGGCTCCCCGGCAGGCGTCGCTCGTGGGCCTGGGTCCAGCGCGGATGATCGACCGTCGGATTCACGTTGGCATAGAAGCCGTATTCATCCGCAGCGATGCTCTGCCACGTCGTCTTGGGCTGATCGCTCACCAGACTGATGCGCACAATGGATTTCACACTCTTGAATCCGTACTTCCAGGGCACTACGAGACGCAATGGCGCCCCATTCTGATTAGGCAGTTCACGTCCATACATGCCGACCGCGAGAATCGCCAGCGGATTCATTGCCTCATCCAGGCGTAGCCCCTCTACATACGGCCAGTCGATCAATGCAAAGCCGGAGCGCTGCCCCGGCATGCTCTTGGGATCCTGAAGCGTTTCAAACCGAATGAACCTTGCGTTCGATGTAGGTTCGACCTGCTTGAGCAGTTCGGAGATGGGAAACCCCATCCATGGAATGACCATCGACCACGCTTCAACACAGCGAAGCCGGTAGATGCGTTCTTCCAACTGATAGGGCTTCATGAAATCTTCAAGCGCATATCGACCCGGCTTGCCTACCTCGCCATCAATCACCACGGTCCATGGCTCGGTCTTCAGGGAACCGGCGTTCGTTGCTGGATCGCCCTTGTCCGTACCGAACTCATAGAAGTTGTTGTAGTGGGTCGCATCCTTGAAAGGCGTGATCGATTCATCCTTGACAGTAACGGCCTGCCAGCGGGTGTCGGGAAGCTTGTTCTTGAACCAGCCTGGCGCAGCGCCAGGTTCGACGCCCGCATACTGCGACACCTCCCCTGCTTCAGCGGAAAGCGGCAGTCCGGCAAGCGCGAGCCCTGCCATGGCTCCCCCAAGCAGGGAGCGGCGAGAAAGATAGAAGGATTCGGGAGTGACATCCGACTCTTTACAAGCGGATGCGGCAGGGATCTTGATAAGCATGAGAGCTCCGCAATCTGTAAACACATAAACCTTATAGACTGCAGAGCTCGCTGTGAAATGTATCTCTTGGTCTACTTATTGCGGCGCAGACGCAGCAGGTACTGCACCGGACCAGATGCTGCATAACCGAGGAAGATCAGCAGCAAAATGCGTGGCGGATCGCTGAATACCACAGCAAACACCAACACGACCGCCAGAATGGCAACGAACGGCACGCGCCCCTTGAGATCCAGCTCCTTGAAACTGTTGTACTTGATGTTGCTGACCATCAGCATGCCCGCAGCCGCCACCAGCAGCGCGACAAGAAACGACAGCTTGGAACCCTGAATTCCGTAATCGCTGAACGCCCAGACCGTACCGGCAACCACTCCGGCAGCTGCCGGGCTGGCCAGACCGATGAAGTAGCGCTTATCAGCCTTGCCCACCTGGGTATTGAAGCGCGCCAGCCGCAACGCAGCCCCTGCCACGTAGATAAAGGCAACCATCCAGCCGACCTTGCCCATATCCCCCAGCGCCCAGCCGAAAGCCAGCAATGCCGGCGCTACACCGAAGGCAACCATGTCGGACAGCGAGTCATACTCGGCGCCGAACGCGCTCTGGGTGTTGGTCATGCGTGCAACGCGGCCGTCCAGACCATCCAGCACCATGGCCACGAAGATAGCGATGGCGGCGAAGGCGAAGTACTTGCTCGCTCCCGCCTGATCACCGGCGCTCATGGCGCTCTGGGCGCTCATGGCACTGATGATGGCGTAGAAACCGGCAAACAGGTTGGCCGTGGTGAACAAGTTGGGCAGCAAATAGATACCGCGATGGCGGACCTTGCGTCCGTCGGCATCGTGGCCTTCTTCTATATGCTCATCGATCGGTAGCAGGCTTTCGGCGTCTGAGGGCTTGTTCGGCTCTTCGGGACGTTCGCTCATGGACAATACCTTGCAGCAATGAATTTTCGACAGATGCTCGCCGCGACACGACGCCGGCAAACGATGCAGCTTTATACCAGATGAGCCCCCATAACGAAAAAACGCGACCCTGAGGTCGCGTTTTTCCTGAAGCAGAACCGGATTCGATGAATCTTAGTTCTTGGTCTGGTCAACAATCTTGTTGGCCGCGATCCAAGGCATCATCGAGCGCAGTTGCTCGCCGATGACTTCAATGCCATGGGCCTTGTTGTTGCGACGCTTGGCAGTCATCGATGGGTAGCCGGTAGCACCTTCAGCGATGAACATCTTCGCGTATTCACCATCCTGGATGCGCTTCAGAGCGTTGCGCATGGCCTGACGGGATTCGGCGTTGATGACTTCAGGGCCGGTCACGTACTCGCCGTATTCGGCGTTGTTGGAGATCGAGTAGTTCATGTTGGCGATACCGCCTTCGTACATGAGGTCAACGATCAGCTTCAGTTCGTGCAGGCATTCGAAGTAGGCCATTTCTGGCGCGTAGCCAGCTTCAACCAGGGTTTCGAAACCGGCTTTGACCAGCTCGACGGTACCGCCACACAGAACAGCCTGCTCGCCGAACAGGTCGGTTTCAGTCTCGTCCTTGAAGGTGGTTTCGATGATGCCGGTACGGCCGCCGCCAACGCCCGAAGCGTAGGACAGAGCGACGTTTTTGGCGTTGCCCGAAGCGTCCTGGTAAACAGCGATCAGGTCAGGGATACCGCCGCCTTTGACGAATTCGGTACGAACGGTGTGGCCTGGTGCTTTCGGCGCGATCATGATCACGTCCAGGTCGGAACGAGGCACGACCTGGTTGTAGTGGATCGCAAAGCCGTGGGAGAAGGCCAGGGTAGCGCCCTTCTTGATGTTCGGCTCGATTTCGTTCTTGTACAGTTGGGACTGGAACTCGTCCGGAGTCAGGATCATGACCAGGTCGGCAGCGGCAACGGCCGAGGCAACATCAGTCACTTTCAGGCCGTGGGCTTCAGCCTTGGCGACGGTAGCCGAACCTTTACGCAGACCAACGGTGACATCAACGCCGGAGTCTTTCAGGTTGCACGCTTGAGCGTGGCCCTGCGAACCGTAACCGATGATGGCAACTTTCTTGCCCTGGATGATCGAAAGGTCGCAGTCTTTGTCGTAATAAACTTTCATGAAATTCCCCTGTTATCTTGGCCGCTCGGGCCATTCGCTAAATTTGATTAGATGCTCAGCACTTTGTCGCCGCGGGCAATGCCCGTAACGCCGCTGCGTACGGTTTCCAGGATGGCGGTGGTGCCAATGGCCTGAATAAAACTATCCAGTTTGTCGCTCGTCCCTGTCAGCTGCACGGTGTAGACACTGCTGGAAACATCAACGATCTGGCCGCGGAAGATATCCGTGGTGCGCTTGATTTCGGCACGCTGGGCGCCGGTGGCCTTGACCTTGATCAGCATCAGTTCGCGCTCGATGTGAGCACTTTCCGACAGATCGACCAGCTTGACCACTTCAACCAGCTTGTTGAGGTTTTTGGTGATCTGCTCGATCACCTCATCATGACCAACCGTGGTCAGCGTCAGACGCGACAGGGTCGGGTCTTCGGTTGGCGCCACGGTCAGGCTTTCGATGTTGTAGTTGCGCTGCGAGAACAGACCGACGACGCGAGACAAGGCACCCGGCTCGTTTTCCAGCAAAAGCGAAATGATGTGCCGCATGGTTAGGTACGCTCCGTCTTGCTCAGCCACATGTCACGCATCGCGCCGTCTTTGATCTGCATCGGATAGACGTGCTCGTTCGGGTCGACCTGGATATCGAGCAACACCAGACGATCTTTCATGGCGAACGCCTTTTCCATCGTCGGTTTGAGATCCTTCAGGTCGGTAACGCGCAGACCGACGTGACCATAAGCCTCGGCCAGCTTGACGAAGTCAGGCAGCGATTCCATGTAGGAATGTGCATGACGTGCGCCGTAGCTCATGTCTTGCCACTGACGGACCATGCCGAGCACGCCGTTGTTGAGCAGAACGATCTTCACCGGCAGGTTGTGCTGCAGGCAGGTCGACAGTTCCTGGATGTTCATCTGGATGCTGCCTTCGCCGGTGACGCAGGCCACGTCGGCATCCGGGAAGCTCAGTTTGACGCCCATTGCTGCCGGGAAACCGAAGCCCATCGTGCCCAGGCCACCGGAGTTGATCCAGCGGTTAGGCTTGTTGAAACGGTAATACTGCGCAGCGTACATCTGGTGCTGACCCACGTCGGAAGCGACGTACGCATCACCATTGGTGACTTCGCTGAGGGTCTCGATAACGGTCTGCGGCTTGATGATGCTGCCGTCGCCCTTGTTGTAAGGGAACATGTCGCGGCCACCGCGCCACTCTTCGATCTGCTTCCACCAGGTCGCAACCGATTCCTTGTTCGGCGTCTCGCCAATCTCTTTGAAGATGGCGACCATTTCGGTCAGGACGCTTTCAACAGGCCCCACGATCGGCACATCGGCCTTGATGGTCTTGGAGATCGAAGCCGGGTCGATGTCGATGTGAATGATCTTGGCACCCGGGCAGAAGCGCGGCGCACCGTTGATCACGCGATCGTCGAAACGCGCACCGACAGCCAGGATCACGTCCGAATGGTGCATGGTCAGGTTGGCGGTGTAGCTGCCGTGCATGCCCAGCATGCCGACGAACTGGCGGTCAGTACCCGGATAGGCGCCCAGACCCATCAGTGTATTGGTGACCGGAGCGTTCAGCAGTTGTGCCAGTTCGGTCAACGGCGCGGAGCCGTTGCCTAGAATGACACCACCGCCGGCGTAGATCACCGGACGCTTGGCCGCCAGCAGCATTTCCACAGCCTTGCGGATCTGGCCGGAGTGGCCACGTACTGCCGGGCTGTACGAACGCAGCTTGGTCTTTTTCGGGTAGATGTATTCGAACTTCTCGGCCGGGTTGGTCATGTCTTTCGGAATATCGACAACGACCGGACCTGGACGGCCGGACTCGGCCAGATAGAAAGCCTTTTTCAGCACTTCCGGGATTTCCGAAGCGTGCTTGACCATGAAGCTGTGCTTCACGATAGGACGCGAGATACCGATCATGTCGGTTTCCTGGAAGGCGTCGGTGCCGACCATGAAACTCGGAACCTGAGCGGTCAGGACGACCATCGGGATCGAGTCCATGTACGCCGTGGCGATACCGGTGATGACGTTGGTAGCACCAGGACCCGAAGTCACCAGTACCACGCCAGCCTTGCCGGTTGCGCGCGCATAACCGTCAGCCATGTGCGTGGCTGCCTGCTCATGACGTACGAGAATGTGTTGAACTGCTGGTTCTTTGAACAGCGCGTCGTAGATATGCAATGCGGCACCGCCCGGGTACCCATAGATATACTTGACGCCTTCGTCACGCAAAAAGCGGACGATCATTTCCCCGCCAGATAAAAGCTCCACGTTGTCCACCTCTAAAACGCCAGAAATCCGTCCACTCAAACTGAAGACGGGTCTTAATAGGTTTACTGCCAGCAGAGCATGAGCGACGGTGGTCGCCGACTACGTCAGCACTGACTGAGCAAGTATTGGGATCGCCCCATGAGTGTTTCGGGGTCTTCCCACCCAGCGCGAGGTAACGCGTTGCGGGTGTTACAGGTCGGCGCGGGTGTGCGCCTCATGATCTACCGAGCGGGTCTGCTTCTGGCAGTCCCTCTACAGCGGACTTTGGATTGTTCTGATTCAACCCTCTCAAGTCAAGTCATCCCTGCGCTTTCTTCGCTCATGAAGCGAGAAAAAGCACTGAATGAGGTCGTTGGCCTGCGCTTGTGATAGGTTTCCTCGACACAGCCACCGATGTTAAGGAAGCAGTATGCGCTGGACGATGTTTGCAGCCGCGCTGACGCTGGCGGCCGGTTCTGCAGCCGGCCAGGCCGCCCAGATCTTCAAATGGGTCGACGCACAGGGAATCACGCATTTCGACGCACAGCCGCCTGCCGGTCAGGCCGCGCAGGAAATCGACACCCAGAAACCCGTAGCGCCGCCGCCCTCCACGCCTGCCGCACAGCCCGACGCATCGGCCGAGCAGCGCGCCATCGACAGCAAGGTGAAGAAACAGGTGGCGGCGCAGGAGAGCAAACGCCAGGCGTACTGCGAACAGCAACGCACCAATCTTGCTCAACTGCAGAACAATCCACGGGTACGCGAAGAAGTGAACGGCGAGTTTCGCCGTTTCACCGAAGAAGAACGTCAGGCCCGTATCGTCGAGGTCAAGAAGTCCATCGACGATAACTGCAACTGAATGTCAGGCTGACTCGCTGATCAGGCGATCGAACTGCGCCAGCAGCTCTTGCAGTTGCCGGGTCTCCGTAGCACGAGTGGCGTAGACCATCTGCGCCATTTCCAGAATCCCGGAAGCGTTGGGCAGCGCGAGATCCTGTTCGAGGATGGTCTTCATGCGCGGCAGGAAGATCCATTGCAGCCACTGATCGAAATCCAGTGTGTCGACACAGAATGGCTCCCGACTGGACAGCGCTTCGTCGCTGGGCGGCACGTCCTCCCAGCGCCCGAGAATCCGTAGCTCACGCTCGATCAGCAGAAGCTGATCGGCGATTTGCAGAAAACGCTTATCCATTGGCTTTTTGCCGCGCCAGTGCTGCGCCAGCAGGATCGCCCTGCTTCTCACGCGACTGAGCAATCAGGTTCCACAGGCTGGCTTGCAGGCTGGTGCGACCATTGGCATAGGTCAGGCCACGACGAGCCAGCTGTTCGGCCTGAGCCGCATCCCCCTGCGCCAGACGCACTTGCGCCAGACGATACAGCACTTGTGGCTCGCGAGGCGCTACACGCTGAGCACGCTCAAGACTCGACGCTGCGCCATTGAGGTCGCCGCCGCTCTGCTGTTGCTGAGCAGTGGTCAGCAGCGCCAGTACCGGCCCGTCCAGCTGTTCATCAGCGGACAGACCACCGCTGCTGGAAGCCGATGGAATGCCTGTCGGCGCCGACGGCGGCATGTTGTAAGTGTTGCTGTTCACGGCCGGTGGCGTGTAGGTGTTATTGATCGGCGCCTGATTGACCGGCGAAGTGTCGATCGGTGCCGTATTGATCGGCGGAGCATAGCTCGAGATCGGTGCCGCGCTGGCATTCGCACCGCCCGGCACCATGACCACCACACCGGAATCTTCAGGAATGGCCTGGGATTGCGCCTGGGCCTGCACCGGCGCGCGGTAGGCCGCGTTGCGGTTGGCCGATACGCGCTCGCTGTTGGAAACGCGAGAGCCAGAATCCACCACCGGAATGTTTCCGCGCGTCTGGGTCGCACAACCGCTGAGCAAAGCCAGAGCCGTTAAAGCCGGAATACACCACTTGTTCACTTCACACCCCTTTGCTTAGTTCAACCAGCCTTTGACCCAGTCCATCACCGATTCGGCAGGCGCTGTCGGCCCGCCGCAGCTTGGACCCGGTTGCGGCTCACTGCCCCGAATATACGGCATCTGCACGGCATTCGGGCAGCTGGCATCAGTGCCCTGCCCGGTAGTGGCATTGACCCATGCCTGCACGACGTTGTCTGGCATGGCCATGTCCAGCGGCAACGGATCGGCCTTCTTCATGAAACTGGTCCAGATCTGCAAGGCGCCGGTAGCACCGGTGAACGGTGTCTTGCCGTTGTCGTCACGGCCCATCCAGACCACCGCCAGCAGGTCCTGGCTGAACCCGGCGAACCAGCTGTCACGGGAGTCGTTGGTGGTGCCGGACTTGCCTGCCAGGTTCAGCGAGCTTGGCAGCACGTTGTACACCGACTTGCCGGTACCTTCGCGCATGACGCGCTGCATGGCGTTCTGCAGCAGGTAGATGGACCCCGGATCGAAGCGTTGCTGGATCTGGAAAGGATAGCGCTTGAGTGGCTCGCCCTCAGCCGTCAACACGCTGCGAATCCCGCGCAGCGGCGTATTGAAACCGCCACTGGCGATGGTCTGGTACATGGTCGCCACTTCAATCGGACTCAGCGCGCCCGCGCCCAGCAGCATCGACGGGAACGTTGGCCAGTCGCGGTTCACCCCAAGCTTGTTGAGGGTCTTGAAGACGTTCGGCACACCGAGTTCCAGACCCAGCTTGGCGCTGGACAGGTTGTAGGAGTGCGCCAGGCCCTGGTACAGGAAAATATTGCCGTGGGCCTTGTGGTCGAAGTTCTGCGGCTTCCAGATCTGGCCGTCCGCGCCTTTGACCTGGAATGGCTCGTCAGGCACCCAACTGGTCAGCGTGTACTGTTGCGGGCGCTCCAGCGCTGTCAGGTAGATTGCCGGCTTGACCAGCGAGCCGATCGGCCGCACTGCATCCAGCGCACGGTTGAAGCCTGCAAAGCCGGCCTGACGGCTGCCGATCAGCGCCTGCACCTCACCGGTTTCCGGGTTGGTCACGACCATCGCCGTTTCCATCTCGTCGGCGCCTTTGCGACCGGCAATCTTCGCGAAACTGTCACGCACCGCAGCTTCGGATTTCATCTGCAGGATCGGGTCGAAACTGGTGAAAATCCTCAAGCCTTCTTCGGTCAAGTCTTCGTCGCGGTAGTCCTGACGCAACTGACGTTTCACCAGATCGAGGAAGTCCGGGAAGGAGCTGTCCGCCAGCGAGCCGGTCTTGGTCACACCCAGCGGCATTTTTTTCGCCGCGGCCACCGCCTCGGGCGTAGCGACGCCTTGCTGCTCCAGCAGGTCGAGCACCAGATTGCGCCGTTCCAGCGCACGATCCGGGTTACGCCGCGGGTTGTAATAGGAAGGCCCCTTGACCAGACCGACCAGCAACGCCACTTGATGGAGTTTCAGTTCGGACAACGGCTGGCTGAAGAAATACTGGCTGGCCAGACCAAAGCCGTGAACCGCGCGCTGGCCGTCCTGACCGACGAACACTTCGTTCAGATAGGCCTCAAGAATTTCCTGCTTGCTGTAATGCATCTCCAGCAGCACAGCCATCATGACTTCGGTCAGCTTGCGAGTGAGACTGCGCTCGTTGGTCAGGTAGAAGTTCTTGACCAACTGCTGGGTCAGGGTCGAACCGCCCTGACGCAACTGCCCTGCCGAAGCGTTGACCCAGAAGGCACGGACGATGGACTTCGGCGACACACCCAGATGGTGGTAGAAGTCGCGGTCCTCGACGGTAACCAGCGTATCCAGCAGATAAGGCGGCGCCTGATCGAGCTTGATCAGGATGCGGTCCTCAAGGTTTTTCGGGTACAGACCACCGATCAGCAACGGCTCCAGACGCGCTACGGCCAGCTTGCTGCCGTTGGCGGCGGTCAGGTCGGCGACATAATCGCCAGAGAAGCGCACACGGATCTGCTGTGCAGGATCGGCACCTTCATAGAACTGAAAACCACGGGTGTTGAGATCGACGGTGTTGCCGTTGACCGACGCGGCGCCGGGGCCGTTGGCGACGCTTTCGCGGCGATAGCCCAGCGCGTCGAGCTCGATCAGGAAGTCATCCCGGGACAGCTTCTGGCCGACGAACAGTTCCAGCGGCCGTGCGTAGACCTTGGCAGGAATGGTCCAGCGCTTGCCGGAAAATTTCTCCTGGACGATGGAGTCCAGATAGACAGCAAAGCAGGCCAGCACCACAAGGCCGACGAGGCTGAGTTTCAGGGCCCAGCCCAACAGGCTGCGAAGCCGGCTGTTGGCGGGTTTGGGGGCTTTTTTCGGGGTACGGGATCGTGTCATGGCGGCGGATTATACGCACTTTCAGAGTCATCGGCAGACCACCTCGACGCGGTTTCCAGCGAGGCGCCGAGCGGCCATAATGGCCTTCTTTAGTCACTTCACCATCGACTTACCATCTTTCAAGGATCGTCCGTGAGCCAGACACTGATTGCAGCCCTGCAGAACCCTGACCTGTTTCCACACCCCGTGGAGCAGTTTCAGGTCATCGAAACACATATTTCCTGGGTGCTGCTCACGGGCCCGTATGTCTACAAGATCAAGAAACCGGTCAACTTCGGCTTCCTGGACTTCACCAGCCTTTCGGCCCGCGAGCATTTCTGCCAGCAGGAACTGAAGCTCAACCAGCGCCTGACCGACAATTTGTATCTGGAAGTGTTGCCTGTCACCGGCAGCGCTGAAGCCCCGCAACTCGGCGGCGCAGGCGAAGCCATCGAATACGTGCTGAAAATGCGTCAGTTCCCTCAGGACGGCCTGCTCAGCACTCTGCAAAGCAAGGGCGAACTGACCACCGCGCACATCGATGACATGGCCCGGCAAATTGCCGAGTTCCATCTGAGCGCGCCGAAAGTTCCGGTGGAACATCCGCTGGGCACCGCCGAGAGCGTGATGGCACCGGTCACCCAGAACTTCGAGCAGATCCTGCCGTTCCTCAGCGAGAAAGCCGACCTGACTCAGTTGCAGGCGCTGGAAGCCTGGGCCAACACCAGTTTCGAACGCCTGAAGCCACTGCTGGTACAGCGCAAGAACGAAGGTTTCATTCGTGAGTGCCACGGTGATATCCACTTGGGCAACGCCACGCTGATCGATGGCAAGGTCGTGATCTTCGACTGCATCGAGTTCAACGAACCGTTCCGCATGACCGACGTGTATGCCGATCTCGGCTTCCTGGCCATGGACTTGGAAGACCGCGGCCTCAAGAGCCTGTCGCGGCGCCTGGTCAGCCAGTATCTGGAGTTGACCGGCGACTATGCCGGGCTGGAGCTGTTGAATTTCTACAAAGCCTACCGCGCCATGGTCCGCGCCAAGGTCGCGCTGTTCAGCCTGCCGGCGGACGCCGACCATGTGCAGCGCGCCACCACGCTGCGCCAGTATCGCAACTACGCCAATCTGGCGGAGAGCTACAGCGCCATTCCGTCGAATTTCCTGGCTATCACCCACGGTGTCTCGGCCGTCGGCAAAAGCCACGTCGCGATGCGACTGGTCGAGGCACTGGGCGCCGTTCGTCTGCGTTCGGACGTCGAGCGCAAGCGCCTGTTCGCCGACAGCAACGACCTGTATTCGGCAGATGTCAGCGCGGCGACCTACACCCGCCTGAACGAGCTGGCCGCCGTTGTCCTGCATGCCGGCTTTCCGGTGGTGGTCGACGCGACGTATCTCAAGCACGCTCAGCGTCAGGCCACCGCGCAGGTAGCTGAATCGACCGGCGCGCCGTTCCTGATTCTCGATTGCGCAGCGCCCAAGGCCGTCATCGCCGGCTGGCTGGCACAACGCCAGGCGCAGAACGACGATCCGTCCGATGCCACCATGGACGTCATCGAGGCACAGCTGGCCAGTCGCGAGCCGTTGACGGCTGATGAGGCCCTGCGCAGCCGACATGTGGAAACCAATGTCAGCAGCGACCTGGACAAACTGGTCACCGACATCCGTCAGTGCCTGCCCGGGCTGTAATTTCGTGAACCCGTCGTCGAGTCGTGAAGGTGTCCTCTTCACGGCTTGATGGTGGTGGCATTATAATGGCGTCAGAATTCCAACAAAGGTGGCGCCAGATGACCCAGCCCAAGCTGCTCGACTCACCGCTGTTCGCCCTGCTGCGAAAAGACGATGTGGTCACTTTCAACCGTGAACGCCCCAAAAATGCCGTGATCGACCTCTCGGGTGGTGATTTCCGAGGGTTGGACCTGCGCGAAATGGATGCTACGGACGTTGATTTCACCGACGCCTATTTCCGTTCCGCCGACCTTCGCGGTGTCGACTTCCGCACGTCGTCGCTGGAGGGTGCCAGCATCGCCCACGCACAAATTTCGGGTGCTTATTTCCCGCCCGAACTGAGTGCGGACGAGATCCTGATGTCCGTCAATTTCGGTACTCGCCTGCGCTATCGTACCCGCTGAGCCCGCTCGAACAGCCACCCGCAAGAGGTGACTGAAACCTGCCGTGCATGCGTGGACATGCCGGCAATGCGCTCTCATTTTGCCTGCCTTCCTGCGACCGTCCGGCGCCTCGCCGCGGATTTTCGGGCCGCCCGCGCCTACCCCCCATCACCCGCCACTACACTGGTTTTCATGGCTTGTACCTGCAGTTTGTGTCAAGTCCAGGAGGTCGCAAGACACGGAGCTACATACTGCAAGGAACAATCATGGAAGACGATCTGCAACGCATGAAAAATCTGGGCAAGACTTCGGCCCAATGGCTGCACGCCGCCGGTATCCACAACGCAGCCGACCTGCGTCGAATAGGCGCCCTTCACGCCTATCGCGCAGTCATGGTCAGAGCCGAGGTCAGAGGCTTTCGCATATCAAAGGTTCTGTTGTATGCGATCGAGGGGGCACTGCTCGATCAGCATTGGTGTGACCTTCCCGCCGAACTCAAGCACTCCCTGAGTCGACAGGCCAGCCTGCTCGCGGCATCGCCCGAAAACCTGGCTGGATTCGGCCAGGAAAAATAGTTTGAAATTGCCTGTTGACTTGCACAAATGATAATCACTATGATTATCACATCCGGTCGCGAGACTGGCTGGTAACCTGAAAGGCTCCTTGGTTCGGACTCTCAGATTATCTCCTCATCAGGCTAATCACGGTTTTTGACCCGGCACTTTGCCGGGTCTTTTTTTGCCCGGAAAAATCATGGGCACACGCCCAGTCGCAACAGCAAATCATCCAGCAGGCTGGTGGTGCTCAGGCGCAATTTGCTGCGCTCTATCCAGAAGCGTCCGAAACGGGCGCTGGCCATGTCCATGTAGACCTGCGCTTCATTCAGGTTACGGATGTTCCCCGAGGCCTTGAACCCCACTTGCATGCCCAGTTCGGCGATGGCCTCGATCAGGATTCGCGCGCCCTGCGGCGTTGCGCTGACGATCTGTTTACCGGTGCTGGTCTTGAGGAACGACGCGCCACCGCGGATGGCCTTGCGCGCGAGATCATGGATGATCTGTCCATCTCGCAGCACGCCCGTTTCCAGCGTGACCGTAAGCCGGGTGCGCTCTCCGCAGTGATCGGCGCAGACGGCAATCATCTCGTCGCCCACGCGCCGGTCGCCACTCAAGTGAGCGTGATACGGATAGACCAGATCGATTTCGTCGGCACCAGCCAGCACGGCGCCCCTGGTTTGCGCTTCAGCGATCGCGACAGAAGGCGCTCCGCTGGGGAAATTCACTGCGGCTACAACCTTGACCTCTCTGGCCATGAGGCTGTCCAGGGTACGACGCGCCAGCCCCACATACCGGGGCAAGACACAGACCGCTGCTACCTGCCCCAGCGGCGTCAATGCGCGCTGACACAGGGTCACGATTTTCTCGGGCGTGTCGCTTGTATTCAGCGAATTCAGCTCCAGCAAACCCAGCGCCCGATGCGCCAACGCCTCGTCGATGTCTTGAATGACTGCCATACCGCTCTCCTCGAATACTGGAGAACGACAATAATCGAGGATGGATGCCCCTGAACGGCCACAATCGCGCAAGGGAAGACAGCTACGCAACTATCAGAAACGTCCTAAGGACATGGCCTGCAAACCTGTTTCCGCAATCTGTCAGCGGGACGGCATGCGCATCTGCGCGCAGTAATCCTGATCAGGCAATGCCGCGGTGTACCAGACGTAATCAGCATTGCGCGCATCGACCTGGTTGCCCACCTGCGCCAACAGCAGCACCACCGCAGGCTCCGCACTGTGCAGATCGGCCATGTGCAACGGCACACCCAGGTCCTTGCGTACGTGATAGCTGCCAGCGAACAGCAACGACGGGGCCGGCGACTCCATCACACTGCGGGCCATCCGCCGGTCCCTCTGCTGCTGAACGGCCAACATGGCAGGCAATGCCTCTTCGGGGAGCATGCCGCAATGCGACTCCCGCACCTGCTGCAGCAATTGCTCACGCACGCTGTCACGGGTGGACTCCACGCCGGTGAGCACCGGGCGCTGATGGTAGATAACCCCGACCTCGCCGGGCGCCAGGTTGGCCGGCAACAGCGGATAAGGTTGGGCGACAGCGAAACTTACCAGAGGGCCATATAACGACCAGTCCCAGCCTTTTTGCCAGGCCAGCGCCCGGGGCAGGTCTGCGGGGGCGTGTGCCTGACGGGTTTCACGCTGAACCTGTTCGACCCGCCCCTGCTGATCCGGAGTGAGCATTTCCAGCAACACGCTGCCTTGCGGTCGTCGAGCACTCATGGCCTGCAGCAGCCACAGCTGCAAGGCGTGATGATCGGGATTGTCGTGCTGCTCACCGACCAGCACCCGCGGTGCCGCCGCCAGACGCACGACCAGTTGCTCTGGCGTCAGAGACTGACCATTACCTAGATCCCGAATCATGCCAAGGTCCACGTGCTCACGTCCCTCCGGGCTTTGCCAGGCGGGTAGCGGCGGCAGCGGCGGTGATGACTGACAGGCGCCGTTCAGCGCGATCAGCAACAGCAGCAGATAGCGACGCACACTACCTCCTTGTTCAGCGGGCAATGATCAGGGGATGCCCTCGCTCCGGGTGCGGCTGCACCAGCACATCCAGCCCGAACACGGCCTTGAGCGCATCCGGCTGTAGCACCGTCTGCGGCGTACCGAGCGCGTAGGGCCGTCCCGCTTGCAGTAACAGTAGACGATCGCAGTAACGCGCGGCGAGATTGAGGTCGTGGAGGATGACCAGCGCCGCGCCGCCACGATCGGCGAATTCACGCACCGCTTGTAGCGTGGTGTGCTGATGCAGCGGGTCGAGCATGGACGTCGGCTCGTCGAGCAGCAGCGTCTGTCCACCCTCCCCTGGCCACACCTGCGCCAGCACCCGCGCCAGATGCACGCGCTGACGTTCGCCGCCGGACAGCGCCAGATAGCTACGGTCATGCAGGTGCCAGGCATCGGCAGCTTCCAGCGAGGCCTTGACGATCTCGGCATCACGCTGCTGGCCGCTGTCGTGAGGCAAACGTCCGAGCGCTACGACCTCTTGCACCTTGAAGGCAAAACTCAACGTCGAACTCTGCGGCAACACCGCCAGGCGCCGCGCCCGTTGCGCGCCCTTCCATTGCGGCAAGGGCTGGTCGTCCAGCCAGACCTGACCCTGAGCCGTTCTCAGTTCGCCACTCAAGGCGCCCAACAGGGTGCTTTTGCCCGCACCGTTCGGCCCGAGCACGCCGAGCATCTCGCCGGGGTGCAGCGTCAGATCGACATCCGCCAGCACCGATTTGCCGTCGCGATGCACGACCACATCTGTGGCTTTCATCATCAGGTACGTCCCCGAACCAGCAAGAACAGAAAGAACGGCGCACCCAGAAATGCAGTGACAATCCCGATGGGCAATTCAGCAGGCGCCAGCACCAGACGGGCGAAAACGTCGGCGAACAGCAACAGGCTCGCGCCGGCCAGCGCCGAGGCCGGCAGCACCACGCGGTGATCAGGCCCCGCTAACAGACGCACCAGGTGCGGGACGATCAGCCCGACAAAGCCGATCAATCCGGCCGCGGCCACTGCAGCACCCACACCCAACGCGATGCACAGCACCAGTTCGCGCTTGAGCTGCTCGACTTCAATACCCAGATGTCGCGCTTCCGACTCTCCAAGCAACAGCGCGTTCAGCGCCTTGGCCCGTTTCGGCAGCCAGAAGATGACCAGCACGCACACCACCAACAGCGGCCAGAGTCGCGCATAACTGGCGCCATTGAGCGTGCCCAGGTTCCAGAATGTCAGCGTGCGCAGGGTGGCATCGTCAGCCAGATACGTGAACAGACCGATGATCGAGCCGGCCAGCGCCGTCATCGCAACGCCGGCCAGCAGCATGATCGCCACGCTGGTCTGTCCGTCACGCCGTCCAAGCCGGTAAACGATGGCCGTTACGGTAAGGCCGCCGGCAAACGCACAGATCGACAGCAGATACGGCTCTATGGCCTCGGGAATGCCACCCAGCGACGACCCGGCGACGATGGCAACCGCCGCCCCCAGTGCCGCGCCGCTGGAGACACCGACCAGACCGGGGTCAGCCAGCGGGTTGCGAAACAGCCCTTGCATGGCGACGCCGGACAGCGCCAACACTGCACCGACCGCCAGCCCCAGCAAGGTACGCGGTACGCGGATCTGGCCAAGGATCAACTCGGCCTGTTGCAGGTTTACCCCGCTGACCGGAAACCCCAGCAGACGTGCCCCGGCGCGCAGGGTATCGAGCAACGGCAGGCTTACCGGCCCCAGCGCCAGCGACAGCCAGACCGCCAGCGTGCAGGCCAGCCCGAGGGCAATGAACAATGTGCGTGGTCGCAGAATCACCCTCATTGAGCAGGTGCCACCTTGGCACTCATGCCTGAATCCGCCGGATAAAAGGCTTTCGCCAGCAGCTTCATGCTATCCGGCAGGCGCGGACCAAGGCCGCCGACCAGCAGGGTCGGGTCGATCTCGACCACACGGTTGTTTCGCGCAGCCAGGGTTTCTGCCAGCAGCGGGTTTTCCTTGAGCAAGGTGGCGCGGGACGACGGATTGTTCTGACCACGGTCGGTGAACACCAGAACATCGGGATTCAGTCCGGCCATCGCCTCGGTGGAGAAAATCTTGTAACCGGTATGGGTCGCCAGATTGCGTCCGCCGGCCTGCTTGATCAGCCAGTCGCCCACGGTGCCCTGACCCGCCACCATCGCCCGCGAACCGGCGTGGCTGACCAGCAACAACACGCCGGGGGCGGATTGATGGTGCTGGGCCTTCTCCACCCAGTCATGCTGAGCGTCCAACTGTTGCTCATACTGCTCGCCCGCTGCGACCGCCTGGCCCTCGTTGCCCAGCAGACTGCCGAGCTTCTGCAGGTTGCCCTTGAGCGCAGACACCTCGGCATTCACCGAAAACACCTCGACCTTCACGCCCGCAGCACGCAGCTGCTCCAGCACCGGCGGCGGCCCCATTTCTTCGGTGCCGACCAGCACGTTCGGGCGCAGGCTCAGGATGCCTTCCGAAGACAGCTGACGGTGGTAACCGATGCTCGGCAGTTTGGTGATCGAAGGCGGATGCTGGCTGGTGGTGTCGATGCCGACCAACCGCGCTTCACCGCCCAGCGCCACGATCCACTCCGTCAAGGCACCGCCGGCACTGACCCACCGCTGCGGCGGCTGCGAGTCGGCCAGCGCCAGATGGGTCAACAGCAACCCGGTCAGGATGGCAGTCAGCTTGGCTGTAAAGCGCATAACGGGGGATCCTTTATTAAAGAGAAGGGACACAGCGGCCGGGCCTGTCGAAGAATAGGCCGGGAACAGCTCGACGCATCGTTTCGGAAGCGGTCAGACTATGGCCTTGAGGCCCGGGCCAGTGAAAAGGCCGGGCAATTTGATAATTATTTGCATTTGCGCGTCAAGCGCGGAGGAGTCAGCACTGAAGTACCTGTGCAACAGCCATGAACTGGCGGAAGGCAGCAGCCATGGTTTTGTGATCGATGATCTGCAGTTGCTGGCGGTTCGCCGGGCCGGGCAGGTTTATGTGTATCAAAATCTTTGCCCGCACCGCCGTGTGCCGCTGGAGTGGCAGCCTCACCAGTTTCTCGACAGCAGTGGCAGCCTGATTCAGTGCGCCACTCACGGCGCCCTGTTTCTGATCGAAAGCGGCGAGTGCATCGCCGGTCCGTGCGAAGGAAAGTCCCTGAACGCCATCACCTGCGGTGAAGACGCTCAAGGCATCTGGATCACCGTGCCGGCACGGCGCTGAGCGGATCCAGCCCATTCAATTGAATGGCAAGCGGGCGGTCGAGACGCACCTCCTCCGGGGTCAGTTGCACGCCGTAGGCCAGCAACTGCACCCCGGCCGCAACGGCTTCGCGAAGCGCGGCAGCATACGCAGGGTCGATTTCCTCGGCGGGACGTACGGCCTCGACGCCCGTCAGGTTGACGCAATACAGCAACACCGCACGCACACCTTCACGGGCCAACGCAGCCAGCTCGCGCAAGTGTTTGGCGCCGCGCTGGGTGACCGCATCGGGAAATGCCGCCACGTCGCTGTCATCGAAGCCAAGGGTGACGCTCTTCACCTCCAGAAACAGCGGGCCGGTCGGGTAATCCAGACGAAAATCGACGCGGCTGTTTTCCACGCCATAGGCCACTTCGCGCTTGAGCCCGGTGAAACCGTTCAACTCAGTAATGGTGCCCGCCAGTAACGCCTCTTCCACCAGCTTGTTGGCTCGCCCGGTATTGATGCAGGCCAGCCGCCCCTGTGGCGTTTCGCTGATTTCCCAGGTGCCCGGCAGCTTGCGCTTGGGGTCATCGGAGCGGCTGAACCAGACGCTGCCGCCGGGCAGCATGCAATTGAGCATCGAGCCGGTATTAGGGCAATGAATGGTCAACCGTTCGCCACTGGCGGTTTCGATGTCCGCCAGGAAGCGCTTGTAACGTTGCAGCAGACGGCCTTCTTCGAGAGCAGGAGAAAATCGCATCAGCCTTGCCAGCTCCGCAGACCACGACCGATACGCTCCACCGCCTCCTGCAACCGTGGCAGGCTCTGGGTATAGGCGAAACGCACGTGGTGACCGGCCAGATGGCGACCGAAATCCAGGCCCGGAGTAAACGCCACATGTTCGGTTTCGAGGAAATGCCGGCAGAACGCGAAGGCATCGCCGCCGAACGCGCTGATATCGGCGTACAGGTAGAACGCGCCCTCAGGCTCGACAGCAATGTTGAAGCCCAGCTCACGCAGGGCAGGCAAGAGGAAATCACGACGGCGGCCAAACTCGGCGCGACGTTGTTCGAGAATTTCCAGAGTGGCAGGTTCGAAGCAGGCCAGCGCGGCACTCTGCGCCATGCTCGGCGCGCTGATGTAGAGATTCTGCGCCAGCTTCTCCAGATCGGCGACCGCCGCTTCCGGCGCTACCAGCCAGCCGAGACGCCAACCGGTCATGCCGAAATACTTTGAAAAACTGTTCAGGACGAACGCATCGTCGTCCACTTCCAGCACGGTCGGTGCATCGGTGCCATAAGTCAGGCCGTGGTAGATCTCGTCCACCACCAGATGCCCATCACGGGCTTTCAATTCAGCCGACAACGCCGCCAGCTCATCACGGTGCAGCAACGTGCCGGTCGGGTTGGCCGGCGAGGCAACCAATGCACCGACGCTGTCCTGATTCCAGTGCTGCGCGACCAGTTCCGGGGTCAGTTGATAACGCACGTCCGGTCCGACTGGCACGAGCTGCGCCGCGCCTTCGACCAGCCGCAGGAAGTGGCGATTGCACGGATAACCCGGGTCGGCCAGCAGCCAGTGCTTGCCCGGATCGACCAGCAGGCTCGACGCCAGCAGCAACGCCCCCGAACCGCCCGGCGTGATCAGGATTCGCCCCGGATCGACACTGACCCCGTAGCGCTGCTTATAAAAAGCAGCGATCGCTTCACGCAGCTCGGGCAGGCCACGGGCAGCGGTGTACCGGGTTTTCCCGGCAGCCAGGGCAGCCTGACCGGCCTTGATGATCGGCTCGGCCGTGGTGAAATCCGGCTCACCGATTTCCAGGTGAATGACGTCGTGCCCCGCCGCCTGCAATTCGTTGGCCCGCGCCAGCAGCGCCATGACGTGAAACGGTTCGATGGCGCGACTGCGCGCACTGTAGGACTGGGGCATGAGCCTTCCTTTTAAACAGGAGTGTCGGTGACGATTGCAGCGATTCTACCCAACCGTCAGCACGGGCCGCAGGATTAATCGGCGCAACGACTCATCGCAGCGCCCGGCAATCCGGAAACGAACGCACGATTCGTTCGGGGGACTAGACTGATGGCATCGCAAAATAATATAAAACCGGGCGCTTTGGCTGTGGTCATAGTTCACGGGCGCGTTGTAGAGCCATGCTCGACAACCGGGAGTAGCGCGCTCCGATTCGATCTGGTAAGTTCGCCCGCTTGCAGCCGCAGGGCCGGCAGGTGTCGGCGAGGGATCATTACCCTGCGCAATGGCTTAGAAGAGTGAGAGGCGGTCCATTCCATGCCCACCGAAGAAAAGCAAAAGAGCAATCAGACGATCAGCGGTTTCACGCCTTACGTGGAGACGAAGGGCGAGGAATACATGGGCAAGCCCATGCGCGATCACTTCATCAAGATCCTGAACAAGTGGAAACAGGACCTGATGCAGGAAGTCGACCGCACGGTAGATCACATGAAGGACGAGGCAGCCAACTTCCCCGATCCTGCCGACCGCGCAAGCCAGGAAGAAGAATTCGCTCTGGAACTGCGTGCTCGCGACCGCGAACGCAAGCTGATCAAGAAGATCGACAAGACCCTGCAGTTGATCGAAGACGAAGAATACGGCTGGTGCGAATCCTGCGGTATCGAGATCGGTCTGCGCCGTCTCGAAGCCCGTCCGACCGCCGATCTGTGCATCGACTGCAAGACGCTGGCTGAAATCAAGGAAAAACAGGTCGGCAAGAGCTGACTGGGGTTTTCTGCAAACAAGGGACGCTGCGGCGTCCTTTGTTGTTTCTGCCAGCCCTGTCAACGCAATAACCGGTAGGAGCTGGCTTGCCCTGCGACCTGGCGCGAAGCGGCAGTAAAACCAGACACCTGCGTCATACCAGACGGACCGCGTTTGCCGGATTTACGACGGGTCCCCGCCGGTCGCGGGCAAGCCACGCTCCTACAGAAAGCGAGGCGCTGTCCGGTTTGTTGCCCCTTTGAATTCCAGTACCATCGACACCCATGAAATCCCCTTCTTATATAGGGCGCTTCGCGCCAACCCCCAGCGGCTATCTGCACTTCGGTTCCCTGGTTGCGGCGCTGGCGTCCTACCTGGATGCCCGCGCAGCCGGCGGCAAATGGCTGATGCGCATGGAAGACCTCGACCCACCACGGGAAGAGCCCGGCGCCCAGGCAGCGATTCTCAAGACCCTGGAAACCTACGGCTTCGAATGGGATGGCGAACTGGTCAGGCAGAGCAACCGCCACGACGCCTATCAGGACATCATCAACCGCTGGTTCAGCTACGGGCTGGCCTACGCCTGCACTTGCTCGCGCAAGCAACTGGAAGATTTCCAGGGCATTTACCCGGGCTTTTGTCGCGATGCCGGACATTCGCCGGACAACGCCGCGATTCGTATCCGCGTGCCGGAGCTGGAATACCGCTTCGAAGACCGGGTTCAGGGCGAATTTCGCCAGCATCTGGGCCGCGATGTCGGCGATTTCGTGATTCGTCGCCGCGACGGCCTGTACGCCTATCAACTGGCAGTGGTGCTCGATGACGGCTGGCAGGGTGTTACCGATATTGTGCGTGGTGCCGATCTGCTCGACTCCACACCCCGCCAGCTCTACTTGCAGGAACTGCTGGGTCTGCCGCAACCGCGTTACCTGCATGTTCCGCTGATCACCCAGCCCAATGGCCACAAACTGGGCAAATCCTACCGCTCGCCGCCGTTACCAGCCGATCAGGCGGTGCCGTTGCTGTTACGGGCCCTGCGTGCGCTGGGACAGCCGGCGCCGGACGAACTGGCTTTTGCCACGCCACGGGAACTGCTGGACCGGGCAATTGCCCACTGGAACGCCGATTTGATTCCTCGCGTCGGCAACCTGGAAGAGGCTCGAATAGACTGAGCCAGAGCGGCTGCTCAAACTGCAACACAAAGCTGGCCGAAACGTCGCTTGCAGGTTGATAGCCATCCGTTACCATGCCGCACCCTCAGGCTTCATGTCACTCAACCCGGGAGGCCAAATGTACATCTATCGATTGGTCCTGCTCTTGGTGGTAGGTATCTACCTCTTCTCCCCGGCCATCATGGATTGGTGGATAGACGCGACGGGCGCCTGGTACCGGCCTTACATGCTGTGGCTGATCCTGATCGTGGTGACTTTCATCCTGCAGAGCCAACGAGATGCCGATGAGCTTTAGCCTGACCCAGATGATCCTGATCAGCGCCGCCTACCTGCTGGTGCTGTTCAGCGTGGCCTGGATCAGCGAACGCGGCCTGATTCCGCGCTGGATCATCCGCCATCCCCTGACCTACACCCTGTCGCTGGGCGTCTATGCCAGTGCCTGGGCGTTTTATGGCACGGTGGGGCTGGCCTATCAGTACGGCTACGGCTTCCTTTCCAGCTATCTTGGGGTGTCCGGCGCTTTTCTGCTGGCGCCGGTGTTGCTCTATCCGATCCTCAAGATCACCCGAACCTACCAGCTGTCATCACTGGCCGATCTGTTCGCGTTTCGCTTTCGCAGCACCTGGGCCGGCGCGCTGACCACCATTTTCATGCTGATCGGCGTGCTGCCCTTGCTGGCGCTACAGATCCAGGCGGTGGCCGACTCCATCGGCATCCTCACCCGCGAACCGGTGCGCAATTACGTGGCCCTGGCGTTCTGCGTGCTGATCATCCTGTTCACCATCTTCTTCGGCTCGCGGCACATCGCCACCCGCGAAAAACACGAAGGGCTGGTGTTCGCGATTGCCTTTGAATCGGTGATCAAGCTGGTCGCCATCGGTGGCATCGGCCTGTACGCCCTGTACGGCGTGTTCGACGGCCCGCAGAGCCTGGAACAATGGCTGCTGCAGAACCAGAGCGCCCTCGCCGCCCTGCACACGCCATTGCAGGAAGGCCCGTGGCGTACGCTGCTGTTGGTGTTCTTCGCCTCGGCCATCGTGATGCCGCACATGTATCACATGACCTTCACGGAAAACCTCAACCCGCGCTCGCTGGTCAGCGCCAGCTGGGGCCTGCCGCTGTTCCTGCTGTTGATGAGTCTGGCCGTGCCGCTGGTGCTGTGGGCCGGGCTGAAACTTGGCGCCACCACCAGCCCGGAATACTTCACCCTCGGCATCGGTATTGCCGCGCACAACCCCGCATTGGCCCTGCTCGCCTACGTCGGCGGTCTGTCGGCGGCCAGCGGGCTGATCATCGTCACCACCCTGGCGCTGTCGGGCATGGCCCTGAACCATCTGGTGCTGCCGCTCTATCAGCCGCCGGCCGAAGGCAACATCTATCGCTGGCTGAAATGGACCCGCCGCGGCCTGATCGTTGCGATCATCATGGCCGGTTATGCGTTCTACCTGATGCTCGGCGCCCGTCAGGACCTGGCCAACCTCGGCATCGTCGCCTTCGTCGCCACCCTGCAATTCCTGCCTGGCGTGCTGTCGGTGCTGTACTGGCCCGCCGCCAACCGGCGTGGCTTCATGGCCGGGCTGATCGCCGGGATCGTGGTCTGGATGATCAGCATGCTGTTCCCGCTGATCGGCAACTTCCAGGGCTTCTATATTCCGCTGCTGAACATGATTTACGTGCTGGACGACACCAGCTGGCACATGGCTGCAATCGCCTCGCTGGCTGCCAACGTGCTGGTGTTCACCCTGATCTCGCTGTTCAGCAACCCGAGCCCGGAAGAAGCCAGCGCCGCAGAAGCCTGCGCTGTGGATAACGTGCGTCGCCCGCAACGCCGCGAGTTGTACGCCGCCTCGCCACAGGAATTCGCCACGCAACTGGCCAAGCCGCTGGGCGCCAAGGCTGCGCAGAAAGAAGTCGAGCAGGCCCTGCGCGACCTCTATCTGCCGTTCGACGAGCGCCGCCCTTACGCCCTGCGGCGCCTGCGTGACCGTATCGAAGCCAACCTTTCCGGTCTGATGGGCCCCAGCGTGGCCCAGGACATGGTCGAAACCTTCCTGCCCTACAAATCGGGCAGCGAAAACTACGTGACCGAGGACATTCACTTCATCGAAAGCCGGCTTGAGGACTACCACTCGCGTCTTACGGGCCTCGCTGCCGAACTCGATGCCCTGCGCCGCTATCACCGCCAGACCTTGCAGGAGTTGCCGATGGGCGTCTGCTCGCTGGCGAAGGATCAGGAAATCCTGATGTGGAACAAGGCCATGGAAGAGCTCACTGGCATCGGTGCGCAACGCGTGGTCGGTTCACGCCTGGAAACCATCGTCGATCCGTGGCGCCAATTGTTGCTGGGCTTCATCAACGTCCCCGACGAACACCTGCACAAGCAGCGACTGCCACTGGACGGCCAGACCCGCTGGCTTAACCTGCACAAGGCGGCCATCGACGAGCCGCTGGCGCCGGGCAACAGCGGCCTGGTGATTCTGGTGGAAGACCTGACCGACACGCAGATGCTTGAAGACAAGCTGATTCACTCCGAGCGACTGGCCAGCATCGGGCGTCTGGCCGCTGGCGTGGCCCACGAAATCGGCAACCCGATCACCGGCATCGCCTGTCTGGCGCAGAACCTGCGCGAAGAACGTGAAGAAGACGGCGAACTGACCGAAATCAGCAGCCAGATCATCGAGCAGACCAAGCGTGTGTCACGCATCGTGCAATCGCTGATGAGCTTCGCCCATGCCGGCGGTCATCAGCATGCCGACGAAGCCGTCTGTCTGGCCGAGGTCGCTCAGGATGCCATCGGTTTGCTGGCCCTCAACCGGCGCAATTTCGAAGTACAGTTCTTCAACTTGTGCAACCCGAGTCACTGGGTAGATGGCGACCCGCAACGCCTCGCCCAGGTACTCATCAACCTGCTCTCCAACGCCCGTGACGCCTCGCCTGCAGGCAGTGCGGTACGGGTCAAGAGCGAAGCCTCCGAACATACGGTCGATCTGATCGTCGAAGACGAAGGCACCGGCATTCCGAAAGCAATCATGGACCGCTTGTTCGAACCGTTCTTCACCACCAAGGATCCGGGCGAAGGGACTGGACTGGGGCTTGCACTGGTCTATTCCATCGTTGAAGAGCATTATGGACAAATCACCATCGACAGCCCGGCTGACCCCGAGCACCAACGCGGAACCCGTATTCGGGTGACGTTACCGCGACATGTCGAAGCGACGTCCGCTGTGAACTGAGACCGTCGAGAGAATCGAATCAATGCCTCACATTCTGATCGTCGAAGACGAAACCATTATCCGCTCTGCCTTGCGTCGCCTGCTGGAACGCAATCAATACCAGGTCAGTGAAGCCGGATCCGTGCAGGAAGCTCAGGAACGTTTCAGCATCCCGTCGTTTGACCTGATCGTCAGCGATCTGCGTCTGCCCGGTGCCCCCGGTACCGAGCTGATCAAGCTCGGCCAGGGCAAGCCGGTGCTGATCATGACCAGCTACGCCAGCCTGCGCTCCGCCGTGGACTCGATGAAAATGGGCGCGGTCGACTACATCGCCAAGCCGTTCGACCACGACGAAATGCTTCAGGCCGTTTCGCGCATCCTGCGTGACCGCCAGACCGTGCAGAGCCTGCAGACCGAGCGCGCTGCCGGCGGCAAGTCCTCTGCGGCCGACAAGGCCGGGCCGGACAACAGCAACGGCGAGATCGGCATCATCGGCTCCTGCCCGCCGATGCAGGACCTGTACGGCAAGATTCGCAAGGTCGCGCCGACTGATTCCAACGTGCTGATCCAGGGTGAGTCGGGGACCGGCAAGGAGCTGGTCGCCCGCGCCCTGCACAACCTGTCTCGACGGGCGAAGGCGCCGATGATTTCGGTCAACTGCGCGGCCATTCCGGAAACCCTGATCGAATCCGAACTGTTCGGCCACGAAAAAGGCGCGTTCACCGGTGCCAGTGCCGGTCGTGCCGGTCTGGTGGAAGCCGCCGACGGTGGCACGCTGTTCCTCGACGAGATCGGCGAACTGCCACTGGAAGCTCAGGCGCGCCTGCTACGCGTGCTGCAGGAGGGCGAGATTCGCCGGGTGGGTTCGGTGCAGTCACAAAAGGTTGATGTGCGCCTGATCGCCGCGACCCACCGCGACCTCAAGAGCCTGGCCAAGGTTGGTCAGTTCCGTGAAGACCTTTATTACCGCCTGCACGTCATTGCCCTGAAACTTCCGGCACTGCGCGAGCGCGGTGCCGACGTGATCGAGATCGCCAACGCGTTTCTCGCCCGCCAGAGCGCCAAGGCGGGCCGCAACGACCTGAAATTCGGACCGGACGCCGAGCAGGCCATTCGTCACTATTCCTGGCCGGGCAACGTGCGCGAGCTGGAAAACGCTGTCGAGCGCGCAGTCATCCTGTGCGAGAACCCGGAAATCTCTGCTGATCTGCTGGGCATCGACATCGAGCTGGGCGATCTGGAGGTCGACGAGTTCATCGGCCTGGCCCCGCAAACCACGCCGACGGCCAGCTCCACCGCTCACGAGCCGACCGAGGACCTGTCACTGGAGGATTACTTCCAGCACTTCGTCCTCGAACACCAGGACCACATGACCGAAACCGAGCTGGCGCGCAAACTGGGCGTGAGCCGCAAATGCCTGTGGGAACGTCGCCAGCGCCTGGGCATTCCCCGCCGCAAGACCGGCGTGGCCAGCGAAACCTGAGGCGCGATTCCACCCGCCGTACCTCGCGCAAGGCTCTGCCCCGCGGTGTACGGCAGTTGTGAAAAAACTGTTACCTCACCAGCGACACGTAACAAAAAGCCGGGGCGTACGGTAACGTAGCCCCGGTTTTTTTCGACTACAAAAAATAGCGTCGCTTTGCCACACCCCCGTTTTTAAAGGGCTGCAGCCGTTTTCGCAAAAGTTGGCACGGCTCCTGCTATATATATTCGTACAAGAACAACAAAAATCAGTCACCCGCAAAACAACACAATAAAAACAAGACGAATCGACTCACGCATAACAAGAACAAAACGGCGGAGGCGCAGCTAACTGATTCTTTTGGAGAGGCGTTGCATTTGGGACTTGTCCCGCAACCAGGCCGAGAACAACAAAAAACTACCTCAAGGTAGAGCCTGAACTGGTTGGATCGATTGATCACTGCAGCACAGCGACCAAAGCAATCCGTTTGCTCTTGACTCCCGATTGGGAGGTTTCACAGGCGAAAAGCCGTGAATTGGGCGCTCAACAAAAATAAAAAGCCCAACAGACAATAAAAATAAGAGCACGCACTTTGGGGGAGCTTCGGCTCCCCCAGTAGCTTACGCAACACTCCCAGCCTTCCGTTTCATGCCCGTAAAGACGGCCTGGAACAGCCCTTCGCGCAGCGTCCTACACCATCCCTCGACTAAATGCTAGAATCCCCGCCCATCGTGCGGCCATTCTTCGTCATTGGCCGAATATTCCTTCAAACAGTGCATCCCATGCTGAAGAAGCTGTTCCAGTCATTCCGTTCTCCTCTGCGCAAGCCGCAGCAACATGTGCGCACAACGCCCGAGGTGCTCAGCAGCAGCCAGCACTCGTTGCAGCGCAGCCAATTCAGCCGCTATGCGGTCAATATCGTCGAACGCCTGCAAAACGCCGGCTATCAGGCTTACCTGGTCGGCGGCTGCGTCCGCGACCTGATGCTCGGCATCACGCCGAAGGACTTCGACGTTGCCACCAGCGCCACCCCCGAGCAGGTTCGCGCCGAGTTCCGTAACGCCCGCATCATCGGCCGTCGCTTCAAGCTGGTTCACATCCATTTCGGCCGTGAGATCATCGAAGTCGCCACCTTCCGCGCCAACCATCCACAGGATGAAGAGGACGAAGACAGCAATCAGTCCTCGCGTAACGAGAGCGGGCGGATTCTGCGTGACAACGTCTACGGCACCCTGGAAGAAGACGCCCAGCGCCGCGACTTCACCATCAACGCCTTGTATTACGATCCGGTCACCGAGCGCGTGCTCGACTACGCCAATGGCGTACACGACATCCGCAACCACCTGATCCGTCTGATCGGCGACCCGCAGCAACGTTACAAGGAAGACCCGGTGCGCATGCTGCGGGCCGTGCGTTTCGCCGCCAAGCTCGACTTCGGCATCGAGAAGCACACCGCCATGCCAATTCGTCCGCTGGCACCGATGCTGCGCGATATTCCGGCGGCGCGTCTGTTTGAAGAAGTGCTCAAGCTGTTCCTGTCCGGTCACGCCGAGCCGACCTTTGAAATGCTGGTGGATCTGGAACTGTTCGAGCCGTTGTTCCCGGCCAGCGCCCACGCGCTGGAACACAACCCGACCTACACCCACACGCTGATCAGCGAGGCGCTGGCCAACACCGACCTGCGCGTGCGGCAGAACAAACCGGTCACACCGGCGTTCCTGTTCGCTGCGTTGCTCTGGCCTGCTCTGCCGGCTCTGGTATTGCGCCTGCAAGAGCGCGGCATGCCGCCGATTCCGGCGATGCAAGAAGCTGCCCATGAACTGATTGCCGAGCAATGCCAGCGTATCGCCATTCCGAAACGCTTCACCATGCCGATCCGCGAGATCTGGGACATGCAGGAACGCCTGCCACGCCGTTCCGGCAAGCGTGCCGACCTGCTGCTGGACAACCCGCGCTTCCGCGCCGGTTACGACTTCCTGCTGCTGCGCGAAAGCGCTGGCGAGGAGACCGACGGCCTGGGCGAGTGGTGGACCGATTACCAGGACGCCAATGAAGCCGAACGTCGCGACATGATCCGCGACCTCGGTAACAAGCCGGACGCCACGGGCCAGGGTCCGCGCAAACGTCGCCGCAGCGGTGGCGGCAAACGCAAGCGCGCAGGCGCCGACGCCTCGGAATGATGGCAATGGAACGTGTCTACATCGGTCTTGGCAGCAATCTGGCCGATCCCGCCGAGCAATTGCGCGAAGCCCTGAAAAGCCTGGCGCAATTGCCGGACAGCGCTTTTGTCGGCGTGTCTTCCTTTTATGTCAGCGACTCGCTGCTGCCAGGCCAGCCGCGTTACACCAACGCGGTGGCGGCACTGGATACCTCGCTGGCACCACTGACCCTGCTCGACGCCCTGCAGGCCATCGAAAACGGCCAGGGGCGTGAACGCCTGGAACGCTGGGGCCCGCGTACGCTGGACCTGGACATTCTGCTGTTCGGCGAGCGTGTGATCGACGAGCCCCGCCTGAAAGTGCCGCATTACCACATGCAGGCCCGCGCGTTCGTGCTGTACCCGCTGGCCGAGCTGGCGCCGGGTATCACATTGGCCGACGGCCGTGCGCTGAATGACCTGCTGGCCGCTTGCCCGTTCGAAGGGCTGGAGCGCATTTCGGGCTGACACTGCTCCCGCAGGAGCGGGCTTGCTCGCGAAAGCGCTCACTCAATACCGCCGCAGCGTCTGATCTGACGCCTTCGCGGGCAAGCCACGCTCCCACAGAAGCCCGGCTATGAAGAAATCGCCCGACACGACGCAATCGCGGGCAAGCGCGCTCCTACAAAGATGCTTGAACACGATACCTGTAGGAGCTGGCTTGCCCTGCGACCTGCCGGGCACCGGCAGTAAACCCGGTAAATCCGGTGTGTCAGGCAGACCGCGTGTGCAGGTTTTACGACGGGTTCCCCGCCGGTCGCAGGGCAAGCCAGCTCCCACAGAAGCCCGGCGGTGACCTGGTCGCGTTACCCACCGGTAACATCCCGCCGAAACCGGTAACACCTGCATTTGACTTCCCGCCCCCTCCTCACGAAGATAAGCGTCCCGAAGCCGGAGTACCGGCCAAAAGGCGCGGAACAGGTCTTTGCAAACATCGCGAAACGACGATGTGCCTGGGTTTCCAGAATGAATCACGCGTTGCTCGCCGTAGTGTTCACAGCGCCTGAATGAGGACTTTTTCATGCCCGATATCACCATTACGTCCCTGCTGGCGCTCAAGCAGAAAGGCGAAAAGATCGCCATGCTGACCTGCTATGACGCCACCTTCGCTCACGCTGCCTGCCAGGCGGGCGTTGAAGTGCTGCTGGTCGGCGACTCGCTGGGGATGGTCCTGCAGGGCCACGACAGCACCCTGCCCGTCACCACCGCCGAGATGGCCTACCACGTTGCCAGTGTCAAACGCGGCAATCAGGGTGCGCTGATCCTCGCCGACCTGCCGTTCATGTCCTATGCCACTGCCGATCAGACCTTCGCCAACAGCGCGATGCTGATGCAGGCCGGCGCGCACATGATCAAGGTCGAAGGCGCGGCATGGCTGGCCGACTCGATCCGTCTGTTGGCCGAGCGTGGCATTCCGGTGTGCGCGCACATGGGCCTTACCCCGCAGGCGGTCAACGTGCTCGGTGGCTATAAAGTGCAGGGCCGCCAGGAAGCCCAGGCGCGGCAGATGCGCGCCGACGCCATCACCCTGGAACAGGCCGGCGCGGCAATGATCCTGCTTGAATGCGTGCCGAGCGAACTGGCCCAGGAAATCACCCATGCGGTGAAGATCCCGGTGATCGGCATTGGCGCCGGCAGCGCGACCGACGGTCAGGTGCTGGTGTTGCACGACATGCTCGGCCTGTCGATCAGCGGCCGCGTGCCGAAGTTCGTGAAGAACTTCATGGCCGGCCAGCCGGACATTCAGTCCGCCATCGCCGCGTATGTCAGCGCAGTCAAAGACGTCAGTTTCCCGGCCCCTGAACACGGATTCTCGGCATGAACACAGTCAAAACCGTACGCGAGCTGCGTGCCGCCATTGCCCGCGCCCGCAGCGAAGGCAAGCGGATCGCCCTGGTCCCGACCATGGGCAACCTGCACAGCGGCCATATCGCCCTGGTGACCAAAGCCTCGCAGCGCGCCGATTTCGTGGTGGCGAGCATTTTCGTCAACCCGCTGCAGTTCGGTCCCAACGAAGACCTGGCGACCTACCCACGCACCCTCGCGGCGGATCAGGAAAAACTGCTGCAAGCCGGTTGCCATCTGCTGTTCACCCCGACCGTCGAGGAAATGTACCCCCACGGCATGGCCGACCAGACCATCGTCCGCGTGCCGGTGGTGTCCGAAGGCCTGTGCGGCGGCAGTCGCCCGGGGCATTTCGACGGTGTGTCGACGGTGGTCAGCAAGCTGTTCAACATGGTGCAGCCCGACATCGCCATCTTTGGCCAGAAAGACTTCCAGCAACTGGCGGTGGTCAGCGCGCTGGTGCGTGACCTGAACATGCCGATCCAGATCATCGGCGAGCCCACCGTGCGCGCCGCCGACGGCCTGGCGCTGTCCTCGCGCAACGGTTATCTGGACGAGCAGCAACGTGCCACGGCGCCAACGCTGTACCGTGTGATCAAGCAGATTGGCGAAGCGCTGCGCAACGGCGAAACCGACCACGGCAAACTGCTGGCCGAGGGGCAAAAAGCGCTGGAAAGTGCTGGCTTCCGTCCCGATTATCTGGAAATCCGCAACGCCGTCAGCCTGCGTCCGGCCACAACGGACGATCACGATCTGGTGGTGCTGGGCGCGGCTTTCCTGGGCAAGACCCGTCTGATCGACAACCTGCACCTGACCACGGAAAACCCGTAGGTGCTCATGTCATCATCTGCGCCTATGCTCTCTACGCTGCAGCAGGGCAGCCAGGGCCACGCGGCCCTGGCGCCGCGCAATGAACTTAGCGACACCCGCAATGCCATACCGGTACACGCCGCCTGACCGGGCGGCATGGCCCTGTGAGAAAAAGTACCGAGCAAAGGTAAAGTCAGGCGCAGACATCGGCGCACCCGCAGGGTTAGGCTTGCGGATCACGCAGGCATTCGACCCGCCCTGGCTTATCAGTGTCCAAAGGCAGTTCACGTACAAGGAAACCCGCAGCGATGGCGTACTACCGCACTCCTCATGACGTCACGACCCTGCCCGCCTGGCAGGCGCTCAATCAACACCGCGAAGCCATGCAGAACTTCAGCATGCGCGAGGCATTCAACGCCGATCCGCAGCGCTTCAATCAGTTCAGCCTCAGCAGCAGCGGCCTGTTCCTCGATTATTCGAAAAACCTGATCACCGCCGAGACCCGCCAGTTGCTGGTCAATCTGGCCGATGAAGTGGGCCTGAAGGACGCGATCAAGGCGCAGTACGACGGCGAACTGGTCAACTCCTCCGAAGGTCGCCCGGCGCTGCACACCGCCCTGCGTCGCCCGGTCGGCGACAAGCTGCTGGTCAACGGCGTCAACGTGATGCCGGAAGTCCACAAGGTGCTGAACCAGATCACCGATCTGGTCGGCCGCATTCACGACGGCCTGTGGCGCGGTTACACCGAGAAACCGATCACTGACGTGGTCAACATCGGCATCGGCGGCTCGTTCCTCGGCCCTGAGCTGGTGTCCGAAGCGCTGCTGTCCTACGCCCAGAAAGGCGTGCGTTGCCACTATCTGGCGAACATCGACGGCACCGAGCTGCACGAGCTGACCAGCAAGCTGCGCGCCGAAACCACGCTGTTCATCGTCTCGTCGAAGACCTTCAGCACCCTGGAAACCCTGAAGAACGCCACTGCGGCGCGCGCCTGGTATCTGGCTCAGGGTGGTTCCGAGGCCGAGCTGTATCGTCACTTCATCGCGGTATCGAGCAACAACGCTGCGGCCGTGGCTTTCGGCATCCGCGAAGAAAACATCTTTCCGATGTGGGACTGGGTCGGCGGCCGTTACTCGCTGTGGTCGGCCATCGGTCTGCCGATCGCGCTGGCGATCGGCATGTCCAACTTCAAGGAGCTGCTGTCCGGTGCCTACACCATGGACCAGCACTTCCAGAACGCGCCGTTCGAGCAGAACATGCCGGTGCTGCTGGGCCTGCTCGGCGTCTGGTACGGCAACTTCTGGGGCGCACAGAGCCACGCGATCCTGCCGTACGACCACTACCTGCGTAACATCACCAAGCACCTGCAACAGCTGGACATGGAATCCAACGGCAAGAGCGTCCGTCAGGACGGCGTGCCGGTGAAGACCGACACCGGTCCGGTGATCTGGGGTGGCGTGGGTTGCAACGGCCAGCATGCCTATCACCAGTTGCTGCACCAGGGCACCCAGTTGATTCCGGCCGACTTCATCGTGCCGGTGGTCAGCTTCAACCCGGTCTCCGACCACCATCAGTGGCTGTACGCCAACTGCCTGTCGCAGAGCCAGGCGCTGATGCAGGGCAAGACCCGCGAAGAAGCCGAAGCCGAACTGCGTGCCAAGGGTCTGTCCGAGGAAGAAGTGCAGCGCGTGGCGCCGCACAAGATCATCCCCGGCAACCGTCCGAGCAACACGCTGGTGGTCGAACGCATCAGCCCGCGTCGCCTCGGCGCGCTGGTGGCGATGTACGAGCACAAGGTCTTCGTGCAGAGCGTGATCTGGGGCATCAACGCCTTCGACCAATGGGGCGTCGAGCTGGGCAAGGAACTGGGCAAGGGTGTCTACAGCCGCCTGGTGGGCAGCGAAGACAGTCCGGCCGAAGATGCGTCGACCCAGGGCCTGATCAATTACTTCCGCGGTCGTCACCGCGGCTGATCCTGCCTCGCGCAACAACCGCAACCCGCCCCCTCGCAAGAGGCGGCGGGTTTTGTTTTTCTGTTGCCCCATCACTCTTTCGACAGACATCGCCGTTTTCTGTGGGAGGGAGCCCTGCTCGCGAAAGCGTCTGGTCAGTCACCACAACGGTGTCAGGCAATCCGTCTTCGCGAGCAGGGCTCCCTCCCACAAAACAATGCAGCCTCACGGCCGCTATCCAGCCTGAACCCCACGGTGACGAACTACTCTGATGTCATATTGAGCCCACAACAAGAAAGGAGACGCCATGTTCAATCTCAGCGATTTCCCTCACGCCGATGCGTCCCGCAAAGCCGCGCAGATCAGTGCCGACGATTACCAGCGCCTGTACCGACAGTCGGTAGAACAGCCGGACACGTTCTGGGCCGAGCAGGCGAAACAGTTCCTCGACTGGTCTCGCCCCTGGGATCAGGTCTGCCAGTGCGACCTCAAGACCGGCAGCGCCGAGTGGTTCAAGGGCGGCCAGCTCAACGTCAGTTACAACTGCATCGACCGCCATCTGTCCGCGCGTGGCGATCAGGTGGCGATTCTCTGGGAAGGCGACAATCCCGCCGAGTCGGCCGAAATCACCTACAGCAAGCTTCACCACAACGTTGCCCGCCTGGCCAATGCGCTGAAGCAGCGCGGGGTGAAAAAAGGCGACCGGGTGTGCATCTACATGCCGATGGTGCCGGAAGCGGCTTACGCCATGCTGGCCTGCACCCGTATCGGCGCCATTCATTCGGTGGTGTTCGGCGGTTTCTCCCCGGACGCCCTGCGTGACCGCATCCTCGATGCCGACTGCCGCACCGTGATCACTGCCGATGAAGGTGTGCGCGGCGGCAAGTACATCCCGCTCAAACAGAACGTCGACAAGGCTCTGCAAAGCTGCCCGAACGTCAGCACAGTGCTGGTGGTGCAGCGCACTCAGGGCAAGGTGGACTGGGTCGAAGGCCGCGACATCTGGTACCACGAAGCCGTTCACGGACTCAGCGACGACTGCCCGCCGGAACCGATGGACGCCGAAGACCCGCTGTTCATCCTCTACACCTCCGGCAGCACCGGCAAACCCAAGGGTGTGCTGCACACCACCGGCGGTTACCTGTTGCAGGCCGCGTTGACCCACAAGTACGTGTTCGATTACCGCGACGGTGATATCTACTGGTGCACCGCCGACGTCGGTTGGGTCACCGGCCACAGCTATATCGTCTACGGGCCGCTGGCCAACGGCGCCACTACATTGATGTTCGAGGGCGTGCCGAACTACCCGGACAGCTCGCGCTTCTGGCAGGTGATCGACAAGCACCACGTCAATATTTTCTACACCGCCCCCACCGCGTTGCGCGCCCTGATGCGCGAAGGGCCGAAGCCGTTGCAGAGCACGCGCCGGGACAGCCTGCGGGTATTGGGCACGGTGGGCGAACCGATCAACCCGGAAGCCTGGGAGTGGTATTTCAACGAAGTCGGCCAGCAGCGCTGCCCGATCGTCGATACCTGGTGGCAGACCGAAACCGGCGGCATCATGCTCACCCCGCTGGTCAGCACCAGCCCGCTGAAACCCGGTTGCGCGATGCAGCCGATGTTCGGCGTGCAACCGGTGCTGTTGGATGACAAGGGCAAGGAGTTGCAAGGCGCCACCAGCGGCCTGCTGGCGATCAAGGCCAGTTGGCCGGGGCAGATCCGCAGCGTGTACGGCGACCGTCAGCGCATGGTCGATACCTACTTCAAGCCTTATCCCGGTTATTACTTCACCGGCGACGGCGCGCGCCGCGATGAAGACGGTCATTACTGGATCACCGGCCGCGTGGACGACGTGATCAACGTGTCCGGGCACCGCATCGGCACCGCCGAAGTCGAGAGCGCGCTGGTGCTGCACGACAGCGTCGCCGAGGCGGCGGTGGTCGGTTATCCCCACGACGTGAAAGGCATGGGCATTTATGCGTTTGTCACGCCCATGGCCGGGATCGAGCCGGACGAGGCGCTGAAGAAGGAGCTGCTGGCGCTGGTCAGCAAGGAGATCGGCAGCTTTGCCAAGCCGGAGCTGATCCAGTGGGCGCCGGCCTTGCCGAAAACCCGTTCCGGGAAGATCATGCGCCGCATCCTGCGCAAGATCGCCTGCAACGAGCTGGACAGCCTGGGGGATATTTCGACCCTGGCCGATTCCAGTGTGGTTGAGGGGTTGATTGATAAGCGGCTGAACCGCTGACCCCAACGATCCTTGGCATATCACGATTTACCGGGCTGCCCGAATCCTGTGGGAGGGAGCCCTGCTCGCGAAAGCGTCCGTTCAGTCACAGCCGTAGTGTCTGATCATCCGTCTTCGCGAGCAGAGCTCCCTCCCACAGGTATCTGGGCAAGCCAACATCCTGTGATCAATAGCTGCATCGTTTTCTGGAAAACCATGGAATTCATCCGCACCCGCATCGAAACCCAGGTCATGAGCATGACCGGCCTTGCCCTTGGTCAACTGGACATGGAAAACCCCAAGGGTGACCCCGGGCTGTTCGGGCCGCAGGCGGTGTGCTGGCAGGTGCATGGTGACTTTGCCAGCATGATGATCGGCGGCATCTGCGCATTGATGTTGCAGATGCTGCATCCGCGCGTGCTGGCCGGGGTCTGGGACCACTCCAACTTTCGCGAGGACATGCTCGGCCGGCTGCGGCGCACCGGGCAGTTCATTTCCGGTACTACCTTCGGCTCCACCCATGATGCCAACTGGCTGATCGACAAGGTCCGCGGCATTCATGCGCAGATCAGCGGCACGGCGCCGGACGGCAGTGCCTATGCCGCCGATGATCCCGAGTTGTTGACCTGGGTGCATGTGGCGGAGGTCAGCAGTTTCATGGCCGCGCACCTGCGTTACCTCAACCCGCATCTGTCGCTGGCGGATCAGGACCGTTACTACGCAGAAACCGCCCTGGTCGCCGAACGCCTCGGCGCACGCGATGTGCCGCGTTCGGCAGCGGAAATTGCCGCCTACCTGCAACGCATGCGTCCGCAGTTGTTGTGCGATGAACGCACCCGCGAAGTCTGGCGCGTGCTGCAAGCCGCCCCGGCGCCCAGCCGTCTGGCTCGGCCCGTGGGCAACCTGATGAGGTACGCCGGCGTCGACCTGCTGCCGGAGTGGGCCTGTGCGATGTTCGACATTCGCCAGGGCAGTTTCCGACGCCAACTGATCCGCGCCAGCATCAACCGTACCGCCCCGGTGCTGCGCTGGGCGGTGAGGAATGCGTCGGTGCATCGGGCCAGGCGACGGATGGGAGTAATTTGACACCGATTGAACCTGTGGGAGCGAATTCATTCGCGAGAGGCCGGTACATCCGGCACACCTATGTCGCCCATGCCGACGTCTCGCGAATGAATTCGCTCCCACAGTGGCATTGAGTACCTGGCGCCCGATCAAAGCGACAAAGGGCTTAAATTATTCCCGTCATTCATGCCACCATGTGCGCCCTTGATTCCCCTGTCCGGGACCCTCTTTTCAGCTTTTCTCCAGGTCCCGGCGCCAAAACCAACAACAGTGAGGATTCGTACCATGCAAGACGTCGTTATCGTTGCCGCCACCCGCACCGCGGTCGGCAGTTTCCAGGGCTCGCTGGCGAACATTCCTGCCGTTGACCTCGGCGCGGCGGTGATCCGTCAGTTGCTGGCGCAGACCGGTCTCGATCCGGCGCAGGTCGACGAAGTGATCATGGGGCAGGTGCTCACTGCCGGTGCCGGGCAGAACCCTGCGCGTCAGGCGTCGATCAAGGCCGGCCTGCCGTTCACCGTGCCTGCCATGACGTTGAACAAAGTCTGCGGCTCGGGCCTCAAGGCTCTACACCTCGGCACCCAGGCGATCCGCTGCGGCGACGCCGATGTGATCATCGCCGGCGGTCAGGAAAGCATGAGCCTGGCCAACTACGTGATGCCGGGCGCCCGCACCGGTCTGCGCATGGGCCACGCCACCATGGTCGACACCATGATCAGCGACGGCCTGTGGGACGCTTTCAACGACTACCACATGGGTATCACCGCCGAAAACCTGTCAGAGAAGTTCGACATCAGCCGTGAAGCTCAGGATGCCTTTGCCGCCGCGTCGCAGCAGAAAGCTGCTGCTGCCATCGAGTCCGGGCGTTTTGTCGATGAAATCACCCCAATCCTGATTCCGCAGCGCAAGGGCGACCCGGTCTCTTTCGCCACCGACGAGCAGCCACGGGCCGGTACCACCGCCGAAACCCTGGGCAAGCTCAAGCCTGCCTTCAAGAAAGACGGCACCGTGACTGCCGGTAACGCCTCGTCGCTGAACGACGGCGCCGCCGCCGTGATCCTGATGAGCGCGAAAAAGGCTGAAGAACTGGGTCTGCCGGTGCTGGCACGCATCGCCGCCTACGCCAACGCCGGTGTCGATCCGGCGATCATGGGCATCGGCCCGGTCAGCGCCACCCGTCGTTGCCTGGACAAGGCCGGCTGGACCCTGGACGAACTGGACCTGATCGAAGCCAACGAAGCCTTCGCCGCGCAATCGCTGTCGGTGGGCAAGGAACTGGGCTGGGACGCCAGCAAGGTCAACGTCAACGGCGGCGCCATCGCCATCGGCCACCCGATCGGTGCCTCGGGCTGCCGCGTGCTGGTGACCCTGCTGCACGAAATGATCAAGCGCGATGCCAAAAAAGGTCTGGCGACCCTGTGCATCGGCGGCGGTCAGGGCGTGGCGCTGGCGTTGGCGCGGTAATTTCGGCCACACCCTGTCCCCACCCTGTGGCGGGCGATGCTGGCCATACCGGCCTCTCGCGAGCAAGCTCACTCCTACAGTTAATCGCATTCCCCTGTAGGAGTGAGCTTGCTCGCGATTGCGACAGGTCTGTGGTGACGATGCTGTCTGACACAATGCAATCGCGGGCAAGCGCGCTCCTGCATCGTCACTGCCAACCAAACTTCCTCACGTAAAACCCCTTCACCGCCTGGGTCAGGCCGACGTACGCCAGCAGAATCAGCGGCAGGATCGCGAAATACAGCGGTGGCAACGCCTGCAGTTTGAAGTAGTGCGCCAGCGGTCCCATCGGCAGGAAAATCCCCAGCGCCATGATCACCCCGGTCATCACCATCAAGGGCATGGCCGCGCGGCTTTGCAGGAACGGGATCTTCGGTGTGCGGATCATGTGCACGATCAGCGTCTGGGTCAGCAGGCCGACGACAAACCAGCCGGACTGAAACAGGGTTTGATGCTCCGGCGTGTTGGCGCCGAACACGTACCACATCACCGCAAAGGTGGTGATGTCGAACACCGAGCTGATCGGCCCGAAGAACAGCATGAAGCGCCCCACTTCTCCTGGCTGCCAGCGTTGCGGTTTCTGCAGCAACTCCTCATCGACGTGATCGAACGGAATGGCGATCTGCGACACGTCATACAGCAGGTTCTGCACCAGCAGATGCATCGGCAGCATCGGCAGGAACGGAATGAACGCGCTGGCGACCAGCACCGAGAACACGTTGCCGAAGTTGGAGCTGGCGGTCATCTTGATGTACTTGAGCATGTTGGCGAAGGTCCGGCGCCCCTCCAGCACGCCCTCCTCCAGCACCATCAGGCTTTTTTCCAGCAAGATGATGTCCGCCGCCTCCTTGGCGATGTCCACGGCGCTGTCCACCGAGATACCGATATCCGCTGTGCGCAGGGCTGGCGCATCGTTGATGCCGTCGCCCATGAAGCCGACCACATGACCATTGCCCTTGAGCAGCCGGACGATGCGCTCCTTGTGCGCCGGGGTCAGCTTGGCGAACACGTTGGTGGTTTCCACGGCCACCGCCAGTTCGGCGTCGCTCATGCGCTCGATATCGCCACCGAGCAACAGGCCCTGACGTTCCAGCCCGACTTCACGGCAGATTTTTGCGGTGACACGTTCGTTGTCACCGGTCAGCACCTTCACCGCCACGCCATGTTCAGCCAGCGCCTTGAGAGCCGGCGCGGTGCTTTCCTTGGGCGGATCGAGAAACGCGACATAGCCGATCAGGGTCAGATCGCTTTCATCGGCCAGTCCGTACGCTTCACGCCCGGACGCCATGGAGCGGGCTGCCACGGCCACCACCCGCAGGCCTTCTTCGTTGAACTCGGCGGTCACCTGAAGAATGCGCGCGAGCAGCTCCGGGGTCAGCGCTTCGTCCGCATCGCCATGGCGCACCCGGTTGCACACGCCCAGTACTTCTTCCAGCGCGCCTTTGCAGATCAGCAGATGCGGCTGGCCCTGCTCCTGCACCACCACCGACATGCGCCGACGATTGAAGTCGAACGGCACTTCATCGACCTTGCTGAACTGCGTACCAACCTGCAACTGCCGGTTGATCTCGACGTGCTCCAGCACCGCCACGTCCAGCAGGTTTTTCAGGCCGGTCTGGTAATAGCTGTTGAGGTAAGCCATTTCCAGCACGTCATCGGACTCATCGCCCCAGACGTCGACATGCCGCGCCAGGAAGATCCGGTCCTGGGTCAGGGTGCCGGTCTTGTCGGTGCACAGCACGTCCATGGCGCCGAAGTTCTGGATGGCGTCCAGGCGTTTGACGATGACTTTCTTGCGCGACAGAAACACCGCGCCCTTGGCCAGGGTCGAGGTGACGATCATCGGCAGCATTTCCGGGGTCAGGCCCACGGCAATCGACAGCGCGAACAGCAGCGCCTGCATCCAGTCGCCCTTGGTGAAGCCGTTGATGAACAGCACCAACGGCGCCATCACCAGCATGAAGCGGATCAACAGCCAGCTGACTTTGTTCACCCCGGCCTGAAACGCGGTCGGCGCGCGGTCGGTGGCACTGACGCGCTGGGCCAGCGCGCCGAAATAGGTGCTGTTGCCGGTGGCGAGAATCACCCCGGTGGCAGCGCCGGATACCACGTTGGTGCCCATGAACAGGATGTTTTCCAGGTCCAGCGGGTTGCCGCTGTCGACCTCCTGACGGCGGGCGAACTTTTCCACCGGCAGCGATTCACCGGTCATGGCTGCCTGACTGACGAACAGGTCCTTGGCGCTGAGTACGCGGCAATCGGCAGGGATCATGTCACCGGCCGACAGCACGATCAGGTCGCCCGGCACCAGTTGCTTGATCGGCAGCTCGATGCGCAGGCTTTGCCCGTCCTCGCGGCGCAGCACGGTGGCGGTGTTGCTGACCATGGCCTTGAGCGCATCGGCAGCCTGGTTGGAGCGGCTTTCCTGCCAGAAACGCAGCAGGGTCGAGAGCACCACCATGGAGAAGATCACCGTGGCGGCCTTCATGTCCTCGGTCACCCAGGAGACGAACGCCAGCAAGGTCAGCAACAGGTTGAACGGGTTGCGATAGCAGTGCCACAGGTGCTGCCACCAGGGCAGTGGCTGTTCGTGCTCGACTTCGTTGAGGCCATGTTGCAGGCGCAGTTGCGCGGCTTCGGCGTCGCTCAGGCCATCGCCCTGCGTGCCCAGACGGGCCAGCAGTTCCGGCACCTCGCTGGTGGCGCCACGGCTCAGGGTCTGCGCCAGAGATGGCGGCACTTCGCGGCTGACGGTGGCGTCGGTGAGGCTGTCGAGCAGCGCCAGTCGACGGAAGTGCCGAGCGAAATGGCGAGTGCGCAGAAAGCCTGCGAAAAACTCTTTCAGGAGGGTCAAGGTCATGGCGGTATCCCCCGCGCAAAAGGGTGGCTACAAGAAGCCACAGGCAGGCACTGTCAGCCGCGGTGCGCAGCGTTCAGGCAAGAACGGCGCAGCAACGGTCGATCCGCACGGCATGAAAAAGGCCGTGCGCGTTCGTTACGCAAATCGGGCGTCAGGGAAAGGACAGGCACCAAGGAGGGCACTGCCGTTTCTCGCGTTGTCGGCGAGATCACGGCAGCGAAAAGACTGCGCGTTATCTTGCCGAGGATTGGCCGGTCATCGAAACCGGCTGACGTCTGTCACTCGAACAAGTACCCACTGTGGGTCTCCGTATGGGTTGAAAACGGGCGCAGAATACGCCCGGCCTGCCATGAGAGTAAACCGCCATCAGAGCCCCTGCCGGGACTATTGCGCGGGGCTTCAGGGAAGGTTCAGGAAGTGGCGGTCGGGCCTGCCGGACACGGATAAAACCGTGGGAGCGAATTCATTCGCGAGAGGCCGGTACAGCCGACACACATGTGTCGCCCGTGCCGACGTCTCGCGAATGAATTCGCTCCCACAGAGGTCGAGTACACGGCAGCCGGTCGCAGGACAAGCCAGCTCCTACATGGGCGGCGGTTGCTGCTAGAATTGCGCGCCTCATTCCTGCTCCAAGGCGCCGTGCATGTCTTCGTTGAATCAGGCGCTCAGCGTCGCCCTCGATAACCGTCAATCCCTGCTCGCCGAGCTGCACGCCCAGGGCACCGATTGCTATCGCCTGTTCCACGGCAGTCAGGAAGGCGCCAGCGGTCTGACCGTCGACCGCTACGGTCCGCAACTGCTGGTACAGAGCTTTCATCAGACGCTGGACCGCGACGCGCTGCTGGCCGTGCATGCCGCCGTCAACGCCCGTCTCGGTCTGGACCTGATGCTGGTCTACAACGACCGCTCCCAGGGCAACTCGCGGGTCGACCGCAACGACCCGATCTACAAGGCCGACGACGCCGCGCTGGAAGATCTGGTCGGCCATGAATGGGGTCTGAATTACCGCGTGCGCGGGCGCCATGCCGGGCAAGACCCGCTGTTGTTCCTCGACCTGCGCAATGCCCGTGGCTGGGTCAAACAGCACGCCAAAGGCAAGAGCGTGCTCAACCTGTTCGCCTACACCTGCGGCGTGGGCTTGAGTGCCGCTGCCGGGGGCGCCCGCGAGGTGTGCAACCTCGACTTCGCCGAAGGCAATCTGGCGGTGGGCCGCGAGAACGGCGCGCTCAATCCGCAACTGCAGCCAATGCAGTTCATCCAGTCCGATTACTTTCCGGCAATCCGCCAGTTGGCCGGCCTGCCGGTAGCTTCGCGCCGGGGTCAGAAACTGCCGTCGTACGTGCGCCTGGAACAGCGTCAGTACGACCTGGTGTTGCTCGACCCGCCGGCCTGGGCCAAGAGTGCGTTCGGCACCGTCGACCTGCTGCGCGACTATCAGAGCCTGCTCAAGCCGGCGCTGCTGACCACTGCCGACGACGGCGTGCTGATCTGCTGCAACAACCTGGCGAAGGTCAACATGGCCGACTGGCGCGAGCAAGTGCTGCGCTGTGCGAGCAAGATCGGCCGTCCGGTGCGGGACTGTCAGGTGCTCACGCCCGGCGTCGATTTTCCGTCAATGGACCAGCAACCACCGCTCAAGACCTTGATCTTGCAGCTGTGATCAGCAGAGAAATTTCCTACAGGCATTGAGGACGCGGCTCTGGAACCAGATTGGCGTGCCATACTCAAAGGCACCTCATATCGAGAGTCGGCGACCTACATGCCCAAAGGATTGAAACGCGCCATCGGCGCCTTGCTGGCCGTCTTCGCAATCTACAGCTTGCTGGGGTTTCTGATCCTGCCGGGCGTTGCGTTGCGGGTGATTAACCAACAACTGGCGAACTACGCCACCGTGCCGGCGAAACTGGAACGCCTGGAACTCAACCCCTACAACCTGAAAGTCACGCTGTGGGGGCTTTCCATTGGCGCACCCGGCAAGGAACAGATCGGCTTCGAGCGGCTGTTCGCCGACCTCGAAATCGACAGCCTGTGGACCAAGGCCCTGCACCTGAAGGCCGTGGAGCTGGACAAACCGAAGACCGAGCTGCTGTTTTCCAAGGACGGCACGCTGAATCTGGCCGGGTTGTTCAAGCTGCCGCCCATCGAACCCGCCAAGCCTGACGAGCCGCCGAGCAAACCGTTTCCGCTGCGTATCGACGAGATCAAACTGGCCGACGGCTACGTGCACTTTCAGGATCTGCGCCCCAGCGAGCCCATCGAATTTCTCTACGACGCCCTCAACTTCGAGCTGAAGAACCTCAGCACCCTGCCCGAAGACAATGCCGACATGACCCTGGTCGCCGCCGGCCCGAATGGCGGTCAGATCGACTGGGTCGGCCGGATCAGCCTGGTACCCATCACCTCCGAAGGCACCCTGAAAGTCACCGACGGCAAGATGAAGCTGTGGTGGCCGTACGTGCGCGACGCCCTGCCGCTGGCGCTGAAAGATGGCGTGCTCAGTCTCGAAACGCACTACAAGCTGAGTCTGGCCAAGGAAACCGAGCTGCTGCTGGACAAGACCTCGATCAAGGTCGCGCCGTTCGCCATCGATGCGCCGGATGGCCGGCCACTGGTGCGCCTGAAGACGCTGGAAGTCAGCGAGACGTCGATAGACCTCGCCAAACAGCTGGTCACCGTGGGCAAGATCCGCAGCCAGGGTCTGGAAACCTGGGCAGCGCGAGAGTCCGATGGCCAACTCGACTGGCAGAAGTTGTTTGCCAGCCAGCCTTCGAAAAACGAGCAGAAAAAGGTCGAGGCCGAGAAGAAACAACCGGCCACCGCCAGCGGCAGCGAAACCACCGCCGCGGCGCCCGCAGCGCCGAGCAAACCCTGGCAGGTGCTGCTGCGCGACACCCAGCTGCGCGACTACCGCATCCATCTCGCGGACAAGGTGCCGAAGGAGCCGGTGGCGCTGGAAGTCGGCCCGCTCAATCTGGACCTGAACAACTTCGACAGCCTGAACAAATCGCCTTTCACCCTCAAGCTCGACACCGGTCTGGGCAAACAGGGCAAGCTCACCGCTGCCGGCGAGGTCAATCTGGCGCCGGTGCGGGCCAAACTCGATGTCACCACCCGCGACATCGATCTGCGTATCGCCCAGTCCTATGTCACGCCGTTCATTCGCCTGGAAGTGCGCAGCGGCATGCTCAACAGCGATCTGGCAGTGGACCTGAAAAGCACCGAGCCGCTGGCGCTGGGGATCACCGGCAAGGCGCAGGTCGATCAGTTGCACACCCTCGACACGCTCAAGTCGCGGGACTTCGTCAAATGGCAGCGCGTCAACGTCGACGGCATCAACTTTCAGCTGGGCAACAGCCTGAGCATTGCCTCGGTCAATCTTGATCAGCCCTACGCGCGTTTCATCATTGCCGAGGACCGCACCACCAACATCAACGACCTGCTGGTGGCGCAGCCCGAGGACGGCGGCAAGGCGGCTGGCAGCAAACCCGCCGACAGCAAACCGGCAGCAAAAAGCAAACCGGCAGCGGCCAGCGGCGACAAGCCCATGGCCATCCGCATCGGCGAGATCAATATCCGCAATGGCTCGGCCAACTTTGCCGACAACAGCCTGACGCCGAACTTCGCCACCGCCATTCAACAACTGAACGGCCAGATCGGCACCATCGACAACCAGCAGAACAAGCCAGCACCGGTGAACATCAACGGCAAGGTCGACCGCTATGCGCCGGTGACCATCAAGGGCTCGCTCAACCCGTTCGACCCGCTGGCGAGTCTGGACATCGCCACCAGCTTCAAGCGCGTCGAGCTGACCACGCTGACGCCCTACTCCGGCAAGTTCGCCGGCTACCGCATCCGCAAGGGCCGGCTGAATCTGGACCTGCATTACCTGATCACCAAGGGCCAGTTGAAAGCCGAAAACAAGGTGGTGGTCGAGCAGCTGCAACTGGGTGAAAAGGTCGACAGTCCGGACGCCGTCAATCTGCCGCTGAAACTGGCCATCGCCCTGCTCAAGGACGTCGACGGCAAGATTTCCATCGAGCTGCCGGTGTCGGGCGACCTGAACAATCCGCAATTCAGCGTCATGCCCATCGTCTGGCAGACCCTGCGCAACCTGATCGTCAAGGCCGCCGCCGCGCCATTCAAACTCATTGGCGGGCTGCTCAACGGTAGCGGCGCCGAAGACCTCGGCACGGTGTCTTTCTCCCCCGGCTCCGACGAGCTGAGCCCTGAAGCACAGGGTTCGCTGGACAAACTCGCCGAAGCGCTGAAAAAACGCCCCGGCCTGCGTCTGGAAATCGAAGGCACCAGCGCCGAAGCCAGCGACGGCCCGCTGATTGCCCAGCAGCGGCTGGAGCGTGAATACCAGAGCACCTACTACAAGATCCTGCAGCGCCGTGGCGACAAGGTGCCGGCTCAGGCCAGCGACCTGATGGTGCCGGACGACGAAAAAGGCCCGATGCTGGACGGCATCTATCGCACCCGACTCAAGCAGCAACCACCGCCGGAGTGGGTCGATCTGGGCAAGGAAGAGCGGCAGAACCAATTGCGTCAGGCGGTGCTCAAATCCTGGAGTTCCAGCGCCCTGCTGCTGCGTCAGCTCGGCCAGTCCCGCGCCAGCAGCATCAAGGACTATCTGGTCGACAAGGGGCAACTGGAGGATGATCGGGTGTACTTCGTCGACGCCACCATCGGTCAGCCGGAAAAAGACGGACGCGTCATCAGCCCCCTGCATCTGGACAGTGAGTAACGATCTTGAAAAGCGTGTTAGCACAAACCGCGCTGGTGCTGGCCCTGGCCGCGTCGAGCAGCCTGGCTCAGGCCGACACCCTGCGCTGCGGCAGCCAGTTGATCAGCGCTGGCGATCGCATGTTCGAAGTGCAGCAGAAATGTGGAACACCGATCAGCCAGGAAATCGTCGGCTACAAGGAAACCGTCAACCACTTCCGCCAGGTCGATCAGGTGCAGGTTCAGGAGTGGATCTACGGGCCGAACAGCGGGATGTATCAGTACCTGCGTTTCGAGGGCGGGAAGCTGGTGCGCATCGATAGCAAGCGCGGGCGTTAGGCTCAATCCTGCATCGAACCTGTGGGAGCGAATTCATTCGCGAGAGGCCGTTACAGACGATAGAGATGCATCGTCTGTGCTATCGCATCGCGAATGAATTCGCTCCCACAGGGTCATGACGGCGCCCCATCGTGCGCCGTATTCGCTTCAAATCCTGAACTGTTTCACCAACCCACCCAGACGATCCCCCAGTTCGGTCAGGCTGTGCGCGGTCTGCGCGCCGCTCTGGGCGTCGTCGGCCACGCTGTCCACGGCCTGGGCGATCTGGGTCATGCTGCGGCTGATCTCTTCGGCGACGGCGGTCTGCTCTTCCGAGGCACTGGCGATCTGCGCGTTCATGTCGTTGATGGTCTCGATCAACTGGCCGATGGCATCCAGCGAACTGCCGGCTTCGTTGGCCAGCTCGCCGGTGGTCTTGCCGGTGTCGCTGGAGCGGCTCATGGCGACCACGGCCTCTTCGGCGCCGCGTTGCAGCGCGTTGATCATGTCGTGAATTTCCTGAGTGCTCTGCTGGGTGCGGCTGGCGAGCGCGCGCACCTCATCGGCCACCACGGCAAACCCGCGTCCGGCATCCCCGGCCCGCGCCGCTTCGATGGCGGCGTTGAGGGCCAGCAGGTTGGTCTGTTCGGCCACCGAACGGATCACGTCCACCACCGAAGCAATCGACTGCACGTTCTGACGCAGCGTATCCAGTGATGAACTGCTCTCGCCGATTTCGCCGATCAGCGCATGAATGCTGTCGATGCTCTTGTTCACTACGGTCCGCGCATCCTGGCCGACGTCGCTGGTCTGGCGCGCGGCCTGCGAAGCACCCTGCGCGCTGATCGACACCTGATGGGCCGCCGAGGACATTTCATGGATGGCGGTCGCCACCTGATCGGTTTCCTGACGCTGACGGCCCATGGCCTGCTCGGAGCGTCTGGCCTGGGACGACATGTCGCCGACCAGACCGTTGAGCTGGCCGGTCATTTCGGCGATCTGCCGCACCAGCCCATGGATCTTCTCGACGAACTGGTTGAAGGACTTCGCCAGCGCGCCGAGTTCGTCACCGCTGCTGACCGGCAGGCGCCGGGTCAGGTCGCCGTCACCGGCGGCGATGTCATCGAGGTTCTGTTTGATCGCCAGAACCGGTTTGACCAGCCCGTTGCCGAAGAACACGCCGACCAGCGCAACGAGGATCAGCACCACGGCAGCAATCGCCACGATCAGCGCGGCCGAAGAACCGATGCGGCTCTGGGTCGACGCGGCGATCTCCGCCACCTGGCGGTCGATGTCGTCGAGGTTCACCTGAGTGCCGAAGGCCAGGTCCCATTTCTGCAGGTAGGTGGTGTAGCCCAGTTTCGGAATCGGCTTGTCGCTGCCGGGCGTGGTCCAGTCGTAGCGGAAGAAGTGCGTGCCGTCCTTGGCCTTGTCCACCAGACCACGGATCACGTAGACGCCGTTGGCGTCCTTGGCATCGGAGAAGTTCTTGCCGATGTCCACGTCCTTGTCGGCCCAGAACACTCGCACATAGGACGAGTTGTAACCGAAGAAGTAGCTGGCCTTGTCGTAGAGCAGGGTCTTGAGCACTTTCACCGCGCGGTCGCGGGCTTCCATGTCGCCGGGCGCCGAGGCTTCGTAGATCGACTTGATCGCCGCCTCACCGATTTCCTGGTAGTGCTGCAGCGACAGTTTGCGCTCCTCAAGCAGGGTCGCGCGGGTCTGTTCGACTTCGTCGGTGGCCAGTTTCTGCAGGACCACCCAGGTGATGCAACTGATCACCGCGGCGAGCAGCAGGCTCGGGATGATCGCAAGGAGAATGACCTTGCTGCGTAGATTCAACGTCACGACGATTTCCTTTATATGCAGGAAAGATCCGTTTTCCGGGCGGAAAACGATCAAGAGCTTCTTGTGATTAATAACGCGTAGACGACAGCTTCATTTCACCGTATCGCTGCTTTGCCGCGGATCTTTAATGCGCGGGGCAGATAAATTACGGGTGAAATATGTCACAAGGCTACTATCCATAAGGATGAATTGACGGGCGTGATGGGGAGGGGTTGTGTATCGAAATCGGTGATGGTTTTTGCGTCATCGGGGAACACGCAATCCCCGTGGGAGGGAGCCCTGCTCGCGAATGCGTCGGTTCAGTCACCCTTGCAGTGTCTGTCAGTCCGTTTTCGCGAGCAGAGCTCCCTCCCACAGGATCGCTGTCAGCCACACGTTTTGTGGATTGCCGCCAAACCTGTAGGAGCGCGCTTGCCCGCGATGGCGGTGTGTCAGTCAGCGCGCTACTGCCGGGTTGGACGCTTAAGACAGTTGGCGCCCTCCCACAGGTGATGTCGGCAGCGTAGCGATCAACGCTCGTGCAGTGCCTCGGCGCGGGCCTTCAGGACGGGCTTGAGCAGGTAGCTGAGGATGCTTTTCTTGCCGGTGATGATGTCCACCGAGGCCACCATGCCGGGGATGATCAGCAGCGGATGCTCATCGGTGCCCAGATGGCTGCGATCGGTGCGCAGCTTGATCACGTAGAAGGTGTTCTTCTTCTCTTCATCCTGAATGGTGTCGGCGCCGATCTGTTCCAGCTTGCCCTTGAGGCCACCGTAAATGGTGTAGTCATAGGCGGTGAACTTGATCATGGCTTCCTGACCCGGGTGCAGGAAGGCGATGTCCTGTGGACGGATGCGAGCCTCGACCAGCAGGGTGTCGTCCAGCGGCACCACTTCGGCGATGTCGCTGCCCGGCTGGATCACGCCACCCACGGTGTTGACCAGCATCTGCTTGACGACACCACGTACCGGCGAGGTGACCATGGTGCGGTTGACCCGGTCTTCCAGGCCCTTGGCGGTGGATTGCGCCTTGGCCAGGTTGGTGCGGGCCTCGTTCAGTTGCGTCAGCGCATCGCTGCGGAACTTGCCACGGGTTTCGTCGATCTTGCGCTGCACTTCGGCGATGGCCGCCTGCGCGCGGGGAATCGCCAGCGTGGTGCCGTCCAGTTGGCCGCGGGTTTCCACCTCCGAACGCTTCAGACGCAGGATATCCACCGGCGATACCGCACCCTGCTTGACCAGCGGCTCGGACATGCCGATTTCCTGACGCAGCAGGTTGAGGCTGTTGCGGTATTGCTCCTGCTTGGAGCCGAACTCGCGCAGTTCCTGCTGACGCTGGATCAGTTGCTGCTGCAAGCCGCCGATTTCATCGACCAGTTGCTGACGGCGGCTCTGATACAGCGACTCTTCGTTGGCCGCCTGGTTTGGCGCCGACTTGCGCGCTTCCGGGCTGATGTTCAGCGGACGGTCGTCGACTTCCGCACTCAAACGCTCGACGCGCAATTCCATCGCCACGCGGTCGGCTTCGGTTTCGCCGACGTTGGAGGCAAAACGGGTGTCGTCGAGACGGATCAGCGGCGCGCCGGCTTCAACGATCTGGCCGTCGTGGGCATAGATCTCGGCGACGATACCGCCTTCCAGGTTCTGGATTTTCTGCACTCTGGACGACGGGATCGCCTTGCCCTCGCCCTTGGTCACTTCATCGATGACCGCGAAGTTGGCCCACAGCACCAGGAAGGTGAAAAACAGGATGACCGCCCAGATGGTGATCCGCACGATACGCGGCGCGTCGTCGACCAGCGCCTTTTCGACTTCGGGCATCGGCTGCCCGTCGAGGGACGGCGAGCCTTTGAAGTAGCCAAACAGGCCACCGCCGGAATTTGGACCCGATTTAAGCAACACTGATCTGCCCCTTCTTCAACGCTTCCATGACCGCAGCTTTCGGGCCGTCGGCGAGAATCTGACCACGGTCGATGACCAGCAGGCGGTCGACCAGCGAAAGCAGCGAGGCACGGTGTGTCACAAGCACGACGGTTTTCTTCTCGATAACGGCTTGCAGGCGCTGTTTCAGGCGCTCTTCACCGGTGTTGTCCATGGCGCTGGTCGGTTCGTCGAGCAGCAGGATCGGCGGGTTGAGCAACAAGGCGCGCGCCAGGGCGACGTTCTGTCGCTGGCCGCCGGAGAGGTTTTGCCCACGCTCACCGACTTGCAGCTCGTAACCCTGCGGGTGCAGGCGGGCGAATTCGTGGACGCCAGCCAGTTCAGCGGCTTGCAGCACCATCTGGTCGTCGACGTAACGGGCGCCGGACACCAGGTTGTCGCGCAGGCTGCCGGCCAGCAGCTGGATGTCCTGGGCCACGTAACCGATGTTGTGGCGCAGTTCGCTGACGTCGATCTGACGAATGTCCACGCCATCGACCAGCAACGAGCCTTCATCCGGCTGATACAGACCGACCAGCAGTTTAGCCAGCGAGCTTTTGCCCGAGCCGCTGCGGCCGATGATGCCGACCTTTTCGCCGGGGCGGATCACCAGATTGATGTTTTTCAGCGCCAGGTTCTGCTGATTCGGGTAGGTGAAGTCCAGGTTGCGGAATTCCATGGCGCCTTGCAGCACCTGACGGCTCAGCGGGCGCTCTTCAAAATTGCGCTCCTGCGGCAGCTCCATCATCTGGTCCACGGACACCATGGTCACCTTGGCCTGCTGATAACGGGTCAGCAGACCGGACAATTGCGCCAGCGGACCGAGGGCGCGGCCACTGAGCATGTAGCAGGCCACCAGGCCGCCCATGCTGAGGTTGCCGTCAATGATCATGTACACGCCGAAGCAGATCATCGCCACGCCGGCGAGTTGCTGGATCAGCAGGGTGATGTTCATCGCCAGGCCCGACAGAATCTTGACCCGCAGCTCCAGACGGCTGAGGGTGCCGATGGTCTGCTCCCAGTGGTACTGGCGCTCGCTCTCGGCGTTGTTGACCTTGACCGCGTCGAGGCCGGCCAGGGTTTCGATCAGGCTCGACTGCCGCTCTGCACCCAGCGCCATGGTGCGCTCAAGGGTGGCGGTCAACGGTTTTTGCAGGAAGTGGCCGATGCCCAGCGCCAGAGGGAAGGCGACAATCGGAATCCACACCAGATGCCCGCCCAGCAGCGCGATCACCAGCAGGATGATCAGGGTGAACGGCAGGTCGATCAGACTGGTCAGGGTCAGCGACGTGAGAAAGTCGCGCATGCCCTGAAATTCATGGATGTTCTGCGCATAGCTGCCGACCCGCGCCGGGCGGAACTTCATCGCCATGCCGACGATGCGCTCGAACAGGGTCGCGGAGATGATCAGGTCGGTCTTCTTGCCGGCCAGGTCCAGGCACAGACTGCGCAGGCCCTTGAGCAGCAGGTCGAACAGGTAGGCACCGCAGATACCGATGGCGAGCACCCAGAGGGTCGCGGTGGCCTGGTTCGGCACCACGCGGTCGTAGACGTTCATCACGAACAGCGGCGCCGCCAGGGCGATCAGGTTGATCACCAGGCTTGCAGCAATCGCGTCGGCGTACAGCCAGCGCGACAGCTTGAGGGTGTCCTTGAACCAGGAGCGCGCCCGCGGAATGAGCTGACCCTTGGTCATGTCGAACTTGTGCTGCGGCTGGGCGAAGAACACCCGGCCGCTGTAATCCTGGGTCAGCGCTTCACGCTCGACCCGTACTTCACCGCCGTCACTTTCACTGATCAGCACCCGCGCGACGTCGCCTTCCCAGCTCAACAGCACGGCGCAACGACCGTCCTTGAGCAAGAGCATGGCCGGCAGCGCGATGGTCGGGATCTGTTCCAGCTTGCGTTGCAGCAGGCGCCCTTGCAAACCGGCCCGGGCCGCTGCGCGGGGCAGCAGATCGGGCGTCAGGCGCTGGTCGGGCAACGGCAGGCCGGTGCTCAACATGGCCCGGCTCGCCGGTTTGTGATGCAGGGCACAGAGTGTCAGCAGGCCATCGAGCAGCGGGTCGTCATGCTGGCTGCGCGGGTCATGGCCCAGTTGGGCAGAAGGTAATTCCAAATCCACGCTGACACTCTCTTTAACAGTTGGAAAAAACTGATTCTGTCAAAAATCAGTTCATGCCCGGCAGTTTTACTGTCGGTTTTATATCGTTTTGCACAACCGATGCCATCGGTGCCACGACGCCCTGACTTTTCAGCAGAGTGCCAATGTCGGCCTGAATACGGTATTGGGTGTAGGTTTTCAGGCTCTGCAACTGCACCAGACGCTGCTGGGCGGTGAACAGTTCATTCTCGCTGTCCAGCAGGTCGAGCAGAGTACGCTCTCCGAGGCTGAATTGCTGCTGGTACGACGTACGGACGCTGGTGGCGCGATCGACGTATTGCTGGGCAATCGGCACCTGAGCGGTGGCGTTGTTGTAGGCGTTCCAGGCCAGGCCGAGTTCTTCGTTGAGCTGACGCAGGGCGTTGTTGCGGATGTCCAGCGCCTGGCTGGTCTGGTACGACTTGGAAGTCAGGTCGGCCTTGTTGCTGCCACCGGCATACAGGTTGAACTGCATGCGCACCATGGCTTCCCAGCCATTGTTGTGGCCCTCTTCGCCGCCGATGTTGTTGTCGGCGGTGCGGCCCAACTGGGCGTCGAAACGCGGGTAGAAGGTTGACTTGGCGGCTTCGTATTGCTTCTCGGCGGCGGCGATGTCCGATTCGGCCGAGCGCAGCACCGGGCTGTTGTCGAGCATTTGACGGCGGGCTTCTTCCAGATCGGCCGGCATCAGGGCGAACGGCGCCGGTTTTTCCAGCTGATCAGGCAGTTGTCCGACCGCACTCAGATAGTTGGTCTGGGCATCCGCCAAGTTGGTCTGTTCTGTAATCAAGTTGTTACGTGCCTGTGCCAGACGCGCGTCGGCCTGGTCCATGTCCGCCATGCGGCCAACACCGCGACTGGTGCGCAACTTGATCTGGTCGTAGATACGTTCGTGACTTTTAAGGTTTTCTTCTGCCAGACGCACCATCTCGCGTTGCGTCAATACATCGATATAGACTTGCGCAACTGTCAACGCAGTGCGTTCGGAAGTGTTCAGCAAAGAATACGCCCGAGAATTGGCGGTGGCTTGTTGACGCCCAACTTCGTTAGTTGTGGCAAAGCCATCAAACAGCATTTGCGAGAGCCGCACGCTGGACTCGCCGCGGTTCAAAGTCTGCCAGTCATGGCTGCCGCTTGCGCGCGTCGTCGGGTTGTCCGAACCCTCTCTGCCGTAACCCGCCAGAACATCGACACGTGGCAAGTAGCCACCCTTCGCCGCACGTACCGCGTAGTCCTGTGCAATGCGCGCATTCACGCCTGCCTGCACCTCTGGGTGCACGTCCATCGCCTTCTGCATGGCCTCTGGCAAGGTTTGTGCCTGTACGAATGCCGCCGTCAAAGCAAAGGGTACAGCAGAGAGAATTTGCACACGCATGTTGGTTACTTCCCGAGAACGTACTTGTTCAGAAACACAGCAATGAACCCACTGCTGCATCGTATAAAAGGCGTTTAAAGAGACCGTCGTCGGGCTGTTCTGAAGGGCGTGGGATCACACAGCAGAAATACGCGATCTCATCAAATATCAATGTGACATTACACAAGCAATTGTTTAGGATGTCGCGATAGAGGTCAATAGTTTGGCATAAAGTTAATGCAGGACCTGAAAAACGCAAGAAAATAATTTGACGTCAAATATCCAGCCATTGGCAAATCAATAACTTAGTTATCTGACGTCAAATTACTGTTAAATTTTTATGTACTCCAATACGAAACGGCATTACCCAAAGCCGGTCGGCATGATGGATACCAACTGAACGGTAAATTCGGAGAGTCCCCCCCATGAGCAGTGTTGTTGCCATCGTCAAAAGCATTGTTGGCCAAGTCGTCGCAGTTTCTCCGGAAGGGATTCGTCGTGTGCTGATCGAGGGTGACCGACTTCTGGCCGGCGAGCAGGTGCTGACCGGGCCAGAGGGCGCCGTGACCCTTCAACTGCCTGACGGCCGTCAACTGGACATGGGCCGCGACAGCCAGTGGAGCTCCGAGGCGCCGACCTCGACCACCAACCTTGCCGAGGCCACCGCTCAGGCCGCGCCGTCCGTCGCCGAATTGCAGCAGGCCATCGCCGCTGGCGCCGACCCGACCAAAGACCTGGAAGCCACCGCAGCCGGCCAGACCACCGGCACCAGTGACGGCGGCAGCGCCGGTGGCGGCCACAGCGTGGTGATGCTGACCGAAACCGCTGACGTGGTTGACCCGAACATCGGCTTCCCGACCGTGGGCCTGGGCACCAATGCGCTGGCGGCCACCCAGCTGACCAACACTCAGCCGGATGACAACACGCTTAACGCGCGCGTGGCCTCGACGCTCACCCTGACCGGCACGCCGACCATCACCGAGGCCGGCGGCGTGCTGGTCTACACCGCGACCCTGACCGTCGCGGGCCAGTCGGCCGTGGTGGTTACCCTGTCCAACGGCCAGACCATCACCATCGAAGCAGGCCAGTTGAGCGGCAGCGTCAACGTGCCGATGGCTGACGGCAACGACGTCTACATCAACCCCGGCCAGATCAGCACCACCATCACCGGCGTGACCGGTGGCGACGGCATTGCGATCACCACCAACCCGCAGCCGGCCAACACGCAAGTCACCGACACCATCGACACCACCACGATCAGCCTGTCCAGTGACGCGACGGCGACCGAAGGCGGCCAGATCACCTACACGGCGACCCTGACCAACGCGGCGCAAACCGCAGTCACCGTGACCCTGTCCAACGGCGCGGTCATCAGCATTGCTGCCGGTGCGACCAGCGGCTCGATCAACGTCGACGCTCCGGCCAACGACGTCTACAAGAACACCTCGACCGTCAGCGCGACCATCACCAACGCTTCCGGGGGCAACTTCGAGCAACTGGCGATCGACGGCAAAGCCGCGTCGACCACGATCGTCGACTCCATCGACACCACGCGCGTGACGCTGACCGCCAGCAGCACCGTCGCCGAAAACGGCACCATCACCTACACCGCCACCGTGACCAATCCGGTGACCGGCTCGCCGGTGAGCGTGACCCTGGATAACGGCAAGACCATCACCATCGGCGTCGGCCAGACCAGCGGCAGCACCACCGCAGTCGCCCCCAACGATGTCTATGTCGGCCACGCCAATGCAACCGCCCAGATCACCGGCGTCAGCGGCGGCAACTACGAAAACCTGACGTTCAGCACCACGCCGGCGACCACCACCATCACCGACACCCGCGACGACACCACCATCAGCATCAGCGGCCCGGCGGCCGTCACTGAAGGCGGTGCAGCGGTGTACACCCTGGCGCTGACCAATCCGTCGCACGCAACCGTGAACGTCACGTTGACCTACTCCGGTACGGCAGTGGACGGCAAAGACTTCACCGTCGTGAAGACCGTGACCATTCCGGCCAACGTCAGCAGCACGACGTTCTCCATATCGACCCTGGACAACGACCTCGTCGATGGCAGCCGCAACCTGACCGTCAAGATCGACTCGGCGAGCGGTGGCAACTTCGAAAACCTGGTGATCAGCACGGCGGCCGGCAGCGCGACCACGACGATTCTGGACAACGACGCCACACCTCCGGAAAACGCCGCGCCGACCATCGACCTGGACGCCAACAACTCCAGCGGCGCTACTGGCAATAACTACACCGTGGCCTACAAGGCCGGCGACGGCGCCGTGGCGATTGCCGACAGCGACGTCAAGATCACCGACGACGGTGCCATTACCAAAGCAGTCATCAGCATCAACAGTCCGGCGACCGGCGACAGCCTGAGCAGCTCATTGCCCGCTGCGCTGGCTGACAAGTTCAATGTCACCGCCAACGGCGATAACAGCAGCATCACGCTGACCGTCAAAAGTGGCAGCACCGCCACCCTGGCCGACTTCCAGAACGCGATTCACGCGATCACCTTCAGCACCACCGACACCACCGCGGGCACCCGCAGCATCAGCGTCCAACTGACCGATGACCACAGCAACACCTCCAACACCGCCATTACCACAGTGGCGTTGAATGGCGGCGTGGTGCCACCTGTCAACGCTGCACCGACCATCGATCTGGACGACAACAACTCCAGCGGTGCCACCGGCAACAACTATGCCGTGGCCTTCAAGACCGGCGACAGCGCTGTGGCCATTGCCGACACCGACGTGAAGATCACCGACGACGGCGCAATCACCAAGGCTGTCATCAGCATCGGCGGCACCCACGTCGACGGCGACACCCTGGCGGTATCTTCCTCGGTGCCAAGCCAGTTCGACTATGTCGTCAGCGCCGACGGCAGCAGCGTCACCCTGACCGTCAAGGCCGGCGAGACCGCGACCCTGGAAGACTTCCAGGACGCGATCAAAGCCATCACGTTCAGCACCACCGACAACGCCGCAGGTACTCGCAGCATCAGCGTGCAGCTGACGGACGATCACAGCAATACCTCCAACACCGCTGTCACCACCGTGACCCTGAACGGCGGCGTGGTGCCACCGGTCAACGTTGCACCGACCATCGACCTGGACGCCAACGATTCCAGCGGTGCCACCGGCAACAACTACACCGTGGCTTTCAAGGCCGGCGACAGCGCCGTGTCGATTGCCGACACCGACGTCAAGATCACCGATGATGGTCAGCTCACCCAGGCAGTCGTCAGCATCGGTGGCGCCCACGTGGCTGGCGACACCCTGGCGGTATCGTCCTCGGCGCCAAGCCAGTTCAACTATGTCGTCAACGCGGACGGCAGCAGCGTCACCCTGACCGTCAAGGACGGCGAGACCGCGACCCTTGAAGACTTCCAGGACGCCATCAAAGCCATCACCTTCAGCACCACCGACAACGCCGCAGGTACTCGCAGCATCAGCGTGCAGCTGACGGACGATCACAGCAATACCTCCAACACCGCTGTCACCACCGTGACCCTGAACGGCGGCGTGGTGCCACCGGTCAACGTTGCACCGACCATTGACCTGGACGCCAACGACTCCAGCGGTGCCACCGGCAACAACTACACCGTGGCCTTCAAGGCCGGCGACAGCGCCGTGTCGATTGCCGACACCGACGTCAAGATCACCGACGACGGCCAGCTCACCCAGGCGGTCGTCAGCATCGGTGGCGCCCACGTGACCGGCGACACCCTGGCGGTATCGTCCTCGGCACCAAACCAGTTCAACTATGTCGTCAACGCGGACGGCAGCAGCATCACCCTGACCGTCAAGGACGGTGCTACCGCGACTCTGGAAGACTTCCAGGACGCGATCAAGGCCATCACGTTCAGCACCACTGACACCACCGCCGGTACCCGCGACATCAGCGTGCAGCTGACCGATGACCACAGCAACACGTCCAACGTCGCCGTGACCACCGTGTCGGTGAGCGGCCCGGATGTGCCGCCGGTCAACACCACCCCGACCGCCAGCGCAGCGCCGGTGACCGGTGACGAAGACGCGCCGAAGATCGGCGTGGTCCTGAAAGGCACCGACACCGACGCTGGCGACAGCATCTCGGTATTCACCATCAAGTCGTTGCCAGCCAACGGCACGCTGTACAGCGATGCCGACATGCAGCACCCCCTCGCCGTCGGCAGCACCGTTGCGGCCGCTGCCGATGGCACCGCGACCGTCTACTTCAAACCGGATGCGAACTGGAACGGCGACACCGGCTTCCAGTTCAACGCCGTCGACAGCTCCGGCGCGGCCAACGGCACCAGCGCTGACACCAACGCCAGCATTCACGTCAACCCGGTCAACGACGCCCCGACTGCGAGCGCCGACCCTGTTACCGGCGACGAAGGCGCGGCAAAAATCGAAGTCGTCCTCAAAGGCGCGGACATCGATGCCGGCGACAGCATTTCGGTGTTCACCATCAAGTCGCTGCCTGCCAACGGCACGCTGTACAGCGATGCCGACATGCAGCACGCCATCACGGTCGGCAGCACTGTTGCGGCCGCTGCCGACGGCACCGCCACCGTTTACTTCAAGCCGGATGCGAACTGGAACGGCGACACCAGCTTCCAGTTCAACGCCGTCGACAGCTCGGGCCAGTCCAACAACACCAGCCTTGAAGCCACGGCCAGCATTCATGTCGATGCGATCAACCATGCGCCGACCGCCGAAGTCGTGACGGCCTCGGGCAACGAAGACGACGGCCAGACCACACCGGCCATTGCTGTCGTCCTCAAGGGCGCTGACGCCGACGGTCACATCGACCACTTCAATCTGGTCGACCTGACGGCCCACGGCACGTTCTATGCCGATGCCGCGCTGACCACCAAACTGGATGTCACCAGCGACATTCCGGCCACCGGCAACAGCGCGACCATCTATTTCGTGCCGACCCCGGACTGGAGCGGCACCGACACCTTCACCTACAAGGCTGTGGATGACGGTCTGGGCAACGGTTCGGGCGCACTCAGCTCGGCCGTGACCAACGGCAGCATCGTCGTGGCACCGGTCACCGACACCCCTGCCCTGACCATGGACAGCGACCCGTTCAGCCGTGGCATCGACTTCCAGGGCAACACCACGCCGGTCGGCGACTGGAAGGCCATTTCCGTTGGCGAATTCAGCAACGGCCAGTGGCACACCGGCAACACCGACGGCACCGTGGAAATCGGCAAGGCCAGCACCTACGGCGTGACCGACCCGGCTGAAGCGTCGGGCAACCAGGTCATCGAACTGGAAAACAAGGCAGGCGACGTCAGCAACCTGTGGACCGAGTTCTCGGCCAAGGCCGGCCAGACCTACACCGTTTCGGTCGACTACTCGCCGCGCGCCGATGCACTGGATAACTCGGTCATCAACGTGTACTGGGGCACTACCCTGATCGGCACGCTGAATGCGACCGAAGTGGGCCTGAAAACCTACACCTTCCAGGTTCCGGTCAGCACGGACGGCACCGCTCACCTGGAATTCAGGGCGGTGGACGACAATTCCACGGGCGGCATTCTGGACAACATCTCGGTTGTGCAGAACCTGAACACCGGCCTGGAAGACCAGCCGATCCTGTTGTCGACCATCCACGCGGCCACCACCGACGTCGACGGCTCGGAAACCCTGACCCTGACCCTGAGCGGTCTGCCGAAAGGCTCGGTGATCAGCGACGGCACGCCAGGCCACACCTTCACCGCCCTTGCTGACGGTGCGTCGGTCGACATCACCGGCTGGACACGCGACACCCTGAAGTTCACCGCACCGGAAAACTTCAGTGGCGACGTACCGCTGACCCTGACCGCGACAGCCAAAGACGGCACCGCGACGGCCGTCGACAAGACCCTGGACTTCACCGTCCACGTCATTGCCGACGCCGACACCCCGACCCTGTCGGTCACCAACACGTCCGGCAACCAGGATTCGGCGATCCATCTGGACATCACCACCGCACTGGTCGACATCGACGGTTCGGAAAAACTCAGCACCACCATCGGCGGCATCCCGAAAGGCGCCGTGCTGACAGACGGCAACCCGGCCCACGTGTTCACCGCCGGCAGCGACAACAGCACCGCGAATCTCGATGGCTGGAACCTGAGCAGCCTGACCATCACGCCAGCGGCGGACTACAGCGGCAAGATCAACCTGATCGTGACCTCGACCGCCACCGAGCAGAGCAACCACAGCCAGGCATCGAGCAGCGCGACGCTGACCGTCGACGTCGCGGCCGTCAACCATGCGCCAACCGCCAGCGCCGACCCTGTCAGCGGTCAGGAAGATGACCCGAAAATCGCCATCGTGCTCAAAGGCACCGACACCGATGCTGGCGACAGCATCTCGGCGATCACCATCAAATCGCTGCCGACCGACGGCATTCTGTACAGCGATGCGGGCCTGACCAACGCCATCAAGCCGGGCAGCACCATTGCTGTGGGCAGCGATGGCACCGCGACTGTGTACTTCAAGCCGAACAAGGACTGGAACGGCGACACCAGCTTCCAGTTCAACGCCATCGACAGCTCGGGCAAGGCCAACAACACCAGCCCCGACGCGACGGCGAACATTCATGTCAGCGCGGTCAACGATGCGCCTGAACTGGACCTGGACGGCTCGACCGCAGGGACCGGCTTCACCACCGGCTACACCCTGGGGCATGACGCCACCGTCATCGCCCACGACGACGCGACCCTGATCGACGTCGACAACAGCACCATGCAGTCGGTGAAGATCAGCATCGTCGACGCCCAGACCGGCGACAGCTTGAACATTTCCGGCGTGGCGGCGCTGCACAACGGCGTGACTGCGACCCTGAATAACGGTGTCGTCACCCTGACCAGCACTGACAGCAGCACCCCGGCTTCGCTGATCGCGTTCGAAAATGCGATCAAGGCCATCACCTTCAGCACCACCGACGCCACCACTCCGTCCCGCACCATCAACGTGGTTGCCAACGACGGCACCGTTGATTCGAACATCGCCCAGACCACCATCAACATCGGCAAGAACGCAACACCGGTAGTTGACCTCAATGGCCCGGGCACTGATCCGGATCACACCGGCACCGACTACGTCACCACCTTTACCGAGAAAGGTTCAGCGGTGAGCATTGCTGCACCGGGCGTGACGGTCACCGACAGCGACAACACCACCGTTGCCAAGGTCACGATTACCTTGAACGGCGCCGTTGCTGCCGATGGCGACAAGCTGACCGTTGGCACCCTGCCGAACGGCATCGTTGCCCACACCGATTCCAGCGGCGTGATCACCCTGACCGGTACGCCGACCAGCACCCTGGTCGACTTCCAGAACGCGATCAAGGCGATCACCTTCAGCAACGACAGCACCAACCCGAGCAACACCGACCGCTCGGTGACCGTGACTGTCGATGACGGCACCGGTACGGCGACGGCCACCTCGACGTCGACGACCACCATCCACGTCGTGCCGGTCGACGACGCACCGGCACTGGATCTGGACGGCTCGGCAACGGGCACCGGCTTCACCACCGGCTACACCCTCGGCCATGACGCAGCAGCCATCGCCCACAGCGATGTCAGCCTGACCGACATCGACAGCACCACCATGCAGTCGGTGACCATCAGCATCGTCGACGCCAAGGGCGGCGACAGCCTGAACGTTTCCGGCGTCGCGGCGCTGAACAACGGCGTGACCGCGACCCTGAACAACGGTGTCGTCACCCTGACCAGCACCGACAGCAGCGCGCCGGCATCGCTGACCGCCTTCCAGGATGCGATCAAGGCCGTCACCTTCAGCACCACCGACACCACAGCTCCGTCCCGCACCATTGATGTGGTCGCCAACGATGGCACCAGCGATTCGAACATCGCCCAGACCACCATCAGCATTGGCCAGAACGCGCGCCCAGTGGTTGACCTCAACGGCCCAGGCTCGGATCCGGATCACACCGGCACTGACTACACCACGACCTTCACCGAGAAAGGTTCGGCGGTGAGCATTGCCGCACCGGGCGTGACAGTTACCGACAGCGACAACACCACTGTCGCCAAAGTGACTATCACCCTGAACGGTGCCGTGGCTGCCGATGGCGACAAACTGACCGTAGGCACCCTGCCAAACGGCATCGTGGCGACCACCGATTTGAACGGCGTGATCACCCTGACCGGTACTCCAACCAGCACGCTGGTGGACTTCCAGAACGCCATCAAGGCGATCACGTTCAGCAACGACAGCAACAACCCGAGCACCACAGATCGCTCGGTGACCGTGACTGTTGATGATGGCAGCGGTACTTCGACTGCGACCTCTTCGTCGACCACCACTATTCATGTTGTGGCCGTGAACGATGCTCCAGTACTGGACCTGAACACTGCAACCGATGGCGCCGACTACGCTGGTACTTTCACCCTCGGCCATGCTGGTGTTGCGATTGCCAACACCGCCGCTTCGGGCGTTGGCATCACCGACTCCGACAGCACGCTGTTGAAGTCCGCGACCATCACCATCACCGACCTCAAAACGGGCGATGCGTTGGCTGTCGGTTCGCTGCCAACCGGCATTACCGTTGCCAGCAACATCAACGGTGTTGTCACGCTGACCAGTTCGGCAGGCAATTCGCTGGCTGATTTCCAGGCGGCCATCAAGGCCATTACCTTCAGCACCACCGACACCACAGCTCCGTCTCGCACCATTGATGTCGTGGTGAATGACGGCACTGACAACTCGAACACGGCAGTCAGCGTTATCACCATCGGTCAAAACGCGCGCCCAGTCGTTGACCTCAACGGCCCAGGCTCGGACCCAGATCATACCGGCACCGACTACACCACGACCTTCACTGAGAAGGGCTCGGCGGTTTCGATTGCCGCGCCGGGCGTGACAGTCACCGACAGCGACAACACCACTGTCGCCAAAGTGACCATCACTCTGAATGGCGCTGTTGCTGCCGATGGCGACAAGCTAACCGTTGGTACCCTGCCAAATGGCATCGTGGCGACCACTGATTCGAACGGCGTGATCACCCTGACCGGTACGCCAACCAGCACCCTGGTCGACTTCCAGAACGCGATCAAAGCCATCACCTTCAGCAACGACAGTAACAACCCGAGCACCACAGATCGCTCTGTGACCGTGACCGTCGATGACGGTAGCGGCACTGCAACCGCCACTTCGTCGTCGACCACCACTATTCATGTGGTTGCAGTCAATGACGCTCCGGTGCTGGACTTGAACACCGCTGACGGTGCGGTCAATACCGGTTTCGCCGGCACCTTCACGCTGGGTCATGCGGGCGTGGCGATTGCCAGTGCCAACGTAGGCATTACCGACTCCGACAGCACGCTGTTGAAATCTGCGACTGTCACCATCGCTGACTTCAAGATCGGCGATGCACTGGCCGTCGGCTCGCTGCCGACTGGCATCGTGGTCTCCAGCAACAGCAACGGTGTGGTCACGCTGACCAGTTCGGCAGGCAATTCGCTGGCTGATTTCCAGACTGCGATCAAGGCGATCACTTTCAGCACCACCGACACCACCACTGCGACTCGCAATATCGGCGTGGTCGTCAACGACGGCACTGACAACTCGAACACCGCTGTCAGCGTTATCACCATCGGCCAGAACGCCAGACCTGTCGTTGACCTCAACGGCCCAGGCTCGGATCCGGATCACACCGGCACCGACTACACCACCACCTTCACTGAGAAGGGCTCGGCAGTTTCGATTGCCGCTCCGGGTGTGACAGTCACCGACAGCGACAACACCACTGTCGCCAAAGTGACCATCACCCTGAATGGCGCTGTTGCGGCTGACGGCGACAAGCTGACCGTTGGCACTCTGCCAAATGGCATCGTAGCGACCACTGATTCCAACGGTGTGATTACGCTGACCGGTACGCCGACCAGCACCCTGGTGGATTTCCAGAACGCGATCAAAGCGATCACGTTCAGCAACGACAGCACTAACCCGAGCACCACGGATCGCTCTGTGACCGTGACTGTCGATGACGGCAGCGGCACTTCGACTGCGACTTCTTCGTCGACCACCACTATTCATGTTGTGGCAGTCAACGATGCGCCAGTACTGGACCTGAACACTGCTACCGATGGCGCCGACTACGCTGGCACTTTCACCCTCGGCCATGCTGGTGTGGCGATTGCCAACACCGCCGCTTCGGGCGTCGGCATCACCGACTCCGACAGTACCCTGCTGAAGTCTGCAACCATCACCATCACCGATCTCAAAACCGGCGATGCTCTGGCTGTGGGTTCGCTGCCAACCGGCATTACCGTTGCCAGCAACAGCAACGGTGTCGTCACGCTGACCAGTTCGGCAGGCAATTCGCTGGCTGATTTCCAGGCGGCCATCAAGGCCATTACCTTCAGCACCACTGACACCACAGCTCCGTCTCGCACCATTGATGTCGTGGTGAATGACGGCACTGACAACTCGAACACTGCAGTCAGCGTCATCACCATCGGCCAGAACGCGCGCCCAGTGGTTGACCTGAACGGTCCAGGCTCGGATCCGGACCACACCGGCACCGACTACACCACCACCTTCACCGAGAAAGGTTCGGCGGTATCGATCGCTGCACCGGGTGTGACAGTCACCGACAACGACAACACCACCGTTGCCAAAGTGACCATCACCTTGAACGGCGCTGTTGCGGCTGATGGCGACAAGCTGACTGTTGGCACTCTGCCAAATGGCATCGTAGCGACCACTGATTCCAGCGGCGTGATTACGCTGACCGGTACTGCCACCAGCACGCTGGTCGACTTCCAGAACGCGATCAAAGCGATCACCTTCAGCAACGACAGCAATAACCCGAGCACCACAGACCGCTCGGTGACCGTGACCGTCGATGACGGCAGCGGCACTTCGACCGCGACTTCTTCGTCGACCACTACTATTCATGTTGTGGCCGTGAACGATGCTCCAGTTCTGGACCTGAACACTGCTGACGGCGCGGTCAATACCGGCTTTGCTGGCACCTTTACCTTGGGTCATGCGGGCGTGGCGATTGCCAGCGCCAACGTGGGCATTACTGACTCCGACAGCACCAACCTGAAATCCGCGACCATCACCATTGCTGACTTCAAAGTCGGTGATGCGCTGGCTGTAGGCTCGCTGCCAGCTGGCATCGTGGTCTCCAGCAACAGCAACGGTGTCGTGACGCTGACCAGCTCGGCAGGCAACTCGCTGGCTGATTTCCAGGCCGCGATCAAGGCCATTACCTTCAGCACCACTGACACCACCGCCGCGACTCGCAATATCGACGTGGTCGTCAACGACGGTACTGACAACTCGAACACGGCAGTCAGCGTCATCACCATCGGCCAAAACGCCCGACCAGTGGTTGACCTGAACGGTCCAGGCTCGGATCCAGACCATACCGGCACCGACTACACCACGACCTTCACCGAGAAAGGTTCGGCGGTGAGCATTGCCGCACCGGGTGTGACGGTCACCGACAGCGACAACACCACCGTTGCCAAAGTGACCATCACCCTGAATGGCGCTGTTGCGGCTGATGGCGACAAGCTGACCGTGGGCACCCTGCCAAATGGCATCGTGGCGACCACCGATTCGAACGGCGTGATCACCCTGACCGGCACTCCAACCAGCACGCTGGTGGACTTCCAGAACGCCATCAAGGCGATCACGTTCAGCAACGACAGCAATAACCCGAGCACCACAGACCGTTCCGTGACCGTGACTGTCGATGATGGCAGCGGCACCTCGACTGCGACCTCGTCGTCGACCACCACTATTCATGTCGTGGCCGTGAACGATGCTCCGGTGCTGGACCTGAACACCGCGACCGATGGCGCCGACTACGCCGGCACTTTCACCCTCGGCCATGCTGGTGTTGCGATTGCCAACACCGGCGCTTCGGGCGTCGGCATCACCGACTCCGACAGCACCTTGTTGAAGTCCGCCACCATCACCATCACCGATCTCAAAACCGGCGATGCTCTGGCTGTGGGTTCGCTGCCAACCGGCATTACCGTTGCCAGCAACAGCAATGGCGTGGTCACGCTGACCAGTTCGGCAGGCAATTCGCTGGCTGACTTCCAGGCAGCGATCAAGGCGATCACTTTCAGCACCACCGACACCACCACTGCGACTCGCAATATCGATGTCGTGGTGAACGACGGCACTGACAACTCGAACACCGCTGTCAGCGTTATCACCATCGGCCAGAACGCGCGCCCAGTCGTTGACCTCAACGGCCCAGGCTCGGACCCAGATCATACCGGCACCGACTACACCACCACCTTCACCGAGAAGGGTTCGGCAGTTTCGATTGCCGCTCCGGGTGTGACGGTCACCGACAGCGACAACACCACTGTCGCCAAAGTGACCATCACCTTGAACGGCGCTGTTGCGGCTGACGGCGACAAGCTGACTGTGGGCACCCTGCCAAATGGCATCGTCGCCAATGTCGATTCCAACGGTGTGATCACGCTGACCGGCACTCCAACCAGCACCTTGGTGGACTTCCAGAACGCGATCAAAGCCATCACGTTCAGCAACACCAGCAATAACCCAAGCACCACGGACCGCTCGGTGACCGTAACTGTCGATGACGGTAGCGGCACTGCAACCGCCACGTCGTCTTCGACCACCACCATTCATGTGGTAGCGGTCAACGATGCGCCGGTGCTGGACCTCAACACCGTGACTGATGGCACTGGCAACACCGGCACCTTCACCCTGGGCCATGCCGCGGTGGCGATTGCCAACACCGCGACCTCGGGTGTGAGCATCACCGACGCCGACAACACCACGCTGAAGTCCGCGACCATCACCATTGCCGGCTACAAAACCGGCGATACGCTGACGGTCGGCTCTCTGCCGAGCGGTATCACCGTGACCGGCAACAGCAACGGTGTGGTGACGCTGAGCAGTCCAGCAGGCAACTCGCTGGCCGACTTCCAGACCGCGATCAAGGCGATCACTTTCAGCACCACCGACACCACCACTGACACTCGCACCATCAACGTGGTCGTCAATGACGGCGCGGCGAACTCCAACACCGCCAGCACCGTGATTACTCTGGCGCCGAATGCCGCGCCGGTCATCGACCTCAACGGTCCGGGCACCAGCCCGAACCATGTCGGTAATGATTTCGTCACCACCTTCACCGAGAAGGGTTCGGCGGTTCTGATCACCGATGTCGGCGTGAAAATCACCGACACCGACAACAGCACCATCAGCAAAATCACCGTCACGCTGAACAACGCTGTCAGTGCCGATGGCGACTCCCTGAATCTGGGTGCAACGGTCAATAACATCACTGCCGTGAAGAATGGCAACGTGATTACCCTGACCGGTAACGCGTCGGCGACGCTGGTCGACTTCCAGAACGCGATCAAGACCATCACCTTCAGCAACACCAGCAACAACCCGAGCACCACGGATCGTACTGTCACCGTGACCGTGGACGATGGCACCGGTACGCCGACTGCCACCTCGTCGTCGACCACCACTATCCACGTCGTGGCAGTCAACGACGCGCCGGTTCTGGACCTGAACACGGCTGATGGCGCGGTCAATACCGGCTTCACCAACGCTTTCACGCTGGGTCATGCCGGTGTGGCGATTGCCAACACCGCAGCCTCGGGCGTGAGCATCACCGATGTCGACAACACCACCCTGAAGTCCGCGACCATCACCGTGGCTGGCTTCAAGGCCGGTGATGCGCTGGCGGTCGGCTCGCTGCCGACTGGCATCGTGGTTTCCAGTAACAGCAATGGTGTCGTCACGCTGACCAGCTCGGCGGGCAACTCGCTGACCGACTTCCAGACCGCGATCAAGGCGATCACCTTCAGCACCACCGACACCACCACTCCGTCGCGCACCATCAATGTGGTGGTCAACGACGGCACCGACAACTCCAACACCGCCAGCACGGTCATTACCGTGGCGCAGAACGCTGCACCGGTCATCGATCTGGACAGCACCACTTCGGGCAACAACTACACCACCACCTTCACCGAAAAAGGTGCGGCGGTGTCGATTGCCGAAGCGGGCGTGAAAATCACCGACACCGACAACAGCACCATCAGCAAAGTGACTGTCACGCTGAACAACGCGATCAGCGCCGATGGCGACACCCTGAATGTCGGCTCGATGCCGTCGACCATCACCGCCGTGAAGAACGGCAACGTGGTCACCCTGACCGGCAACGCGTCGGCGACGCTGGTCGACTTCCAGAACGCGGTGAAGGCGATCACCTTCAGCAACACCAGCAACAACCCGAGCACCACAGACCGCACCGTCACCGTGACCGTTGATGACGGCAGCGGCACTGCGACCGCCACTTCGTCCTCGACCACCACGGTCAAGGTCGTCGCGGTCAACGACGCGCCTGTACTGGATCTGAACACCGCTGATGGCGCGGTCAATACCGGCTTCGCTGGCACCTTCACCCTGGGTCATGCCGGTGTGGCGATTGCCAGCGCCAACGTCGGCATCACCGATGTGGACAACACCACGCTGAAATCCGCCACCATCACCGTTGCCGGCTTCAAGACCGGCGATGCACTGGCTGTCGCTGCGCTGCCAACCGGCATCGTGGTCTCCAGCAACAGCAACGGTGTCGTCACGCTGACCAGCTCGGCAGGCAACTCGCTGGCTGATTTCCAGACCGCGATCAAGGCGATCACCTTCAGCACCACTGACACCACCACCGCCACTCGTACCATTAACGTGGTGGTCAGTGACGGCGCGGCGAACTCCAACACCGCCAGCACCGTCATTACTGTGGCGCCAAACGCCGCGCCAGTGGTCGATCTGAGCGGTCCGGGCGAAGATACCGCCCATGCCGGCAACAACTACGTCACCACCTTCACCGAGAAAGGTGCGGCGGTGAGCATTGCCGACAGCACGATCACCGTGACCGACCGCGACAACACCACCCTGAGCAGCGTCACCGTCAAGCTCAACGGTGCGGTCACTGGCGACGCGCTGACCGTCGGCACGCTGCCGACCGGCATCGTTGCCAGCACGGATGCAGCGGGCGTGATCACCCTGACCGGTACTGCCACCAGCACGCTGGCCGACTTCCAGAATGCGATCAAGGCGATCACCTTCAGCAACTCCACCAACAACCCGACCGATGTCGACCGTACCGTCACCGTGACGGCCAACGACGGCAGCGGCACGGCCACCGCCACGTCGGTATCGACCACCACCATTCATGTGGTGCCGGTCAACGACCCACCAGTTGCGGTCGACGACATCGGCACGCTGGTCAGCGGCAGCCTGCAAGGCAACTACTACGGCTACAAGGAAGGCACCGACGGCAGCAACCTCGGCACCATCAAGCAGGCACTGGACTTCATCGCCTCGCACAAGGCTGATGCGTCGTTCTCGGCGACCACCCTCGCCTACGGCGGCGACTCGCTGTTCGGCAACGACCTGGGCCATACCGGCAACCTGGCGACGTTCCTGGGCAGTGACAGCGGCTCGCTGGTCTATGCCAGCGGCACAACGCAAACCACCACCTCCGATGCCATCATCGAGCTGGCCGGCAAGGTCACCATGGCCGCCGGCACCTACTCGCTGAAAATCACCGCGGACGACGGCTATCTCGTACTCATCGACGGCAAGCAAGTGGCTGCAGTCGACCAGAACCAGTCCTCGACCACGGGCATCACCACCTTCACGCTGACCAGCGGCGGCGAGCACGATATCCAGATCGTTTATTGGGATCAGGGCGGCCACGCACAGCTGAAAGTCGAAGTGGCCAGCGGCTCGGGCAGTTCCGTTGGCGCCTACAGCGTACTGGGCACCAGCACCGGCGCCACGCTGGGGCACACCACGCTGACCACCCTCGAAGATCAGCCACTGGTCATCAAGGCATCGACGCTGCTGGCCAACGACACCGACCCGGACAGCAAAGCCAGCGATCTGAGCATCAAGACGCTGCAAGGCAACAGCCCGACCGTGGCCTCCCCGGTCACCGACTCCAGCGGCAAGGTCGTCGGCTCGGTGGTCATGGACGCCAACGGCAACGTGGTCTTCACCCCAGCCAAGGACGTCAACGGCCAGGTCTCGTTCACCTACACCATCACTGATGGTCAGGCGAACTCCAACACCGCGACCGTCACCGTCAACGTGACGCCGGTCAACGACGCACCGGTACTGGACCTGAACACCGCCGACGGCTCGACGGCCACCGGTTTTGCCAACAGCTTCACCCTGGGCCACACCGGCGCAGCGATTGCCAGCGCCAACGTCGGCATCACCGATGTCGACAACACCACGCTGAAGTCTGCGACCGTCACCATTGCCGGCTACAAGTCCGGCGATGCACTGGCTGTGGGCTCTCTGCCGACGGGCATCGTGGTCGCCAGCAACAGCAACGGCGTACTGACGCTGACCAGCGCCAACGGCAATTCGCTGGCTGACTTCCAGAACGCGCTGAAAGCCATCACCTTCAGCACCACCGACACCACCACGTCCACTCGCACCATCAATGTCGTGGTGAGTGACGGCATGGCCAACTCGAACACCGCCAGCACCGTCATCACCATGACGCCGAACGCTGCGCCGGTCATCGATCTGGACAGCACCACTTCAGGCAACAACTACACCACCACCTTCACCGAGAAGGGTGCGGCGGTGTCGATTGCCGAAGCGGGCGTGAAGATCACCGACACCGACAACAGCACCATCAGCAAAGTTACCGTCACGCTGAACAACGCGATCAGCGCCGATGGCGACACCCTGAACGTTGGCTCGATGCCGTCGACCATCACCGCCGTGAAGAACGGCAACGTGATCACGCTGACTGGCAACGCGTCGGCGACTCTGGTGGACTTCCAGAACGCCGTCAAAGCGATCACCTTCAGCAACACCAGCAACAACCCGAGCACCACGGATCGCACCGTGACCGTGACTGTCGATGACGGCAGCGGCACTGCGACTGCCACTTCGTCCTCGACCACCACGGTCAAGGTCGTGGCCGTCAACGATGCACCGGTGCTGGATCTGAACACGGCGACCGATGGCACCGGTAACACCGGCACCTTCACCCTCGGCCATGCTGGTGTGGCAATCGCCAACACCGCGACCTCGGGTGTGAGCATCAGCGATGCCGACAACACCACGCTGAAATCCGCGACCATCACCATTGCCGGCTTCAAGACCGGCGATGCACTGGCCGTCGGCTCGCTGCCGAGCGGTATTACCGTTGCCAGCAACAGCAACGGTGTCGTCACGCTGACCAGCTCGGCGGGCAATTCGCTGGCTGATTTCCAGGCGGCGATCAAGGCAATCACCTTCAGCACCACCGACACCACCACTCCGTCGCGCACCATCAATGTGGTGGTCAACGACGGTACCGACAACTCCAACACCGCCAGCACGGTCATTACCGTGGCGCAGAACGCTGCACCGGTCATCGATCTGGACAGCACCACTTCGGGCAACAACTACACCACCACCTTCACCGAAAAAGGTGCGGCGGTGTCGATTGCCGAAGCGGGCGTGAAGATCACCGACACCGACAACAGCACCATCAGCAAAATCACCGTCACGCTGAACAATTCCGTCAGCGCCGATGGCGATACGCTGAATGTCGGCTCGATGCCGTCGACCATCACCGCCGTGAAGAACGGCAACGTGGTCACGCTGACTGGCAATGCGTCGGCGACGCTGGTCGACTTCCAGAACGCCGTCAAAGCGATCACTTTCAGCAACACCAGCAACAACCCGAGCACCACTGATCGCTCGGTGACCGTGACCGTTGATGACGGCACCGGCACTGCGACTGCCACTTCCTCCTCGATCACCACGGTCAAGGTTGTGGCCGTCAACGATGCACCTGTGCTGGACCTGAACACGGCTGATGGCGCGGTCGCGACCGGCTTCGCCAACACCTTCACTCTGGGTCATGCCGGTGTGGCGATTGCCAGCGCCAACGTCGGCATTACCGATGTCGACAACACCACGCTGAAATCCGCGACCATCACCGTTGCCGGCTTCAAGACCGGCGATGCACTGGCGGTCGCTGCGCTGCCAACCGGCATCGTGGTCTCCAGCAACAGCAACGGTGTCGTCACGCTGACCAGCTCGGCGGGCAACTCGCTGGCTGATTTCCAGACCGCCATCAAGGCGATCACTTTCAGCACCACTGACACCACGACGGCTACCCGTACCATCAACGTGGTGGTCAATGACGGCGCGGCAAACTCCAACACCGCCAGCACCGTCATTACTGTGGCGCAGAACGCTGCACCGGTCATCGACCTCGACAGCACCACCTCGGGCAACAACTACACCACCACCTTCACTGAGAAAGGTGCGGCGGTGAGCATTGCCGAGACCGGCGTGAAAATCACCGACACCGACAACAGCACCATCAGCAAAGTGACTGTCACGCTGAACAACGCGATCAGCGCCGATGGCGACACGCTGAATGTCGGTTCGATGCCGTCGACCATCACCGCCGTGAAGAATGGCAACGTGGTCACCCTGACCGGCAATGCCTCGGCGACCCTGGTCGACTTCCAGAACGCCGTCAAAGCGATCACCTTCAGCAACACCAGCAACAACCCAAGCACCACGGATCGCACCGTCACCGTGACCGTTGATGACGGTACCGGCACTGCGACTGCCACTTCGTCCTCGACCACCACGGTCAAGGTTGTGGCCGTCAACGATGCACCGGTTCTGGACTTGAACACGGCTGATGGCGCGGTCGCGACCGGCTTCGCCAACACCTTCACTCTGGGCCATGCCGGTGTGGCGATTGCCAGCGCCAACGTCGGCATTACCGATGTCGACAACACCACGCTGAAATCCGCGACCATCACAGTGGCTGGCTTCAAAACCGGCGATGCACTGGCGGTCGCTGCGCTGCCAACCGGCATCGTGGTCTCCAGCAACAGTAGTGGCGTGGTCACGCTGACCAGTTCGGCAGGCAACTCGCTGGCTGATTTCCAGACCGCCATCAAAGCGATCACCTTCAGCACCACGGACACCACAACGGCTACCCGTACCATCAACGTGGTGGTCAATGACGGCGCGGCGAACTCCAACACCGCCAGCACCGTCATCACCGTGGCGCAGAACGCTGCACCGGTCATCGATCTGGACAGCACCACTTCGGGCAACAACTACACCACCACCTTCACCGAAAAAGGTGCGGCGGTGAGCATTGCCGAAGCGGGCGTGAAGATCAGCGACACCGACAACAGCACCATCAGCAAAGTGACTGTCACGCTGAACAACGCGATCAGCGCCGATGGCGACACGCTGAATGTCGGTTCGATGCCGTCGACCATCACCGCCGTGAAGAACGGCAACGTGGTCACGTTGACCGGCAACGCCTCGGCGACCCTGGTCGACTTCCAGAACGCCGTCAAAGCGATCACCTTCAGCAACACCAGCCTCAACCCGAGCACGACCGACCGCACGATCAACGTGCAGGTGGATGACGGCAGCGGCACCAGCACTGCCACGTCGACCTCGGTCACCACGGTCAAGGTCGTGCCGGTCAACGATGCGCCCGTGCTGGATCTGGACACCGCGACCGCCGGCAACAACTACACCACGACCTTCACCGCCAAAGGCGCGGGCGTGGCGATCACGGCTGCGCCGTCGATCACCGACCCGGATGGCACCACGCTGACCACGGCAACGGTCTCGATCGCCAATGCCAAGACCGGCGATCTGCTCGATGCCAGCAAGGTGGCGTTGCTGAACAACGGCATCAGCGTGTCGGCGGCCAGCACCGCGACCAACATCATCCTGGTGGGCACTGCCTCGCAGGCGGCGTATCAGAATGCGCTGAAGGCCATCACCTTCAGCAACACCACGCTCGGTTCGACGGACTTCACCGCGCGCACCATCAACGTCACCGTCGATGACGGCGGCACCGGTAACCACACGGCGACCGCGAGCACCACCATCAACGTTCAAGGCTCCAACGGCGGTTCGGTGACCGGCCTGGAAGACAACACGCTGACCATCAAGTGGGCGGACCTGAACATCGGCACATCCGGTGTCGCCGCGACCGGCATTACCGTGTCGTCGCTGGCGGGTAACGGCACCCTGCTGCTCAATGGCGTGGCCGTCACGGCCAACCAGACGATCACCAAGGCGCAGATCGACGCCGGTCAGCTGACCTTCAAACCGGTCGCCAACGAGTCCGGCTTCAATGGTTTCCAGAAAACCGACAGCAATGGCGTCACCACCGGCAACGGTATCGGTGACCAGCAGGCCGACTACGCTCAGCTGACCTTCAAGCCGGTGTTCGGCGTGGTCAGCGGCAACGACGCCGTGCTGAAAATCGACATCACACCGGATGTCGACCAGCCGCACCTGACCCTGGGCACCAGCGTCGTTCAGTCCACCGGTCTGGTCAAAGAGACCTGGGTCGGCACGCTGACCGGCATGGGCACCAACGGCAACGGCGCCAGCGAGTCGACGATCAGAACCGGCTTCACCACCACCACGGCGGCGACCACCCACACTATCGCCAGCGCCGCTCAGGAAACCACCGTTGCGGCAGGTACGGGCACCAAGCTGTCCGGTCTGATCTATCTGGAAGCCAACCACACCTACAACTTCACCGGCACCGCCGACGACAGCCTGCTGGTCACCATCGGCGGCAAAACCGTAGCGACTGCAACCTGGGGCTCCAACAGTGGCGCGATTTCCTCGTCGGGCTTCACGCCGACGACGTCCGGCTACTACACGCTGGATATCTACCACTACAACCAGGCAGGGCCGGGCAACTACAACATCAACCTGACCGACAAGGTCGGCAGCACCACCACGACGCTGGCGCTGAACAGCACCAACCTGCAGCTGTACACCTCGATCGATGACCTCACGGCGTCGGGCCTGAGCGTGTCCGGGCTCAACAGTGTGTCGGGCGGTACTGCCGGCGAGGGTTACTACACCGCGTACGAACTGAACCACGGTGCGGAAAACAGCGCGATCAAGCTCAGCTCGATCACCACGGCCTACACCGACAACGACGGCTCGGAAACCCACGTCACCACCGTGACCGGCGCTCCGGCAGGCTCCATCCTGACCGACGCGGCAGGCCACAGCGTGGCGATCACCAGCGCCACGACGCCGACCGATGTCAGCAGCCTGGACCTGACCAGCCTGAAGATCACGCCACCGGAGTATTTCAACGGCAACTTCACGCTGAACGTCACCGTGACCTCGACCGAAACCTCGCTGGTCGGCGTCGCAGGCGCGACCTCGTCGCTGTCGGAAACCAAGCAGATCAACGTGATCGTCGATGCCGGCGCCTACGCCAGCAACAACGGCAAGGCCGGTACCGACCTCGCGCTCAACGGCACCAGCGGCAACGACGTCATCGTCGGTGACATCAAAGGCACCGTGATCGTACCGGGCAAGAACTACAACATCGCCATCCTGATGGACAGTTCGGGCAGCATGACCGACACGGCCATTTCCAACGCGAAGAGCCAGCTCCAGCAACTGTTCAGCGACCTGAAGAGCAGCCTTGGCGGCGCGGGTGCAGGCGTGGTGAACATCTACCTGGCGGACTTCGACGACGTCGTGCACAAGTCTGTGTCCGTCAATCTGGCCGACAGCGACGCGCTGACCAAGCTGCAAGCCGTGATCGACAGCCTTTCCAAAGGCGGCGCGACCAACTACGAAGACGCGCTGGGTCAGGCCACTCAGTGGTTCAACGGCTCGACGGCGACGTCCAACACCAACGCCCAGAACCTGACATTCTTCATCACCGACGGTGCGCCGACGTATCACCTGGTCACCGGCACGGTGAGCGGCGTCAACCTGAAATACGCCAACGGCAGCAACGGTAGCCTGTCCCTGGCAACTGCCATCAGCGAGTACGAGTCGCATGTCGGTACGGCAGTCACCCGTGGCAGCGGCAGTTCCACACGCGAGCTGATCACCAGTAATGGTGAGGTGCTCAGCTGGTCGCAAAGCGGTGGTCAATGGACGTCGACCACACTGGGCGTGTTGCACAGTGTCGATTCGAGCGGTCACTACATCTATGAAGTCGTCGCCGGCACAGGCAACTCGACCGACAGCGCGACCAACACCGAGTCGCTGGCGGCTTACCAGGCGCTCAATGCCGTGTCTGCCGTTGAAGCGATCGGCGTGGTCAGCGGCATCACCTCGTCGCTCACCAAGTACGACAGCGACGGCGTCCCGCACACCTCGCTGGCGGCGTTCGATCTGGCCGACAAGATCAAGTCGTCGACCACGGCGCTGGCGCCGGGCAACGACAACATCAGCGGCGGTGACGGCAATGACATCCTGTTCGGCGACCTGATCAGCTACAACAGCCTGGCCGGCACGGCAGCACTGAAGGCGTTCGCCGCCGACACGCTGCATGTCAACGTCTCGACCATCGATGACAAGGCGCTGCACAAGTTCATCACCGAGCACGTCGACGCGGTCAAGACACTGTCGGACAACTCGAACAACACGGGTCTGGCCGATGGCAACGACACATTGCTCGGTGGCAATGGCGACGACATCCTGTTCGGCCAGGGCGGCAACGACACGCTGGTCGGCGGCAAGGGCAATGACATCCTGATCGGCGGTGCCGGTGCAGACACCTTTGTCTGGAAACTGGGCGACACCAACAGTGGCGGCTTCGACGTCATCAAGGACTTCAACCAGAGCCAGGGTGACCGGATCGATCTGCGTGACCTGCTGCAGGGTGAAGACACCGACACCATCAGCAAGTACCTGCAGATCACCAACGACGGCCATGACACCATTCTGCAAGTCAGCACCACCGGTCAGTTCACCGACAGCACGACCCCTGCAGCGGCAGCCAACACGGCCGATGTACATATCAAGCTGGAAGGTGTGACCTGGAGCAACGACCAGTTGAAGTCCCTGGTGGCGGGTACCGACCCGACCATCAAGGTCGATCACCACTGATAGCTCCGTCGCGGGAGCTGATGTACTGTGCTGGCAGCCGTCATCGACGGTTGCCAGCCGATGCATTCATTGAGGAATGAGCCATGTTTTACGTTCAGCGCGATGCAGAAGGTGTGCTCGTACGTGTGGAGGCTGCGTCGTTTGCCGAAGCGACCGGGCAATTGCCGGCCGACGATCATGAGATCCAGGCCTGGTACGCCAACGAAGTGATGGAAAAGAGCCTGACCCAGCTCAAGTTGAGTGACATGGAGATGATCCGTGTACTCGACGACCTGATTCAGGTGCTGACCAGCAAGGGGATTCTCAACGTCACCGACCTGCCGACCGCCGCGCAGGCCAAGTTGATGGACCGTACCCAGGCCCGGGAGACCCTCGGCGGCCTGAGCGACCTGATCAACGATGACGAGACGCGCTTGATCTAAGCCGAAAAAGCCATCGCTCAGGCAGGAAAAAACCTGCGCGATAGCCACTCTGTATCATTTTTCTTACATTCTGTCGGTTGAATGGGATCCAGTCTGCCTGCACGTGCATAATGGCGGACTGACTTTACCGGAGACGGATTCCTCCATGACCGCAGTGATTTACAGCCAGCCGTTCAGCCTTTACGACATCGACGACTGGTACAACGACAACACCTACATCTCCTTCGCCACCTCAACGATGTTCCAGTTGACCGATGGCTACCACTCCCTGAATTTCACCGGCTCGTTCAGCTACAGCCCGTACGGGGTTGCCGGCGGAACGCTGAACGGCATGTACTGGACCGCAGGCGGCGCCCCGGTGCTCAGCGTTTCGGGCATCAACACCAGCTACATGCAACTGCTCAATTACGCACTGGCCGGCAACGACACGGCGCTGGGCAAGCAGCTGTTCAAGGGCAACGACACCTTTATCGGCTCCAACGGCAACGACGATTTCTACGGCTATGACGGCAACGATTCGTACAACGGCAACGGTGGCATCGACACCGTCTGGTACGACACAGGCAAGAGCAGCGCAGTCATCACCGCCACGGCCACCGGTTACAAGGTGGTCACCCCGGGCAAGATCGACACCCTGACCAACATCGAACGCCTGGAGTTCGGCGATGGCAGCTCCCTGGCCCTGGACGTCAAGGTCGGCCAGAACGCAGGTTCGGCCTACCGCCTGTACAAGGCCGCGTTCGACCGCACGCCTGATACCGCCGGCCTGAAATACTGGATCGCCGAGATGGACGGCGGCCAGAACATCGGCCAGATCGCGCAGAGCTTCGTCAACAGCAACGAGTTCAAGACGCTCAATCCCGGGCAGGACCAGAACTCGGTCATCAACAACTATTACCTGCACGTGCTGCACCGCGCGGCCGACGACGCCGGCTATCAGTACTGGAACACGCAGATGGCCAACGGCATGAAGGCCAACGAAGTGCTGGTGTCGTTTTCCGAAAGTCAGGAAAACATCAACAACACCCAGACCGCGCTGGATGGCGGTATCTGGTTGAGCTGATAGCCGCAAACGGCCAGACTTAATATCAGTCGGCTAAGGTTTTGAGCGAAAAGCTTCTCGCGCATATAGGCGATGAAATCCAAGAAAAACGGCGCTTCCTCGATACTGACGGAGCGCCGTTTTTTCTTTTAACTGACTGATATTAGTGACCTGTACGGTTTCACGATCACCCCATGACTTCAGCAAAAATAAACTCCTGTCATACCTAAAATATTTACATACAGGAACAGATAAAGCACCTGTATCTGCCTTCTCAAAGACTGAGATAAGCGAAGATCAGCGCCTTTTGGCATTTGGCCGCGCCTGCACATAAAATCGGGCATCATGACAATCAATGCCACCCCATTCAGTCTCAACTGCCTGCCAACAAAACCATCCCCCCAAATTGTTTTATTCCACACAATCAGCTTGACATCAAAGAGAAGATCTTCTGCATAGCTTAATTTTTTATTCTGAACATATACCAACACTGCAATATTGAAAAACACGCTGAAAAGCATAATAACGGCCCACCAAAAGCAGTTATCACTCTCCACTCTTTGAATTCCATTCGTAAAATTTATTGCCTATTAAACCGCCCCCTGCCTCCCCTGACAAACCACCTGCATATCCACCGACGACGCCTCCTGCTAACAAGCATGCGACAGCACCAGGCCCTACCGTAACTCCGAATACTACCAAGCAGATGGATGTAGCAAATGAACTGCCAGCGGCACCTCCCAGATACCCTACACTCACACTACCTGCCAACTTCGCACCCTCAACATATCGAGCTTTAACACACATTTGCTCGCGCCCGGTTGAGCACGCCTCTTCGATCTCCAACGCCGCAGCAGCGATGTTAAGCCCTATCCCAATTCCGGTTCCATGCTTCAGCAATTTCGCCGCCTTGGCGACCCCGCCAATCCGCTGCGCATATCCTTGAATTTCCCCCGTATGCAGATAGCTTCTGGTCGAAATCCCTAGCATTTTCTTGATCGAACCGGTGTTGTTCATCCCCGTTCCCCAACGGGCGATGCCTTCCAGTTGCTTGTCGAGATTGCCAAACAGCACTTGCCGCTGGCTGATGAACTCCTGCCGGGCAATCGGTGTGCCTCGGGACAAGGCCAGCTTGTACAGCCGCTCGATGTCTTCCAGTGTTTTCTTCACACCCTCCAGGTGTGTGCTCCAACTCCCGGTCGCGGCGCCGATCCCTAGCGAGCCGTAATTGAGCATGTTCTGCAGCAGGTCGTAGTTTTTGATGGCGTGGCTGTCAGGGCCAACCTGATTGAAGGCAATCTGACGTTTGACCTGTTGTGTCAGGCGCATCAGTTTGCGGCTTCTAAATAGCAAGCACTTCTGTCGAAAGATAATCACAGTCTTAAAAGATATTAAATCCTCACCCTTGGCAAATATTTCGACCAGCCTCCCACAGCACAAAAATCCATCTTAACTAATACCCCCCATGAAGAAATAAAACGCCACCATGCACCCAAATATCAAATATAAAACAATATATTGCCAAAGCACCCACATCCTGAATTTCTTTGGAATTTGATGATTTGCGTTTTTAACAACGTCCCCTCGTCGATGCATAGTCTTGGGGAAAACGATGATTATCAGGACGGTAGCCATGCGCATCTGGCGCCCAATAAACCCTCCCCCCCATACAGCTTTTGTTTCATCCACGCACCGACAGCCGCTCAGATAATTTTCAATTTCTTCTATGTATATATAGGAAAATACCGCCATAACAATAACTATGCCTACCATGCAAATCAGCAACAACAAAGCCAACATGCCAGACGACAGCAGCATTAATCTGGTTTCCATTGATAAAGCATTTCACCAGCAGGCCCACCCACAGCCTCACCTACTGTGCCGCCCAAATATCCACCAGCCAGTCCGCCTACTATTCCGCAACCCAGAACGCTTAACCCACCTGATGGAACAGAAAATACCACTGCACATATACTGGCTGCGGCAGGGGCTCCTGCAGCTCCACCGACCAGCCCTCCGAAGACACCTGACACAAGCTTTGTCCCCTCAACGTATTTTGCTTTTTGGCAAATGTCTCCCCGCCCGGTCGAACAAGCCTCCTTAATCTCCAGCCCTGTCGCAGCGATGTTCAATCCAATCCCCACCGCCGTCCCGTGCTTCAGCAACTTCGCCGCCTTGGCCACGCCGCCGATCTTTTTCGCATACCCCTGAATTTCCCCCGTATGCAGGTAGCTTCTGGTCGAAATCCCTAGCATTTTCTTGATTGAACCGGTGTTGTCATGCCGGTCACCCAACCACTCTGCTGTCCAAGACCCTTATACCTTCCAAAGCTTTTATGCCTTGACGTTATGGCACCACAGAACAAAAAACCACCATACATACAGCAACAATGATGAGCCATAAATATTGAAACAACACCCATTGCCTTAGATGCGTCGGGACTTTTTTGTGAGCATCCCGAGACGTATTCCCTTGCTTATGCATAACATCAGGAAATGCAAGTATAAAAAATATCATATTCATACGCATCTGCCTTCCTATAACACCCCCGCCCCAGATGGCTTTCGTATCAATAACGCACTTACAGTCAGCAAGATAGCTTTCCAAAACACCAATCTTGCACTTGGCAAAAACAACCATAAAGAGCACAGTCAAAAACATGAAGCAAGACAAGATAACTGCGAACCAGCCAACGATTGGCAACATTAATTTTTCCGCCAGTCATACAGCATGGTGCCGCCATATTCCCCAATTTTTTCACCTGCGAGGCCGCCACCATAACCACCAATTACCCCCCCTATAATTCCACAGCCCAATATGGCGAGCCCGCCTGTAGGCACAGAAAAAACAGCCATACAGATACCCGATGCGGCGGCGGCCCCTATATCCCCTATAATCATGGCGCCCGTAACCCCTATCGATAATTTCCCAAGTTCGACATACTTTGCTTTTTCACACTGATTTTCCCGCCCGGTCGAACAAGCCTCCTTAATCTCCAGCCCTGTCGCAGCGATGTTCAGTCCAATCCCCACCGCCGTCCCGTGCTTCAGCAACTTCGCCGCCTTGGCCACGCCGCCGATCTTTTTCGCATACCCCTGAATTTCCCCCGTATGCAAATAGCTCTTGGTGGAAACCCCCAGCATTTTCTTGATCGAACCGGTGTTGTTCATGCCCGTTCCCCAACGGGCGATGCCTTCCAGTTGCTTGTCGAGCTTGCCAAACAGCACTTGCCGCTGGCTGATGAACTCCTGCCGGGCAATCGGTGTGCCTCGGGACAAGGCCAGCTTGTACAGCCGCTCGATGTCTTCCAGCGTTTTCTTCACACCCTCCAGGTGGGTGCTCCAACTCCCGGTCGCGGCGCCGATCCCTAGCGAGCCGTAATTGAGCATGTTCTGCAGCAGGTCGTAGTTTTTGATCGCGAGGCTTTCAGGCCCGACCTGATTAAAAGCAGTCTGGCGTTTGACCTGTTGCGCTAGCTGCATCAGTTCGGTTTCTTCGACGCTGAGTGTTCGCGTCGAGTGATCGCCGACAATCACAAACTGCCCCGGCATGACGACAATGTTGTAGATATGCGCGTTGAGCTGGTCGAACTTGTCGTTGCCATCCAGTTTGTTTTTGAGGCTGCTGAAGGTTTGCATCCGGTCGTTGATAAACACGTAAGGCTTGGTCATGTCAGTCTCTTACGCGAAACGTTTGTTGGCGATACGGTCCCAGCCACCCGTAACGTTACCGGCAGCACCGCCATTGGCCCGGTTCTGTTGGGTGTAGACGATGCGCATACGACCGAAGTTGATCTGTACCTGCTCCATGGGCTCGCCGCTTTCGCCGGTTTGCGCGAAGTCAGAGATGATCACTTCTTCAAGGGCGACTTCATAGTATTTAAGCTTGTCACCTCCTGCCCGGTACAGGCGCAGGGTCAATGACTTGATGTGCTCGCCAGCGCTGCAGGCTTCAAACAGGCGGGCACTGGATCGGTCCAGACGCTTGCTGAAGCTGAAGTCACTGAAGCTGGCCCGACCGGATCCCGCGCCGCCGTTGGAACTGGCGGTGGCCGTGGAGCGTTGGTTGACGCCGAAGTTGAAGGCATTGATCTCGATCCAGCCCTGGTTGCGGCTGTCCTGCGACTCGCCCTGAATGCCATCGATTTTGATAAATCCGTCAAATGCCATGCTTTCAATCCTTGATGAGTGTTACCAGTCAAGGATATGGAAATGGGTGTTCGCTCAGACGGAAAAAGCTGAGTGTTTTTTATATTTTCAGACAGTTCCTACATCGATTGAGAAAACAGTCTTACGCACTCCGCTGTAGTGAATAAATTCAGAATTTATGCGCTGCTGAGTGCCACGCCACAAACACTTTGGCATACAGATGCGGACATTGGTCGCCCGCATCTGCGAAAGCCTGATCCGATGTGGTCTTCCTGCTAATATCGCGCGCCGAATCTATGTACCCGAGGTCGCGCTCCCCGCTCGATTTCGTCGTTACCGACCATTGAATCGCGTTTCAGCCACAAGGCCGTTCGGGTCTTGCGCTGCCAGGAATTGACTATAAGGACGTTAGGGAATGACCCGCGACACGCTACAACACAGAAAGGCCTATGCCCTGCTTTTGATCATGGCGCTGGCGTTTCTGGCCCTGCTGCTGAAAAACAGCGGCCTGTTTCCCTTCGTATTCGCCGACGAATACACCTACAGTCGCTACTCGCGCCTGGAGCCGATCTCCAACTCGCTGATTCCCGGCTACCTGTATCTGGCGGTGTACCGCCTGACCAGCCATTGCGGGACTGACTTCCTCGGCTGCGCGCGCCTCTTCAACGCGTTGTTCTTCGTGGCGAGCGCACCGTTCATCTATGGGGTCGCGCGTCGGGTCACGGCATTCGTCCCCGCCCTGCTGATCACGGCGTGCGCGCTGGCGGCGCCGCTGAATATCTACACCGCGCATTACATGCCCGAAGCCTTCTACTTCTTCGGCTTCTGGGCCTTTATCTGGGTGGTGTCGAACGCCCGCGCGGAACGCTGGCAAGGCTGGGCCGTTGCCGGGTTGATCCTGGGCACCAGTGCGCTGATCAAGCCTCACTCGATGCTGGTGGTGCCGGCGGTGCTGCTGTACATCGGCTATCTGTCGGTCTACAGCGATCACAATCGCCTGAGCGGTTCGCTGCGTAACATCGGCGCTTTCCTGGTCGGCGCGCTGATCGCCAAATTTGCCCTGAGCCTGCTGCTCGCAGGCCCTGTGGGGCTGACCTTTTTCGGCCCTTCGTATAATAAGATTGCCTCGTCGACATCGGGACTGGAACGCGCTGTCGAGCTGATCAAGCTGTCGCTGCAGAGCCTGCAGGGCCATCTGCTGGCGATGTGTCTGCTGGTCGGCATGCCGATGGCCGCGACGTTGAAACTGAGTGTCAGTGCCGTTGGCTCTCGCGGGCGCCCGGATGAATCGCGACGTCTGGCCGTGCTCGCCCTGTTGCTGTTCGCCAACCTGGTGGCGGTGGTCGCGCTGTTTTCGGCCTCCGTCGTCAACACCAGCGTGTTCGAGTCGATCAACCGCCTGCACATGCGCTATTACGACTTCCTGTTCCCGCTGCTGTGGATCGTCGTCGCCTCGCAACTGAACGACCGCGAGCCGGCGACGCTGCGCAAATGGCAGATCGTCCTGGGGCTGGTGATTCTGCTGCCCACCGCCTACGCCCTTTACACCCGCATGGGCGTCTATCAGCCGAACATGATCGACAGCCCGGAACTGCGCGGCCTGACCTCGCACACCGTGACGTTCTACCTGCTCGGCGTGGCCATGCTGGTCACCTTGCTGGGCTGGATGGGCCGTGAACGGCTGGGCGCGACACTGTTCATCTATGGCCTGTTGCCGGCCAGTGTGGTGTTGCAAAACATCTGGATCACCAGTGAGCAGCGCCTCCATCTGGTTCCGGACCTCTACGACCGTGCCGGCACCTTTACCCGGCAATACCTGACCGCAGAAGAGCGCGGTAAGGTGGTGGTCATCGGCTCTGACATGGGCGGCATGCTCAAGGCGACGTTCTACATGGACAACGCCGACACCACCCACCTGCAGGTCGAACCGGACAATCACTACGACTTCCACGGTTTGCCGGCCGGCAAGACTTGGGTGCTGTCCCTCGGCTCGTACATACCGTTCGCCGACGGTCGCCGGCAGGTCGCCATGCCGGGCTTTGCACTGACCTATGTCGGCAACGAAATCGACCTGAACTTCCGCGAGCCGCTTTCGCCGGCCTGGGTCAACCACACCGAGGGCCTTTCCCTGCCCGACAGCGGCGGCACCTGGTCCACCGCTTCGCAGGTCCGCCTGGACTTTGCCAACCCGCTGCCGAGCCGATACCGCATCCACATCAGTGCCGTGGCGTTCGGGCCGAACATCGGCAAGGCGTTTACCCTGCATGCGGGCGAAGGCACCGAAACGCTGACACTGACCGATCAGGTCCAGGCGTTCAGCTTCGACATCGACAACCCGCAGCGCTCCAGCACCCTGCGCATCGATGTGCCGGAACCGACCAGCCCTGCGCAGCTGGGCCTGAGTGTCGATGAGCGCAAGCTGGGGCTGTCGTTGCAAAGTATTTCGATCGAATCGCTGGAACATTGACCCGCGAACCCCGTCATAGAGCGGCGGCAGCGCCCCGATGCGCTGCGGCCCGCTCTGTCGGGCCGGTCGGCGCAGCGGTGGCATTGACACATTAATGCTCCAAACCCCCACTCATGTTAGGCTCCGCCTCCTGATTCTTCAGGGCTGGCCGCCATCGGGGCCGCCGGACGCGCCTGAAAACACCCCTTTTTCGATTAAGAGTTGCACGCATGCTTGAAGTGGAAAACGTCTGCAAGGAGTTCAAGCTCTACAGCAGACCCTGGCACCGGCTCAAAGAGATCGTCCTGCGCCGCAGTTTCCATCGCACTCACCGCGCTCTGGACAACGTCACATTCCGCGTCGCCGGCGGTGAAACGCTGGGCATCCTCGGCCGCAACGGCGCCGGCAAGTCGACTCTGCTGAAAATGCTCAACGGCGTGCTGCTGCCCGATGCCGGCCAGATCAAGATCTCTGGCCGGGTCACCGGCCTGCTGGAACTGGGCACCGGCTTCGACCCGAACCTGAGCGGCCTGCAGAACATCGTCGGCAACGGCCTGCTGCTGGGCATGACCCGTCAGCAGATCGACGAGCGCCGCGACGCCATCGTCGAGTTCTCCGAGCTGGGTCCGTTCATCCACGAGCCGATCCGCACCTATTCGTCCGGCATGAACATGCGCCTGGCCTTCTCCATTGCGATCCACGCCGACCCGGACACCTTCCTGATCGACGAAGCGCTGTCGGTGGGTGACGGCCACTTCCAGCAGAAGTGCATGCGCCGCATCAAGGAATTCCGCGCCAAGGGCGGCTCGATCATTTTCGTCTCCCACGACCTGAACGCGGTGAAGATGATCTGTGATCGCGCCATCGTGCTCAGTGGCGGCAAGGTAGTGGCCGATGGTCACCCCGAAGACGCGGTCAACATCTATAACCAGTTGCTCGGCGCCGACGACGAAGACTACAGCGAGCGGCGCACCGTCGAGCAGCACGGTTACGGCTCGCGTCAGGCGTACATGGAGAGCATCAACTTCGTCGGCGAAAACTCGCAGAGCACGATTCTGGCCAATGGCGACAATGGCCTGCTGGACGTGGTGATCGCCGCCGATCACGATCTGGACGACATTTCCCTGGGGCTGATGATCCGCGACCGTTTCGGCCAGGACATCTTCGGCACCAACAGCCATTACCTGGATTTCCCGATTGCCATGAAGGCCGGGGAACGCCGCAGCCTGCGCTATCGCTTCCCGATGCGTCTGGCGCCCGGCAAGTACACCATTACCCTGGCGCTGCACGACGGCGCCGATCACACCACGAACTGCTACCACTGGCACGATAACGCCATCGGTTTTGAAGTCGCCGGCATCACCGGGACTTTCTTTGGCGGCATTTGCGACCTGGCGCCCACGCTGGAGCAACTTCACGCCCCGACCGAGACCACTGACGGAACCGTAAGCAATGCTGATACCGAATAACCCTGACCTCGACTTCCAGGAACTCAATCGCCGCATTGAAGCAGAGGTTCAGCGTTATAAGCTGGACACCGCCGAGCGTTCGCTGCCGGCATTCGATCCGGCGCCGGCGCCGATCTTCGATCGTCCGTACCGCTGGCCGGAGCTGATCCAGCTCGACGACGAGCCGCTGATGCTGGCCGCTTACCCGAGCCTGCTGGGTCGCAAGGCCGAGCCGAGCGAGGTGCAACAGGGTCTGCACCAATTGCGTTCGGGCTTCGACAAGTTCGAAGTGCTGGCCGGCCTGCGCTACTCGCCGGAAGGCATGGCCCATGGCGCCGAAGTCCACGGCCTGCGCAAGGCCAAGCTGAAGAACACCCTGCGCCGCCTGCCGGTGATCGGCAAGCTGCTGCTGAGCGCCTACGCCCTCGCCTCCATCGAGCCGCGCAGCCGTTATTACCTGGCACGCATGGACCTGCTGACTCGTCAGCACAAGATGCACAACGACGCCCTGTCGACGCTGCGCGAGCAGTTCGACAGCCAGGTGCGTTTTGTTCAGGACCAGCAACGCGCGCTGGAAAGCCAGAATTTCGAGCTGGCCCGCCACGCCGAAAACACCCGCCGCCTGGAAGCCGAACTGGACAAGCAGCGCCAGATCCAGCAGGAGCTGCGTGCCCGCATCGGTCAACTGGAGCGCGCACCGCGCCAGGCCGCAGCCAGCGCTGCAGCACCGGCGGCCGCTGCCGCACCGACAGCCTCTAACCTGGTGCCGAGCAGCATTCCGGACAGCTTCTACCTGGCCTTCGAAAACCGCTTCCGTGGCTCCGCCGAAACCATTCGCGAGCGTCAGTCCTACTACCTGCCGATCCTGGAGCGCATCGAGCCGCTCAAGGCCGGCCTGCCGCTGGTGGACATCGGTTGCGGTCGCGGCGAATGGCTGAACATGCTGCCCGAGGGCTACGCGCGGATCGGCATCGACCTCAACTCGATGAACGTTGAAGCCTGCATCGATCAGGGCCTGCAAGCAGTACAGCAGGACGCGCTGGCGTGGCTGGCCGAGCAGCCGGACAACAGCGTCGCGGCGGTGTCGGCGTTCCATGTGATCGAACACCTGAGCTTTGAACAATTCAACATGCTGCTGGACCTGTGCCAGCGCGTACTGGCGCCGGGCGGCACGATCATTTTCGAAACGCCGAACCCGGAAAACATCGTCAGTGCCGCCACGCACTTCCACACCGACCCGACCCATATTCACCCGCTGCCACCGGCGTTCACCGAGTTCCTGGTCGAGTTCAAGGGCTTCGACGACGTGCAGATTCATCGTCTGAACCCGATTCCACGGGAATACGCGCTCAACGAAGACAGCGAAGTGGCTCGTCGCTGTGACGCGCTGTTCTACGGCCCGCAGGATTACGCGGTCACGGCGCGCAAGGGCCAGATATGACCAAGCGTATTGACCAGTTTGCCGCGACAGTTTCGGCAGGGGACGGCGTTACCAACGGTTTGCTGTTCACCCGCAGCCTGCTGCGCGATCTGGGTTTCGAATCCGACATCTACAGCTTCACCATTCCGGATCAGATGGCCGGGCAGGTACTGCCGGCCCGCACCTTTCACGCGTCGCAATGCGACTTGCTGATGTACCACCATTCGATGGGCCACGACCACGGCCCATGGCTGCTCAAGCAGAAATGCAAAAAGGCCATGGTCTACCACAACATCACCCCGCCGGAGTTCTTCCCGGCGGGCGGTGGTCTGCGTCGCTACGCCGAAATGGGCCTTGAGCAACTGCGCGAATGGCGCGGTGAGTTCGTCCATGCGCTGGCGGATTCGCCGCTGAACGAGAGTGAACTCAAGGAAGCCGGTTACCCGCAGAGCAAGACCCTGCCGCTGCTGGTGGACACCCGCCGCCTGGAAGGCCACCTGACCCAGCCGAGGTTCATGGACCACCAGCCGGCGGGCGCGCGCCTGTACCTGGCGGTCGGCCGGCTGGCGGAGAACAAGCGGCAATACCTGCTGATCGAAGCGTTCTACCACCTGCTGCAGAACCAGAAAGCCGACGAACAGCCGCCACAGCGCCTGATCATCGTCGGCGGCACCACCAGCGAAGCCTATGCACGCGGCCTGCACCAGCATGTGGATAACCTTGAGCTGGGCGATCAGGTGATGCTGGTCGGCAAATGTTCCGAAGCCGAACTGCGCTGGCTGTACCAGAATTCCCATCAATACTGGTGCGCCAGCGCCCACGAAGGGTTCTGCATGCCGTTGCTGGAAGCGAACTACGCGTCCCTTCCCGTGGTCACACAGGCGCGTTCGAATATCCCTGACACACTGGGAGAAGGTGGCCTGCTGCTGGAAAGCGACGATCCGGTCGACTTTGCCATGGCAGCGCACTTCCTCAACACTGAACCCGGGTTGTACGAGGCCATGATTGCAGCAGGAAAGCGCAATCTGTCGCGCTACGAGCGTCAAAACCTGCAGGCAGCCCTGGCTCTCTGGCTGGAGCAGCTTGACCTGATTTCTCCAGTGAAGGAGTAAGACACCGTGCCACGTCTATTACTGACAGGGGCCAACGGCTTCGTTGGCAAGATCCTGACCGGCCGCTTGCAGAGCGCCGGCTACGAAGTGATCGCACTGGCGGGCAGCGCTGCGCCTGCACAGGGCATCGCCAACCAGTACCTGAGTTGCGACATCCGCGACGCCGACGCGCTGGCCAAGGCCGTGGCGGATGCCAGCCCGACTCACGTCATTCATCTGGCGGCGATTTCCCACGTGCCTACCAGCTTCAAGGAGCCGTTGCTGACCTGGCAAACCAACGTCATCGGCAGCATGAACCTGCTCGAAGCGCTGAGAAAACACGCGCCTGACGCCTTTGTCCTGTTTCCGAGCTCTTCGGAAGTCTACGGCGCGGCCTTCAAGTCGGGCATCGCGGTCAGTGAAGACACGCTTCCCGAGCCTTTGAATCCTTATGCAGCCAGCAAGGTTGCCGCCGAATATGCCTTCCGCGAGTACTTCCGCCAAGGCCAGGACGGCGTGATCGCACGTCCGTTCAACCATATCGGCGCGCAGCAAAGTGCCGATTTCGTCACCGCGTCCTTCGCCCGCCAGATCGCCCTGATCGAGTCCGGCCAGCAGCAACCGGTGCTCAAGGTCGGCAACCTCGATGCCGTTCGCGACTTCCTCGACGTTCAGGATGTCTGCGACGCCTATATCGACCTGCTGAATCTGGCTGGCCGCAAGGACCACCCGCGCTGCCTGAACATCGCCAGCGGGCAGTCGCGCAAGATTCGCGACGTGCTCGACCTGATGCTGCAGCAAAGTACATCCCGTATCACCGTCGAACTGGACCCGGACCGTCTGCGGCCTTCCGACATTCCGGTGGCGGCGGGCAATAACACGTTGCTCAGGCAGACCACCGGCTGGCAGCCGGCGATCGCCCTGGAAACGACCCTCAGCCAATTGCTGGATTACTGGCGTGCCCAGGTCACTGCAACGCCCTGATCCCGAAGCAGCACCGCTCTTCGCTTGACACTTTGAATCGAGAACAACAACACATGGAAATTGGCTTGGGCTGTACCGTTTGGGCAGCTGGCACCCGTGCCGGGCACCTGGACGGCATCGGCACTTATTCACGGGCACTGTGGCAAGGGCTTGACGAGATCGCGACGGCGCGGCCGGACGTACACGTCAAACCCTATGCATTCGGGCGCGACCTGCCTGCCCTGCCCTGCGGCCAGCCGGAACAACTGGCACGGCGCTTCCCGGTGCATGCTCTGCTCAGCGGCTTTCTGAAACTGCCGCTGGCCACCTCGGGCGCGATTCGCAAAAGCGTCGATATCTTCCATGCGCCGGATCACCACATTCCGCGCATCGCCGGTGTGCCCACGGTGTCCAGCGTGATGGACGTCATTCCCATGCTGCACCCGGAATGGATCAAGAACGACCTGCGCAGCCTCAAGACCTGGCTGTTCACCGCCGCCATCCGCCAGTCGGACCACATCATCACCATTTCCGAGTTCAGCAAGCAGGACATGGTCGAGCACCTGGGCCTGCACCCTGACCGGATCAGCGTGACGCCGCTGGGTGTTGAGCCTGTGTACTTCGAACGCGTTTCCGAGGACACCCGCAACGCCGTGCTGGAAAAACACGGCCTGCAGCCGGGATTCTTCCTGTTCGTCGGCACCCTGCAACCGCGCAAGAACCTGCCGCGCATCCTCCAGGCCTTCGAGCAATTGCCCGCCGACGTGCGCAAGCAGCACCCGCTGGTGATCGTCGGTCGCGATGGCTGGAACAACGAAGACCTGCTGCCGAAACTGCACGACCTGGAGCAGCGCGGTGAAGGCCGCTGGCTCAGCTACCTGCCGCAGTCCGATGTCATGGCGCTGCTGCAAAGTGCCGCGGCCCTGACCTTCCCGTCGCTGTACGAAGGCTTCGGCCTGCCGGTGATCGAAGCCTTCGCCGCGCGCTGCCCGGTCATCGCCTCCAACAGCACCTCGCTGCCGGAAGTGGCCGGCGATGCCGCCTGGCTGGTCGATCCCTGGGACGTCGACAGCATCCACGCGGCCATGCAGGACGTGCTGAACCAGCCGACCCTGCGTGACACGAAAATCGAGGCCGGTCTGGCCCGCGCGCAGCAGTACACCTGGCATGAATGCGCACGGCAGACCCTCGACGTTTATCACAAAGTGTTGGGCCGCTAAGCGCAGCCACACCCCTCCTCCAATACGGCTTGCCCGGCAATGACAACGCTCATCGCCGGCAAGCCGTAGCGCGTCAACTCCCCCCATTCACGCCCAACGGGCGCTCCCACAGGCTGTTCGTCGGGAAGATTCGCAAGGACGGCAGCAGGCGTCGCGCTGCAATATCAAAGTGCCTCCACTGCCTTTATACTCGCGCCAAAATGTTGTCCTACAAAAACTCCTGCATTTTTCTGCGGTGCCCTGCAGTTCAGGGCGAGATAAGGATTGATCGATGGCCACCTCCCCGTATATCTACCTCAACGCCCCCCTGAACTACAACGAATCGCCCTCCGACGTTGATATCTACACCAGCTACACCGACTCACTGGGGCAGCCGTCCCGCGCGCTGTGGTGGTTGAACCAGGTCGGCAGCAACACCTGGCAAGGCACTATCGATTCGGGGAACAGGGTCGATTCGTCGGACGTGATTCCGATCTACGTCCCGGTGGGCTATGCGATCACCGGCTATTCACTGACGATCTCCAACGTCGGGATCAACCAGTCGGCCAACTTCGATTTCGGTGCGAGCGATGGCAGGCCCTATGACGACTACCGCCCGCTCGCCACGCTGACCAGCCCCAACGGTACAGTTCTCGGTGCAGGCTCGTACAACGTCACCATCGGCGGCGGCGTCAACGTGCTGAGCTACTCCTTCCAGCTGAACATCGTGAAGGTCAACGAAGCGCCGACGGTCATGGAGGATTACAACGACCCGACGTTCAACATCGGCGGCGCCGCCGTCAACGTGTTCAGCAACACGGCGGTCAGCACCGTCGAGTCCGGGCAGTTGATCACCAAGTTCAGCCTGAGCGTCGACGGCGTTGTAGACACCGCGAGCGAGTTCCTGACCCTTGGTGGCACCGATATCCATCTGGCGGCTGGCGGGTCCGGTACATTGAGCAACGGCATCGCTTACACCACCACCGGTAGCGGCACCTCCGTGGCGATCAATCTGTCCATGCCGTCCGGCATCACCTCCGGCGCCATGGCAACGCTGCTGGACAACATGACCTACAAGAACACCAGCGCAGACGCGACACAAGGTGATCGGCAGGTCAATCTGCTCAGCATCAGCGACAACGGTGGCACCGCCAATGGCGGTATCGACACTGCCGACCTGTACGACTACAGCATCGTCACCGTCGCACCTGCGCCGAACGCTTCTCCGGTTGTCGTCGTCAGCGGCGGCAGCACTGCGTTCATTGAAAGTGCGGGGCCGGTGTCCTCGTCCGTAGTGATCGACAACACGCTGACCGTCACCGACACCGATGACACGACGCTGGCAAGTGCCAAGGTCACTATCACCGGCAACCTCAAGAACGCTGAAGATGTACTGGGGCTCACTCTCAATGGAGCCACGGGCGATATCAGCGCCACCTACACCGCCTCGACCGGCGAGTTGGTACTGACCTCTGCCAGCGGCACGGCGTCCTTGGCGCAATGGCAGGCGGCGCTGCAATCGGTGAGCTACACCAACACGTCCAACAACCCGGACACTTCCCCACGCACCATCAGCATCGTGGTCAACGACGGCCATTCCGACAGCACCGTCGTCACCAAGACCGTGACCGTCGCGGCGACCAACGATGTGCCGGTCGTCACGACCAGCGGCGGCTCGACAGACTTCGTCGAAGGCGACAACGTCGTGTCGACGCCGGTCGTTGTCGACAGCGGACTGACACTGAGTGACCGGGATAACACCACCCTGGCCTCGGCGACCGTCGCCATCACCGTCAATCATCAAATCGGTGAAGACGTGCTGAGCTTCACCAACACCAACTCGGTCCAGTACGGCAATATCAGCGCCGTCTACAACGCCGCGACGGGCGAATTGCAACTGAATTCCGTTGGCAACTCCGCGACGCTGGCGCAGTGGCAGGCCGCATTGAACGCGGTGACCTACACCGACACCGCCATCACGCCAAACACGGCGCCCCGCACCATCAGCTTCAGTGTCAACGACAGCCACAACAGCAGCCTGGTCGCGACCAAGACCGTGAATGTGGCAGCGACTCACCAGACGCCGATTCTGACCGTCAGCGCCGGCGTCACCGAATTCCATGAGGGCCAGAACACAGCATCTACCCCGGTGGTGATCGATGCCGGGCTGACCATCAGCGACCTCGACAGCCCGACGCTGGCGAGTGCCACGGTGAGCCTGCGCAGCGCGACCAGTGATGAATCGCTGGGCTTCACCAACGATGGCACGAACATGGGCGACATCACCGCGAGCTATGCCTCCGGCACGCTGACCCTGACCTCGGCACAGGGTGCGACGCTTGCCCAGTGGCAGCTAGCCTTGCGCAGCGTGACGTACCAGAACGACTCCGATAACCCTTCGGTCGGTGAGCACCTGATCAGCTTCAAGGTCAATGACGGCAACAGTGAAAGCGTGTCGAGCGTCAAAACCGTTTATGTGAATTCGGTGAACGACTCGCCGGTTATCCACAACACCACCGGCACTACTCCATTTACCGAAGGCAACAATGTCGCGGCGACACCTGTCGTCATCAACAGCCAGCTGACGCTGTCCGATCCGGACAACGCCACGCTGACCAGTGCGAAAGTCAGCATCACCGACAAACTCCATGTGGCCGAAGATATTTTGTCGTTCACCAACGATGGCCTCACCATGGGCGACATTATCGGCAACTACGATCTCGCCACGGGCGTCATGTCCATGGCCTCCCTGAGCGGCACCGCCACCCTCGCGCAATGGGAAGCGGCGCTGCATGCGGTGATGTACACCAACACGTCAAAATCGCCGAGCAACGAGACCCGCACCATCAGCTTCGTGGTCAACGATGGCGACGCCGACAGCAACGTGGCGACCCAGCAGGTCAGCGTTACGCCGACTGATGACACGCCAATCATTTCCTCTACCGCACCTCTGTCCGTGACATTTACCGAGGGCCTTGCTCCGGTTGTCATCAACCCGTCCATCACCATCACCGACGCCGACAGCCTGACGATGACAGGCGCCAAGGTGAAGATCGGTGGCTACCAGGCCGGTGAAGACCATCTGGCGTTCACCGGTGACAACGCGACAACGGGTAACATCACGGCCACCTTCAACCCGCTGACCGGTGAACTGTCACTGATCTCCGTGGGTGGTACGGCAACCCTCGCCCAATGGGAGACTGCGCTGAGTCTGGTGACTTACGAAAATACCTCGGACGCCGCGACCGGCACCTCCCGAACCATCACCTATACCGTCAGCGACGGTCACAGCAGCGCTTCGGTCAACACGACCGTCGATCTGGTTGCGATCAACGACGCACCGGTTGTCACCCTGTCCGCCACCCAGAGCGTGCGTCAGGACACTGCGCTGGTGTTCAGCAGTGCCAACCACAACGCGATCACGATCAGCGACGTGGATGCGGGTAATAGCTCGATGACCGCTACCCTGGTCGCCAACCACGGCGTGGTGACAGTGAGCCCGGGGTCCGGTGCACTGGTGCTGATTGACAGTATCACCGGCTACGTCTCAGTGACCGGCACGCTGGCGCAGATCAACGCAGCCCTCAACGGCCTCAAGTTCACCCCGGATACTGCCTATACCGGCCACGCCAGCCTCAGCGTCTTGATCGATGACCAAGGCCAGAGTGCAGGCCACCCGGACCCATTGACCGACCTCAAATCCATCGACATCACCGTCAGCGCAACGCCGGTCACCCCACCGGTCACACCGCCGACCAACCCGCCCGTGACCGTCGATGGCGTACCCGTGACCACCACCCAGGTCACCCTGCCCAACGGCGAAACCGGCAACAGCATCAGCGTCGGTCTGGTCACCGATTCGCGCCAGGACAGCACCGGCGACGCCAACAAGGCCGATATAGACCTGGTGGGCAGCGGCACCAACGCAGGACTTTCCGCCAAACTGCCGGTCGGCTACGGCCTGACCTCGGTCGGCGGCTCGGCCAAGACAGTCGGCGACAGCGCTGAAACCCTCAAGGCGGCGATCGATGCCGTCACCCCGGGCAGCGATCAGGCGCACCAGAACGTCAACGGGCAGAAGTTCCTCGACAAACTGGCCGACAGCTCCGACTTGCTGGTCAACACCATCACCCCGATTACCGCGACAACGGCTCCGACCCAGGCGCTGGAACTGGACGGTTCGAGCGGCTCGCAACTGACTGCGCTGGTCATCGACGCCAGCCAGATGAACGGCAAAGGCTCGCTGGATCTGAACAACGTCGACTTCGCGGCCGTGATCGGCCAGACCACGGTGCAGGGCAATACGGTCGGTCAAGTCTTGACCGGTGACGACGCCAACCAGAGCTTCATCGTCAACGCCTCGAACAGCTTCGTGTTCGCCGGCGGCGGCAACGACACCCTGCAGATCACCTCGTTTGCGGCGGCGAACAACACCGTTCTGCAAGGCGGTCAGGGCAACGACACCGTGCAGTTCAGCGGCGACCGTTCGCTGTACACCATCGAGCAGCATGGCGGTTTCACCATCGTCAGCAACAAGAACGACCCGAACCAGCAGGTCAAAGTGGTCAACGTGGAAAACCTGAGCTTCGCTGACGGCGCCGTGTCGATCCAGACCGATACCCAGCAAACGACCCTGGCCGCCCTGTATCAGGGATTGCTGGGTCGTCAGGCCGACGTCGCCGGTTTCGACTACTGGACCCAGCAACCGATGAGCATCGGCGGCATCGGCCTGTCGATCCTCAACTCGACCGAAGCGGGAGCCAAGGCCCTGAACGGCGACGTCAGCCACGACATCGCCGCGCTCTACAGCGCCTTCTTCGGACGCACAGCCGATGAAGCGGGCCAGGCCTACTGGACCGAACAAGTGCAACAGGGCCACATGACCTTCGTCCAGGTCGCCGACAGCCTGCTGACCTCGGTAGAAATGGGCGGCCACAACAAAGCGGCGTCCACCTGGGACTTCACGGTCTCATAAAAAGGCTGCAACCTGGCCTGCCGGCGCCGGCGTTTTCAAAGACGCCGTCGCTGGCAAGCCAGACCTCTACAGACCGCACCCGCCACGTTTTTTGTAGGAGTGAGCTCTGCTCGCGATAGCGTCAGTCCAGCCCCCCACATACTGCCTGCCCCACCGCATTCGCGAGCAAAGCTCCCTCCCACGGATTTTGTGGTGACGGATGAATCTCTGTATGGCGCCAAAACCGGTAGCAATCCGGGATCTGCTTCTGGCCGAAGGCCGTGGGAGGGATCCGAGGTCACGAGGGTCGCGAAGGCGATGTGATTGGCAATACAGCCTTTGCCGGCAGACCAAATTCCAACAGACAACACACACCTGTAGGAGTGAGCTCTGCTCGCGATAGCGCCAGTCCAGCCACACCCATATCGCCTGACCCACCACATTCGCGAGCAGAGCTCCCTCCCACGGGTTTTGTGGTGCCAAATGAATCTCTGTATGGCGCCAAAACCGGTAGCAATCCGGGATCTGCTTCTGGCCGCAGGCCGTGGGAGGGATCCGAGGTTACGAGGGTCGCGAAGGCGATGTGACTGGCAATACAGCCTTTGCTGGTAGACCAAACGCCAACAGACAACACACACCTGTGGGAGCGGGCTTGCCCGCGATAGCGTCAATCCAGCCACATCCATATCAACCGACACACCGCATTCGCGAGCAGAGCTCCCTCCCACGGGTTTTGTGGTGTTGGATGAATCTCTGTATGGCGCCAATCCCGTAGCAGCTTGGCTTGCCAGCGACAGCGATCCAACAGGCGCCACCGCCGGCAAGCCGGACTGCTACGGGTCGGTGAACACCATGGCTTCTGCATCTGGCCGCAGGCCGTGGGAGGGATCCGAGGTTACGAGGGTCGCGAAGGCGATGTGACTGGCAACACAGCCTTTGCTGGCAGATCAAACTCCAACAGACAACACACACCTGTGGGAGGGAGCTCTGCTCGCGATGGCGTCAATCCAGCCACACCCATACTGCCTGCCCCACCGCATTCGCGAGCAGAGCTCCCTCCCACGGGTTTTGTGGTGCCAAATGAATCTCTGTATGGCGCCAAAACCGGTAGCAATCCGGGATCTGCTTCTGGCCGCAGGCCGTGGGAGGGATCCGAGGTCACGAGGGTCGCGAAGGCGAAGTGACTGGCAACACAGCCTTTGCCGGCAGACCAAATTCCAACAGACAACACACACCTGTGGGAGGGAGCTCTGCTCGCGATAGCGTCAGTCCAGCCACACCCATATCGCCTGCCCCACCGCATTCGCGAGCAGGGCTCCCTCCCACGGGTTTTGTGGTGTCAGATGAATTTCGGTACAGATCCACAAACACCATGGCTTTTGCATCTGGCCGCAGGCCGTAGGAGCGCGCTTGCCCGCGATGGCGTCAGTCCAGCCACCCCTATATCGCCTGACCCACCGCATTCGCGAGCAGAGCTCCCTCCCACGGGTTTTGTGGTGTTGGATGAAGTTCGGTACAGATCCACAAACACCACGGCTTCTGCATCTGGCCGCAGGCCGTGGGAGCGGGCTTGCCCGCGATGCCGTCAGTTCAGCCACACCCATATCGCCTGCCCCACCGCATTCGCGAGCAGGGCTCCCTCTCACGGGTTTTGTGGTGCTGGATGAATTTCGGTACAGATCCACAAACACCATGACTTCTGCTTCTGGCCGCAGGCCGTAGGAGCGCGCTTGCCCGCGATGGCGTCAGTCCAGCCACATCCATATCAACCGACACACCGCATTCGCGAGCAGGGCTCCCTCCCACGGGTTTTGTGGTGCCAAATGAATCTCTGTATGGCACCAAAACCGGTAGCAATCCGGGCTCTGCTTCTGGCCGCAGGCCGTAGGAGTGAGCTCTGCTCGCGATAGCGTCAGTCCAGTCACACCCATACCGCCTGCCCCACCGCATTCGCGAGCAGAGCTCCCTCCCACGGGTTTTGTGGTGCCGGATGAATTTCGGTACAAATCCGCAAACAAAAAAGGGCAGCCCATCGGCTGCCCTTTTTGATCCCTCATGCCTTGCACAGAGGGCACGCCACGGGGTGTCAGGTGGTGACTGGCCCGGTGACGACGGCGCTGACATCCAGGCTGGCGTCAGCCACGAACACGCCCACCTGTTTGATCACGCCCGCCGTGGTGTCGGCGTCCCAGATCACCAGCGTGCCGGCGTCGGGTGCCGAGGAGGCGACGTATACGCCGTTCTCCAGTGCCACGCCCTTGACCAGCGCGAAGTGGCCGTCGGTGATGGCATTGTTCCCGCCCGCCACCAGCGACAGGGTGTCTTCCCCGGTCAGGTGGAAGGCCTGCAGGTCGATCTTGTCGGTCGCAGCCTGAAAGCTGAGGAACGCGTCCGCCGCCGTGTTACTGGAGAAGCCGTTGTTGGCGAAGGTGAAGGTCGAGGCATCGGTCAGCCCGGAGAACGACATGGTGATCGCGCCGGTACTGACGTTGCCGTCCAGCTCGTCCACGCCCGCCGAAGCGGTGAGGGTCATGTTCAGGTCGCCCAGCGGTGGATAGGCGTTGGCATTTTCGACGCTGTCGACAATCGAGTAATGCCAGCCCGAAGAATCCAGACCCTGGGTGTTGGCGACCACGCCCAACTGGCCGAGGCTGATCGAGCCGTCGATGGTCACGTCATCGGCCCGTTGCAGGAAGTCCAGATGCTCGGTGATACCGGCCACGATATGCTCGGCCGTATCGGTAATCGCGTAGTGCCAGTGCTCGTTGTCGGTGACTTTGCCCAGGTCATCGCGCTGTTGCAGGGTGAGTTGCCCGGCGTCGTCGCCTGCCACGCTCACCGCGGTGGCGTTGTGCAGGAAGTTCGCGTCGCTGGCATTGATATCCAGCAGATGCTGGGCGGTGTCGACCACCTGATAATCGTGCTCGGCGGTAAAACCATCGCTGATGGCCTGCTGCACCCCGGCAACCGTATCCCGCACGATCACGTCTTCGGCGCCATTGATCAGCGTCTGTTCGTCCGGCGAGGCGCCCGAAATATTCGCGTAGGTGTCGATCACCGAATACTCATGAATACCGCGCACCGCAATGCCGTCATCGGAGGCCAGATTGACCAGCGTATCGCCGACCACCACCTCGGTGGCGCTCCCAAGCACCGGATCACCCGCATTCTCGGCGAACGTGATGTTCTGCACCGTATCGCGAATGTCGTAGGTCCAGTCATGGGTGGTGGTGAGGCCGTTCAGCTCCGAATGCTGGTCCAGCGACAGCGTACCGGCCGCGTTATTCAGCACGCTGACCGATTCCACAGGCTGACGCGGCAACTCCAGCGCCCAGCCCAGAATGTTCAGCGCCTTGTCGACGATCTGCAGGTGGTCGACGCCGGTGTACGTCGAGTCCAGGTTGAGAATCTGCTTGGCCGTGCCCACCGCCGTGACCGAACCGCCGTAAGTGCCGGAGTCCACGCTGGTGAAGTCCGCTGTGCCGACCACGGTGAGCGTGGTGGCACCGGAAGTGACCACGTGGGTGTTCATGTCTATGTGTACGTCGGCGGTGCTGGTGCCGACGATTTTCAACACGCCGTTATCGTTGGTCGCGGTCAGCGTCGGCGTAGGGTTGCCTGGATCGCCGCCACCACCGTCACCGCCGCCACCCGCTGGTGGGTTGGCAGCGCCCAGATCGTTCTGCGCCAGGGTGGCCGGGTTGTCCAGCGCCGTCGAGTCGGTCAGCGCGGCTACAGCCAGGGCGCCGATCTTGCCCAGCAGCACATTGAGGTCGGTCGTCGAGGTAACGCCCGCGCTCAGCGTGCTGAGGTAGGTCGCCATATCACCGGCTTCATTGGGCTCGGCCACGATCAGCGCGGCGACTTTGGTGATGGTGTCATTCAGGCTGGACACCATCGCCGGCGTCAGGGTACCGGCAGGAATCAGTTTGATCAGCGACAGCGTACTGCTCAGGCTGTCGCTGCTCGAATTCACAGTGGTCAGCACCTTGGCGGCCAGTGTGGTGTCGTTGACACCCTGGTTGGCGAAGGCGACGCCAGCGGCGGCCTTGTTGCTCAGCAGTTGAGCGTCGAGCACGCCTTGGGCCGAGGTATTGGCATGGGCGCCGTTGATGATGGCGGCGATGAACACATCGCGGGTCACTGCGCCGGAGGCCAGCTGGTTCTGCCAGTACTGCGCGCCGGCCGTGTCCGCCAGGCGACCGAGCACGTTGCTGTAGATAGCGGCGATGAACGCGGCATCCGATGTGCCACTCGGGTAATTGGTCTGCCCCTCCGGTTGTTCGTTGACCCAGTTACTGGCCATTTGCTGCAGGGAGATCACCCCGCTCTGCAACTCATTGACCCAATACGCCAGACCCGCAGAATCCGGGGCCCGATTGAAGAAGGCAGTATAAAGCTCGGCTACATCTGTTTGAGTTGTCATGTGTTGCTCCTAAATAGACGGCTTATCCGTTCTTGTATCGACAAACAGACACCACGCTTATTGAATAAGCACCCGGTGTACCAAGATCGGACACAGCACTAAGGTAGGGCAACTTTTCGGCAAACACCAACTAACGAGCCCGCATAAGTTTCTATAGCGGGCGCGCCTGATGACAATAAAAAACACGCACCGCGTGTCAAAAAATAACCGCCGTTCACGGCACGGAAAAAATGACTGTTAAATGACGTCAACTAACAGCGTCAAACCGGACGCGACAAATCCCAGCGCCAGAAAACGCGCAGCCCTTGCTGTGCGGGCCCTGCAGCCTGTATCGAAACATCGCCTCGCAAACGATTGAAGGTGGCGGCTTGCCTCCACTCAAGCGGATGGACGCACAGACGACCGCCCCTCTGACAGCGTCGAGTGGAAACCGCGCATTCGTTTAACCTGCGCCTTAAACATACAATGAATATGGCCTAATGCCTGCTCACTGTATTATAGGCATCTAATTAAACTCGCCAGATTAATCTCGGTGTTTATTCAGGATTTGCCTGCAGAGGGATGACACTGCGCAAATACCGGCGCCACCCAGTCAACAAGTTGCTGCATATACACCGCGCGCGATTCGGCATTCAGGTGATAGTTGGTGTCGAAGAAATGTTCGACGGGGTACATCACCTGCAACGGCGAACCGACATAGCGCAAACCCTGAGCCCGGGCCTGATCCGGCAGCGACTGGTAGTAACGCAGCTCGCGACCGTGGTGATAGGCCGGGCGGTCGAACATAGGCGGCGGTACGAACACCGCGCAGCCACCGGCGGCCTCGACCTCATCGGCCAAAGCTTTCCAGCCGGCCCAGTTGGCGTTCCAGGAGCGGGCCTGATCGCCGTAGGTCTCGACCGTAGACTGCTCGACCAGTTGGCGCATCCACACCTGCTGCTCGCGGGCTTCGCTGCGCACCTGATCGCCATGGCTGTCGAGGTTCTGCGGGCCGTACAGGCCGCTCACCGCAAAACCCGCTGGCAGGCCGCGATAGCCGCCGAGCGCCCGTGACAGCGGCGTCAGCCACAGCACCTGGGCCATCTGCGCGGTATTGATGTCCAGATGGCGGAACGCCGGGTGGCTCCACCAGTAATCGAGGAACGGATAGTTGATCGTCCAGCGCCCGTGGTACATCGGGTATTCCACCGGCAGCAGCACCCAGTCGCCGGGCTTGATGGCCTGGCGGGCGTAGCTCTGAATGTACGGCGACAACACCCCGGCGTTGACCCCGAGGTTGATCACCGGGCGACCCACCGCCTGAGCCAGCCGGGTCGAATCGATGCCGAACATCGCCGCAGAACCGGCGACCACCACCAGTTTCGGCTCGTTGACCTTGGCCGCCAGCGTCAGCTTGTATTCGTAAGCCTTCTCGACCCATTGCGTGGTCGGCACCGGGCGCCCCATCTGGCCGAGCAGCAACAGCAGCCAGAGGCCGATGACCGTCCCCAGCCCGGCGAGCAGGCCAAGGACAAAACGACAGGTGCGGGGTGTCAGCGTCATCACCGGCCTCAAAAGTTGAAGTACAGAAACGCGCGGTCCGGCGCGCCGGCCAGTGCCTTGAGCACCAGAAACAGCCCCGCCGCAACCAGCACGCCACGCCCCAGCGGCCCCAGTTTCAGGCACAGGCGGCGACTGCCCGGCGCGCTCAGGGCCAGCGCCAGCAACAGCGCGCAGGTCAGCGGCAGGCTCTTGTCGATGTGCAGCGCGGCGACCTCGGTGAGCCACACGCCCGGGTCCAGCGTCCAGGTCCAGCGCCAGTCACCCAGCCGTTCAAACATGTGCAGGCTGGTGGTCAGCGATTCGGCGCGGAACGGAATCCACGCCAGCATCACCACCAGCAGGGTCAGCGCCACGCCGAGCGGCCGTGGCAGGCGCCAGCCGCTGAAGTGGCGCCAGTAATGGTTGATCACCAGCAACAGGCCGTGGATGCCGCCCCAGAGAATGAATTGCCACCCCGCGCCGTGCCACAGGCCGCCCAGCAGCATGGTGATCAGCAGGTTGCCGTTGGCGCGCAGGCGCCCTTTGCGGTTGCCGCCCAGCGGGATGTACAGGTAGTCGCGGAGGAAATTCGACAGCGTGATGTGCCAGCGCCGCCAGAACTCGACGATCGAGCCGCTCTTATAAGGAGAGCGAAAGTTCGCCGGCAGCTTGATGCCGAACATCAGGCCCAGGCCGATGGCCATGTCGGCATAGCCGGAAAAGTCGAAATACAGCTGCAGGCCATAACTCAAGCCGGCCAGCAGCACATCCGGGGCGGACAATGCGGCGCCGTGGTTGGCACTGTCGAACAGGTTGGCCACGCCGGGCGCCAGCGGGTCGGCCAGCAGGACTTTCTTCACCAGCCCCAAGGTCAGCAGCGACAACCCCAACTGCCAGGGCAACGGCCGGGCAAACCAGCCCGGCGCGATCTGCGGGAACAGCCAGCGCGCATGCACAATGGGGCCGGCGATCAGTTGCGGGAAGAAGCTCACGAAAAAGCTGTACTGCAACACGCTGCCGGTGTCCTTCAGCCGGCCCTGATACAGGTCCACATGCCAGGCGATCTTCTGGAAGGTGAAGAACGAAATGCCCAGCGGCAGGATGATGTGCCAGCTCGCCGCCGACGGCAGAAAGCCGAAGAAGAACCCGGCGTATTTGAAGTAGCACAACACGCTCAGGTTGAAGGCGATGGCGATGATCAGCCACGCCTTGGCCTGCGCCCTGCCCAGTTGGCGAACCTGCGCCTTGCCCAGTATCAGGTTGACGAAGATCAGCACCAGCAGCAGGCCCAGATAGCGCCAGCTCCACATGCCGTAGAACACCAGCGAGGTCATGACCAGCATCGCCAACGCCGCTCGCTCCAGGCGCCAGGCCCGCAAAACCACGAATGCCAGATACACCGCTGGAAAGAACGCGAGAAGAAAGGCGTAAGAGCTGAAGATCATAAGGGCGACTTGTCGGGCACTACGTCAGCCACCGGCCGACAGCAAAAGAACGGTGCCCGCTGAACGGGCACCGAGTGTTCAAAGGAAATCGCGAATGTCGCGTTCCAGCTTGCGGCCGACGAACACCGACACCGCCAGCAACGCCAGCGAGCACAGCACCAGCACGCCGATGGACAGCAGATGCGGCGTTTCGCCGTTGATCAGCGCGGCGCGGTAGGCCAGCACCAGGTGATAGAACGGGTTGAGCGCCACCAGTTGCTGAATCACCCCCGGCAGAATGTTCGCCACGTACACGATCGGCGTCAGCCAGAACCACAACTGCACCACCACGCCGACGATCTGCCCGATGTCGCGCATGAACACCGACAGAATCGCGCAGGTCAGGCCCAGGGCGTACGCCAGCAGTTGCTGGCAGAGGAAGATCGGAATCCACCACAGCAGCGCCCAGGTGAAATGGAAGTCGATGGCGATCAGGAAGATCAGGAAGAAACCGGTGGCGATCAGGTAATGCACGGTTTCGCTGATGACCACGTACACCGGCAGCGTCCACAGCGACATGCGCACCTTGCCGATCAGGTGGGCCTTGTCGTGGAACACCTGGGTGATGCGGCTCAGGGTGGCGGAGAAGCAGTTCCACGCCAGCAGGCCGCCGACCAGGTAAACGCTGTAACCCCAGCGGCCCAGGTCCTGGCCGAGGCCGCCCAGACGCATGCCCATGATGTTGGAGAACACCAGGGTGAAAATGAGGATGTTGATCAGCGGCAGGATAAAGGTCCAGGCCGCGCCCAGCATCGAAGCAGAATGACGGTCAATCAGATCCTGGCGAGTGAAGTTGAAGATAAGGTTCCAGTTCATCAGGCAATCCGGTACGGAAGAAAGGGCCAGAGGATACGCACTCTGCGTCCAATAAAAAACCCGCTACGAGGCCGCGCGCACATCCACGGCGCCACTGGGCGAACCGCTGGTCGCAGGCGGTCTTCTCAAGGCCTTGCCCAGGGCAATGGTCGGGCGTTCCACCAGCACATGAATCAGCGTGGCGGCGAGCAGAATCACCAGCGCCGTGACCGCTGCCACCCACCACGGATCAAGGCCACGGTCGAACAGCACACGCATCACCGAATAGCCGATCAGCGAGTGCAGGATGTACAACGGGTAACTGATGTCCGCGAGGAAATCCAGCGGGCGCAAGTTGCGGAAGTGGTGACGCGCCAGGTACGCCGCGCCGAAGATCAGCAGGCCGTAGAGGTAGTTGACGCCGGTGATCAGCAGGGCATCTGGCCACGGTGAAGCATCCCAGCCGGCGACGAACAGGCCGAAGATGACCGCCAGCGAGGCGAGGAACTTGGGCAGGCCGATCAGCCCTCTGAACTGATAGTTGAACAGCACGCCCATGAACATGAAGGTGACGAAGTACATCTCGGTGCCCAGCGCCGTGTGGGAAAACCGGTTGACCCCGTAGACCAGCAGCGCGATGCCGATCAACGGCCACACCCGCCCTGCCACGATCAGCGGCGCAATCAATGCCGCGACCAGGTAGAACTTCAGCTCGACGGCCAGCGTCCAGTTGACCAGGTCCACCGTCGGCGCGCCGGTCAGGTTATGCACCAGCATCATGTTGCGCAGGATGACGGTGAGCTTCCACATGAACGGGTGGCCCCAGTAATGACAGGACAACCACACCGCAAACAGTGCCAGGCTCAACGCGGCGATATAGGTCGGATAAATACGAAAGGCCCGCGCCACCAGAAAGCGCAGACGCCCAGCGCTGCCCAGCGACATCGGAATCACGAACCCGCTGATGGCAAAGAAGATCGCAACGCCCAGCGCCCCGGTGTTCCAGTGCTGATTGGTCAAGTAGAAGCCGAACCCCGGTTGAGCACCTTCTATCGGCAGCGCACCGGTATACAGCGCCACCGTGTCCCTGGCGCCCCAGAACACCGAGCACAAGTGCGACAGCACCACCAACAGTGCGGCCACCCCACGCAACTGGTTGGCGAAGATGATCTTTGAAGGGTTCTTCATGACGCCTCCCATGGCTGTCTGTGACGTGTTTTGTCGAAACCGTTAAATCAGGGTTTTGGCAAGCAACAGGCAGCGGGCACTGCGTAACCAACAACAAGCAATAGCGCCTGTCAGGCCGGGTGCAAGGGTGAAAAAGGGAAAGGAAAATTGTAACGATGTAATACATGGACGTCGACATATTAATCGACGTTGAACGGACGGGGTGAAAAGAGCAGACAGCAGTGTTTCACAAATCAGACGCGCATAAAAAAACCCGCCTTTTAAGGGGCGGGTTTTTTTGATCTGTCAGATAGGCCGAAGCCCATCTGGCATCACTCACAGTTGCTTAATTATTAAGCAGCGTGGGTGGTGGTGATCACGCCGTTAGCGTAGCTAACTTGCGACACGTCAGTGATACCGGTCAGGGTGATCACAGCGACGTTGTCGGTAACGCCGGTGCCAGCAGTGTGGCCAACAGCGTTGGTTTCAACGTTAACTTCAACGTAGCCAGTAGTGGCGTTCTTGGTGAAGTAGATTTCTTTAGCAGCAGTGTTGGTGCCAACTGCGTAACCATCAGCATCAACGGTAACGTTGGAGTTGAAGGTCAGGCCGGTGCCAACGTACAGAGCATCACCTTTGGTGAAGTTAGTCAGCGCGAAGTCGTCCGAAGCTTTGATGTCGCTGAAGTAGAACAGATCAGCTTTAGCATTGTCGCCAACCAGAACAGGAGCAGCAGCGTCCAGGTCATGGGCAAAGGCAGGAACAGCGTCAACAGCGTCCTGAGCCGAGTCAACAATACCTTGGTGAGCGTCAACTTGTGCTTGAGCTTCGTCAACCAGCGCATCAGCTTTCTGAGCGTCAGCCAGAATTTTGGTAGCACCGGTGTTAGCAACCGAAGCTGCGTCGTAGTCAGCACCAACAACAGCGATTGCTTTGCTCAGAGCCAGTTCAGCTGCGTCTTTCTTCGCGTCAGCAACAGCCAGATCTTTCACGCTGCTGTAGTTAGCCAGGGTGCCGAAGGCTTTGTCGATGCTGGACAGAGTGGTAGCGTCAGCAGCTTTGATAGCAGCGAACAGCTGATCAGCAGTGGTGATGTCGGTCGCGCCAGAAACAGCAGCCTTGTAGGCAGTGTTGGCAGCAGCCAGATCAGCCGGCTTGTTGGTGAAGGTCGAATCCAGAGAGTCCAGAGCGATCTTGATATCGGCATCAGCCGGTGCTTTGACAGCTGCGTTTGCAGCGAAAGCGTCGTTGTATGCCTTCACTTCGGCCACAGCATTAACGTGGGTGTTAACCAGAGCGTCGTATTTTGCTTTCAGGGCATCAGCTGCAGTTTTAGCGTTAGTTTGCAGAGTTTCGATGGTGGAACCACCAGAAATCGCAGCAAACAGAGCCTTAGCGTTGTCCAGAGCAGCGGTAGCTTCGTCGTAGCTAACGGTTTTGTCGTTGTTAGCATCCAGCGCTTGCAGGGTGACTTTGTAGTCAGCGTTCAGAGCAACGACTTTATCGTTGGTAGCAGTCAGCGAAGTGACTTTAGTAGCTTGGTCAGCGATGACGGCGGCTTGGGCAACAGCAGCAGCTTTAACTGCAGCCAGACCAGCTGGGATAGCGATGCCCGACAGGGAACCGTCTTCCAGGTGGGCCAGAGCGTCAGTTACAGAAGTGGTGTCATCTTTAACTTCGGAGATGATCGAAGTAGCGTCGGCTTTCGCGTAGTTGTCGCCAGCAGTCGAAGTGTAAACCTCAGCTACCAGAACCTTGTTAGCGATAGTTTTGGCGTCAGTAGCCGAAGCACCAGCCAGGAAAGCGACCAGCAGTTGGTCGGCATTGACGTTAGCGCCGCCGCCAGTGGTCCAGTAAGCCAGGCCGTCGGTGTCAGCAGGGCGGCCGAACAGCTGCAGGTAGATTTTGGAAACAGTTTCAGCGCGCGTCAGACCAGCGTATGCGTTTTGGTACTCAGGCTGCTCGTTAACGAAGTTAGCGCGCAGGTTTTCCAGAGTCAGGGTTGCTGGAACGGTGTTCAGCTGGTTTGCCCAGTAGTCCAGACCAGCTTTGTCCGCAGCGCGGCCCAGGTAAGCAACATACAGCTGTTGAATCTGTGCAGTGGTGATAGCCATTACTTTTTCATCTCCAATATGAGTCGATATCGACACGCAGGCATCCGTTTGGATAGAAGGCCCGTCGGCCTAAGCCTGTTGCCACGTCCCAGCGGGCCGTGGCCCCCTTTATGGGAAGCTGGCGACCTCCGCCAGCCCTGCCGTCAGTAACTGATCGGACACTTTTTCAATGTCCTTCAGACAGATAACTGACGATTGCGCGCCGATCATACATGTCAAAATAGCGGCGAAACAATAGCCGTGATCCATCTTTTTTATGAAAGTCCATATGACTTTATTGATCCGGTCAGTAGGAAGTTTCGTTATTTTTTGAAGGCTAAAGTTCCATAAATTTAGGCCGATATCGCGCGCAACACGTTGTCCAGCCGGGCCGAGACAGCTCTCCAGGCGTGGTTGCGGAGCCAGATTTCCTGTCTGGCTTGGGGCGATGCGTCTAGCTCGGCCTTGATGCCGATAGATAGCGAATGGCTATCGGTGCCCGGCAAGAATGTAACAGCATCGGACACATCTTCAAAGATCGACAGGGGGGTGCAGAAAACCGGACGACCGGTACTCAGGCCCCAACGGACGGCTGCACTGGACGATTCCTGGGTGTGTTGGTACGGGAAAACGATGGCATCGGCCATTCCCAGCCAGGCCAGCGACTCCTCATCCGAGAGAAAGTCGGTGATCAACGTCACTCGACCGGATAAATCCGATTGCAAGATGCGCTGACGGCAGGTTTCCGCCAGATCCGCCGAGGCCTGGACCGGGTACTGCGCGTTGACCAGCAGCAAGTGCAGGTTCTTGTCTTTCGCCGCGAGCATGGCGAACGCTTCGATCAGTTCCGGCATGCCTTTGTGCGGCAGCAGGAAGCCGTAGCTGGCGATGATGGTCTTGCTGCCCAGGTTGGCCGCCAACTGGCGCGGCCCCGGTGCCGGCGGCGGGGTGTCGATGACGCCGTGGGGGAACATCAGCAGGTTGTCGGCCAGGCCGAAGTCCTTCAGGCGGTTCATGTCGCCGATGCTGTGTACCAGCAGGCGCTGGCAACCGGCCAGGGATTCGCGCATGTCGCGCAGGCTCTTCAGCTCTTCGCCATGTTTGACGTCGGCGGTGGAATGGAACACCACCAGGGTGCGGATGCCGCGAGCGTGTGCCCAGTCCAGGAAGGAGGCGAACTGCTTGATGCCGAAGAACGAGAAGTTGAACTGCAGCAGCAGCGTGTCGACGCCGGATTTCTCCACCGCCGCGCGCAACCGCTCCAGCGAGTCTGTCGAGCCTGCCGTCCAGCAGCGCTCGACATGGGTCTGATCAGCACGGGTCAGCAACGCATCGTCGTTGGCGAACACGTGGCATTCCTGACCAAACGCCGGCTCAAGCAGCTTGTCGCTGTAGGTGGCGATGCCGCAGGCGCTGTTCCAGGTGGTGACGCTGCCCAGCCGTGGCGCTTTTTTCAGCAGCGGCTGCTGCTGGGCCAGATCGATGGCCTCGACCGTGGCCTTGGCGACCGCCGACCAGGTGAAGCGGCTGCGGATCAGCGCATCGGCGGCTTCGACCCGCTTGGCGGTGAAGGCATCGAGCTTGCCGCCCTTCCAGGCCTGATGGAATTCGCCGAGCAGGCTGGCGAGGTGTTCGGCGCTCGGCTCGAACCACACCGAGGCGCTGGCCTCCAGGTGCGTGCGCGCGCGCTCGTAGCGGTAGTCGATCAGCCAGGCGGTGTCTGGCGTGCAGAAGTCCGACTGGCCGCCCTGCCCCGTGACGATCACCGGCAGTTTGTGCAGCATCGCTTCGGCCAGCGGCAGGCCGAAACCTTCGCCACGGGACGGAGCAACCAGCACGTCGCCGAGGTTGTACAGGGCACGCATCGCCGAATCCGGCAGGTCCTGAACGATCAGTTCCACCGCTGGCGCCGATGGCAGTTCGGCGGCCCAGTCTTTGACCTGCTGCTCGATGTTGTGGTGCGGGTTGGGGAAGGTCTTGATGATCAGCACCACCGCGTCGTTGCCGGTGAATGCCTGACCGTAGGCCTTGAGCAGCACGTCGACACCCTTGCGCGGGAAGCACGACGATACGTGCAGCAGCTTGAGACGTTCAGGGGTGACTTTCGCCATTGGCGGCAGTGCGCCAGCGTCGATGTCAGCACGCAGGATGTGGTCGGCACCCAGGCCGACGGTGACGATCGGCGCGGTCACGCCGTTGTCTTGCAGGGTGCGCGTGACCCAGTTGGACATGCTGGTCACCAGATGGGCCTGGTGGTTGAAGTCATGGCAGAACGCTTGCGGCAGGCACGACTCTTCCCAGCCGTAGCACGACACCACGTTGAAATCCCCAGCCATGTCGCTGACACGAGGCGGGTACATCAGGCGCAGCACGTTGTTGGCCGGGCGCTCGCCACGGTCATGCAGCGCGGCGCAGCCGGGGTTGGCTTCAAGGAACGCGGCATCCACCGCGATCGGCCCCGGCCCTTCGGTGGCACGCAGCGCCACGCGGTGGCCGTGTTCGGCCAGGGCGCGCCCCAGTTCACGGTTGACCAGCGCCAGGCTGTAGGTGCTGTCGAACGGCCCTTCGATGCGGTAGTCGACCTTGAGCTGCGGAACCGGCTTCTGGAAGCTGTATTGCGGCAGATTGATATCAAAGCCGCCCATAAACGCGCTCAGGCGGTCGTAGAGGTGCTGGTAGGCGAATTCGTGCAAACGCTCCGCTCCGCGCCGTTTCAGGTGGCGACGCAGGGCCGGGTTTTCCATCAGCTGGGCGATGGTCGCGGCCACCACTTGCGGTTCGTCGCTGTTCATCAGCAAGCCGGCGCCGTTGAGGGTGTGCACCACGTTGCTGGATTCGGCGTCGTAGGCCAATACCGGCAGGTCGTGGGCCATGGCTTCGATCAGCGGCATGCCGAAGCCTTCGTGATGGCTCAGGGACACGAACAGGTCGCTGCGGGCGTACAGCGAATTCAGGGTTTCGTCGTCGACTTTGCCGGTCACGCTGACATAACCGCCGATCCCCAGCTCCTCGATGCGCTTCTCGATCTGCTCCTTGTAGCTCATGACGGTGAAGCCGCCGACCAGATACAGGTGCAGCGGCACACGGGAGCGGCGCAGCAATTGTGCGAAGGCCTCGACCACGCCCAGCTGGTTCTTGTGCGGCATGATCCGGCCGACGAACAGCAGGGTGAACGGGCGCGGCAGGTCGTTGCGTTTGACGGCGTGCGGCTCGATGCGCTCCAGGTCGACCAGCAGCGGGATTTCCGTGGTGTTGTCGGCGCTGTAACCGCGTTGCAGCAATTCCTGCAGATTCTGTTGGGAGTCGGCAATGCTGCCGGTCAGCCAGTGTTTCCAGGTATCCACCTGCTCCCAGCCGTGGGCGAGCATTGGCTGGATGGCGTGATCCGGCGGAAACAGCTCACCCGGGGTGATGTTGTGGAAGACCATGAACTTGCGCTCTGGCAGGTCGCGCAGCCAGCCTTCCACCGGGTTGCCGATGCCGTGGTGCACCAGCAGCGCAGTGGCGCTGCCCGGCTGATATTCGTCCATGCTCAGCACGTCACCGCGCAGGGTGTCGTTGGGTTGAATGCAATAAATGTCGGATTTGACGCCCGCCTGCCGCAGCAGTTTGCGGGTCAGGAACATGCCGTTGCTGATGCCGTCGCCGACGCTGACACTGATGGCGAACTGGTGAATGGTGACCTGTGCTTCATTCTGCATTGGGGGTGCTCGGGATGAAGTGAAAAATGAAAAGACCGATTATTGATCAGCCGGAAACAGAATGGCAGCGCTGACGACGTGCTGCGGACGTCCGTGCGCTGGTAACGCCCTGCCCTGAGGGGCTTTGACAATCAGCCGGGGCTGATGTGAAAAAGGGCCGCGTTTGCACGCGACCCCTTCTATATATATAGCCGGATGGCAGGTCGGCTCAGACACCGACCCTGCGCTGTACCGCCTTGATCAGAACGACTTGCCGGACTTCACGCGCTCCAGATCGCTCTTGACCATCAGGTCGCAGAGCTGTTCCAGCGTGGTCTTGGCTTCCCAGCCCAGTACGCGCTTGGCTTTTTCCGGATCGCCGATCAGCAGCTCGACTTCAGCCGGACGGTAGAACTTCGGATTGACCTGGATGACGGTCTTGCCGGTGCGGGTGTCGATGCCGTGTTCGTTGTCGGCCGAGCCTTTCCATTCCAGATTGATGTCGACGGCCTTGAACGCCATGGACACGAAATCACGAACGGTTTCAGTGCGGTTGGTCGCCAGAACGAAGGTGTCCGGCTCGTCAGCCTGCAGCATGCGCCACATGCCTTCGACGTATTCCTTGGCGAAACCCCAGTCGCGCTTGGCGTCCATGTTGCCCAGCTCAAGCACGTCCTGCATGCCCAGCGAGATGCGGGCAACGGCGTCGGTGATCTTGCGGGTCACGAACTCTTTGCCACGCAGTGGCGACTCGTGGTTGAACAGGATGCCGCTCGAACCGAAGATCCCGTAGGACTCGCGGTAGTTGATGGTCATCCAGTGGGCGTACAGCTTGGCAACGCCGTAAGGGCTGCGCGGGTAGAAGTCGGTGGCTTCGGTCTGCGGCACCTGCTGCACCTTGCCGAACATTTCGGAGGTGGAGGCCTGGTAGAAGCGGATCTTCGGATTGACGATGCGGATGGCTTCGAGCAGGTTGACTGCGCCGATACCGGTGATTTCCGCGGTGGTCACGGGCTGGTCGAAGGACACGCCGACGAAGCTCTGCGCCGCCAGGTTGTAGACTTCGCACGGTTCGGCTTTTTGCAGCAGACGGATGCTGGCACCCAGGTCGGTGAGGTCGTGCTCGACCAGTTCCAGGTTCGGGTGGTTCAACGCGCCGACTTCTTCAAGGCGCCAAAAGTTGACCGAACTGGTGCGACGGTAAGTGCCGTAAACCTTGTAGCCCTTCTCCAGCAGCAGCTGGGTGAGGTAAGCGCCATCCTGGCCAGTGATGCCAGTGATGATCACGGATTTGCTGGTTGCATTCATTGCTTCGTGTTCCGCTGAGGGACAGTGTCCGTTTTACTGTTGTTACTCAACCATACGTTGACGCTCTCGACGCTCTCCTCGGAAAGCTTGCCAGCCCAACGGTTGAGGATGAACAGATTAGTGATGAAGTCGTACTGGGTCTTGAGCAGGTCGCGCCGAGCCTTGAACTCGTTCTGCGTCGCCGTCAACACATCCACCGCATTCACCACACCGTAGGAAAATGCCTTGTCCGCCGCGATACTCGACTTCTCGGCAGACGCCAGGGCATTTCGATTGGCGCGTATTTTTTCGACACTCGAGTCTGCGGTCAAGTAAGCATTGGTAGTTTCTTTGACCACCTGCCGACGTGTCGCCTCCATTTGCTCCTCGGTCGTGATCTGATCCTGGTACAGACCACGCACACGCGCAGAGGTTGAACCCCCACTATAGATCGGAATCTGCACACCGATGCCGGCCACGTAACTGTCGGTCTTGGGCGCCAGTGCGTTGTTGTAGCCTTCGTTGGTATTTTGCGCGCTGAGGTTCAGGCTGACGGTCGGATAATGGCCGCCCTTGCCGCCGCGAAGGGCCGCTTCTGCGGCCTCGACGGCATGTTGGCTGGCGAGAATCTGCGGGTTGTTGATGCTTGCCAGCTGCACCCAGTCTTCCAGACTTTCGGCGGAAACCTTCAGCTGAACGTCGTCGCGAACCCGGCTCAAACGCTCGGTCACCGGACGGCCGATGATCTCCGACAGCGCCGCGCGGGTCACCCGAACCTGGTTGCGCGCATCGACTTCCTGCGCTTCCAGGGAGTCGACCCGGGCCTGGATATCCAGCTGGTCCGTAATCATTGCCAGTTGTTTCGCGTACAGCGCATTCACCCGGTCGAGGTTCTTCTGGGTGGCGCGACGCTCGGCCTGGACCAGTTCCAGTTCGTCATCGGCAGCCAGTGCGGCGAAATAACGCTGAGCCAGGTCCACCGTGGCTTCCGCCTGGGCTTCCTTGGACTCCTCGCCCGCCTGCTTGGCCAGGCTCTTGAACTTCTGGTAGTTCTCCCAGGCCGCCTTGTTATAGATGTGCTGGCTGAGCTGGATGCCGTAGTTTTCACTGCTGTACGACTGAGTGATCAGGTCGTTTTCCTGGTGAATACGGTTCTTGCCCGCAGAAGCGCTGACTTGCGGCAACAGACCGCCCAACGCTTCGCGCTGCTGTTCCTTGCTCGACTGCGCCTTGGAATAGGCCGCCAGGATGCGCGGGTCTTCCAGGCGCGATTCGCGGTACAGCTGCATCAGGTCGGCCGAGTAGTTCTTGGCGCTGACACCGGCCGGTGGCGGCTTGGGTGTCGACGGCTCGGCGGTTTTCGGTTCTGCAGCGTGAGCACTCAGCGTCAGCATCCCCAACATCAGACATGGAAACAGACGCACGGTCACTCCTCGATCATCGATTGCGAGATAGCGTTGCGTGCAGGCTGCAACAGGTATTGCAGCATGGTGCGCTCACCAGTCTTGACCAGCACGTCCGCCGGCATACCGACCAGCAGTTTGCGGTCGCCCAGCTTGTGCGCACCGGCTTCGGTCACCTTGACCCGGGCCAGGTAGTACGGCTGGCCGGTTTTTTCGTTGGTCAGGCGGTCGGCGGATACGTTGGTCACGACGCCTTCGATAACTGGCGTGGTGGCCGAGTTGAACGCGCTGAAACGGATGTCGGCGAACTTGCCGATACCGACCCGGTTGATGTCCTGCGGCGGCACCTGTGCTTCGACCACCAGATCGGAAACCGATGGGACGATGTCCAGCAGCGGTGTGGCCTGACGCACAACACCGCCAATAGTGTGGACGGTCATGCCGATGACCATGCCGTCATCCGGAGCACGAATGATCACCCGGGTCAGACGGTCTGCCAGCGCAGCGGTGCGCTCTTGCAGGTCGTAAGCCTTGGTCTGCACTTCGGCCAGTTGCTTGGCGACATCGGAGTTGAAGTCTTTGTTGATCTGCAGGATCTGCAGCTGGGTTTCGTTGATCTGCAAACGGGTCTTGGTGATGGTCGAGCGATGGTCGGCCACTTCCGATTTCAGCATGTCCAGCTTGCGCTGCTGTTCGAGCATGCGCTGCTTGTCGACGAAGCCCTGGGACAGCAGGTCTTTCAGATCGCCGATCTCACCGGTGTAGGAGCTTTCCAGATTGGTCTTGGTACCGATCATGTCCTCGGTGCCCTTGATCTGCTGGTTGAGCTGACCGATACGCTCCTGCAGAACGGAAATCTGCCCCAGACGGGCGCCACGGCGGGCGTTGAACACTTGCGTTTCGCCCGCACGGGCTTCGATGCCGCGTGGTGTGTCGGCCTCGACCATCGAACCGAAGTTGATCGACGGCAGGTCGTCACGCTCAGCGACCAGACGCGCTTCCATGGCCTTGGCGGCGATCAGCTGGTTGTGGTTCATGTCGTATTCGGCGCGCAGTTGCGAGTCGTCGAGGATGATCAGCGGGTCGCCGCTCTTGACGATGTCGCCGTCATGGACCAGCACGTCTTTGACGATGCCGCCTTCCAGGTGTTGCACGGTCTTGCGGTACGTCTGCACGGTCACCACGCCCGGCGCATAAACGGCACCGTCGATGGGCGCGAATGCCGCCCATCCGCCGAAAATACCGAAGGTGACCAACAGAATTCCGAAACCCAGACGACGGGCCTTGTTATCCGAAACAGGCAAATCCGAGAAGTTATCGGTTTGAATACTGGGCATGCGGGTCATCGATATCTTCCTGTCAGGCGCGAACTGGCGCGCCTGTGCCTACCTGGGCTTTTTGTTGAGCGGCAATCTGCTGCTTGTTGAGCTCTTCCATAACCTGGTCGCGCGGGCCGTACATGCTGATGCCGCCGGCGCTCATGACCAGAAGGCGGTCAAGCTGAGACAGAATGGTGGTGCGGTGGGTGATCACGAAAATCGTCGCGCCGGTCTGCTTCAGCTCTTGAATGGCCATGGCCAGGGCGCGTTCGCCGACTTCGTCGAGGTTGGAGTTGGGTTCGTCCAGCAGGATCAGGCGCGGCGAGCCGTAGAGGGCGCGAGCCAGGCCGACACGCTGGCGCTGGCCGCCAGACAGGTTGACGCCATCGCTGCCGATCACGGTGTCGTAGCCTTCCGGCAGTTGCAGGATCATTTCATGCACGCCGGCAGTCTTGGCGGCCTTGACCACCAGTTCGGCGTCGACGTCGGCAAAACGGGCGATGTTTTCGCTGATGCTGCCTTCAAACAGTTCGATGTCCTGTGGCAGATAGCCCAGGTGCGGGCCGAGTTCGTGCTTGTCCCAGTTGGAAATGTCGGCGCCATCCAGACGCACCACACCGTGCTGCGGCGCCCAGACGCCCATCAAGGCGCGGGCCAGCGTCGATTTGCCCGACGCGCTCGGGCCGATGATGCCGACCACTGCGCCAGCCGGCACGCCGAAGCTGATGCCGCGAATGATCGGGTTCTTCGAACCCGGCGCGCCGACGATCAGGTTTTCCACCAGGATGTGGCCTTGCGGGGCCGGCAGCGACATGCGCTGAGGCTCGGCCTTCTGCTTGTCGAGAATTTCGTTCAGACGGTCGTACTGCGAACGCGCAGCGATAAAGCCCTTCCAGCTGCCGATGATCAGGTCGATCGGCGCCAGCGCACGGCCCAGCAGCACGGAACCGGCGATCACCAGGCCCGGGCTGATTTCATGGTTGACCGCCAGGTACGCACCCAAGCCGAGGATCAGCGACTGGATCAGCATGCGGAAGGTCTTGGAAATGGAACTGATCACCCCGCCCTTGTCGCTGGCATGGGACTGCAGCAGCAACACGTTGCGCTGACGACGGCTCCAGCGCTCGATCAGGGTGTTGAGCATGCCCATCGATTCGATGACTTCGGCGTTGCGCAGGTTCTTGGTGGTGTACAGCGTCGCGGAAATGTTTTCCTTGTTGGCCTGGCCCAGCGCCTTGCCGGTGAAGCGCTCGTTGAGGTACGCCAGCAACAGCAGCACCAGCGCACTGGCAATCGCCACCCAGCCGTACCACGGGTGGAACATGAACATCACGGCGACGTAGATCGGCAGCCACGGCGCATCGAAAAACGCGAACAGACCGTTACCGGTCATGAACTGGCGCAGGCCGGTCAGGTCGTTGAGCGACTGGGCCGAAGCGTCCATACCACCGCTTTCGAGGGCGCGCTTGAAGCTCGCCTTGTAGACATCGCGGCTGAGCAGCACGTCGAGCCGGGTGCTGACCCGGACCATGATGCGGGAACGGGTCCACTCCAGAGCGCCCATGGTCACGACCAGGATGGTCATGATCAAAGTGAGCATGCTCAGCGTTGTCAGGTTGCCGCTCGTGACGACGCGCCCGTACACCTGGAGCATGTAGAAGGTGGGTACCAACATCAGCGCATTGACGAACAAGCTGAAAACGCCAACCGAGATAAAACTGCTCCTGCAAGATTTCAAGGCAGCCTGCAAGCTGTTTTCATGTGTGCTGCGCATATTTTTTAATGCCGAAATGAGATCAGGAAAAGCGCGCGAGTGTAACATCGCCCCTATGCCCGATAAATGAAAAGGTTGTTAACTTCGAAGGCAATCGCCCACTAATTTGTAGGAAATTTCGATACATATTTCATAACCAGCGACGTTGCCCGCATGTAATGCAAAATATTTGCCCACCCTGCTTGCACCCCCTTAAACTCGGCCCCGCCGACGACTGCCCTGTTACCCGTCTGCGGATCAGGGGTCAGAAAACTGTCGCGACGATCAGAACGTTTTGACACTCACCGCTGCCCGAGTCCGGCATCCACTTGTCCAGCAAGCGACGGACGGTGCCCCTTGGGCCGGGTACGTACACTGACACGCTGCCCACACGGTTGTGGGCCGGTGCCGACAAGCGGTTTGATGGCATTTGCCACCTATATATAAGAAAGCTGCAGCCAGCTCCCCTGCTTCACGCTAAGGACCAGCAATGATTCACTCCGCAAAAGTCGCCGTTGTCATTCCCAGCTACAAGGTCAAATCCCACATTCTCGGCGTACTGCACGGTATCGGCGAAGAGGTCGACCGAATCTATGTGGTCGATGACTGCTGCCCGGATCAATCGGGCGAATACGTCAAGGCGCATTGCAGCGACCCTCGGGTCAAGGTCATCCAGTGCCCGGTCAACCAGGGCGTTGGCGGCGCGGTGATGACCGGTTACGAAGCGGCGATCGCCGACGGCATGGACGTTATCGTCAAGGTTGACGGTGACGGTCAGATGGACCCGGCGCTGATCGCCGACTTCGTGCTGCCGATCGCCAAGGGCGAGGCCGACTACACCAAGGGCAACCGCTTCTTCGACCTCGAAGAAATCCGTCAGATGCCGAAAATGCGCCTGTTCGGCAACGCCGCTCTGTCGTTCATGACCAAGCTGTCATCCGGCTACTGGGACCTGTTCGACCCGACCAACGGCTTCACCGCGATTCACGCCAACGTCGCGTCGCACTTGCCGATGAAGAAGATCAGCCGTCGCTATTTTTTCGAGACCGACATGCTGTTCCGCCTGAATATCCTGCGCGCCGTGGTCATCGACATCCCGATGGATGCCAAGTACGACGATGAAGTGAGCAACCTGAAAATCTCGAAGATCATCGGCGAATTCCTGCGCAAACACCTGCGCAACGTCGGCAAGCGGCTGTTCTACAACTACTACCTGCGCGACATGTCGCTGGCGTCCATCGAACTGCCGGTCGGCGCGCTGATGGTTCTGGCCGGCACCGTGTTCGGCCTGCGCCACTGGGCTGACGCAGTGACCAGCGGTGTGCAGACGACTTCCGGAACGGTCATGCTGTCGGCCCTGCCGATCATCGTCGGCATGCAATTCATTCTGGCGTTCCTGGGCCATGACATTCAGTCAGTCCCACGGCGCGTACTGCATTTGCACAAAAAGAAAAAAACTTCGCCCCAGGACTTTCAAAGATGATCTATTTCGTCGCCCTGATCTGCGTACTCGGCATTGCCGCAGGTCAGATCCTGTTCAAACTCAGCGCCACCTCGCTGCACAAGACCGGCAACCTGTTCGACCCCTCGACCCTGATGACGCTGTTCTCGGCCTTCGCCCTGTACGGCGTGACCACCCTGGCCTGGGTCTGGGTGCTGCAGAAGATCGAACTGGGCAAGGTCTATCCGCTGATGGCCCTGGCCTTCGTGCTGGTGCCCATCGGCAGCTACTTCATCTTCGGCGAGAAATTCCAGAGCCAGTACTTCGTCGGCGTCGCCGTGATCATTGCCGGCATCATCATCACCGTCAAAGCCTGAACCGGCTTACGCCCAAGGCGCCGGTTCACCCACGAGCCGGCCCTGCACCCCTTCGATACCCATCTCGGCGATCACCTGCCGCTCACCTTCCGTTTCCACCCGCTCGGCGATCAACGGCAGGTCGATGCTGTGCGCTGCGCGCTGCACGGCCTCGATGAACAGACGCTTGTGGCTTTCGCTGTCGATGGCGCGGATGTAGCTGCCGTCGATCTTCAGGTAGGCCAGACCGAGGTGCGCCAGGTTGCCGATCATGCTGAAGCGACCGCCGAAACGTTGCAGGGCCAGGGTGAAACCGGCTTCCTGCAGGCGGCGAGTGAGTTTTTCCAGCACGGCCTGCTCGGGCAGCTGCTCTTCACCGATTTCGAAGGTCAGCCGGCCACGCACCTTCGGGTGCTGGCGCAGGGCGTCGAACACCTGATTCAGTGCTGCCGGGTCATTCAGGGTCGCCGCCGAAAGGTTCAGGGCCAATGGCTGATCATGGGTTTCCATGTGCGCGAGAACCTGGCGCAGCATCAGCAGGTCCAGGCGGCTCGACCAGGCAAAACGCTCCAGCCACGGCAGGAAGCGCCCTGCCGGAATCGCCTCGCCCTGCTCGTTGACCAGCCGCGACAGGACTTTGTAGTGCAGCACTTTGTTGCCGTTGCGGGTGTCGACCACCGGCTGGAAGAACAGCTCGAAGCCACGCTGGGTCAGGGCATGGTCCAGCACCCGGTGCCAGGTGTGCTGATCGTCGCCGACGTTGGTCACGGCGCCGTCCTCGACGCAGGCCCAGGTCTGCTCGCCCTGGGTTTCGGCCAGCGACAGCGCCTGATCGGCGAGGCTGAGCAAGGTCAGCGGCGCATCGCCCGGGGTGTAAGGGGCCAGGCCCATGTGGGCCAACGGCAGGACATCGGAGGCGCCCGTCTCGCCGAGCGTGCGCAGCGCCTGTTCCAGATCCTGAACCAGCGCCAGCGCTTCTTCATGCGACATGCCCGGCGCCAGCACAGCGAATTCGCCACCCCGTGAGCGGCTGATCAGGTTGCGGATTTTCGGGTACTTCTCGCTGAGTTTGAGCAGCACCTGTGCCACCGCGATCAGCAGGGCGTCGGTCTGTTTGCCGCCCAGACGCAGGTTCAGGCCCGCCAGATCCTGCACGCGCAACAGCAGCAGATAACCGGCGCGGTGCTCTTCCTGATTGCTGACATGGGCCTTGAGCTGCATGTCGAAATAACGCCGGTTGGACAGCCCGGTCAGCACGTCCTGATAGGACTCGATGCGCAACTTCTCGCTGCGCTCGGAGCTTTCCTGAAACAGCGCCTTGAGCTTCTCGACCATCTGGTTCATCGCCTGCACCACCCGGCGCAGTTCCGGGGTGCGCGGCAGTTCCGGCAGGGTCAGAAACTCGCGGCGGCCAATGGCCTGGGACTGCGCAACCATGTAATCCAGCGGTTTGAGCTGACGGCGCAACAGCATCGCGCCGAGAATCGCGCTGACCACACCGCAGGCGATCAGCCAGCCCAGACTGCCCAGCGCGCTCTCCCACAGCTTGGCGAGGGCGAACATCGGATGGCTGATCACCTCGACCCGCGCGGTCTGCTGCCAGCCGCGGCTGACAATCGCCTCGCCGCCCGCCGGGTCCAGGCCGACCACGCGGGTGAACCACTCCGGCACGCCCTGGTTGTCCGGGGTGGCACTGCGCTCGACGATCACCGCGTTGCTGGCCAGGTCGACCACGCGGATGCTGGCGTAATAACCACTGTCGAAAATCGAGGTGACCATCAGCTCGACCATCGCCGGGTCATCGATGTTGGCGGTCAGCGACAGCGCCAGCGAGGTGGCCGCGTCCTGCGCGTGGGAACGCAACTGGTTGACGTACTGCGCGCGCGAGCTTTCCAGGCTGACGACAAAGCTGCCCGCAAACGCAACGACCAGAAACAGGCATATGGCGATCAACAACTGCTTGAACAGTGACATCGGAACTCCTAAATTCGGGGCCGTAAATCCGAGGCTGGTAAATCCGGGGCCTGGCTCCCAGGCTCAATTCTCTGACTCGATCGGAAAGCCTTCAGCGCTCATTTTCTTCAACAGGTCCTGCCAGCGCGACAGCCGCTTGGTGTCGCCTACCTTCTTGTTGCCCTGGGCTCCGGGCAACCACAGCCCCTCACCATTGAAGGCATAGACCGGCAACAGGTCCGTACGCTCGCTGGCGGGTTTGATTTCGTCGATCAGACTGTCGAGTACCAGCGGCATCGCCGTGGGGCTCGAATAATAGGTCAGCACCATGTGCGCCCGGTTCAGACGCAGCGCCTTGACGTAGGTGATCAGCAGCTTCTCGCTGGGCACGCCGAGGCGGCGCAGGCTGAAATACTTGGCGATGGCGTAGTCTTCACAGTCGCCGGCACCCTTGATCAGCGACTCGATGGGCGTGGCCCAGTAGTCGACCTCGTGCCACAGGTCGATGTCTTCGACGTAGCGCATCTGCTTGTTGAAGAACAGATTGACCACCTTCAGCTTGTCCATCTCGCTGACCTGCTTCTCGGTCGCCAGCAGGTTCTGCCAGGCATCGATGCGCTGTTTCCCTGGCCCCAAAGGCCCGTAAAGCGCCTCGGCCCGACGGCTGATGAGCGAGAAGTCCCAGTCTGCGCTGAGATAGCTGACACACGCCGTGCACGACAGTGCAAGCGCCAGCAGCAACCAGAATCCAGACCGCTTATGAGCTGAACGTACTGCCAATTCGTTTAGTCCATGGGGCAAACGGATGACCGGGAAGCGATGGTGATGGGTTGCGCCGTAAAAGACAATGGCGCGATGAGATCACGCAATAGGTATAGCAACGCGCAGCCCGACCGCTAACTCAGATCAACTGCTTATTAGCCATATAGCGAATCGGTCTGAAAATGCCCCTCAACAGAAGCGGTGCCCTATCCATTCAAACGTATACTCAAACCAGCCTGGTGGTTCTCTGTCAGTACGAGTCTTGTTCGCCCCGCGGCCCAGCCGCTTTCTGGCGAATGACTCCCCTTCAGTGACAGGTCCCTGCAAGGGGATGTGTTGTCTGCCGTACATCGCCCGCAATCAATATTTATATACCGCCTGATCGCGCCGTTTTCGGCCTATTTTGGCGCCCCTTCGCTTTGCGCTGCACACGGATTCAGGGATTGATCATGGAAACGACACGGATGCTTTCGCGCTTGTGCGCTCCTGCCTTATTCGACTGTCCGACTGATTTTTGCGGATGACGCTCATGCGCCATCCACCGTTCGGGCTGCCCGACTTTTTCCGCTCGCCCGGGCCGGCTTCTGCCGCCAATGCCACGTCGCGACAACAAGGGGATGCTGTGACTAAAGCGGATTTCGTAAAACGGGAACTGGCGGTATTCACCGATGGCTGGCACGCCTGGTACCTGCTGGCGTTGCATGACGTCAAAGGCCGCTATCGCCGGTCGGTGATCGGGCCGTTCTGGATCACCCTGACTTCACTGCTGTTCATCACCGGGCTGGGGCTGGTCTACTCCAGGCTGCTCAACCTGAGCCTCAAGGATTACCTGCCGTTCCTGGCCTGCGGCATCATTGCCTGGACCTTCATCCTGACCTTCATCAACGAAGGCGCCAGCACGATCATCAACTCCGGCCACATCATCAAGCAGGTCAGCATGCCGATCCTGACCCACGTCATGCGCGTGGCATTCAGGAACCTGCTCATCTTCCTGCACAGCTGGGTGATCCTGATCCCGCTGCTGATGTGGTACGGCTACCTGACACTCTACGGTCTGGCCTGTTCCGTGATCGGCATCCTGCTGGTGCTTTTCGTGCTGACGCCCCTCGCCGCCTTGCTGGCCGTGCTGTGCGCCCGCTATCGCGACGTGCTGCCGATGATCACCAGCGCCATGCAGCTGATGTTTTTCATCACCCCGGTGATGTGGCATCCCGACCAGTTGGCAGGCTTGAGCGGGGTGATTCATTTCAACCCGTTCGTTTACCTGATCGACCTGATCCGCGAGCCGATGCTCAACGGCGAATTCCCGTTGCGCTCCGCCGGGCTGGTGCTGTCCATGGGCGTGGTGCTGTGGGCAGCGGCCTTCGCGGTGCTGTTCGTCAATCGCAAAAAAATCCCTTACTGGCTCTGACCATGACCTATCTGATCGCAGAAGACGTCACGGTGGACTATCCGATCCTCGACGTCTCACATCGCTCGTTCAAGAAAGACGCGCTGTCCTGGGTCACCGGCGGCCGTATCGGCGAAACCGGGCGTCACCACCTGACCATCCGCGCCCTGGACAACGTCAGCCTGGACATCCAGCCGGGGCAGCGAATCGGCCTGCTGGGCCACAACGGTTCGGGCAAGAGCACCTTTCTCAAGGTCATGGCGCAGGTCTACTGGCCCACCCTTGGCAGGTTGAAGTCCGCCGGCAGGGTGACCTCGCTGCTGGACCTGACCCTGGGCATGGAAGTGGAAGCGACCGGCTACGAGAACATCTACCTGCGCGGCGCGATCCTGGGGGTCAAACCCGGCGAGATCAAACAGACCATCCACGACATCGCCGAGTTTTCCGGGCTGGGCGACTACTTGCGCCTGCCGCTGCGCACCTACTCGTCGGGGATGCTGGTGCGTCTGGGTTTCTCCATTTCCACGGCGTTCCCCGCCGACATCATTCTCATGGACGAGTGGCTGGGCGTGGGCGACGCGCAGTTTCAGGAACAGGCCAACAAGCGGCTGCACGAGATGACCTCAAACGCTTCGATCCTGGTCCTCGCCTCCCACTCGCCAGAACTTATCAGCAGTGTCTGTAACCGCTGTATCAGGCTTGAACACGGAAAAATCGTGGAAGACTTTCCCATTGGATGACCGTCATGAAAATAGCGATCGTTTCATCGTACCGGCTTGAATGCGGTATCGCGCGCTTCTCGGAAGTCTTGTACCGCAACTTTGCGCCGTGCAACGAAGTGACGGTGTTTGAACTGCCGCCGCAAGAGCTGAAGAAAAGTTTCGGCGCAACGGATGTCGAGGCCGAGCGTTTCATTGACGAACTGTGCACGCAATTAAAGGATTTCGATGCCGTTTCCATTCAGTGCGAATACGGTCTGTTTTCGGACTCCATCGCGCAGTCGATTGCCCGGTTGAAGCGGATATTGAGCGCCAATCCGAACTCGACGATCACCTTTCATACCGTATTCAGCAGATCATGCTCGGCACAGGCGACCTTTCCGTCGCTGCCACGCCTGATGCTGCGCCCGCGCTCGTCACTCATGGAATTCGCCAGAAACTGGCGAGCGACCCAGACGGCACGCTGCGAACTGGGCCTGTTCGAATACATCCGGCAGCACAAGATCAAGGTCATCGTCCACACCGAAACCACCAAGCGCGTGCTCAAGCAGCGCTTCAAACTGCCCAATGTCGAATGCCACCCGCTGTGTTACACCAGCGAAGCCGAGAAGGCCGGGTTCAGCCATGAGCAATGCCGTCAGGAATTGATCGACCGGCTGGGGCTGGACAACAAGAACCAGTTGATCGGCGTGTTCGGCTTTTTCGGCGGCTACAAGGGTTTCGACTATGCCATCCAGTGCATTGCCCGCTTGCCGGAAAACTACAAACTGCTGATCTTTTCCGGCCTGCATCCCACGGCCATCAAACAATCCGACACGTCGCAGATCGACCAGTTGGTGGAACTGTGCAGAAAGAACAAAGTGCTGGGCCGCACCTTTTTCATGGGCAGCGTCGACGATCTGGCCATGTACAAGGCCATCGCAGGGGTGGATTTTTCCTGGCTGCCCTACCGCGAAGTCGGCCAGGAAGCCTCGGCCATCTGCAGCGAAGTGGCAGAGCTTTCACGGCGCATGATCATTTCCCGCAACTTTGCCTTCGTCGACTACATGAAGTTCAACCTGCGGGACGACTACGAATTCTTCGAAATCGGCAATGTGGAAGAACTCAGGCTCAAGACCATCCATTACGACACGTATCACCCCCCGGTCGGCACTGCCGCCACTCGCGACCACGCGGCCTTGCAGACGCGGTTTTATATGGATGTGTTGAGCAAGCTGGCCGTATGACTTCGTTGCTGACACAAGGGTGATCGTTCAGAGAGGGAGCTGCATGCACGCCAGGATGCCGGAACGCTTTTCACTTTATCTAGACCTGCTTCGGCTGTTGGCCGCCGCCGTTGTCGCCCTGTCGCATTACCCACTGACCGCAAGCCAGGCGGCGATCACGGATCGGTACAATTTCGGCTACGACGCGGTCATCATCTTTTTCGTGCTCTCCGGGTATGTCATCAGCCATGCGGTCGATGCCAAGGAAACCGACGGCCTGACGTACAGCATCAACCGCATCGCGCGAATCTTTCCGGTGGCGCTGACCGCCGTGGTGCTGTCTCTCGGGCTGATGATCGTCGGCAATCAATACGCGCCCCATCTTTATCCGGATGCGTTTCAGCTGGAGGCCCCGCTGTATTACCTGAGCCGAACGCTGTTCTTCACCAACGAATTCTGGTGGGAAGATATCCGCCCTTTCGGCAATGGCCCCTACTGGAGCCTCGCCTTCGAAGTCTGGTGTTACATCATCTACGGGCTGGCCGTGTTTACCCGCGGGCGCTGGCGAGTGGCGTTGATCCTGTTGGCACTGTTGATTACCGGCCCCAAGCAATGGGTCATGTTGCCGATCTGGTTTGCCGGCGTACTTGCCTACCACTGTCGCGACAAATTCCGGCCATCGTCAGCCGCACTCTGGCTGATGTGTCTTTGTCCGATCATCGTGTTCCTGCTCGTGCAGTTGAACAATCCACGGGACTGGTCCTATCCCTTGGCCGGCGCCTATGTAGAACAATTGCTGGGGCATGGTCTGGATGGCGCCGCCAACTTTGGCTGGGGCTATATCCTCGCCCTGCTGGTATCGGTGCATCTCTTTGCCGTCAGACAACTGACCCAAGGCACACAGGCGCAACGTAACGGACGCCTGGCAACCACTGTCCGAACGCTCGCCGGCTATACGTTCAGCCTTTACATCTATCACTACCCGCTGATGATCTTCTGGCAGGCACTGGCAAGCCATGACCGGGACTTCTACGACCCGCTCTTGCGCACGCTGGTGTATGTGGGCGTTGTTGTACCGGTGTTTATATTGGGCTATTGGGTCGAACGTCGAAAACAGCGGATCCGCCGCGCAATCTTCACGCTGTTCGATATTGCCAGGCGACTCATGGCGGTGCGCACGCCATGAACGGAAGTTGCCGCGCCCTTAACGGCGAGAAAATATCCTCAAACTATTTCCACACCAATGGCTCACTGATGAAACACCGCCATCGACAACCAGTGCCAGAGCTGCCGGTTTCTGTTGCCAAGGTTCTTGCCAGACAGCCTGCAAACCGGGCGGCGCCCCCAGTTTCCGGCACCTTCGGCGGCGTTTCTCTGGTATCCTTTCGCTCGTTCAGCCCCCGAGAGAATTGCGTGAAACCGGCCAGACACGGGCGGGTTCGACTCGGTGATTCAATGAAGTTCGAGCGCAATGGACTGTACTGCGAACGTGTTCGGTTTTGTTATTCCAGATTGCCACTATTTGGCACATTAAGGATTTGAAAGCATGGGATTGATACCCGTCATTTTGTCTGGTGGTGTAGGCAGCCGGTTGTGGCCCGTTTCGCGCGAGGCCCATCCAAAGCCGTTCATGACACTGCCAGACGGGCAGAACCTGATTCAGAAAACATTCCTGCGGGCTGCGGCCCTGCAAGGCGTGTCGGAAATTCTGACGGTCACCAACCGCGAACTGCTGTTCAAGACTGAAGACGAATACCGCGCTGTCAATTCCGTCGGTCTCGCCCAGAGCTACATTCTTGAACCCTTCGGCCGCAACACCGCCGCTGCCATCGCCACTGCCGCGCTGCAACTGAAAGAAGCCCACGGCGGCGACGTCCACATGCTGGTACTGGCCGCCGACCACCTGATTCAGAACGAAGCAGCCTTTGCCGAAGCCGTCTCCCGTGCGATGCAGCTGTCCGAAAAGGGCTGGCTGGTCACTTTCGGCATCAAGCCGCAATACCCGGAAACCGGTTTCGGCTACATCGAAGCCGGCGCCCCGATTCAGCCAGAAGGCGGCCTGAAGGTTGCCCGCTTCGTTGAAAAACCGAATCTGCAGGCGGCCGAGTCGTATCTGGCGGCCGGCAACTACTTCTGGAACTCGGGCATGTTCTGCTTCAAGGTCGGCTCCGTCCTTGAAGAACTGGCCAAACACGCGCCGGATGTTCTTAACGCAGCCTCCGCTGCCATCGAGCGCTCGCGCCTGGCCACGGCCGACCGCTATCGCTGCCTGGCGCTGGACGCCGACGCATTTGCCGAAGTCCCGGACATCTCCATCGACTACGCGCTGATGGAGCGTTCCGCCAAGGTCGTGACCGTCGCTTGCGATATCGGCTGGAGCGACATCGGTTCGTGGAACGCGGTCAGTGAACTGACCCCGGAAGACGAAAACGGCAACCGCTTCGAAGGCGAAGTGCTGTCCCACGGCTCGCGCAACAACTACGTCAACAGCGAAGACCGCCTCACCGCGCTGGTCGGCGTCGAAGACCTGCTGGTGGTCGATACGCCCGACGCACTGATGATCGCGCACAAGGATCACGCCCAGGACGTCAAGCACATCGTCGGCCAACTGAAGAAATCCGGTCACACGGTTCATCAGTTGCACCGCACCGTTCACCGTCCGTGGGGCACCTACACCACCCTGGAAAACGGCGAGCGCTTCAAGATCAAGCGCATCGTGGTCAAGCCCAAGGGTTCGCTGTCGTTGCAGATGCACCACCACCGCAGCGAACACTGGATCGTGGTGAGCGGCATGGCCGTGATCATCAACGACGATCAGGAACTGATGCTCAACACCAACGAATCGACTTTCATCCGGGCAGGCCACAAGCACCGCTTGAGCAACCCGGGCGTGATCGATCTGGTACTGATCGAAGTACAGAGCGGCGACTACCTGGGCGAAGACGACATCGTGCGTTACGAAGACGTCTACGGCCGCGCGAACTGATTGACGCGCCGCTCGCGCCATCGTATCGCTGGCGCTCTGGCCGGTTGCCTTTGCTGACGAAGACGACCGGCACTTCTCACATGAACCCCGCAGCCCTCAGGTTCAGCCCTGCCTGCGGGGCTTCGTGCCTGTTACTGGCCGTGCATTCGTTCGCTCGGGACCGCAATGATCAAAGTCTTACACTTCTTCAAAACCTACTTCCCCGAAACGCCGGGCGGCGGTATCGAGCAGGTGATTTTCCAGCTGTCGCAGGGCAGCGTGGCCCACGGCATCGAACCCCACGTGCTGTTTCTGAGCACCAATGGTTCGGCTCGCAACGAGACGTACGGCAATCACACCATTCACCGCTCGAAGCAGGATCTGTACGTGGCCTCCACCGGGCTGTCGCTGTCCGGCATCCGTGACTTCAAGGCCCTCGCCGCCGAAGCGGACATCGTGCATTACCACTTCCCGTGGCCTTACATGGACGTGGCGCACTTCGCCAGCCGGCTGAAAAAGCCGTCGCTGGTGAGCTATCACTCCGACATCGTCAAGCAGAAGACCCTGCTCAAGCTGTATCAGCCGCTGATGAACCGCTTTCTGGGCAGCGTTGACCGCATCGTCGCGTCATCGCCCAACTACGCGGCCAGCAGCGAAGTGCTGACCCGATTCCAGGACAAGGTCGAAATCATCCCGTATGGCATCGACCGCTCGACCTACCCGGTGCCGTCCCCTGCCCGCCTGGCCCACTGGAAACAGCAACTGGGCGAGCGTTTCTTCCTGTTCGTCGGCGCCCTGCGTTACTACAAGGGCCTGAGTTTCCTGCTCGACGCCGCCAAACTCACGGGCCTGCCGGTGGTGATCATGGGCGGCGGACACGACGAAGCCGAACTGAAAGCCAAGGCGTCAGCGCTGGGCCTGAGCAACGTGAAGTTTCTCGGCGGTTTGCCCGATGAAGACAAGAGCGCCCTGCTGACACTCTGCGAAGCCTTTGTCTTCCCGTCGCACTTGCGCTCGGAATCCTTCGGCATTTCGCTGCTGGAAGGGGCGATGTACGGCAAGCCGATGATTTCCTGCGAAATCGGCAGCGGCATGTCGTTCATCAACATCGCGAATGAAACCGGGCTGGTGGTCGCGCCACGAGACGCCACGGCTCTGGCGGGCGCCATGACTACGTTGTGGAATGACCGGGAGCTGGCGGGCCGCATGGGCCTGAAAGCCGCACAGCGCTATGAAGAGGTGTTTACCGCCGAGAAGATGGTGAAGTCCTACACAGCGCTGTATCAGGACATTCTCGACACGCATTGAGCATTGGCGAAGCGGGCGCCTTCTATTGATTGAAAGCGCCCCGCCCGCCTGCTGCATCGCCGGTTACGGCTTTTTCTTGCGCGGCCCGGTATTGAACGCCGGCACCTTTCTGACCGGTTTGGCAGCCGGCACATCGGCAACCGTTTCGCCACTGTCGACCCATTTGCCGAGGTTGCGCTTGCCGCCACCGCCGCCACTGACTTTGGGTTTCTTCGGCTTTTTCGGTTTTTTCAGGATCTGGCCGCTGGCGTCGGTGACCGGCACGCGGTGTTCCGGCTCGAAATCGGGCTCTTCCTGACGGCGCAGGGTCTGCCGGGTCAGCACTTCGATGGCGCTGAGCAGTTCGACTTCGTCGGCGCAGACCAGCGAGATCGCTTCACCGGTCTGACCGGCGCGGCCTGTGCGGCCGATGCGGTGCACGTAGTCTTCGGCCACGATCGGCAGATCGAGGTTGACCACGGTCGGCAGGTCGTCGATGTCCAGGCCGCGAGCGGCAACATCGGTGGCAACGAGGATCTGCACTTCGCCGAGTTTGAAGCGGTCCAGCGCGCGCTGGCGGGTGGCCTGCGGCTTGTCGCCATGGATGCCGTCAGCGTTGATGCCCAGCCCTTGCAGGCGGTCGACCAGTTGATCGACACCGACGCGGGTTTTGGCGAACACGAGAACCTGGCTCCAGCGCTGTTTTTTCAGCAGATGGATGAACAGCTCGCTCTTGCGCTTCTTGTCTACCGTCACGACCCACTGTTTGACCGACGACGCCGCGACGTTGCGCGGGCTGACTTCGATGCTCAGCGGGTTGTCGAGCATCTGCCCGGCCATCAGGCGGATCGGGTCGGAGAAGGTCGCCGAGAACAGCAGGGTCTGGCGACGCTTGGGTAGCGCGGCGTAGATGTCGCGCAGTTCCTGGGAGAAGCCGAGGTCGAGCATGCGGTCGGCTTCGTCGAGCACCAGGGTCTGTACCTGCGAGAACTTCACTGCGTTCTGGCGGTTCAGGTCGAGCAGACGACCCGGTGTCGCCACCAGCACGTCGACGCCACGGCGCAGCTTCATCATCTGCGGGTTGATGCTGACGCCGCCGTACACCGCGTAAGTGGTCAGCGGCAGGTGTTCGGCGTACTGACGAATGGCTTCGTGAACCTGTTCGGCCAGCTCGCGGGTCGGCACCAGGATCAGCGCACGCACGGAGTTGGACTCGACTTTCGGGCCTTCCATGGTCAGGCGTTGCAGCAACGGCAGGGCGAAACCGGCGGTCTTGCCGGTGCCGGTCTGGGCAGCAGCCATCAGGTCGCGGCCTTCCAGCACCGGCGGAATGGCCTTGGCCTGAACAGGAGTGGGCGTCTGGTAGCCCAGTCGTTCGAGGGCTCGCAGCAGGGGTTCGATCAGGCCAAGAGTGGCGAATGTCATGGGGATACCGTTGGAAAAAGGGTCAGCGCGTTTCGTAATGGCGCGCATCTTAACCTTTTTGGGCCGGCCCCTGCTTGCGCCACTGCGGCAGGCCGATCAGCACCACCGCACTGATGATCACGCACATGGCCGCCGCTTCCGCCGGGCCGATGTGTTCATCGGCGAACAACACACCCAGCAACACCGCCACCGCCGGGTTGACGTAGGCATAGCTGGTGGCCGCCGCCGGGCGCACGTTTTTCAGCAGGTACATGTAGGAACTGAAGGCGACGATGGAACCGAACACCACCAGATAGGCCATCACCAGCCAGCCGGACAGACCGGGCGACTGGGTCATGCGCTCGCCACTGACGTAGCTGCCGATCAGCATCATGGCGCCGGCGGTGAGCATTTCGCAGCCACTGGCCATGGCGCCGGGCGGCAGCGGCAGGTAGCGGCTCCAGATCGAACCGAACGACCAGGTGGCGGCGGCGAAGATCACCAGCGCAGCGCCCAGCGGGCTGGCCTGCAGGTTGGAACCCAGGTTGAGCAAACCGATGCCGATCAGGCCGAGCACGATACCCGCCCACTCCAGACGGGTGTTGCGATGGCCCCAGATCAGGCCGAACAGCAGGGTGAACAGCGGCACCACGGCCACCGCCAGCGCGGCCACGCCCGATGCCACGCCATTGTGCTCGGCCAGGGTCACTGCGCCGTTGCCGCAGGCCAGCAGCAGGAAACCGATCATCGCCGAGGCTTTCCACTGCTGCCAGGTCGGCATCGGCGCGCCGCGCAAACGCATGAAGGCGAACAGGATGGAGCCGGCGATGGTGAAGCGCACCCCGGCCATCATCAGTGGCGGCCAGGTTTCGATACCGATGCGGATGGCCAGATAGGTGGAACCCCAGATCACGTACAGCGCGAAAAAGGCTCCGATGAGCAGCAGGGGAAAACGGCGGGCAGCAGACATGAAAAGCTCGAAATCAGGACATTTATTATTGCGCTGATTGTAAGGGGCTTCTCGGCGACACTGTCAGTTACAACTGCGCCGAATTCGACCCATACACTTTAAATCCCCGGTACACACAGCGACTCAACGACCGCGATGCTTGCTGATGGCCTCGGCAATCTTCTTCGCCGGGACCTTCTGCAACGTGCACAGCAGCTGATGGGATACCCCGGCAATGCCGTGGGTCTGGTGCAGTTGCTGGCTCAGGTGCGCGGTGAGGTTGGCGGCCATCTCGGCGTCGGCCATGGCCCGGTGCGCCTTGCCGGTGTGCGGCAGGCCGGCCCACTGGGTCAACGTGCCGAGCTTGTGGTTGGGCGCCGCAGGCAGCAGGCGCCGTGCCAGCAGCATCGAACAGGCAAAGGCCTGCTCGCGGTTGCGCTTGATGCGTGACAGCTCGTAGTCCCAGAACTTCTGGTCGAAGGCGGCGTTGTGGGCGACCAGCGGCGTGCTGCCGACGAACTCGGCGACTTCGTTCATCACCTTTTCTGCTGGTGGCGCGGTGCGCAGCATGGCGTTGCTGATGCCGGTCAGCGATTCGATAAAGCCCGGAATGCGCACGCCGGCGTTCATCAGGCTCTGGTAGCGCTCGACGATGACGCCCTGCTCCATGATCACCACGGCGATTTCGGTGGCCCGGCAGGTGCTGCTCGGGGAGATGCCGGTGGTTTCGAAGTCGATGACGGCGATGCGTTCCTGCATGGGGATAAAAACCTTTGTTTGTCTCGGCGATACCCACTTGTAGGAGTGAGCTTGCTCGCGATAGCGGTGGGTCTGTTACGGATGTGTTGAGTCAGATTACGCTATCGCGAGCAAGCTCACTCCTACATCGGTAGCGATTCTGAACACGCCGCCGGCAAGCCGGACTGCTACGGGGAAGGTGGTGAATCAGCTTTTGAGCAACAACCCACCCTCGATCGGCACATAGCGGCTGGCCGCGCGAATCAGTGAATTGGCAGTCAGCCCCGGCACGCCGTAGGCCACGGCCTCGACGCCGTGCTTGCTGATGATCCGCTCCAGCAGCAGGTCGAAATCGCCATCGCCGGACGCCAGCACCACTTCATCGACGTTCGGCGCGACGTCCATGATGTCGATGGTGATGCCCACGTCCCAGTCGCCCTTGGCCGAGCCGTCGCTGCGCTGGATGTAGGGCTTGAGTTTGACGGTGAAACCGAGGTTGCGAAGGATCTGCTGGAATTGCTGCTGCTTGCTGTCGCCGCGATCGATGGCGTAGGCGTACGCCTCGACGATCTGCCCGCGCTGGCTGATATCGGCCCACAGGGCGGCGTAGTTGAAGTGGCAACCATGGGCCTGACGCACGGTGTAATACAGATTCTGTACGTCGGCGAACACCGCGATTCTTCTCACCGGAACTCCTCGATGCGCTGGCACGCGACAACGGCCCGAACGCGGACCGGCGCTCAGTATGCCAGTTTGAAGAGGTCAGTGCAGAAACGGCGTTTGCTCGAACCTGTAGGAGCTGGCTTGCCCTGCGACCGGCGACGAAGTCGTCGTAAACCCTGCGCATGCGGTATGCCTGACGCACCGCATATACCGGATTTACGACGGGGTCCCCGCCGGTCGCGGGACAAGCCACGCTCCTACAACGGTCGCAAGTCAGCGCCTACAACGGTTTTTGATGATCAGACGTAGGAGTCATCATCGTCGAACAAGCCGCCATCGTCGTTACTGTAATCGGTATCGGCGAAGCCACCGTTGTCCTGGCCCCAGCCGTCGTTGCTGGTCACGCGTTGCTGGTCTTCACCCCAGCCACCGTTGCCGAAGTCATTCTGGCTGGCCGGTTGTGCCGGTTGCTCCTCGATGATTTCGACGATTTCCTGCGGCTGGCTGTTGTGGTGGAAGAGGCTGCTGATGCCTTCTGCCAGCATCACGCCACCCGCCACGCCAGCGGCGGTCTTCAGCGCGCCACCGAGGAAACCGCTGCCGAACGGCGCGGCCGGCGCCTGCTGTTGAGGCGGTGGCGGCGCAGCGTAGTTGCCTTGCGGGGCGTTGTACGACGGTGGCGGGGTCGCCGGACCGTCACGCCAGCCGCCACCATTGGAAGGCGGTGGGCTGGACGGACGTGAGAAGGACGACGCTGGCTGCTGCGGCTGCGAGTCACGGGAACCGCCGCCGAAGATGCTCGACAGGAAGCCGCCGCTCTGGGCTGGCGCCTGGGCCTTGGCCCGCTGCAGCTCGGCCTGCAATTGTTGAATCTGCTCATCGCGCTGGCGGCTCTGGGCCTCCAGCTGCTTGATCGCGACTTCCTGAACCAGAATTGCCTGCGCCATGTAGTAAGGCGCGGCGGGCTGGCGGCTCAGGTGCTCCTTGATCAGCGCCTCGGCCTGGGCGTCTCGGGGGGCCGAATCGGTCTCTGCCTGTTTCAGTTTGCCAAACAGACCGTCGATCAGGGTTTGCTCTTCGCTATTCATGGCGACCTCGTTAGATTGCCGTAGGAGTTCAGTGAGTGACCTTTTGAAACATATCGGTCAGACACAACAGAAGTGGGGCTGTTCAAGGGCGTTTCAATAGGATGTAAAAAAAGTTAAGGAGGCGCAGCACCGCCTATCCGATTGCCCCCGCGATTGGCCCGTCCGGCGCTCTACGTTAAAGTGGCCGCCTGCTTTTTTGCCTGTGATCCGTCCATGAATCCGCTCACCGTTCTGCAAGACTCGCTGTACTTTTTCCGGCGCAATTTCGCCAGCATCCTCGCGCTGTGCCTGCCGCTGGTGATCCTGGAGGCGCTGACCAAACAATGGCTGGCCAGCGCCGGGGCGGTGGCCGACGGTTCGGCGAGCTGGCAATTGCTGACCGGCCTGCTGTTCTACCCGCTGTATACCGGCGCGCTGATCCTGTTCCTGGACGCCAAGACCCGTGGCGAGCAGCCGGCCAAGCGTGATCTGCTGGCGGCGACCCTGCGCCTGTGGCCGACCTTCGCCGTGCTGACGGCCCTGAGCACGCTGCTGATCATGGCCGGCCTGTCGCTGTTCATCGTTCCCGGCGTGTGGGTGATGATCAAACTGGTGTTCGCCGAGTACTTGCTGGTGCTGCGCGGCATGGGCCCGCTGGAAGCCATGCGCGAAAGCTTCAAGATTACCCGCGGCCACATCGTGCGCATCCTGGCCTGCGTGCTGTGCGTCTATATTCCCCTGTCGGTACTGGAAGGCCTGAGCTTCTACGTGCTGCCCGACCAACAGAGCCCGCTGCTGTCGCTGATGGTCGACAGCGTGTCGAGCTTTCTGCAACTGTTCATCAGTGTGGTGATGTACCGCCTGTTCATGCTGATCGACGAGCCCGCGCAAGCGGCCTGACCACCGGCCCAGGAGCACCGATGCCCCGTCCGCTGCGTTACGTTCTGTATCTGGTGCTGCTGGCCGTGTTTCTCGGCGGGCTGATCTACAACGTGACCTGGCATCCGTCCCGCCACGAACACCTGCCGGTCAGCTGCAACGCCAAGGACGCTGCGCCGCCGACGCTGGTGCCCGGTCAGGCGCTCAAGGTCATGACCTGGAACATCCAGTACCTGGCCGGCAAGCGCTACGTGTTCTGGTACGACATGGCCGACGGCAGCGGCCCGGACGAAAAGCCGACCACCGAAGACATTGCCTACAACCTCGATGAAGTGGTGCGGGTGATCCGCGATGAACAGCCGGACATCGTGCTGTTGCAGGAAGTCAGCGACGGCGCCAAGAACACCGGTTACAGCAACCAGCTGGCCCTGTTGCTGGAGCGGGTCACCGACCTTTACCCGTGCAGCAGCGAGGCATTCGACTGGAAAGCCGACTTCGTGCCGGACCGGCACATTTTCGGCAGCGTCGGCATGAAGCTGGCGACCCTCAGCCGCTATCGCATGGACAAGGCCGAGCGCCTGCAACTGCCCGCCCCGGCCGATAATCTGATCGCCCGCCAGTTCGCACCGAAGCCGGCACTGCTGGTGAGCTACCTGCCGCTGCCGGAAGGCGGCCAACTGGCCGTGGTCAACACCCGGCTCAGCGGCTTCCAGCCCGGCGATGACAGCCAAGCGCAGCAAGTCGAGGCCGTCGCCCGGCTGCTGGAATCCCTCGACCAGCGAGGCATTCCGTGGATCGCCGGCGGCGATTTCAACCTGCTGCCCGAAGGCCAGTATCAGCGCCTGCCGGTCGAGCAACGCAGCCAGTACCCAGCCGACAGCCCGTTGCAGAGCCTGTGGCACAAATACCCGATGATCCCCGCCAACGCCGAAGCCAATGGCGAAGACCGCCGCCAGTGGTACACACGCTTCCCCAACGACCCACGGGTCAGCGGCCCGGACCGGACCGTGGACTACCTGTTCCACAGCCCGATCCTGCAACGGGTCGATGCACAGGTCCGTCAGGACGACACCCTGCTGATTTCCGACCATTTGCCGCTGATTGCCCGCTTCCTGCTGCCGGCCGGGGAGTGACCGGCAGCGCGGATCACTGCGCCGTTGCGGCTTTTTCGATCAGATGCGCCACAGCGTCAGGATGCGACACCATCACCACATGGGAGCCGCCCTTGACCACTTCCACCGCCTTCGCGTCCGCCCGCTTGGCCATGAACGCCATGGCCTGGGGCGGAATGTTCTTGTCCTTGTCGCCGTAGATGTACCAGGACGGCAGGTGCTTCCAGGCTGGCGCTTCAGCCTGTTCGTTGAGCGCTGCTTCGGTGACCGGACGCTGGGTCGCGGCCATCAGCGCCGCCTGTGCAGCGGGCACGTCGGCGGCGAACTGGTCGTGGAACTTGTCTTGCTGGATGTACAGGTCCTTGCCGCCGTCCGCCAACGGCACCGGTGCGGCCAGGGTCGGGCCGAGGGTGCTGCCGGGGAACTTGCCGGCCAGACCGGCGACCGTTTCTCCCGCCTCCGGGGCAAAGGCCGCCACATAGACCAGCGCCTTCACATTGGGCTGATCGTTGGCCGCCGCGCTGATGACGTTGCCGCCGTAGGAGTGACCGACCAGCACCACCGGTGACTTGATGCTGCCCAACAGGTTGGCGATGGCCGCGCCATCACTTTTGACGCCGCGCAGCGGGTTGGCTGCCGCCACGACCGGGTAGCCATCCTTCTCCAGCACTTTCACCACGCCATTCCAGCTCGACGCATCGGCGAACGCGCCATGCACCAGCACGATGGTCGGTTTTTGCGCTTGGGCGAAGGCCGAAGCGGCGGCCAGCACACTGACCGCAGCGGTCAGCACCACACACATTTTTTTCATGGGCAAGTTCTTCTCTGTCAGAAATTACAGGTGATCGGCGTCGATGACGGCCTGGGCGAAGGCTTGTGGCGCTTCCTGCGGCAGGTTGTGACCGATGCCGCCGTTGATCAGGCGGTATTCGTATTTGCCGGTGTAACGCTTGGCGTAAGCCTCGGCCGGTGGGTGCGGTGCGCCGTTGGCGTCGCCTTCCATGGTGATGGTCGGTACGCCGATGGACGGGAACGCTGCGAGGCGTTTTTCCAGCCCGTCATAACGGCTTTCGCCCTTGATCAGCCCCAGCCGCCAGCGGTAGTTGTAGATCGACACGGCAACGTGATCCGGGTTTTGTAGCGATGCAGCGCTGCGGTCATAAGTAGCGTCATCGAAATCCCACTTCGGCGAGGCCAGCTTCCAGATCAGCTTGGCGAAATCGTGGGTGTTCTTCTCGTAACCCAGGCGGCCGCGCTCGGTGGCGAAGTAGAACTGATACCACCATTGCAGCTCGGCGGCCGGTGGCAGCGGCGTCTTGCCAGCTTCCTGACTGCCGATCAGATAACCGCTGACCGCCACCAGCGCCTTGACCCGCTCCGGCCACAGCGCCGCGACGATGTTGGCGGTACGTGCGCCCCAGTCGTAGCCGCCGAGTACCGCCTGCTTGATCTTCAGCGCGTCCATGAAATCGATCAGGTCGGTGGCCAGTGCCGCCGGCTGACCGTTGCGCACGGTTTTTGCGGAGAGAAAATGGGTGTCGCCATAGCCGCGCGCCGACGGAATCAGCACGCGATAGCCCTTCTCGGCCAAGGCCGGGGCGACGTCCAGATAGCTGTGAATATCGTAAGGCCAGCCATGCAGCAGGATGACCACCGGGCCGTCGGCCGGGCCGAGTTCGGCATAGGACACATCCAACAGGCCGGCCTTGACGTGTTTGAGCGTGCCGAACGAGGTGTGGCTGCCAGCGGTGATCGGCGCGATCGTGCCAGCGGCCACTTCGGCGGCGCTGGCCTGGGAGTAACCGACGCCCAGCGCTCCCAGCTGCATCAGCGCCGCCGCCAGAATCGACGGGGCCAGCAGGCGACGACGGAATGAGGACTTCTTGTTCAACAGGGTCATCTTCATGGTGATTTCTCCGGGTGCAGCCGCGGGTCTGCGGCTGCGGGTCTGAAAAGCGCAGATGAGAGTCACTGGCCGGTCTTGCCAGCGGTGGACGTTGCAGCCGTGCGCAGTGGCCGGAAGGCGCTGCGCAGTTCTTCACTGAACAGTTGCGGCTGTTCCCAGGCAGCGAAGTGGCCGCCCTTGTTCACTTCGCTGTAGTAAGCCAGCGAAGGATAGGCACGCTGCGCCCAGGTTTTCGGCGCGCGGTAGATTTCGTGCGGGAACACCGTGATCGCCACCGGCACCTTGATCTCGGTGGTCTTCTGCGCCGTCGCGCTGAAGTTATTGTTGTTGTTTTCCCAATAGAACCGCGACGACGACGCGCCGCTGTTGGTCAGCCAGTACAGGCTGATGTCGTCGAGCATTTCATCGCGGCTGATCACCCGCTCCGGCTTGCCGTCGCTGTCGCTCCAGGCGGCAAATTTCTCGTACATCCAGGCGGCGGTGCCGGCCGGCGAATCGGCCAGCAGATAACCGATGGTCTGCGGGCGGGTCACCATCATCGCGCCGTAGGCGGCGTTGCGACCGAAGAAGGTGCTCAGCGCATTAAAGGCGTCACGCTCCGGATCGGTCAGCCCGGCCGGTGCCGGATCGCCGCCGAAGATCGGTTTGACCAGTTCCGGCGGCACGGTGGCCGGCATGTTCAGGTGAATGCCCAGCAAGCCCGGCGGCGCCAGTCGGCCAAGGGCGTCGGAAATCACCGAGCCATGATCGCCGCCCTGAGATACGTAGTGGCTGTAGCCGAGGCGCTTCATCAGCACATCCCAGGCCTTGGCCACGCGATCCGGGCCCCAGCCCAGTTCGGTCGGCTTGCCGGAGAAGCCATGGCCGGGGATCGACGGGATCACCACATCGAAGGCGTCTTCGGCGCGGCCACCGTATTTTGTCGGGTCGGTCAGCGGGCCGATGGTCTTGAGGAATTCGAACTGCGAGCCGGGCCAGCCATGGGTCAAGATCAGCGGCATGGCGTTCGGATGCGGCGAGCGCACATGGATGAACTGGATGTCGACGCCGTCGATGGTGGTGATGAATTCCGGCAGCGCGTTGAGTTTTGCCTCTGCCTTGCGCCAGTCGTAGCCCTTGCCCCAGTACTGCACCAGCGCCTGAACCTGGGCCAGCTGCACGCCCTGAGAGGTGTCGTTGACGGTTTCCTTGTCTGGCCAGCGGGTGGCGGCGATGCGCTTGCGCAGGTCGGTCAGTTGCGCTTCGGCAACGTGGATGCGGTACGGGCGAATCGCCTCGGACGCGCTTGCGCCCGAGCCGGCGCTGGTGGCCGCCACGGCCTGCGGCACTTCGATGGGGCCGGCCAGCAGAAGCAAGCCAATGGCGCCGGCCAGCGCAGACCGCACCAGCAGGCGGGGTCGGGAGGAAACGGGCGAAGCTGCAAGCATGATCAATCTCCTTTTGGTAACAGGCCGGCCTGAACGGCGACCATCGTCGGATGCCAGCGCCGATGACATCACCCCTCCCGAGTCCGGACGATTGCACCAAGGTGTCGATGCATACCTATGTATGAGTGGAGGAAATGGCCTGTGGATATCTTTCGGATGTCACCTCTCCCAGCCCGGACCGGGGAAACCCTGTGGGAGCGAATTCATTCGCGATGCTCTGTTCCAGCCGACAGATTCATGTCGACCGTAGCGCCCTCTCGCGAATGAATTCGCTCCCACAAGGGATATGCGCCGGCTGACACAACGCATTCGCGAGCAGGGCTCCCTCCCACGGGGCTCGGGGTGTTTCTGAATCCCGGCACAACAACACAACCTAGCCGGGGAGCAGCCCCCTCATCCAAAGGTAAACGCAAAAATCTCCACCGCCGGGTCGAGGAACTCGATCTCGAACTGCCGATCCCCTACCGCCCCGGCCTGACGAATCAACTGGTACATGCGCGGTTCGTTGACCACGCCGTTCCCCTGCCCGTCGACATCGACGCCGTGCCCCTCACCCGGCGGCTGGCCGTCGAGCGTCACGCGAAAGCGCACGGGTTTGCCTGCCGTCGCCGGCCCCATCACCAGATGCACGTCGCGGGCATGGAAGCGATAGACGACACGACCGCCCGCCTTGTGCAGCACCGTGGCCTGGGTGCCCATGGCCCAGTCGCCGGCCAATGCCCAGTGGTTGAGCGCCAGTTGCGACGGCGCTGCATAGGTCTGGGTGCGATCCGGCTTCACATCCCCCGGAGAAGAAAAACGCTCGGTGCGCTCGTAGCCGACATAGGTTTCCGGCGAGCGCAGGTTGTCCCAGTCGGCATCGGCCTCTGGCCCCCGGGCATCGACGCTGGCCAGGTCATGGCTGACATTTTTCGCGCCCGCTTCGGTGAGCAGTTGCTGAATGACCCGCTCGGACTCGGCGTAGTCGCCTTCACCGAACTTGTCGTGTCGAATGCGCCCCTCGGCGTCGATGAAATACAGCGCCGGCCAGTAACGATTGTCGAAGGCCTGCCACACCGCATGCTCGTTATCGATGGCCACCGGGTAATCGACGCCCAGCGGGCCGATGGCGCGACGGACGTTATCGACGTTCTGCTCGAAGCCGAACTCCGGCGCATGCACGCCGATCACCACTAGCCCCTGATCCTTGTACTTCTGCGCCCAGGCGCGGACGTAGGGAATCTGCCGGATCGAGTTGATGCACGAGTACGTCCAGAAATTCACCAGCACCACCTTGCCGCGCAGGTCGGCGCTGCTGAGCGGCGTGCCATTGAGCCAGTCGGTGGCGCCGTCCAGGCTGGGTAAATGGCCCTGAATCGGCAGGGTCAGCGCTGGCGTTACAGGCTGATCGGCGGCCAACAGCGGCTGCGCCGTGCTCAGCGCAGCCAGCAGGGTCAGCGGCAGCAGAAGGGAAGAACGGTTCATGACGGAGGGCTCCTCGGACCGGCAACGGATCACAGCAGAATGGCCGCCGATGCGCGATAACACCAAGGTATCGCCCGCCGCTCGCGGATCCGCGACGCCACGGTTTCCGCGGCGTGCGACACCTAAGTATGATGGGCGCGCGCCCGCTCCAGGCGCATCCTTCTTGAACGGCGACCGCAGATACAGGACCGCAATGGACAATCAACTCGACCGCGTCGTCGACGCGTTGCCGGGTGTGGCATGGACCGCATCGGCCGACGGCAGCGTCGATTACGTCAACCAGGGCTGGTGCACCTACACCGGCTGCACCCGCGAGGCCGCATTGCGGGCGGGCTGGCAGACGGTCGTCCACCCCGAAGACCGGCGCAGCGTCGGCGACAGCTGGCAGCATTCAGTGCGCACCGGCGAGCCCTTTCGCAAGGAACAACGCATCCGTCGCGCCGACGGCGTCTATCGCTGGTTCGTCGCCGATGGCCTGCCGATGCGCGACGAACAGGGACGCATCACCCGCTGGTGGGTGATTCATGTCGATATCGACGAACAAAAGCGCGACAAGGCCCTGATCGCCCAAGCGCTGGCCGAGGTCAGCGCCTCGGAAGACCGCCTGCGCGACATCATCGACGCGGTGCCCGGTTTCGTCTGGAGCGCCGCGCCCGACGGCGACGTCTACTTCATCAACCGGCGCTGGTGCGACTACACCGGCATGACGCTGGAGCAGGCCACCGGCATTGGCTGGACCGCCTCCATCCATCCCGACGACACCGCCGCCCTCGGCGCCTACTGGTACGGCCTGTTGCAGTCCGGCGAAGCGGGCGAGTACGAAGCGCGACTGCGGCGCTACGACGGTGTGTATCGCTGGTTCATGATCCGCGCCGTGCCCCAGCGCGACGAGTCCGGCCAGTTGGTGCGCTGGTACGGCGAGAACACCGACATCGAAGACCGCAAGCGCGCGGAAATGCTGCTCTCCGGAGAAAAACACCTGCTCGGCCTGATGGCCGGCGGCTCGTCGCTGACGGAGATTCTAGAGGCCCTGTGCGAACTGCTCGAAGCCACCTTCGACGGCTGCGTGGGCAGCATTCTGCTGGTGGATCAGCAGCGTCGCTACCCCGAGCCACGTCCCACCCCACGCCTGCTGCCCGGCGCTGCCCCCCATGTGCCGGCGGACCTGATCCCTGATGCCGACGGCCATCCGGTGGACTCGGCGCCCTGCCCGGCCGGCATTGCCGCCACCGACAATCATCAGGTGATCGTCGCTGACCTGAACCTTGAAAACCGCTGGCCGCACTGGTGCGTGATTGCGCTGAGCCATGGCTTCCGGGCCAACTGGTCGGCCCCGGTTCGCTCGGCCAATGGCGAGGTCTGTGGCATTTTGTCGATGCATTACCGCCGGCCAGGGACACCGTCCGCCGCGCAGCAGAACCTGATCGCGCAATTCACCCACCTCGCCAGTATCGCCATCGACCGTGCGAGCAACGAAGCGGCGCTGGGCAAGGTGCGTTCCGAGCTGGCGCATCTGGCCCGGGTCGCCAGCCTGAGCACGCTGACCGCCTCGATTGCCCATGAGGTCAATCAGCCGCTGGCCGGCATCATCACCAACGCCAGCACCTGCCTGCGCATGCTCGGCGCCGATCCGCCGAACGTCAGCGGCGCCCTGGAAACCGCACGCCGCACCATTCGCGACGGCAACCGCGCCTCCGACGTGATCAACCGCCTGCGGGCGCTGTTTTCAAAGAAGAGCATCACCATCGAAAACGTCGACCTCAACGAGGCGGCGCGAGAGGTGATTGCCATGCTGCTGGGCGAGCTGCAGCGCAACGGCGTGTTGCTGCATCCGGACTTTGTCGACGACCTGCCCGCGGTCAAGGGTGATCGCGTGCAACTGCAACAAGTCATCCTCAACCTGATCCTGAATGCCACCGAGGCGATGAATAAAATAACCAGCCGCTCGCGGCACATGCAGGTCATGACCGGGCACGACGCAACGCTCGGCGTCTATCTGGCGGTCAGGGACAACGGCCCCGGTTTCGACACCCAGGACGCCGAGCAGCTGTTCAACGCGTTCTACACCACCAAGAGTTCGGGGATGGGCATCGGCCTCTCCGTCAGTCGCTCGATCATCGAAAACCACGAAGGGCGTCTGTGGGCCAGCCTCAACGACGATGGCCCCGGCGCCACCTTCCGCTTTGCCCTGGCGCCGTTGCCCGATGACTCGTCGGAGCTGACTCAGGCCCTGGAGGATCGGCCATGAACGCTGATTTACTGGTCTGCGTGGTCGACGATGACGAGTCCGTACGCGAGGCGCTGCCGGACCTGATCAAGGAATTCGGCTTTGCCGTGCAGGCGTTCTCCTCGGCCCAGGCGTTTCTGGCTTCCGAGTACCTGGATCAGGCGCGCTGCCTGATTCTCGACGTCGCCATGCCCGGCATGTCCGGGCCGGATCTGCTCAAGGAACTGATCCGGCGCGACTACCGGATTCCGGTGATCTTCATCACCGCCCACGGCGACGCTGCCGAACGGCCGCGCCTGATCGCCCAAGGCGCGGTGGAATGCCTGTTCAAGCCGTTCAGCGAGGCCGCCCTGCTCAAGGCCCTGAGCGCAGCGCTGCCGGTCAATTGAATGTATTCGCGAATTCGCAAGGAGGTGGCATGTTGAGTCATGTCCCACGCTTGGCCCTCAACCCCAGAGTCGCCGAAATGATTGAAACCCCGCCCATCGTGTTCGTGGTCGACGACGACATCTCCGTGCGCGAGTCGCTGGAGCTGCTGATCCGCTTTTCCGGCTGGGAGCCGCAGTTACTCGATTCCGCCCAGGCCTTTCTCGATCAGCCAAGGCCGCGGGTGCCCAGTTGTCTGGTGCTCGACATCAACCTGCCGGACCTCAACGGCCTGGACTTGCAGAGCGCGATTGCCAACGAACGCCCGGACATGCCGATCATTTTCATCACCGGCTACGGCGATATCCCACGTACCGTGCGGGCGATGAAAGCGGGCGCCGTGGAGTTCCTGACCAAACCGTTCGACGACGAAGTGCTGCTGCGCGCCATCAGCGAGGCCCTGGACAGCAGCCGCGCCGCGCTGGAACGCGAAGGCGACCTGCGCGCCCTGCGCGACGCCTACGCCACCCTCACCCCGCGCGAACAGGAAGTACTGTCCATGGTCGTCGCTGGCCGCCTGAACAAAGTCATTGCCTCGGACATGGGCATCAGCGAAATCACCGTCAAAGCCCACCGCGGCAAAGTCATGCGCAAAATGAAAGCCCGCTCCGTGGCGGATCTGGTGAAGATGGCGGCTTTGTTGGAGTTGTCGGTCAGGTGATGTTCTGGTGGCAGGAGGGACGCCATCGCGAGCAGAGCTCCCTCCCACGGTCGATGTCTGGCACAAGATTTCCGGGCACCTCAAACCCTGTGGGAGGGAGCCCTGCTCGCGAAGACGTCAGCTAGCGCGCTGCTGTCATCCGGCCTGATCGCCCAACCAGACGGCATCCCACAATGGATAATCCCCTAGCCGACTGACTAACCCCGCCCTGAGAGGGTTCGCGACGATATAACGGGCAAACTTAACCAAATCGTCCTCTTCCCGCACGGCAATGTCATGAAAACCATCCTGCCAAAGGCTGCCTCTAGAGCCTGTCGCTCTGTTGACGGCCTTACAGGTTCTGGACTTGACCTGCTGAAGCAAAGTGCTCAAATCAGCCTGCTGCAGTTCGAGTAGCCAATGAAAATGATCGGGCATGATGACCCAGGCAAGGGATCTGGCCAGATTGCGCTCTTGCGCATCCTTCAACTCTGCGACCAGCAAACGTCCAATTCGCCAATCTGAAAACACCGGCCGCCTATCCACAACCGTAGAAGTGACCATGTAAATTTGCCCGGTTTCAGAAAATCGGCCATCGCGCAGACTTTGGGAATGAGAGAGATCAGACAATGTGGCAGGCCTTGTGTGAATAGTTGAAATTCCAAACTAGTTCACGGCGGGAGCAGCCTGTTTTTGGTGGTGTGACGGGATGTGTGGATCAGGTGCGGGTTTTGCGGTGCCTGTCAGTCAGTCTTCGCGAGCAGGGCTCCCTCCCACGGTCAGTGCCTGACACAAGACTTCCGAGCACCTCCAGATCCTGTGGGAGGGAGCCTGCTTTTGGTGGTGTGACGGCATGTGTGGATCAGGTGCGGGTTTGGCGGCGTCTGTCAGTCAGCCTTCGCGAGCAGGGCTCCCTCCCACGGTCGGTGTCTGACACAAGACTTCCGGACACCTCAAATCCTGTGGGAGGGAGCCCTGCTCGCGAAGAGGCCAGGCCAGCCCAGCCAGCACAACCCTCAACCCTCAATCACCCCCCTCACCCCAACAACAAAACCCGCTCCCAAAGCCCCTCCAGCTTGCGCCAGTCAAGGGTATCGAAGCCTTCGGTCACGCCTTCGCGGCAGGCGCTCAGCAGTGCCTTGGCTTCTGCCGGGCGCTGTTGCTCCAGGTGCAAGGTGGCGACGCTCATGGCGATGCGCAGTTCCCAGGCGCGGGCGCCTTGCTGACGGCTCAGGGTCAGGGCTTCGTCGAGAATCGCGTACGGCGCATCGAGGTCGTCGGGGTTCAGCAAACGGACAACTCCGGCCTTGAGCCGCAACAACTCTGGCAAGGCAAAACCGTCACCGCTGCGGCGGCAGTGTTCAAGCGTGTGCTCCACTTGCGCCAGTGCCTTGTCGTACTGGCCATTGAGGATCAGCCCCTCGGTTAGAGATATCTCGAACGACGTGGTCAGCAGTTCGTAACGCATGCCACGCAAGCGCGCGAGGCTCTCTTCCAGCAGGGCCACGGCGTTGCCGGGCTCACCGGCGCGAATGGCGATGGCGCCACGGATGCCCATGGCCGCCGCCATATAGGGCCCGAAGGCGTTGGCCTCGGCGATCTGGCTGAAGCGGTCGAGACCGATGCGCGCCTTGTCCAGATCACCGGTCCAGATATAGATGCACAACGTCCACACCAGCGCGATACAGGACGTCACCGCGTGATCCAGCGCAAAGGCCTCGGCCTCGACCTGCGCGGCCCAGGCCCGTGCCTGATCGGGGAAACCCAGCAGCCACAGCGTGCGCGCCAGCCCCAGGCCGGTGCGGTTGCGGTGATCGAAACCGTAGTGAACGGTGCTGCTGCGTTCCGAGGGCAAGCTGTTGCGCAAGGCCGTTTCCAGCTCCTGACGCGCCAGCGGCTGATTGCCCAGCAAGTGATGGGAAATCCCGGCCAACGAGGCCGCAACCGCAATCGCCGCCGGTTTGCCGATGATCGCGCCCACCTCGACCGCACGCTCCGCCCAGGCCAGCGAAGACGGAAAGTCGCCGATGCGTTCGTAAAAGATCTGCAGCCGCCCGAGCAGGCGCAGTTGCGAGCAGTGATCGGCCAGCGCAGTGGCAATGTCCAGCGCCCGCAACAAGGCGGTCTGCGCGGCTTCGCTGTTGCCTTCGGTGAACATCAGCACCAGTCCCAACGCCGCTTGCAGTTCCATTTCGGTCGGCGTGCCGAAGTAGCCGAGCTCCAGCAATTCCGTGGCCCGTGCGCACCAGGTCCGGCACTCCACCAGCAAGGAAAAATGCAGGAACAACGGCGCGCTCGCCGCCGCCAGCGGCAGGGCCAGCCCCGGGTCGCCGTTGGGACCGAAGCTCCACTCCAGCGCGCTCCGGACGTTGCCGAGCTGATTGGCCAGACGCGCCGAGTTGTCGAAGATTTCCGCAGGCGAGGTGCCGAGACGACCAAGCAAATCCATGAAGAACGCCGCGTGCCGGAACGCCAGTGCGTGGGTTTCGGCTTCGCCGTGGGCGACGAGTTTTTCCCGGGCGTAGGCCCGGGTCATCTCCAGCAAGCGATAACTCGCCAGTGCCTCACTGTGGTCGACAGTCACCAGGCCTTTGGCCGCCAGTTCATCCACGGTCGAGGCGGCTTCGAACGCATCGATCCGCTCATCGGCGACGATCTGCGACGCGGCTTCCAGCGAGAACGGCCCGACGAACACCGCAAGGCGGTCGAACACCAGACGCTCATCGGTCGACAACAGGTCGTAGCTCCAGTCGAGCATCGCCCGCAGCGTCTGATGACGGGGCAACGCCGTACGCCGCCCCGCCCAGCCGAGGGAAAAACGCTCGCCGAGCAGCGCGTGGGTGGCGTGAACACCGTGGGACGCCACCCGCACCGCTGCCAGTTCGATAGGCAACGCCATGCCTTCCAGGCGTCGGCACATGTCGGCGATCAGCCGGGTTTCGTCGAGTTGCAGCGTCAGCGAAGCGTTGGCCGAACGCGCCCGTTCGACGAACAGGCTGATCGCCGGAAACGCCAGCAACTCGTCGACACTCAACAACTGCGCCTCACAGGGAAACGCCAGCGGATTGAGCCAGTAAACCTGTTCGCCCCGTACCCGCAACGGTTCGCGGCTGGTAGCCAGGACGCCGACACCGGGGGCACTGTCGCGAATCTGCTCGACAATGGCGGCCACCGTGTCGATCACATGCTCGCAGTTGTCGATGATCAGCAGCAGGCGTTGCGTGCGCAAATGCGCCAGCAGTACGAACAAGGGATCTTTGGCCTGCACCGGAATGTCCAGTGAACCGGCCAGCGCCGACGGCACCAGCGCTGCTTCTTCGACCTGGGCCAGATCGACAAAGCGCACACGCACCTGGCCGCCAGCGCTCAGACGGTGACCGATTTCCACCGCCAGACTGGTCTTGCCTACGCCACCGGCGCCGACCAGGGTGAACAGGCAGGGCTCCAGCAGGTAATCGGTAATCTGTTGCGCGTCACGCTCACGACCGATCAACTTCGCCCGCGGTGGCAGGCTGCCGACCGCGCTGGCAAAGCGTTTGCCTTCGGCCTGTGGCGGGCTCGCGGTGACAGGGGGTTGCGGCATTGCCGGAGAACGCTCGATGGGCGCGACGAACGCATAGCCCACTCCCACTTGCGTGGCGATGTAGCGCGCACCGTCCTCGCCATCGCCGAGCAGGCGGCGCAGCCCGGTCATGTGGAAACGCAGGCTGCCCTCTTCGACCACGATGTCGGGCCACACCAGCTTGAGCAGTTCACGCTTGGTCAGCACGCGCCCGGGGTTTTCGAGCAGTGCGATCAACAGATCCAGCGCCCGCCCGCCGATGTCCAGCGCGGCGCCATCGCGAGTCAGCAGGCGTTTACCGGGGACCACGCAGAAGGGTCCGAAGGCGAATCGCAGGATCAGTGACTCGTGCAGGTCGTCCGGGGCTGACTCCACAAGGATCGCTCTCATTGTCAGGAAAAGTGCGCCGGATGGCCGGTCTGGCGCGAGGTCCCTGCATGATAGGTGTTTTGCTTGGGCGATCAAGGGTGTAGGACTTTGCTCTCCTGATTGACAGAACGGTCCTGTGAAGGCCGTCGCACCCTCAGACCAGACGGATGCTGACACCGAGATTGCCCCGAGTCGCCTTGGAATACGGGCAGTTCTGGTGAGCGGCATCGATCAATTGCTGCGCGACCTCCGTTTCAAGCCCCGGCAGCGACACCTCAAGCCGCGCTTGCAGAAAGAAACCCTGCTCGCCGTGAACCAGATCGACTTGCGCATCGACCGCCGTCTCGCTCGGGAAGCCGATCTTGCGCGCATTGCAGGCATGGCGCAGCGCGCCGATGAAACAGGCCGACCAGCCGACCGCGAACAGTTGCTCGGGATTGGTGCCGTCGCCCGGCGCTCCCGGCGGCGTGAGTTTCAGTTGCAGCCGGCCATCGAGACTGCGCCCCAGCCCGTCGCGCCCCCCGGTGGTATGGGTGTGGCCGGTGTAGAGAACCTTTTCAACCTTGATCATCGAGCACTTCCTGGTAAACGAAGGCGCGTGGCGGCCATCACTCAAACAGCCCGGGCGGGCTCAAAAAGACAGGCCGGTGATGCGTCGGCCAACAGGGACTGGGCGATATCGGCATGGCTGTGCAGATAATCGAGCAGTTGCTCGCGGGCGATGTCCAGCAACCAGGCACGAAACGGTCGTGTCGCGTCATAACCGGAACGGCGCCGATATAACGCGCCGCCGGCCTCGCGCACCCAGCTGTCCAGATCCTCGCGCCGCGCACGACCGGCCTGCACCTGGCCCTCGAAAAATGCGGTCAACAGCGGCGCCACGGCCACGAGCAAGGCGTCGGACGCCCCCTCGCCGCGCACGGCCACGCGGGCCATCAGCGCACTCAGCTCATCGTTACTGGGCCGGTCCACACTGCAGACGCAGCCGCCGTGATACCCCTGGGACATGATCGGTTCCCTTTGCAATCGTCAATCCACCGAGACTGCAGGATGAAACCTTGCGCGGTTAAGCGCTCGTTATCCGTTGTTAGCCGCTGTTAGCCAGAGGCGTGATGGCGGCGGCTCTGGATCAGGGCTTGCGCGGCTTGGCCCGCGCGGTCGGCTCGGCCACCAACGGGTCATCCGGCCAATAGTGTTTCGGGTAGCGGCCCTTGAGGTCTTTCTTCACCTCGGCGTAGGTGTTGTTCCAGAAGCTGGCCAGGTCCTGAGTGACCTGCACCGGGCGCCGGGCCGGCGAGAGCAGGTGCAGTTTGACGATCTGCCGGCCATTGGCGATGCGCGGAGTGTCGGCAAGCCCGAACAGCTCTTGCAGGCGCACGGCGAGAATCGGCGGGTGTTCGCTGTAATCCAGCCGCACCGACGAGCCCGACGGCACGCTGAGGTGATGCGGCGCCTGTTCTTCCAGCCGCTGCGGCAACGGCCAGGGCAGCAGATTGTGCAGGATCGACGACAGGTCGAGGTTGGCGAAGTGGCTGAGCCGGGTGACTTTGCCCAGATACGGCGCCAGCCAGTGTTCCAGCGTGTCCAGCAGTGCGTCGTTGCCGACGTCCGGCCATTCGCTGGCGTCCTGTTTTTGCAGATCCAGCTGACGCAGCAAACCGACCCGCGCCTGCCACTGACGCAGCTCCGGGGTCCATGGCAGCAGTTCCAGGCCTTTGCGCCGGACCAGCGCCAGCAGCGCCTGAGCCCGCGCCGAATCGTCCAGCCCGGTCAGCGGTTCGCGGCTGATGATCAACTCGCCGGCCTTGCGCTGACGTTCGGCGCGGAACACACCTTCGCGCTCGTCCCAGTCAATCTGGTCGATCTGTGTCACTTGCTCGGCCAGTACTGAATCAAACAATGCCGGGTCGAATTCTGCGGCCAGATAAATCCGCTCTTCACGCTGGTCCTGACGGCTGCCGAGATCGGCGATCACCAGCCACGGCTCTTTCATCAACGCATCCGGCTCGGCGAACAGCGCGGCACGGCCATTGGCCAGACGGTATTCGGCACCACCGGCCTTGCGTTGCTGGGCGACACGGTCGGGGTAGGCCAGCGCCAGCAGCGCGCCGAGCCAGCGCGGGTGATCAGGGTCGGCGACTGCCCGCTTTGGCGTGCCTCTCAGGTAGCCGCGGTACTGGCGGGCCAGTTGCTTCGCCCGTTGCACGCCGCCTTGAGCACCGCGCGCAGCCCGTTCGGTGCCCGCCAGCAGGGTCAGACGGCTGTGCAGATCGGCACCGGCGCCGCGCAGAATATCGCGCTCACCCAACAGCGCGGCGACATCGCAGGCCAGCGCGCCAAGCCCCAGTTCCTGACCGCGCAGCAACAGATGGGCGATCCGTGGATGGGCTGGCAGCTCGGCCATGGCCTGGCCGTGGGCGGTGAGTTTGCAGTCTTCGCCGGGATTGCGGCTCAGGGCGCCGAGGCGCAGTAACAGGTCCTGCGCCTGGGCATACGCGGCTGTCGGTGGCACATCCAGCCAGGCCAGTTGCGTCGGCTCCACGCCCCAGCGCGCCAGTTGCAGCGCCAATCCGGCGAGATCCGCCTGAAGAATTTCCGCCGTGCCGTAGGCTGCCAGTTGCTCGTGCTGCGCTTCGGACCACAACCGATAACACACACCCGGCTCCAGCCGCCCCGCCCGCCCGGCACGCTGGGTGGCACTGGCGCGGGAAACACGCTGAGTATCAAGACGAGTCATGCCGCTGCCCGGGTCGAAACGCGGCACCCGCGCCAGACCGGCATCGACCACCACGCGCACGCCGTCGATGGTCAGGCTGGTTTCGGCAATGTTGGTCGCCAGCACCACCTTGCGTTTGCCCTTGGGCGCCGGTTCGATGGCGGCGCGCTGGGAGTTCAGGTCCAGTTCGCCATGCAGCGGACAGAGCATGACATCCCCACCCTCACCCAGCGCATCGGCCAACTGCTGATGGACCCGACGAATCTCCGCCTGCCCCGGCAGAAACACCAGCAGGCTGCCGGAGTCATTGCCCAGCGCGTCCAGCACGGTCTGCACCACCCGCGGCTCGACGAACTCACCGGGCTGAAACGGCCGCCCCCACTGCATCGCCACCGGAAACATCCGCCCTTCGCTGCTGACCACCGGCGCATCGTCGAGCAACCGCGACAGACGCTCGCCTTCCAGCGTCGCCGACATCAGCAGGATCTTCAGCGGCAGCTCGTCACGGAACAGCGCCCGGCCATTTAGACTCAGTGCCAGAGCAAGATCAGCGTCCAGACTGCGCTCGTGAAATTCATCGAAAATCAGCAAGCCCACGCCTTCCAGCGACGGATCGTCCTGCAAACGGCGGGTAAGAATGCCCTCGGTCACGACCTCGATACGGGTATTCGGCCCGACCTTGCTGTCGAGGCGAATGCGGTAACCCACCGTCTCGCCGACCTTCTCGCCCAGCTCACTGGCCAGCCGTTCAGCCGCCGCCCTCGCCGCCAGCCGCCGCGGCTCCAGCATCAGAATCGATTGCCCGGCCAGCCACGCCTCGCCCAGCAACGCCAGCGGCACACGGGTGGTCTTGCCCGCGCCGGGCGGCGCTTCAAGCACCGCTTCATCACGTTCGGCAAGGGCCTGGCGCAAGGCAGGCAGGACGGCATCGATGGGTAGAGAATTCATGGGGGCTCCCGGACAGGCCGGGCAGTATAACGGCAACAGATCGCCGCCTCGAAGCCGGCAGTGGAGACGGCTTGCCTGTGGTGCCAGCGAGAAGCGCGGCCTTCCAGAATAGAGAAAGCCCCGCAAGCGGGGCTTTCACAGAACCTGGGCTCGTCACCGCTTCAGTTGCGCGGGAGTGGAGGGATCAGGGCGGCGACGAAAACTTATCACATTGAGATAGAGCGTCAACTTGCAAGATGTAACCTGCTCACGGCCTGATACACCAAGAAAAAAGTTTGTGAACACCAAGACATCTTTAGCCCCAACAGATCGCTTTCAACCAGCAGCATGTCGCCCATTGGCCATCGTCAAAGATCAGCCAGAACGCACATGCATCAAGAGGGAGCTCGATGGTTTGGCAAACACTGGAGGAGAAGCTGTCCACTCCAAGGATGTCCCGGTACCTGAAAAGCACGGATGGCAAGCACGCTCGGGCAGTAGAAGCCTATGTGCACAACATGAAAGTCGCCGAGGCTCTGGTGTCGATTTTCCATGTCCTTGAGGTCGCACTGCGTAACGGCATCCAGAGGGAAATGGCCTTGGCCTACTGTCGAGCCGACTGGTACGAAGAATGGCACACTGCCGAGGATATCGGACTTCGGACGCTCTACTCGAACGTCAATGAGGCCAGGAAGGGATTGCGTAATCGTAGGGTCGAGATCACCCCTGACAGCATCGTCGCCGAGCTCAGCTTTGGCTTTTGGACATCACTGTTCAATCGGACAAACATAATGAACTTGTCCAAGCCGCTAATGCGGGTCTTCCACCATTGCCCAAAGAACATGCGCAAGCCGGACAACATCAGAGCGCGTCTGAATAAAGGACGAGAGTTGCGCAACCGTTGCTTCCATCACGAACCGTTGCTCTGGCAGCCATTGTTCGAAATTCATCGAGATCTCCTGGAGATCATCAGATGGATCGATCCGGTACTACACGCCTGGATCACCGTCCATGACAGGGTTCCAGCAACACTGACCGAGTGGCTGAAGTGGAGAAATGCTCCCTAGGGAGCGACGCAGGCAGAGAATCTCCATTCGTCCAGCTCCAGGCTCTTCTTACAGCGCCAGTCAGCCTGTAGCAGCAACGCTTTGTTTACCCGCTCACAGAACCGTCCGCCCCATTGCATAGTCTTATTGGTTACGCACTTACCTTGTATAGTTGCGACTTCCCCTGAGGAGACTTCCATGCGTATTCCAACCCGTTTGATCGGCGGCGTGCTGATTGGCAGCCTGCTGGCTCAGCTGACCGCTTGCGGCAGTATTTTCTACCCTGACCGTCGTGGTCAGATTCAAGGCAGCGGTCGGATGGATCCGGCGATTGTCGTGCTCGATGCCATCGGCCTGCTGTTCTACATCATCCCCGGCGTGATCGCCTTTGCGGTCGACTTCGCCACTGGCGCGATCTACCTGCCCAACGGCAAGCACGCGCAGATCGATCCGCAAAAACTGCAACCTGCCATCAAGGCCGACGGCACTGTGGATAACGCCAAGCTGCAGGCGATTCTGCAGACCGAGCTGGGTCGCAGTCTGCCGCTGGACGATCCGCGTCTGATCCAGCACAAGGGCAGCGCACAGCAACTGGCCTCGCTGGGTCTGGTGCCTTCCGCCTGATGTCCCCACGGTGAGGTATTTCATGTTTGCAGTGAAGGAAGCGCCATGAGCAGCAGTCCCGAACATGCCCGTCTGTTGCGTCTGGCGACGCGGGCATCGCTGGCGGTCGCCATTGTCCTGATTGTGATCAAGGCCGTGGCGTGGTGGCTGAGCGGGTCGGTCAGTCTGTTGGCCGGTCTGACCGACTCGCTGCTCGACGGCGCGGCGTCGTTGCTCAATCTGTTGGCGGTGCACTACGCGCTGCGGCCAGCGGATGAGGATCACCGTTATGGGCATGGCAAGGCCGAGGCCCTGTCGGGCATGGCCCAGTCGCTGTTCATTGCGGTGAGTGCGTTTCTCATCGGTTTTCAGGCCATCGAACGCATCCAGCATCCGGAGCCGATGGGCGCGCCGGGGCTGGGCATGGCGGTGATGGCGTTGTCGATCGTGCTGACGCTGGCGCTGCTCAGCCTGCAACACAAGGTGATCAAGGCCACCGGCTCGGCGGCGATTCGTGCCGACTCGCTGCACTACCGCTCCGATCTGCTGCTGAACATCAGCATCATGGTAGCGTTGACCCTGGCCTTCTTCGGCTATGCCGAGCTGGACGCCTGGTTCGGTCTGGCGATTGCGCTGTACATCCTCTGGAGCGCCATCTCGATTGCCAAGGAAACCGTGTCGGTGCTGATGGACGAAGAACTGCCGCTGGACGTCAGCGCGCGCATGCTGGAACTGGCGCGCAACGTGCCCGGCGTGCTGGGGGCCCATGATTTGCGTACGCGGATTTCCGGCAACCACTGGTTCGTGCAGCTGCATCTGGAGTTGCCGGGATCACTGACCCTGTCGGTGGCCCATGACCTGTGCGTGCGGGTGGAGGACGCCATTCATGGCGAATTCCCGAAGGCTGAAGTGCTGGTGCATGCCGATCCGCAGGAAGTGGTGAAGCAAGCCACTGCCTGACGCATCACCCTGTAGGAGCTGGCTTGCCCTGCGAGCGGCTGCGCAGCAGTCGTAAACCCATACGCATTGGGTGTGTCAGGTACACCGCGCGCATAGGTTTTACGACGGGTTCCGTCGGACGCGACCCCGGCGCGCTCGCAGGACAAGCCAGCTCCTACAGGCAAGCCAGTCCGTCACTGCTGAACGCTGTAGCCCCTTCCTGCATAACAGCTGGCCATGGCCTGACGGAAAATCCCGACCACTTCCGGCGCAGGCTGATAGCCAGCGCTGGACGGGTCGAAGTTGCTCTGCTGGATCGCGTACTGATAGCAGTCGTAGCGGTCCTGTTCAAACTGCTGCTGGGTCTGGCCGTTGGCCGGGTAAGCCGTCACTTCATACGGATTGGCCGCCTGCTGCGATTGGTCCGGCGCATAGATCGGTTCGACACCCTGCGGCGGTTCGGCCACCACGTACTCCTGGGTACTCTGCTCATAGGTGTAATAGGTGCCGGCGGCGAGGAAGAACAGCGCGCTGCCCAGCCAGACCTGTTGCGCGTAATCCGGCAGATAGCGCACGCGCACACCGCGCGGCGGCGCAACCACGACGTAACGCTGCCCCTGCGGCCGATACCAGTAGCCACTGGAATAGAAATAGTCGTTGCCGCGGTACGGCACGCGGGAATAGCCACCGGGAATACGGTCGATCGCGTAGCCCGGACGATAGCGCGGCCCGGAACCCCAACCGTCGCCATGCCCGCCGGGATGGAAATCAGGGCGACGGTCGCCTGCACGCCATTGATCGTTGCGGGGCAGATCACGGTAGTAACCCTGACGCGGCTCCTGGGTCTGTCTCACGGTGTCGGGGCGGCTCTGGATCGGAAGCTGGCTCTGACGGTCCTGCAACTGACGCTGCTGCAATTGCTGTTGCTGCTGGCGTTGTTGTTGCTGGAACTGGTCCTGACGCTGCTGCTCCTGGCGTTGTTGCTGCTGACGCTGCTCCTGCTGCAACTGTTCCTGACGCTGTTGGTCCTGACGTTGTTGCTGCTGGCGCTGCTCTTGTTGCCACTGTTCCTGGCGCTGCTGATTGCGCTCGCGATCCTGCTGCTGACGCTGCTGGTCGAAACGCTGCTGCTGGTTCTGCTGCATCTGCCGTTGCTGCTGCAACTGTTCCTGCTGGCGTTGTTGCTGTTGCTGGAACTGCTGCTGTTGCTGCTGACGTTGTTGCTGCTGTTCCTGACCGAAATTGCGCTGCTGGTTCTGCTGTTGCTGACGCTGCTGATCGAAATTGTGCTGCTGTTGACGCTGTTCGTTGCGTTGCTGATTGTTATCGTCGGCCAGCACTTGAGCGCTGATGCTCATGGCCAGAAGACTGACACCTGCCAAACGCCAGATGCGCGTGTTCATGCTTTCCTCACTGCGGCGCGGATACCTGTGGATAGGACTGCTTTATATGAGCGCCGTTCGCCGCACTCTAGCAACACCGCTCACGAAACTGTAGGAGCGCGCTTGCCCGCGAGAGCAATCTGCCGGAAAAAAACAGGTGCCTCACATGGCGCAATCGCGAGCAAGCTCACTCCTACGGATGCCGAGGGAGAAATCGCAGGCATAAAAAAAGAGGGCTCAGGGGCCCTCTCTTGAATGCTTCGTCCTGGCACGACGCTTTTGACGCCGGCTCACCTCGCATCGTCTTCTGGACAGTGCGTAGCCCGGTGGCCTGGTCAACCTTGTCGGGCTGGAGGCCGCGGCTGGCCTGATTGGGCGGGCCGCGCTGGACGCTGTGTCCGGGCAGTGATTCTGGGTAAAAGAATAGGCTTGGACGGACGACACAGGATTGCGAATGTTGCTGACTGAAACACCTCTTGCGCAATTTTTCACTTCGGATGAATAATTCAGCGCAATCGATCCCATAAAGGTGTCAATCGTGAGCAAGCTCGATAGATATGACCTGAGCATTCTCGCCGAACTGCAGCGTGACGCGCGCATCTCCAATCAGGAGCTGGCCGAACGCATCGGCCTGTCGCCGTCGCCATGTTCGCGCAGGGTCAAGCAACTGGAAGACGACGGCTATATTGTCCGTCAGGTGGCGCTGCTGGACCGCAAGAAACTGGGCCTGAGCCTGACCGCCTACGTGTTGATCGGCATGGACCGTCACACCCCGGACCGCTTCGAGAACTTCGAACAGCACATCCGCAACCTGCCACAGGTGCTGGAGTGCAGTCTGGTGACCGGCATCGACGCCGACTACCAGTTGAAAGTCGTAGTGCCGGACATGGACCACTATCAGAAATTCCTGCTCGGCCACCTGACCCGCATCGAAGGCGTCACCAGCGTGCGCTCCAGCTTCGTGCTCAACCAGGTGCTGGCCAGTACCGAGCTGCCGCTGGTTCACCTGCGTAGCTGAGCCCTCCTCAATCCCTCACCGGAGAAGCAGCATGGATCCCGGACTGTTTGAAGAATGGATGATGACCATTCTGGTCACCGTACTGGTCGGTTTCATGGCCTTCATCGTCTGGGACCTGGCGAAGAAGTCCAAGGCCGGACGCTTCGGCACCATCATGCTGTTTGGCGTGCTGGGGCTGGGGATTCTGGCGTTCGTGATCAAGAGTCTGGTGATTGCGTGGCTGGAGCAACATCCCTGACCTCAGGCTACGCAGGACCATTGTGGGAGCGAATTCATTCGCGAAAAATCGTCCATCCGACAAAGCTGTGCCAGCTGTACTGGCCCTTCGCGAATGAATTCGCTCCCACAGTAGATCGGTGCCAGCTGACATGACGCCTTCGCGAGCAGGGCTCCCTCCCACAGGTCCATATTTTCGCCATCCCGCCGGGTATGTTTTTTACAACTTCGCCGGCACTTCCCGCCACTGCCCCTGATCCAGCCCGTCCAGCGTCCAGTCACCAATCCGTACCCGTACCAGACGCAAGGTCGGCAGGCCGACGGCGGCGGTCATGCGGCGGACCTGGCGGTTGCGGCCTTCCTTGATGATCAGTTCCAGCCAACTGGTCGGCACGCTTTTGCGGAAACGCACCGGCGGGTTGCGCGGCCACAGCTCCGGCTCGTCCAGTTGCCGGGCCTGGGCTGGCAAGGTCGGGCCGTCGTTCAGCTCGACGCCATCACGCAGTTTTTGCAGCTGCTCTTCGCTGGGCTCGCCTTCGACCTGCACCCAGTACGTCTTCGCCAGTTTGTGTTTCGGGTCGGCAATCCGCGCCTGCAATTGCCCGTCGTTGGTCAGCAGCAATAGGCCTTCGCTGTCACGGTCCAGCCGCCCTGCCGGGTAGATGCCGGGGATGTCGATGAAGTCCTTGAGCGTCGCCCGCCCCTCGCCGTCGCTGAACTGCGTCAGCACGTCGAAAGGCTTGTTGAACAGGATCAGCCGAGGTTCGGCGGGCGGTGCTTTGGCGACACGACGGGGCGCGGCGGCGCGATCGGTTTGAGGGCGGCGTGAAGGAGGACGAGGTGGACGGGGCATGTTGACTCGGAACGCAGAAACAGAAAGGGCCACTTTAGTGGCCCTTTACATAAATGCCTAATCCATTAACGGAACGGCGGCTCGTCGAAGCTGCGCAGTTTGCGCGAATGCAGCGAGTTGAGCTGGGTACGCATCAGGTCCAGCGCGGCGATACCGATCTTCAAGTGCTGGGTGACAGCGCGCTCGTAGAACGCGTTGGCCGAGCCCGGCAGCTTGATTTCGCTGTGCAACGGTTTGTCCGACACACACAGCAGCGTGCCATACGGCACCCGCAGACGATAACCCTGGGCAGCGATGGTGCCGCTTTCCATGTCCACCGCCACGGCGCGGGACAGGTTGATCAGCGGACGCTCCTGAGCCCAGCGCAGTTCCCAGTTACGGTCGTCGTAGGTCAGCACGGTGCCGGTGCGCAGACGCTTTTTCAGGTCTTCGCCACGCTCGCCGGTGATCTGCGCCGCCGATTCCTGCAACGCCAGTTGCACTTCGGCCAGCGCCGGAATCGGGATGTTCGGCGGCAGCACGCGGTCCAGAATGCCGTCGCGACGCATGTAAGCGTGGGCCAGCACGTAGTCGCCGATGGTCTGCGACTGCCGCAGACCGCCGCAGTGGCCGATCATCAGCCAGCAATGCGGACGCAGCACGGCCAGGTGGTCGGTGATGTTCTTGGCGTTGGACGGGCCGACCCCGATGTTGACCAGGGTCACGCCGTGACCGTCTTCGGCGATCAGGTGATAGGCCGGCATCTGGTAGCGGTGCCAGACCACGCTGGCGACGATGGCCTGAGCCTCGGCGCGGTCCATGCTCTTGTCGACCACCACGTTGCCCGGCAGCACCATCTTCACGAAACGCGGGTCTTCGCGCAGACGCTCCAGGCCATGGACGATGAACTGGTCGACGTAGCGGTGGTAGTTGGTCAGCAGGATCCACGGCTGCACATGGCGCCAGTCGCTGCCGGTGTAGTGCACCAGACGGCGCAGGGAGAAATCGACCCGCGCCGCGTCGAACAGCGCCAGCGGCAGTGGATCGGTGTTGGCCCAGTCATGCAGTCCGTCGGCAATGCCGTCGGTCGCGGCAGACAGGTCGGTGCTCGGGAAGACCCGCGCCAGGGTGGCGGCAGTCACGCCGGTGCCGGCCAGTTCGTCGCCCTGCTCGACCACGTAGGGGTACGGAATGTTCTGCTCGCTGACGCCCACTTCCACCGTCACGGTGAAGTCGTTCATCAGCGGCACGAGTTGTTCGATCAGGTATTTACGGAACGCCGCCGGGTGGGTCACGGTGACGCTGTAGGTGCCCGGCAGTTGGACCTTGGCGTAGGCGCGGGTGGTCAGCGGCACTTCGCCCTGGCAGTGATAGGTCAGTCGCAGTTCAGGATAACGGAACAGCTCGCGCTCGGCGGCGTCCGGCTCGACACGGTCTTTCAGGTAACGCTTGAGCGCCTGGCTCAGGGCAGTGGTGGCACGTCCATGCAGCTCGGCGAGCCGGTCCACGGCTTGCTCGGCGGTTTCTACGACAACAAAGGCTTCAGTCACGATGCGCATCCTTCTGATCTTGCACGTCACCATCTTGCCTGCAAGTCGGGGGGAAGGCACGAACTGATGCAGGGGTTGTGACATCGACACTGCCCGCGCCATTTTGGCTTCTGGCCAAAGGCCGTGGGAGGGAGCCCTGCTCGCGAAAGCGTCGTTTCAGTCACTACCGCAGTGTCTGATCTGCCGTCTTCGCGAGCAGGGCTCCCTCCCACAGGGAATACAGGCCTGGCATGCCAGCGGTGTCGCCGAGCAGATATCCCAAAGGCGGGGAAGATCAGGCGATCTGCGGCGAGGAGCGCGCGACCAACGCTTCGACATCCACCCCGCGCGGCAACGATCCGTACACTCGCCCTGGCTGTTGCAGACGACCGGCGATGAACGCGTCGCTGACCACCGCATTGCCCGCCTCCAGCAGCAGCTTGGCCTGCAAGCCGACGGCGATGTCTTCGGTCAGCTGACGGGCGCGATACTGAATGTCGCCAGTGTCCTTGAACGCGGTTTTCAACTGTTCGATGTGCGCAGCCAGGCGCTTGTCGCCATGACCGTCGCCCAGCTCGGCGAACAACACATCGAGCACGCCGGGCTCTTTGGACAGCGCTCGCAGCACGTCCAGGCACTGCACGTTGCCGGAGCCTTCCCAAGTCGAATTGACCGGGGCTTCGCGGTACAGGCGCGGCAGGATGCTGTCTTCGACGTAACCGGCGCCGCCCATGCATTCGGCGGCTTCGTTGATCATGGCCGGGGCGCGCTTGCAGATCCAATACTTGCCCACCGCCGTCACCAGCCGGGCGAAATGCGCTTCGTGGGGATCGTCCAGCCGCTCCAGTGCCCGGCCCATGCGCAGGCTCAGCGCCAGTGCGGCTTCGCTTTCCAGGGCCAGATCAGCCAGCACGTTCTGCATCAACGGCTGCTCGCTGAGCAGACGCCCGCTGACCCGCCGATGGGCGCAGTGGTGAGCGGCCTGGGTCAGCGCCTGACGCATCAGCGCGCTGGAGCCGGTCATGCAGTCGAAGCGGGTCATGGCGACCATTTCGATGATGGTTGGCACGCCACGCCCTTCTTCGCCGACCATCCACGCCAGCGCGCCACGGAACTCGACTTCGCTGGAAGCGTTGGACCAGTTGCCCAGTTTGTTTTTCAGGCGCTGGATGTAGAACTCGTTGCGGGTGTCGTCCGGGCGATGGCGCGGCAGCAGAAAGCAGGTCAGGCCCTTGTCGGTCTGCGCCAGGGTCAGGAAGGCATCGCACATCGGCGCCGAGCAGAACCACTTGTGGCCGACCAGTTCATAGGCCTGTCCCGGCCCCGGCTGACCGACCGGGTACGCGCGGGTGGTGTTGGCACGCACGTCGGTGCCGCCCTGCTTTTCGGTCATGGCCATGCCGATGGTCACGCCGGCCTTGTGCGCCATGCCGACGTTACGCGGGTCGTACTCGGTGGCGAGGATTTTCGGCAGCCAGGCTTGCGCGAGGTCCGGCTGCAAACGCAATGCGGGGACGCTGGCGAAGGTCATGGTCAATGGACAGCCGCTGCCCGCCTCGGCCTGGCTGTGCAAGTAGCTCATGGCTGCGCGGGCGACGTGGGCGCCTTCGCGCGGATCGGTCCAGGGCAGCGATGGAATGCCGTGTTCCACGGCGGTTTTCATCAATTGGTGATACGCCGGGTGAAATTCCACCAGATCGATGCGGTGTCCATAACGATCATGGCTGGCGAACACCGGCTTGTTCTGATTGGCGAGAAAACCCGCCTCCATCAACGGTCCGCCGGCCAGTGCGCCATAGGCATCGATCCGGCTCTGCGCCCAGCCCGCCCCGAAACGCTGCGACCACTCCTGTAGCGGCAGGTCGATGCGGTAGAGGTTGGTACCATCCAGAGAAGGCGGCTGATTGCTGACTTCGTGGGTTTCGGCGAACTGATGCAGATTCATGGGCGGGCTCCGGTCCGTTCGGCAGAGGAAACCCAGTGAATCACGCGCTCGATGACGAAAAAAGTGCCATAGGCGACTAAATCACGGCGCTTTTGCCGTGCTGTAGTAGTCATCTGTAGGAGTGAGCTTGCTCGCGATTGCGGTGTCTCTGAAACATTGATGTCGTCTGGCACAACGCAATCGCGAGCAAGCTCACTCCTACACGTTCGGCGGCAATCGCAAGAAATCCAGTGATAATCACACCACCGGCGAAGCCGCCCGCATGACTTCCAGGCTCAAGCGGAACTGGCTACCGTTGCCCGGCTCGGACTGGTGGCTCAAGCGCCCGCCCTGCAATTCGATCAGCTGTCGGCAAATCGCCAGGCCGATGCCCAGCCCGCCGTATTCACGGGTCATCGAGCCGTCCACCTGATAGAAGTTGGCGTACAGCGTCGCTTCGTCCAGCCGGCTGAAACCGATGCCGGTGTCGATCACATCCACCAGCAGCCTGACTTGCTGCGCGTCGATGCACTGGCCGCCGACCTTGATCCGCACCGAACCGCTCTTGGTGAACTTGATCGCGTTGTCCATCAGGCATTCCAGGCACTGGCGCAGTTTCAGCGCGTCGCCGTGCAGGCTGTCGGGCAAGGCTTCGTCCAGGTCGATCGTCAGGCTCAAGCCCTTGCAGCGCGCCGCAGGCTCAAACGTGCTGCGCACCTGAAACAGCAGATGCCGCAGGCTGAAGGCTTCGTTTTGCAGCGTCACGCGGCCGGCCTGGAGCTCAGTCAGGGTGAGGATGCCGTTGACGATGCCCATCATGTTTTGTGCGGAGTCGGCGGCGGTCTGCCGGTACAGCTCGATGTCCTCGTCAGCGCCGTCCAGTTGCATCAGTTCCAGCGAGCCGATCACACCGTTCATGGGTGTGCGCAGTTCGTGGGTCAGGGTGGCGAGGAACTCGTCTTTCAGACGATTGCTGACCGCCAGTTGCTGGTTGAGCCTTTCCAGGTCGCGACCCGACTGCGCCATGATCTGCGCTTCGCGCTCGCGCATGGTGTTGATGCGGTCGGCCAGCGCCAGCGACAGCAAGGCCACTTCCACCACCGACCCGATCTGGCTGGCGTACATGGTCCAGAAATTATTGGGCAGGTGCCCAAGCAACATGGTCGCGTTGATCACCCCGCCGATCAGGAACGCGCCCCAGGCGAAGACAAAATAGCGCGCCACCCGCCGCCCACGGGCCCAGGCCACAATACCGATCAGCAGGATCACCGGGGTGAACAGCAGCACCAGCCCGGTCACCAGCCGCAGCGCTACGCCGTAATCGGTCGCCAGCGCCAGCCCCATGATCACTGCCGCGCAGCCCATCAGCAGCAACAGCGGCACATCCACCCAACAGCCCAGTTTCGGCGTCTGCAAGAACTTGCGGGCGAACTGGCCGGCGAACAGGATCGCCGCCGCGATCAAGAAGGTGGTCGAGGTGTTGGCCCACCACGGATTGTCCGGCCACAGGTATTCGATCCCGGCGCCGTTGACCGACACCTGATACAGACCGAAACAGGTGATGTAGAGGATGTAATACAGATAGCTGGTGTCGCGCACGCTCAGGTAAATGAACAGGTTGTAGACCAGCATCACCGCCAGCACGCCGTAGATCATGCCGAGGACATACAGCCGCGACGGCTGCTCTTCTATATAGGCATGGGCCGACCACAGATTGAGCGGCGCCTGCAGCGAGCCGTGGCTGGAGACCCGCAGGTAGGCGGTCTTGCTTTCATGGGGCCGCAGGTTGAGGTCGAACAGGTAGTTGTTCTGTTTTATCTGGCGACTGGAGAACGGCAGCATGTCGCCGGTCTGCCAGGTCAGGCTTGGCGGCGTGTCGTCGCTGCTCAGGTACAGGTCGACATGGTCCATCGGCGGGTAGGCCAGCTCCAGCAGCCAGTCGGCGGAAGCGGTCGGGTCCCGGGGGCGATAGGTCAGGCTCACCTTGAGCCAGAACGTGGAGCGCGAATAACCGGCATTGAGCGAACCGGCGTCCAGCGCCTTGAAGCGCGCCACGCCTTCGGGCGACGACACCTGTTCGATGGTGGCCTCATCGGTCGGGTCTTCAAAGATTTGCGTCGCACGCCCCAGCGCCAGGGTGCGGGTGTGCTCGTCGAACTCCACGGCGCCAGCGAACAGCGGCAGCCAGGCCAGCAACAGGATCAGTGCAAGACGCATGCGGCACCGCCCGTATGGTCTGGAACAGCCGTCCGGCGCTTGGCAGCGACCACACACTCGATCATCGGGGTTAACAGGCAACGCACTTGCATTCACTCTTCGGCAGGGACACGCACTAGGCAGGACAGCATAGCGATTGATAGCGAGATGACACCATCTTTAATCGTCCCACGCCAAGCTTTCGGCCGCCTTTCATGACGACTGGCGCTTTCCCGGGCATGAGCGCCGGGCCAGAGGCTCTGCCGCGCAGCGTCGGAAAAATCTGTCAGCGACCAGCGGTCCGGGAAAAACTTTAGTGGTAAGCTCGCGCACCATGAATACCTATACCTCCCGCCCCGTTGTCCTCTGTCTCTCCGGCCACGACCCCAGTGGCGGTGCCGGTCTGCAGGCAGATATCGAAGCCCTGCTCGCCCAGGGTTGCCACGCCGCTCCCGCAGTCACCGCGCTGACCGTTCAGGACACCGTGAATGTCACCGACTTCCGTGTACTGGACCGTGAATGGGTACTCGCCCAGGCCAATGCCGTGCTCAACGACTCCACGGTGTCCGCCGTGAAGCTGGGCATGCTCGGCTCACTGGAGATGGTCGACACTGTCGTCGAACTGCTCGCCGCCCATCCGCATTTACCGCTGGTCTGCGACCCGGTGCTGCGTGCAGGTGGCGGTGGCCGACTGGGCAAGGATGAAGTCGGCTATGCCATGCGCGAACGTCTGTTGCCGCTGGCGACCATCGCCACGCCGAACCTGCCGGAAGCGCGCATCCTCGCCGAACTGCCGGAAGGCACTGCCGATGAATGCGCGGAAAAACTTCTGCCGTTCTGCGAGCACCTGCTGATCACCGGCGGCCACGGCGACGAGCACGAAGTGCATAACCGCCTGTACCTGCGCAACGGTCAGACGCGCACTTTTACCTGCCAGCGCCTGCCGGGCAGCTATCACGGTTCCGGCTGCACGCTGGCCAGTGCGCTGGCCGGTCGACTGGCCCTGGGGCAGGACGTCATCGGCGCGGTGGAAACGGCGCTGGACTACACTTGGCGCACGCTGCGCGACGCAGAACAACTGGGCAAAGGCCAGTTCGTACCGCGCCGTCTGCCGCTGGATTTCTGCTCGTAACGCCACGCGAAAGAGGCACCTCGATGAAACTACGTGGCTTGTATGCCGTTACCGACAGCCAACTGTTGGCCGGCAAATTTCTGGCTTACGTCGAAGCCGCCCTCGACGGCGGCGTGACCCTGCTGCAATACCGCGACAAATCCGGCGACGACAACCGTCGCCTGCGCGAAGCCTCGGAACTGCTCAAGCTGTGCGAGCGCTACAAGACCCGCCTGATCATCAACGATGACGCCGAGATCGCCGCCCGCCTTGGCGTCGGCGTGCATCTGGGGCAGACCGACGGCTCATTGCCGGACGCCCGTGCCCTGCTCGGCCACAAGGCTATCGTCGGCGCCACCTGCCATGCGCAACTGGCGCTGGCGGAACAAGCCAAGGCCGACGGCGCCACCTATGTCGCCTTCGGTCGCTTCTTCAACTCCAACACCAAGCCCGGCGCGCCGGCCTGCAGCCTGGAAATGCTCGCCGATGCGCGCAAACGCATTTCCCTGCCAATTGCCGTGATTGGCGGCGTGACGCTGGAAAACGCTGCGCCGCTGGTGGCCCACGGTGCCGACCTGCTGGCCGTGGTGCATGGCCTGTTCGGTGCCGAGACGACTCAGGAAGTCACCCGCCGCGCCCGTGCTTTCAACGATCTGTTCAAGCCGGCCTGATCCCGCATCGGGCGGCCCGCACCCAATTTCGCTTCAAGAAGAGACTTGACCATGTCCCGTTCCGAAACCCTGTTCGCCAACGCCCAGAAACACATCCCAGGTGGCGTCAACTCGCCGGTTCGCGCTTTCAAGAGCGTCGGCGGCACACCACTGTTCTTCAAGCACGCCGCCGGTGCCTACGTCACTGACGAAGACGACAAGCGCTATGTCGATTACGTCGGCTCGTGGGGCCCGATGATCCTCGGTCACAGCCACCCGGAGGTGCTCGACGCGGTACGCAAGCAACTGGAACACGGCCTGTCCTACGGCGCGCCGACGGCGATGGAAACCGAGATGGCCGATCTGGTCTGCTCGATCGTGCCGTCCATGGAAATGGTGCGCATGGTCAGCTCCGGCACCGAAGCCACCATGAGTGCGATCCGTCTGGCCCGTGGCTTCACCGGCCGTGACAGCATCATCAAGTTCGAAGGCTGCTACCACGGTCACTCCGACAGCCTGCTGGTCAAGGCCGGCTCCGGCGCACTGACCCTGGGCGTGCCAAGCTCGCCGGGCGTACCGGCGGCATTCGCCAAACACACCCTGACCCTGCCGTTCAACGACATCGACGCGGTCAACGCGATGCTCGACGACGTCGGCCAGGAGGTCGCGTGCATCATCGTCGAGCCAGTGGCCGGCAACATGAACTGCGTGCCGCCAGCGCCGGGCTTCCTGCAAGGTCTGCGCGACGCCTGCGACAAACACGGCGTGGTGCTGATTTTCGACGAAGTCATGACTGGCTTCCGCGTCGCCCTCGGCGGCGCCCAGGCCTACTACGGCGTGACGCCCGACCTGAGCACCTTCGGCAAGATCATCGGCGGCGGCATGCCAGTGGGCTGCTTCGGCGGCAAGCGCGAAATCATGTCGCACATCGCTCCGCTGGGCCCGGTCTATCAGGCTGGCACGCTGTCCGGTAACCCGCTGGCGATGGCCGCCGGCCTGACCACCCTGCGCCTGATCAGCCGTCCGGGCTTCCACGACGAACTGAGCACCTTCACCACCCGTCTGCTCGAAGGCCTGCAACAGCGCGCCGACGCTGCCGGCATTCCGTTCACCACCACGCAAGCCGGTGGCATGTTCGGTCTGTACTTCACCGACGCCAAACAGATCGTCACTTTCCAGGACGTGATGAGCAGCGACGCCGACCGCTTCAAGCGCTTCTTCCACCTGATGCTCGAAGGTGGCGTGTACCTGGCGCCGAGTGCGTTCGAGGCCGGTTTCACCTCCATCGCCCATGGCGAAGCGGAACTGCAACTGACCCTGGATGCGGCCGAGAAGGCGTTTGCCAAGCTGAAATGACGCGCCTCTCCTGTGGGAGCCGGCTTGCTGGCGAATGCATACGGTCAAACATTTTCGTCAATGACACTGCGCATTCGCCAGCAAGCCGGCTCCCACAGTTGATTTACGGTGTCATCCGGTTATTTTGTTAGATATTTAGTTACGTATTGCCGTTTGAATGCATGAATACAGGCCCATCAAGCCCGTGCAGCAGAAAATCAGTAAAGACTTTGTAAGGCAGGCCCTGCTTATTTCATAATGCGCAGCCAGCACGTTTCGCTGCACGGGCATGCCCGCACCTTTTTCAGAGGTAAACCGACTTCCATGAACCGCACCGGCCGCACCCTTGCATTGGGCTGCCTGTTGCTTATTCATCCCCTGCTGGTGAATGCAGGTGGCAACTCGTTGTTGATCCCAGCGGTGGGTCGTTGCACCCTCAATACCCAGCCAGACAACCTGCCCGCAGCGTTGTCGGCCTGCCAGCAGGCGGCCAAGGCAGGGGATGCGCAGGCGCAATACGAGTTGGGACAGTTCTATTACGACGGCAAGAGTACGCCGCGCGATCTCACTCAGGCACTCAACTACTTCGAACAGGCGTCGTTACAAGGCCACGCCCAGGCACAGTATCAACTGGGTCTGATGTTCTTTCGTGGCGAGGGCGTACAGGCCAATAACATTCAGGCGTATATCGTCCTGAAGATGGCCGCGGTCAATGGTTCGGAAGATGCGCTGGATCAGGCTGACGAAGTATCCGCACAAATGAAGAAGGAAGACCTGGAAGTGGCCACTCAGGTACTCGGCCAGATCTTCCGCAAGTATCTGCTGGAGCTGCAAACGGCCGAAGGTCGTACGCCGTTCGCCCCGCTCCCCTGATCACTTCTCCGGCATTGGCACCGGAAACGGCATGACGTTGCCGGTCGGACGTGCTTCGCTGATCTTGGCCGTGCCCATGCGCTCGACCTCATCGATCCGCACGATCGAATGCATCGGCACGAAGCTGCGCACCACGCCGTCGAACTGCGCTTTCAGTTTTTCCTCGCTGGGGTCCACGACCACCGTCGTGCGCTCGCCGAAGACGAACTCTTCAACTTCCAGAAATCCCCACAGATCGCTTTGATAGATCTGTTTGGCGTACATCTCGAACACCTGTCCCTGGTTGAGAAAAATCACCTTGTAGATTGGAGCTTCGCGTTTGGTCATGTCAGGCAGGCAATGATCAGGGTTTGAAAAAGGGCGCGAACTATAGCACGCCGCTCGTTAGACGACGCTAGGAACCCGGGGCCCGCGTCACTATAATGCGCGGTTCTTCGAATCACCTGATGACCCGAACCCGCATGGCCAAGAAGCTCTACATCGAAACCCACGGCTGCCAGATGAACGAGTACGACAGCTCGCGCATGGTCGACCTGCTGGGCGAACATCAAGCACTGGAAGTCACCAGTCGTGCCGAGGATGCGGATGTCATCCTGCTCAACACCTGTTCGATCCGTGAACGGGCGCAGGACCGCGTCTACTCCCAGCTTGGCCGCTGGCGGGAACTCAAGGAAGCCAAACCGGGGATGGTCATTGCCGTCGGCGGCTGTGTAGCCAGCCAGGAAGGTGCGGCGATTCGTGACCGTGCGCCCTATGTCGACGTGGTGTTCGGCCCGCAGACCCTGCACCGTCTGCCGGAAATGATCGACGCGGCGCGGATCACGCAGCTACCGCAGGTCGATGTGTCGTTCCCGGAGATCGAAAAATTCGACCACTTGCCGGAGCCTCGTGTCGACGGCCCGAGCGCGTATGTGTCGGTCATGGAAGGCTGCAGCAAGTACTGCACCTTCTGCGTGGTGCCGTACACCCGTGGCGAAGAAGTCAGCCGGCCGTTCGACGACGTGATCACCGAGGTCTTCCACCTCGCCGAAAACGGCGTGCGCGAAGTCACCCTGCTGGGTCAGAACGTCAACGGCTATCGCGGCACTACCCATGACGGGCGCCTGGCCGACCTGGCCGAGCTGATCCGCGTGGTGGCCGCCATCGACGGCATCGAGCGCATCCGCTACACCACGTCGCACCCGCTGGAATTCTCCGACAGCCTGATCCAGGCTCACGCCGAAGTCCCGCAACTGGTCAAGCACCTGCACCTGCCGGTGCAATCGGGTTCGGACCGCATTCTCGCGGCGATGAAGCGCAACCACACGGTCCTCGAATACAAGTCGCGCCTGCGCAAACTGCGCGCCGCCGTGCCGGATATCTGCATCAGTTCCGACTTCATCGTCGGCTTCCCGGGTGAAACCGAGAAAGACCACCAGCAGACCATGAAGCTGGTGGAAGAAGTCGGCATGGACTTCTCCTACTCGTTCGTCTACAGCCAGCGTCCGGGTACACCGGCCGCCGACCTGGCCGATGACACGCCAGAAGAAGTGAAGAAAGAACGTCTGAAACAGCTGCAGCACCTGATCGACCGCCAGGGCTTTGAAATCAGCCGCAAGATGGTCGGCAGCGTGCAACGCATTCTGGTCACCGACTATTCGAAGAAAGACCCCGGCGAGCTGCAGGGCCGCACGGAAAACAACCGCATCGTCAACTTCCGTTGCGACAACCCGAAGCTGATCGGCCAGTTCACCGACGTGCACATCGACAGCGCCCAGCCGCACTCGCTGCGCGGCTCGCTGTTGCAATAAGCGCCAGCGCCCCCATCTAAGGCCAATGTTTCGGAAGCACCCGGCTTTATCGACGACGTTACCGCTGTAGGAGTGAGCTTGCTCGCGATTGCATTTTGTCAGCCTCTGTAGAGGTGTCTGGTCCAGCGCAATCGCGAGCAAGCTCACTCCTACAACAATGGCCATACCGTCAGCCATTAGTAAGCGAACCCTTTCGGACACCGCCCACAGGGCGTATCCTTCATTTCATCTCAATTGCCGTCAGGCGGCTCAAAACGACCTTGAACGCACCTATAGAACCCCATCGTTTCACCCTCGAATCCATCGAGGCACATCGCTTCGCAAATCTGTGCGGGCAGTTCGATGAGCATCTGCGCCTGATCGAACAACGCCTGAACATCGAAATCCGCAATCGTGGCGGCCAGTTCGAGATGATTGGCGAGCGCAAACAGACCACTTCGGCAGAAAACCTGCTGCGCCGGCTGTATCGGGAAACCCAGAGTACCGAGCTGTCGCCGGACATGGTCCACCTTTTCCTGCAGGAATCCGGCGTCGAAGAGCTGGACAACCACCCTGCCGCCGAAGTCGGCGTCGCCCTGCGCACGCGCAAAGGCATGATTCGCCCGCGCGGCCTGAATCAGCAGCGCTACGTGAAGGAAATCCTCGCCAACGACATCAACTTCGGCATTGGTCCGGCCGGTACCGGCAAGACCTATCTGGCCGTGGCCGCTGCTGTCGACGCGCTGGAACGCGAGCAGATCCGTCGCATCCTGCTGGTCCGTCCGGCGGTCGAAGCCGGTGAAAAGCTCGGTTTCCTGCCTGGCGACCTGTCCCAGAAGATCGACCCGTACCTGCGACCGCTCTACGATGCGCTCTACGAGATGCTCGGCTTCGAACACGTGGCCAAGCTGATCGAAAAGCAGGTCATCGAAGTCGCGCCACTGGCCTACATGCGCGGGCGCACGCTTAATAACAGCTTCATCATTCTCGACGAGAGTCAGAACACCACCGTCGAGCAGATGAAGATGTTCCTGACCCGTATCGGCTTCGGCTCCACCGCCGTGATCACCGGTGACATTACCCAGATCGACCTGCCTCGCGGCACCAAGTCCGGTCTGACCCATGTCATCGAAGTGCTCAAGGACGTGCCGGGCATCAGCTTTACCCACTTCAAGCCCAAGGACGTTGTGCGCCATCCGCTGGTGCAGCGCATCGTCGAAGCTTACGAGCGCTTCGAACAGCACAACGGCAGTCCGGCCCCACGGGACAGCGACCGCGATGCTTGAACTGGATCTGCAGGTCGCCAGTGAAGCCACCGCCCCGAGTGAAGCCCAGTTCCGCCTGTGGTGCGAAACCGGGCTGCGCCCGCGCACGGCGGATTCGGAAATGACCATCCGCCTGGTCGACGAAGCCGAAGGCCGGGAACTGAACCACACCTGGCGTCACAAAGACTACGCCACCAACGTCCTGTCGTTCCCCGCCGAGGTGCCCGACGGATTGCTGGATATCCCGCTGCTGGGCGATCTGGTGATCTGCGTGCCGGTGGTTGCCCGCGAGGCCGCCGAACAAGGCAAGGCGCTGGATGCCCACTGGGCGCATCTGGTGATTCACGGCTGCCTGCACCTGCTCGGTTTCGACCACATCGACGATGACGAAGCCGAAGAAATGGAAGCACTGGAACGAGAGTTGCTTGCAGAGTTGGGCTATCCGGATCCGTACGCCGACGATGAAGACGTCGGTATTCCCCATTCAGAAACACCAGGCAAGGACCACGAGTAAGGGCTATGAGCGAAGACCGATCGAGCAACGGGCAAAAGTCATGGTTGGGCAAACTGACCCAGGCATTTGCCCATGAGCCGAAAAATCGCCAGGAGCTGCTTGAGCTGCTGCGCGAAGCCCATCAGAACAAGCTGCTCGACAGCGAAGCCCTGGCCATCGTCGAAGGCGCCATTCAGGTCGCCGACCTGCAGGTCCGCGACATCATGGTGCCGCGTTCGCAGATGATCAGCATCAAGGCCAGCCAGAGCCCTCGCGAATTTCTGCCGGCGGTCATCGACTCGGCCCACTCGCGTTACCCGGTGATCGGCGAGAGCCACGACGACGTGCTCGGCGTGTTGCTCGCCAAAGACCTGCTGCCGCTGATCCTCAAGGAAAACGGCGGTATCAGCGACGTCAAGAACCTGCTGCGGCCGGCGACCTTCGTGCCGGAATCCAAGCGTCTGAACGTGCTGCTGCGCGAGTTCCGTGCCAACCATAACCACATGGCCATCGTCATCGATGAATACGGCGGCGTGGCGGGTCTGGTGACCATCGAAGACGTGCTGGAACAGATCGTCGGCGATATCGAGGACGAGCACGACGTCGAGGAAGACAGCTACATCAAGCCGCTGCCCAGCGGTGACTTCCTGATCAAGGCGCTGACGCCCATCGAGAGCTTCAACGAGTTCTTCGACAGCGAGTTTTCCGATGACGAATTCGACACCGTCGGCGGTCTGGTGATGAACGCGTTCGGGCACCTGCCCAAGCGTAATGAAATCACCGAAATCGGCGCGTATCGTTTCCGCATCCTGAACGCGGACAGCCGTCGGATTCATCTGTTGCGCCTGAGCCCGATCTCGCGCGCGTGAGTTGTTGCCAAAAGTAGCACTGCTAAGGAATGTAAATGCGCTGGATCACCCGCCCCGGCTGGCCCGGTAACCTGCTGGCCATGGCGGCTGGCGCACTGACCACCCTGGCCCTGGCGCCATTCGATATCTGGCCGCTGGCGATTGTCGTCCTTGTGGTGTTTTACCTCGGTCTGCGTGACCTCAGACCGCGTCAGGCGCTGTGGCGTGGCTGGAGCTACGGCTTTGGCCTGTTCGGCGGTGGCACCAGCTGGATCTACGTCAGCATTCATACCTACGGCGAGGCGCCGGTCTGGCTGGCCGCGTTCCTGATGGTGCTGTTCTGCGCCTCGGTGGCATTCTTCTTCGCCCTGCCCGCGTGGTTATGGGCACGCTGGATCCGCCGCAATCAGGCTCCCCTGGCTGACGCCGTGACCTTCGCTGCCCTGTGGTTCGGCCAGGAAATGTTTCGCGGCTGGTTCCTCACCGGCTTCCCGTGGCTCTATTCCGGTTATAGCCAGCTCGATGGCCCGCTGAAAGGCCTGGCGCCGTTGGGCGGCATGTGGCTGATTTCCTTCAGTCTGGCGCTGACCGCAGCGCTGTTGTGCAACCTGCCGCGCCTGCGCGCACGCAAGGGTGCCTTCGCGGCGGGCATGGCACTGCTGCTCGCCCCTTGGGTGATCGGCCTGGCACTGAAAAACCACGCATGGACCGAACCGTCCGGCGCGCCATTGAAAGTGGCCGCCATGCAGGGCAACGTCGAACAGAGCTTGAAGTGGGACCCGGCGGCACTGAACGCACAACTGGCGCTGTACCGCGACATGACCTTCACCGCACAGAAGGCCGACCTGTTCATCTGGCCGGAAACCGCCGTGCCGGTGCTTAAAGAGTCGGTGGAAGGCTATCTGTCGGTGATGGGCAAGTTCGCTGCCGAGCGTGGTTCGGCGCTGATCACCGGGGTGCCATTGCGCCAGAAAGGCGGTCGCGGCGAGTATCGCTACTACAACGCCATCACCGTGACCGGCGAAGGCGACGGCACCTATCTGAAGCAGAAGCTGGTGCCTTTCGGCGAATATGTGCCGTTGCAGGACATGCTGCGCGGCCTGATCACCTTCTTCGACCTGCCGATGTCCGACTTCGCTCGCGGCCCTGCCGACCAGCCGCTGCTGCAAGCCAAGGGTTATCAGATTGCGCCATTCATCTGCTACGAAGTGGTGTATCCGGAATTCGCCGCCGGCCTCTCGGCCCAGAGCGATCTGCTGCTGACTGTCAGCAACGACACCTGGTTCGGCACCTCGATCGGCCCGCTGCAGCACTTGCAGATGGCGCAGATGCGCGCGCTGGAAGCCGGCCGCTGGATGATCCGCGCCACCAACAACGGCGTCAGCGCACTGATCGACCCGTACGGCAAGATCACCACCACCGTACCGCAGTTTGAACGCGCGGTGATGTACGGCGAAGTCACGCCGATGCACAACCTGACGCCGTATCTGCACTGGCGCTCGTGGCCACTGATCATTCTGTCAGTGTTGCTGGTGGGTTGGGCGATGGTGGCGCGGCGGATGCACAAAGCCACCTGACTCACGATTGCCAAGGTGGAACGCAAGTCCTGTAGGAGTGAGCTTGCTCGCGATAGCATTCTGTCAGTCATCGGTAATGTGTCTGACCCAGCGCAATCGCGAGCAAGCTCACTCCTACAATTCGATGGCAGATGCCTGGCGCAAACCCCGTAGGACCGCGCTTGCCCGCGACTGGTGGGTTGGGCGATGGTGGCGCGGCGGATGCACACGACTGCCTGACACGGACGTTCCACATGCTGGAACGCACCCCCTGTAGGAGTGAGCTTGCTCGCGATAGCATTCTGTCAGTCATCGGTAATGTGTCTGACCCAGCGCAATCGCGAGCAAGCTCACTCCTACAATTCGATGGCAGATGCGTGGCGCAAATCCCGTAGGAGCGCGCTTGCCCACGACAGCATTCTTTCAGTCACCGTTGATGTGTCTGATCCAGCGCAATCGCGGGCAAGCGCGCTCCTACAGGGGTTGTATCGAGTCAGCGATAAATCAACGGATACACCAGCAACCCCGCCGCTTCATTGATCAATTGGCCGCTTTGCCAGACCGCCCTTGCCTCAGGCGTCCAGCCGCCGAACGGGCGGGCGTTGTCGACACCCAGAAACCCGACCGGCGCCGGCACCACGCTGAACCCCGCCTTCTCGAAACTCCACACCGAACGCGGCATGTGCCAGGCCTGGGTGACCACCACCACGCGCCGGATGCCCTGAGGCTGCAGAATGGCTGCGCTCATGGTGGCATTTTCCCAGGTCGTGCGGCTCAGTCCTTCCTGCCAGCGCACTGTCACCCCGAAATCGTTCTTCAGTGATTCCGCCATGATCGCCGCCTCACTCGGCGGCTCGCCGTAATGTAGCCCACCCGTGACCAGGATCGGCAGCCCGGACGCCTTCGCCAGCCGCGCGGCGTAGCGCAGCCGTTCAAGGGCGATGCCGGTCGGAATGTCGCTGCCCCAGCTCGGATCGTTACGCTCACGACCGGAGCCCAACACCACGATCGCGTCGGCTCGCTGGGCCAGATCCTGCCACTGACTCTGCGCCAGCGGCGGTATTCGCTCCAGACTGCGCGCCGACCACTCCACGACAACCGGCAGGCTCATAGCCACTAATCCGCCAAGTCCAATAACAAATAAACTTCGCGCCAGCCGTGGCCGTGAATGTTTCAACCACCAGGCCAGCAGCAATAACAGCAGAAAGAGGCCGGGCGGCAATAACAGGTTCTTGATGAAGTAACGAAAAGGCATCGGGCATCTCCAGAAGATGCCCGAAGCCTAGAAGGAATAATGCCAAGCAACAATGCTTGATCGAACGGGGTTGGCACCCGCAAAAGTTACCGCTTGAAATGTTTGCTGGAACTGTAACGGCTCAACTTAGCCGACACTTTGGCGCGACGCTGGTCCTTCAGCCAGATGACGTTGGCTGCGGGACGCGGGGCGCGGAGCGGCTCCGAAGGCTCCCGTGAAGTGGTGACACTCCCCTTCTTTATGTTCGACGAATCCTCTCTGACAACGACTTCCTTACGATCAAGATACGCCTCGATCAACTGGAATTCGGCGGGGCTCAACCCGCGCAACTCAAGTTCGGCCGGATCTTCATTGCGAAGCCGTACTGCTGTTTTCGCCATGTCCAGAGCCAGCCCCAGACGATCAATCAAACGGTCATACAAATCAGGTGTGTTTACTTGGTGCCGCAGCTCTGCCATCCGTTCACCTCACTGAAGATAAACTCATACCCTCGTAAATGAGCTTAGCGGCACTGCAAAAACCGGCGCGATGCCGCGACCAACGGCGACTTGTACATAAAGAGGGTTTCCCTCGGCTGTCTGGCCTCATGTATGCTACGGCGCTTCCTGTCATTCCACTTCAGCTCCCCCGGGCATGATTGCACCGCGCCGCAGACGAGACGGTCCACAGCGCAGCCCTTCTGATCCGGGAACACGGCGAAGAGGTCAAGGATCACCAATCTCTAGCAAAAAAAGTAGCCATGCACGAACTCTATCAGCCCCGTGAAATCGAAGCCGCCGCCCAGACCTTCTGGGAAGAGCAAAAGTCGTTTGAAGTCAGTGAACAGCCAGGCAAGGACACGTACTACTGCCTGTCGATGTTTCCTTACCCCAGCGGCAAGCTACACATGGGGCATGTGCGCAACTACACCATCGGCGACGTGATTGCCCGCTACCAGCGGATGCAGGGCAAGAACGTGCTGCAACCGATGGGTTGGGACGCCTTCGGCATGCCGGCGGAAAACGCCGCGATGAAGAACAACGTCGCCCCGGCCAAGTGGACCTACGAAAACATCGCCTACATGAAGTCCCAGCTCAAGAGCCTGGGCCTGGCGATCGACTGGTCCCGCGAAGTCACCACCTGCAAGCCTGACTACTACCGTTGGGAGCAGTGGCTGTTCACCCGCCTGTTCGAAAAAGGCGTGATCTACCGCAAGAACGGCACCGTGAACTGGGACCCGGTGGACCAGACCGTACTGGCGAACGAGCAGGTGATCGACGGTCGCGGCTGGCGTTCCGGCGCGCTGATCGAAAAACGCGAAATTCCGATGTACTACTTCAAGATCACGGCTTACGCCGATGAGCTGCTGGAGAGTCTCGACGAACTGCCGGGCTGGCCTGAACAGGTCAAGACCATGCAGCGCAACTGGATCGGCAAGTCCCGCGGCATGGAAGTGCAGTTCCCGTACGATCAGGCCTCGATCGGCGAAGCCGGCGCCCTGAAAGTCTTCACCACCCGTCCGGACACCCTGATGGGCGCTACCTATGTGGCCGTTGCCGCCGAGCACCCGCTGGCGACCCTGGCTGCGCAAAACAATCCCGAGCTGCAAGCGTTCATCCATGAATGCAAGAGCGGCAGCGTCGCCGAAGCCGACGTCGCCACCCAGGAAAAGAAAGGCCTGCCGACCTCGCTGTTCGTCGAGCATCCACTGACCGGCGAAAAACTGCCGGTGTGGGTCGCCAACTACGTGCTGATGCACTACGGCGATGGTGCCGTGATGGCCGTACCGGCCCACGACGAGCGCGATTTCGAATTCGCCAACAAGTACAGCCTGCCGATCAAATCGGTGGTGCGCACCAGCGCTGGCGACGCCTCGCCTGCCCCTTGGCAGGACGCTTACGGCGAGCACGGCCAACTGATCAACTCCGGTGAGTTCGACGGTCTGGACTTCGCTGGCGCGTTCGACGCCATCGAAGCCGCGCTGATCAAGAAAGAACTCGGCAAGTCGCGCACCCAGTTCCGCCTGCGCGACTGGGGTATCAGCCGTCAGCGCTACTGGGGCTGCCCGATCCCGATCATCCACTGCGCCAGCTGTGGCGACGTGCCGGTCCCTGAAGACCAACTGCCGGTCAAACTGCCGGAAGACGTGGTGCCGGACGGCGCCGGTTCGCCGCTGGCCCGCATGCCGGAATTCTACGAGTGCACCTGCCCGAAATGCGGCGCAGCGGCCAAGCGTGAAACCGACACCATGGACACCTTCGTCGAATCGTCCTGGTACTTCGCCCGCTACGCCTCGCCTCACTACGAAGGCGGCATGGTCGACCCGAAAGCCGCCAACCACTGGCTGCCGGTCGACCAGTACATCGGCGGTATCGAACACGCGATCCTGCACCTGCTGTACGCGCGCTTCTTCCACAAGCTGATGCGCGACGAAGGTCTGGTCAGCTCCAACGAGCCGTTCAAGAACCTGCTGACCCAGGGGATGGTGGTCGCCGAGACCTTCTATCGCCTGGAGGCCAACGGCAGCAAGACCTGGTTCAACCCGGCCGACGTCGAGTTCGAGCGCGACAGCAAGGCCAAGATCATCGGCGCCAAACTGATTGCCGACGGTCTGCCGGTGGAAATCGGCGGCATCGAGAAGATGGCCAAGTCGAAGAACAACGGCGTTGACCCGCAGTCGATGATCGACCAGTACGGCGCCGACACCTGCCGTCTGTTCATGATGTTCGCCTCGCCGCCGGACATGAGCCTGGAATGGTCCGACTCCGGCGTCGAAGGTTCGCACCGCTTCCTCAAGCGCGTCTGGCGTCTGGCTCAGGCCCACGTCAGCGCCGGCCTGCCCGATGCACTGGACAAGGCTTCGCTGAGCGACGAACAGAAAGCCGTGCGCCGTTCGATCCACCTGGCCATCAAGCAGGCCGGTCAGGACGTTGGTCAGCACCACAAATTCAACACCGCCATCGCCCAGGTGATGACGCTGATGAACGTGCTGGAAAAAGCAGCGCAAGCCACCACTCAGGACCGTGCCCTGCTGCAGGAAGGTCTGGAAACCGTGGCCCTGTTGCTGGCGCCGATCACTCCGCACATCAGCCATGAGCTGTGGACTGCGCTGGGCCATGCCGATCCGGTCATCGATGCCGGCTGGCCGGTCGTCGATGAGTCGGCTCTGGTGCAGGACAGCCTGCAACTGGTGGTTCAGGTCAACGGCAAGCTGCGCGGCCAGATCGAAGTGCCGGCCAGCGCCAGCCGCGAGGACGTCGAAGCCGCTGCACGCACCAACGAGAACGTGCTGCGCTTCATCGACGGCCTGACGATCCGCAAAGTGATCGTGGTGCCGGGCAAACTGGTGAACATCGTCGCCAGCTGACGGAACCGGGCGCCTGCACGGTCAGGCGCCAGACTTACTTCCAGGGCCCGCGATTTCGGGCTCAAACGGATTCAAGGGGAGCAACAAGATGAGCAAACGCAATCTGCTGGTTATGGGCCTCGCGGTATTGCTGAGCGCCTGCGGTTTCCAGCTGCGCGGCACCGGCACCAACGCACTGTCGATCAAGGAACTGGACGTCAGTGCCCGTGACGCTTACGGCCAGGTCGTCACCCAGTTGCGTCAGACCCTGAGCAACAGCGGCGTACACGTCTACACCGGCGCCCAGTACAAATTGTTCCTGGCTCGCGAAGACGAAACCCAGCGCACCGCCAGCTACGTCGGTTCGGGCCGTTCGGCCGAATACGAGCTGACCAACGTGCTCAAGTATGAAATCCATGGCACCAAGAACGTCCTGCTGCTGGACGACACCGTGCAGGCGCAGAAAACCTTCGTTCACGACGGCAACAACCTGATCGGTTCCGACCAGGAAGCCGAGCAGATCCGCAAGGAAATGCGTAACGAACTGGTGCAGAAAATGGTCGCCCGTCTGCAACAGCTGACACCTGAGCGTCTGGACGAGTTGCAGGCCAAGGCCGATGCCGCCGCCCGCGCCGAGGCTGACGCCGAAGCCGCTGCCCAGCGGGTTCGCGACGAGACGCCACAGCAGTCGCCTGTCGAATTCCCGACCAAGTGATGGCAACGGGGCCGGTTCGCCGGCCCCGACCTTTTCCGCCCTATGAAACTCGCCCCCGCCCAGCTCGCCAAACACCTCCAGGGTGCGCTCGCGCCCGTCTATGTCGTCAGTGGCGATGACCCGCTGCAATGCCAGGAAGCCTGCGACGCCATCCGCGCCGCCGCGCGCCAGCAGGGTTTCGACGAACGCCAGGTGTTCAGCGCCGACGCCAACTTCGACTGGGGCACGCTGCTGCAAGCCGGCGCCAGCATGTCGCTGTTCGCCGAACGGCGCCTGCTGGAACTGCGCTTGCCGTCCGGCAAGCCCGGCGACAAGGGCGCTGCCGCCCTGATGGAATACTGCAACCGCCCTGCTGAAGACACGCTGCTGCTGATCAGCCTGCCCAAGCTCGATGGCGCGGCGCAGAAAACCAAGTGGGGCAAGGCGCTGGTCGAAGGCGCGCAGATTCAGTTCATCCAGATCTGGCCGGTGGATGCCGCCCAGCTCCCGCAATGGATCCGTCAGCGTCTGGGCCAGGCCGGCCTGGCTGCCAGCCCGGATGCGGTGGAGCTGATTGCCGCCCGCGTAGAAGGCAACCTGCTGGCCGCGGCGCAGGAAATCGAAAAGCTCAAGCTGATGGCCGAGCAAGGCCAGATCACCGTGGAAACCGTGCAGGCGGCCGTGGCCGACAGTGCCCGTTTCGACGTGTTCGGCCTGACCGATGCGATCCTCAACGGCGAAGCGGCCCATGCCTTGCGCATGCTGGAAGGCTTGCGCGGCGAAGGTGTCGAGCCGCCGGTGATTCTCTGGGCGCTGTCACGGGAATTGCGAGTGCTGGCCAACCTGGCCCTGCAATACAGCCAGGGCGTGCCGCTGGACAAAGCCTTCAGCCAGGCGCGTCCGCCGATCTGGGACAAGCGCAAGCCACTCATGAGTAAAGCCCTGCAACGCCACACGGCACGCCGCTGGGGCCAGTTGCTGATGGACGCCCAGCACATCGACGCACAGATCAAAGGCCAGGCCGAAGGATCGGTATGGAGCAGCCTGAGCCGACTGGCGCTGCTGATGGCTGGACAGCGCCTGAGCCTGCCCTCCGAATAACCGCCTTCGCTCTCCTTTGTAGGAGTGAGCTTGCTCGCGATCGCATTCTGACAATCAATACAAATGCGCCTGAAACATCGCCATCGCGAGCAAGCTCGCTCCTACAGTTGGCCATACTTGCGTTGCCATCGCGCAGCCCATCTCCGCGATAGCGCAGATCAATTAGACGCGTGGGCCGTTCTGGCCGATGATCCGCCGCGTTTCAATCACCCACACGGAGTACGTGTCATGAGCAAGCCGAAACGGCCCAACAAAGCCAAATCCATCATCGCCCAGCCCCTGTTCCGCAGCCGCCAGGAACGACCCGCCAAGGGCAAGGGCAGCTACCGCCGCGAAGCCTTCCAGTCGAGAGATTGGGAGGCTTCTTCCGTTATGGCGGCCTGAAAACACATCAGGTTATCGCCCCAACGCCCCGCCAGCCGGAGCGCCATGTTAAGGTCTGCACCTTACGGTTTTACCTGCGGACCCCAGAATGCCCCTTAGCTTTCCCCGTCGTTGGCCGGTACGCCAGCTGATCGCACTCTCCAGCCTCTCTGTACTGGTTGCCTGCGCCGAGCAACCCACGCCCGCCGCCGCAACACCACTGCAGGGCACCGCGCCTCTGCAAGTCGCCCGAAGCGCGCCCGTCGCCGTTGGCGCCGTAGCCAGCCCTGATGAAGACAATTTCGAAATCCAGCCGGCCATGAGTTTCAGCGAATGGCAGAGCGCGTTTCGCGCCCAGGCACTGAACGCCGGTATTCGCCCTGACGTTTTCGACCGCGCCTTTGCCGGTGTCACCCCGGACATGAGTGTCATCAAGGCTGATCGCAGCCAGCCCGAATTCACACGCCCGGTCTGGGAATACCTGGACAGTGCGATTTCCGCCGTGCGCGTGCGCAAGGGCCAGGCCCTGCTGGCGCAGTATGCCGATGCGCTGACCACCATCGAGCAGCGTTACGGTGTGGACCGTCAGGCGCTGATCGCGGTGTGGGGCATGGAAAGCAGCTTCGGCCAGTTCCAGGGCACGCAATCGGTGATCCGCTCGCTGGCTACCCTGGCCTATGAAGGCCGCCGTCCGCAGTTCGCTCAGGAGCAGTTGATCGCTGCCTTGCAGATCATTCAGCACGGCGATATCGATGCACCGAACATGCTCGGCTCGTGGGCCGGCGCCATGGGCCAGACCCAATTCATTCCGACCACCTACAACACCCACGCAGTGGATTTCGACGGTGATGGCCGCCGCGACATCTGGAACTCCCCTCTCGACGCACTGGCCTCGACCGCGCATTACCTGCAAAGCTCCGGCTGGCAGAAAGGTCAGCCGTGGGGCTTCGAGGTGCGGTTGAATCCAGGCTTCGACTACGCGATGACCGATGCATCGACGCGCAAGAGCATCGGCGAATGGCAGCAACTGGGCCTGAAATTGCCGAACGGCTCGGCATTGCCGGCCAATCTGCTGCAACAGCAGGCGGCATTGCTGCTGCCAGCCGGCTACAAGGGCCCGGCGTTTCTGGTGATGGACAACTTCCGCGCGGTTCTCAAGTACAACAACTCTTCGTCCTATGCACTGGGCATCGGCCTGCTGTCCGGGCGTTTCAACGGCGGCGGTTACGTTGTCGGCAACTGGCCACGGGGCGACCGCCCGTTGAGCCGTTCCGAACGCATCGAACTGCAAACCCTGCTCTCGGCCCGTCAGTACGATGCTGGCGCTGCAGACGGCATCATCGGCGCCAATACGCGCAAAGCCATCCGCAGCGCGCAACAATCGCTGGGCTGGCCCGCCGATGGCTACCCGACTCAGGAGTTGCTGGACAGTCTGCGTCGGCAGTAAAAGCCTTGCGTCGCCCGGGCTACCCTCTCGGCTTGACCGGACACATGACCCAGTGGGAGGGAGCCCTGCTCGCGAATGCGTCCGGTCAGTCACTGTGACATCGACTGATAGTCCGCTTTCGCGAGCAGGGCTCCCTCCCACGACCTTCGGCCTGAAGCCAGGCAACCATTGTCGGCGCAAACAAAAAACGGGCCGGAGATCACTCTCCGGCCCGTTCTGTTTTCTGCGGCAGAAGCCTGCGATCAACCCGCTGTCAGCAGCGACTTGGTCAGCTTGGCTTGCTCGTCCGCGTGGTACGAGGAACGCACCAGCGGCCCCGACGCAACGTTTTTGAAGCCCATCTTGTAACCTTCCTCGGCGAACCAGGCGAAGGTGTCCGGGTGGACGAAACGCTGGACCGGCAGGTGGCTGCGGGACGGTTGCAGGTACTGGCCCAGGGTCAGCATGTCGATGTTGTGTTCGCGCATGCGCTGCATGACTTCGATGACTTCATCGTCGGTTTCACCCAGACCCAGCATCAGACCGGATTTGGTCGGCACGTGCGGGACCATTTCCTTGAAGCGTTGCAGCAGCGTCAGCGACCACTGGTAGTCCGAGCCCGGACGCGCAGCCTTGTACAGACGCGGTACGGTTTCCAGGTTGTGGTTGAACACGTCCGGCGGCGTCGCTGCGGTGATTTCCAGCGCGATGTCCATGCGGCCGCGGTAGTCCGGCACCAGGGTTTCCAGCTGTACGTTCGGCGACAGCGCGCGGATTTCGCGGATGCAATCGGCGAAGTGCTGGGCACCGCCGTCACGCAGGTCGTCGCGGTCTACCGAGGTGATGACCACGTACTTCAGGCGCAGGTCGGCGATCGCCACCGCGAGGTTCTTCGGCTCATCGACGTCCAGAGGTTTCGGACGGCCGTGACCGACGTCACAGAACGGGCAACGACGGGTGCAGATGTCACCCATGATCATGAAAGTCGCGGTGCCGCCGGAGAAGCATTCGCCCAGGTTCGGGCAGGACGCTTCTTCGCAGACACTGTGCAGCTTGTGCTTGCGCAGCAATTGCTTAATGCGGTCGACTTCCGGCGAAACCGGGATGCGCACGCGAATCCAGTCAGGCTTCTTCGGCAACTCGACCGTCGGGATGATCTTCACCGGGATGCGCGCGACCTTTTCCGCACCGCGCAGCTTCACGCCGGCTTCTACTTTAGGGCGCGGCGTGGCCACGCTTACTGTCGGGATCAGGGTTTGCACGGCACTATCATTTTGCACGGCTATGTCTGCCGTCTCATGCGCAGTAGTCATATCAATCGATTCCGCCCGTTAGGGTCGTCTGCTCAGCGTAGTCGAGGTGTCTGACGAGCTGCGCGCGCAGCCGGGCACTGACCTCGGCAAATTCAATCGGCCCTGCCTGTTCACGCAGCTGGGTCATCGCCAGCCCCGCGTACCCACAGGGATTGATCCGGTTAAAGGGGTTCAGGTCCATGTCGACGTTCAGCGCCAGACCATGGAACGAACAGCCATTACGGATACGAAGGCCCAGCGAGGCGATCTTCGCGCCATCGACATAGACCCCGGGGGCTTCGGCCTTGGCCGCAGCGGTGACGCCATAACTGGCCAGCAGGTCGATCAGGCTGTGCTCGATCCGCGTCACCAGTTCACGTACGCCAAACCCCAGGCGGCGCACATCCAGCATCAGGTAGGCCACCAGTTGACCGGGACCATGATAAGTCACTTGGCCACCCCGATCGACCTGTACCACCGGAATATCACCCGGAAGTAGTAGATGCTCGGGCTTGCCGGACTGTCCCTGGGTAAAAACCGGCGGGTGCTGGACCAGCCACACTTCGTCGGCGGTATCGCGGGTGCGACCGTCGGTAAAACGTTGCATGGCTTGCCAGGTGGGCTCGTAGTCGATCAATCCGAGATCGCGAAAGCCCAGCGTTGCGCTCATCACAGCACCATGTGCACGAAACCGGTGGCGCGCAGTTCACTGTTGATGTCGTAGAGCTGGTCCTGACCGGTGGCGAAGATATGCAGCTGAATGGTGGTGTATTTACCATTGCTGCTCTGGCGCTCGTCCACACGTTCATCGTTGATCGTTGCGTGCTTCTTCACGATGTCGACGATCTTCTGCTTGATATCGACAATGGTGTCGCCGATCACTTTGATCGGGTAATCGGCGCAGGGGAATTCGATCTTTGGAGCTTTAACTTCGGAATCTGTCATGGCAGTAACGGCCTCGTAAGCCGGAAAACGGACAGTCCCCCGCCGCGATCAGCGGCAGGGGCGTACGGAACAATGATCGAGCGTCGATCAGTTGAACAGACTGTAGAAGAACATGCGGATGCTGTCCCACAGGCGGCGGAAGATACCACCTTCTTCAACACCGTCCATAGCGATGAGATTAGCGGTGCGCACGACCTTGTCTTCCAGCTTCACTTCAACCTGACCGACCACATCGCCCTTGGCGATCGGAGCGACCAGTTTCGGGTTGATGCTCATGCTGGCGGTGAGCTTCTTGATCTCGCCTTTTGGCATGGTCATGGACAGATCGTCAGCCAGGCCGACCTTGATCTGGTGCTCGGCGCCTTTCCAGACCGGCGCCTGAGCCAGTTCGGTGCCCTTCTGGTAGAAGGTCTGGGTTTCGAAGAAGCGGAAACCGTAGGTCAGCAGCTTCTGGGTTTCAGCGGCGCGAGCCTGTTCGCTGTTGGTACCGAAGACCACGGCGATCAGACGCATGCCGTCACGCACGGCGGACGACACCATGCAGTAGCCGGCTTCTTCGGTGTGGCCGGTTTTCAGACCGTCGACGGTCTTGTCGCGCCACAGCAGCAGGTTGCGGTTCGGCTGTTTGATGCCGTTCCAGAAGAACTCTTTCTGCGAATAGATCGCGTAGTGAGCCGGGTCTTCGTGGATGATCGCACGGGCCAGCAGCGCCATGTCGTGGGCGGTGGAGTAGTGATCAGGGTTCGGCAGGCCGGTCGGGTTCATGAAGTGGCTGTTGACCATGCCCAGGTCGCCCGCGGTCTTGTTCATCATGTCGGCGAACGCGTCTTCGCTGCCGGCGATGTGCTCGGACACCGCGACGCTGGCGTCGTTACCCGACTGAATGATGATGCCGTGCAGCAGGTCGCTGACGGTGACCTGGCTGCCGACCTTGATGAACATCCGCGAACCGCCGGTACGCCAGGCGTTTTCGCTGACGGTCACCGGATCGTTCTCGCCGATCTGGCCGCGACGGATTTCCAGGGTGGCGATGTACGCCGTCATCAGCTTGGTCAGGGAAGCCGGCGGCAGGCGCTGGTCTCCGTTGTTTTCGACCAGGACGTTGCCGCTGTTGGCATCCATCAGCACATACGCCTTGGCAGCCAGTTGCGGAGGCGATGGCGTCATCTGTTCTGCCGCGAACACGGCAGGCGCGGTGAATAGCGGAATAAGCAGGCAAAGGCGTTTTGCAAAGGTGGTGATGTTCATCCGTCTCTCGAAAATGCTAATGGGCAAACATGCCCTCGCGGGCAAAGCTGTTGTGTGTGCCAGGCCACCCTGGCAACGGACTTTTGAAAGCCCGTGAAACGACGCCGGGGACGCTTGCTCTGGCGGCAAGTCGCCGGTCCGGCGTTTTGATCCTGTCCCGTTGCCGGGACGCGGATCACTGATCGGTGACGACGCTCGGCGACCCCAGGTTGGCCGAACGTACGCTGTTCTGCAGTTGCTGGGCTTCACCCGGCGTGTCGACCGGTCCCATTCGCACGCGGTAGAGCGTCTGTTGATTGCGCGCTATCGAACTCACGAACACCGGGGCCCGAACCATCCCGCTCAACTTCGAACGGAGCAGTTCCGCAGCGTCCGGGTTGGCGAAGGCTCCCACTTGGAGAAACAGCCCAGACGCTGGTCCGGAAGCGTTTTTTTTTGCATCGATCGGGACCGGCGAAACCGGCGCGGCGTGTTGCTGCGGCGGAGGCGTCCACTGCTCGATGGTGCCCGCCGACGCCGTGATCACCGGCGCTGCGACCTGCCGTGGTGGCGGGTTGCTGGCCACTTGCGGCTGATCGAGCATCAACGGCGCCGGCTTGCCGCGCTGTGCCCAGTACTGGGCCGGGTCGATACCTTCGACTTTCACCCGCGCAGTACCGGTTTCGGCGTAACCGAGCTTCTTCGCCGCCGCGTAGGACAGGTCGATGATCCGGTCCGAATAGAACGGCCCGCGATCGTTGACCCGCAGAATCACGGTGCGGTTGTTGTCCAGGTTGGTCACGCGGACATAGCTGGGCAGCGGCAGGGTCTTGTGCGCAGCGCTCATGCCATACAGGTCATACACTTCGCCGTTGGCGGTGTTCTGCCCGTGGAACTTGGTGCCATACCAGGACGCCGTACCGGTCTGCACGTAGCTCGCCGAGTCGCTGAGCGGGAAATAGGTCTTGCCCAGCACGGTGTACGGGTTGGCCTTGTAGGGGCCGGTGTGCAGGGTCGGGACGGCATCGGGAATGCGCGAAACGTCGACATCCCACCACGGCGCGCCGTCCTTGTGGGCCCGGTTGATGTCCAGACCCGGCTGCGAACGGATGATGTTGCCCTGTTGGGTCGGACGACTGGTGGAGCAACTGACGACGAGCAATGCCAGTGCCGCGAAGGCCATCAGCTTCAATGGTTGTTGAATCGGCAATGACCGCATTACTTGACGCCCCGGGCTTGAACAAGCAGTTCAGACAGCTGATGCACGGCCATGGCGTACATCACGCTGCGGTTGTATCGCGTGATAGCGTAAAAATTCTTTAAACCCATCCAGTATTCAGGGCCTTTGTCGCCTTCCAGGCGAAAAGCCGTGACCGGCATATCATCGCGCAGCGCATCATGACTCGCCCACCCCAGCGCCCGCAACTCCCCGACGGTCTTCACCGGCTCAAGACCCGGGCTCAAACCTTCGTCGACGCGACTGCCCTGCACGCTTGCACGACTGACTACCCGCTCGCCCGCGACCCAGCCGTGGCGTTTGAAATAACTGGCCACGCTGCCAATGGCGTCGTCCGGATCGTTCCAGATGTTGATGTGACCGTCTCCGTCAAAATCCACCGCGTAAGCGCGAAAACTGCTGGGCATGAATTGCGGCAAACCCATCGCTCCGGCGTACGAGCCTTTGAGCGTCAATGGGTCGACCTGCTCTTCACGGGTCAGCAGGAGAAACTCGCGCAGCTCCTTGCGAAAAAACTCGGCTCTAGGAGGATAGTCGAAACTCAGCGTCGATAAAGCGTCGATCACCCGGTAATTCCCGGTATTGCGGCCGAAAAAGGTTTCCACCCCGATGATCGCGACGATCACCTGCGCCGGCACGCCGTACTCCTGCTCGGCCCGCGCCAGGGCAAATTCGTGCTGCCGCCAGAAGTCCACGCCCCTTGCGACGCGCGCATCGGTGAGGAACATCGGACGGTAGTCCTTCCATGGTTTGACGCGCTCGGCCGGCCGCGAAATGGCGTCGAGGATCGATTGCTTACGCTGCACATCGCGAAAAACTTCAATCAACTGCTCGCCGGCAAAACCGTAATCGCGGGTCATTTCCCCCACGAACTGAGCGACTTGAGGGGAGCCCTCATAGTCGCCGGCAAGCGACTCCTGCACAGAACCGAAGATGCCCATCAGACCGACCAGCGGTACACATCGGGCAGCCCAGCCACGCACTACTTGCATCGAGTTTTTCACCTTAATCAAACCTGAGCGATCCACTTGCGGTGGGTATGGATCGACATCAAAACCCCAAACGCTGACAGCAGCGTCACGAGCGAAGTTCCGCCGTAGCTAATAAAGGGCAGCGGCACTCCCACCACGGGCAGCAGACCGCTGACCATGCCGATGTTGACGAACACGTAAACGAAGAAAGTCATGGTCAGGCTGCCCGCCAGCAATTTGCCGTACAGGGTCTGCGCCTGCGCGGTGATGACCAGGCCGCGGCCGATCAGCGCCAGATAGATCAGCAGCAGCGCACAGATCCCGACCAGACCGAACTCCTCGCCAAGCACGGCGATGATGAAGTCGGTGTGGCTTTCCGGAAGGAAGTCCAGGTGCGACTGAGTGCCGAGCAACCAGCCTTTGCCGAATACGCCGCCGGAACCGATGGCCGCCTTGGACTGAATGATGTTCCAGCCGGTGCCCAGCGGGTCGCTTTCCGGGTCGAGGAAGGTCAGGATGCGCTGCTTCTGGTAGTCGTGCATGAAGAAGAACCACATCGCCACGGCTACCGGCACGGCGGCGGCGATCACACCGATGATCCAGCGCCAGCGCAGGCCGGCCATGAACAGCACGAAAGTACCCGAGGCCAGAATCAGCAGCGACGTGCCGAGGTCCGGCTGGCGCACGATGAGAATGAACGGCAGACCGATCAGGCCCAGACTCACCGCCACATGCTTGAGGTGCGGCGGCAGGGTCCGTTTGGACAGATACCAGGCGATGGTCGCCGGCATGATGATCTTCATGAATTCCGAGGGCTGGAAGCGGATCACCCCGGGAATGTTGATCCAGCGCGTCGCACCCATGGCGTTGTGGCCCATGACGTCCACCGCCACCAGCAGCAGCACGCCGAACACGTAGGCCACCGGCACCCAGCGCGCCATGAAACGCGGCTCCAGCTGGGCAATGACGAACATCGACACCAGACCGATGCCGAACGAGGTGGTCTGCTTGATCAGCAAGTCCCAGCTCTTGCCGCTGGCGGAATAAAGGACAAACAGGCTGCCGGCCGCCAGGGTCAGCAGCAGGATCAGCAGGGGGCCATCGACATGGATTTTCTGCAGGAAGGTGGCGCGACGGCGCATCACGTCTTCGCTGGAGAGGATGCGGTCGAAATTACTCTTCACGGGCCGCGGTCTCCGGAGGCAGTGTATTGCTGGCGTATTCAGGTTTCAGGCGGCCATCCGGGCCGAGCAACCAGGCGTCCATGACCTGCCGTACCACAGGCGCCGCAGCGCCGGAACCGGATTCACCGTTCTCGATCATCACCGCCACAACGATTTTCGGGTTGTCGGCCGGCGCGAAGCCGACGAACAGGGCGTGGTCGCGATGGCGTTCCTGGACTTTGGAGCGGTCGTACTTCTCGCCCTGGCGAATCGCCACGACCTGCGCCGTGCCGCTCTTGCCGGCGATGCGGTATTGCGCACCGATGGCCGCCTTGCGCGCAGTACCACGGGCACCGTGCATCACCTGCTGCATGCCGTGGTTGACCTTGGCCCAGTCGGACGAATCGCGCAGGACAATGTCAGGCATCGGGTTGGGGTCCACCGGTTTCTGTCCTTCGATGCTCTTGGCCAGGTGCGGACGGTTCCACTTGCCCTTGTTCGCCACCAGCGCGGTGGCTTGGGCCAGTTGCAGCGGCGTGGCCTGCATGTAGCCCTGACCGATACCGAGAATCAGCGTCTCGCCGGGGAACCAGGCCTGACGCCGGGTGATGCGCTTCCAGTCACGGGACGGCATCAGGCCCGGGGATTCCTCGAACATGTCCAGCGAGACCTTCTGGCCGATGCCGAACTTGTTCAGGTACGACGCCAGCCGGTCGATGCCGACCTTGTGCGCCAGGTCGTAGAAGTAGGTGTCGTTGGAACGCATGATCGCCGTGTCGAGATCGACCCAGCCGTCACCGGTGCGGTTCCAGTTGCGGTACTTGTGATCGTAGTTCGGCAGCATGTAGTAACCGGGGTCGAACACCCGGGTGCTCGCAGTCACCACACCCGTGTCGAGGCCAGCGATGGCCACCGCCGGCTTGATGGTCGAGCCGGGCGGATACAGGCCACGCAGGATGCGGTTGAACAGCGGCCGGTCAACCGAATCGCGCAGCTCGGAATAAGCCTTGAAGCTGATCCCGGTGACGAACAGGTTCGGGTCGAAACTCGGCTGACTGACCATCGCCAGTACTTCGCCAGTGTTCGGATCGAGCGCTACCACCGCACCACGACGCCCGGCCAACGCGGCCTCGGCGGCTTCCTGCAACTGGATGTCGAGGGACAGCACGATGTCCTTGCCCGGTACCGGATCGGTACGCTTGAGCACGCGCAGTACACGGCCACGGGCGTTGGTTTCGACTTCTTCGTAACCGACCTGACCGTGCAGCTCAGGCTCGTAGAAGCGCTCGATGCCGGTCTTGCCCATGTGGTGGGTGCCGCTGTAGTTCACCGGATCGAGACTTTTCAGCTCTTTCTCGTTGATCCGCCCCATGTAGCCGACCGAGTGGGCAAAATGCGCGCCCTGCGGGTAGTGCCGCATCAGTTGCGCGACCACCTCGACGCCCGGCAGACGGAACTGGTTCACGGCAACCCGGGCAATCTGCTCTTCGGTCAACTCGAACAGAATCGGCACCGGCTCGAACGGACGACGCCCCTGCTTCATGCGCTTTTCGAAGATGATCCGGTCATCCGGGGTCAACTCCAGCACTTCGACGATGGTGTCGAGCACCTTCGCCCAGTCGCCGCCGGAGCGTTCGCGGGTCATGCTCAGGTTGAAACTGGGCCGGTTGTCGGCAATGACCACGCCGTTGCGGTCGAAGATCAGCCCGCGACTCGGCGGAATCGGCTGCACATGCACCCGGTTGTTTTCCGACAGGGTCGAGTGGTACTCGTACTGGATCACCTGGAGGAAATACAGCCGCGCCACCAAAACGCAAATCAGCACGATCACGAGCACAGCACCGACCACGACCCGGTTGCGCACCAGGCGTGCGTCCTTTTCGTGATCTTTCAGGCGAATCGGCTGAGACATTTAGGGCGTGTTCACAGTGAAGGCAGCGGCGCTACTTGTGATAAGGGTGACCGGACAACACCGTCCAGGCACGATAAATCTGCTCGCCGATGAGGATGCGCACCAGCGGGTGCGGCAGCGTCAAGGGCGACAGCGACCAACGCTGCTCGGCACGGGCACAGACTTCCGGCGCCAGCCCTTCCGGGCCACCGACCATCAGGTTGACCGTACGCGAATCCAGGCGCCAGCGATCGAGTTCGACCGCCAGTTGCTCGGTGCTCCACGGCTTGCCATGCACTTCGAGGGTGACGATCCGCTCGCCCGGCTGCACTTTCGCCAGCATGGCCTCACCTTCCTGACGGATCAGGCGAGCCACGTCGGCATTCTTGCCACGGGTATTGAGCGGAATCTCGACCAGTTCAAGGGCCAATTCGGATGGCAGACGCTTGGCATATTCATGCCAGCCCTCTTCCACCCACTTGGGCATGCGTGAACCGACAGCGATCAGACGCAGACGCACGACAAGGCCTTATTCGTTGCCCGGCGTGTGATGCGCGCCGCTGGCGGCACGGCTCTGCTCGGCGCCCATCCACAGACGCTCCAGGTCGTAGAACTGGCGGGCAGCGGCGGTCATCATGTGGACGATGACATCGCCCAGGTCCAGCAGTACCCAGTCGCTTTCGCCCTTGCCTTCTTCACCCAGAGGCTGCGCGCCCTTGGACTTCACGCTTTCGCGAACCTTGTCCAGCATCGCATTGATCTGGCGGTTCGAGGTACCGGTGGCGATGACCATGTAGTCGGTCAGGCTGTGTTTGTCGCGAACGTCGATGACCTGGATATCCTGGGCCTTGACGTCTTCCAGTGCGGCCTTGGCCAGTTCGACCAGCTCTTCGCCGGACAGGGTAATTTTTTGCTTTGTCATAAAAAACTCATTCAGTTCAGTTGGGCACACGGTACAGCCCGTGTGCCTCGATATAGGCCAGTACTGCGTCCGGCACCAGAAAACGTACCGACTTACCGCTGGCCAGCAGTTGGCGGATCTGGGTGGCAGACACCGAAAGCGGCGTCTGCCAGACGAATGTAATGTGTCCGCCCGGGCCCGTGAGGGCCTTCGGATCGCTGACCGCGCGGGCCGCCAGCAGGTTGCGCAAGGCATCCGGCGACTCGCTGTCGGCGTCCGGGCGCTGCAGCACGACAATATGGCAGTGCTCCAGCAACTCTTCCCAACGATGCCAGGTCGGCAGGCCACAGAAAGCGTCCCAACCCAGCAACAGAAACAGCTGGTCGTCGGCGGCGAGTTCGGCGCGCATCGATTCCAGCGTGTCGATGGTGTACGACGGCTTGTCCCGCAGCAGTTCGCGGTCATCCACCGTCAAGGGCGGCACGTCCTGCACCGCACTGCGGACCATCGCCAGACGGTCCTGTGCCGAAACACTCGGCGTGTCGCGATGGGGCGGCCTGGCGCTGGGCGTCAGGCGCAACTCATCGAGTTCAAGCAGCGCGGCGACTTCCAGCGCGCCGCGCAAATGGCCGATATGCACCGGATCGAAGGTTCCCCCCAACATGCCGATGCGTTTCGGCGGGCGGGTGCGGGAAGTCTTGTTCTGACGAACGTTGGCCAAGTCAGAGCGGCCCTTGTCCGCGCAGTTGCCGGCCATCGCCGACCACCAGGTACTTCTCGCAGGTCAGGCCTTCCAGGCCGACCGGGCCACGGGCGTGAATCTTGTCCGTGGAGATGCCGATTTCCGCGCCCAGGCCATATTCGAAGCCATCAGCGAAGCAGGTCGGCGCGTTGATCATCACCGAGCTGGAGTCGACTTCTGCCATGAAACGGCGAATCTGGCCCTGGTGCTCGGACACGATGGCGTCGCTGTGGTGCGAGCCATAGTGGTTGATGTGTTCGATGGCCTGATCCAGACCGCTGACTACGCGGATCGACAGGATCGGCGCGAGGTACTCGGTGTGCCAGTCCTCTTCGGTGGCCGGGATGACATCGATCAGCTCGCAGGTGCGCTCGCAGCCACGCAGTTCGACGCCTTTTTCGCGGAACTGGGCCGCCATCTGCGGCAGGAAGTCGGCTGCGACGGTCTGATCCACCAGCAGGGTTTCCATCGCACCGCAGATGCCGTAACGGTAGGTCTTGGCGTTGAAGCAGATGGCCTGCGCGGCGGCCAGGTCGGCGTGAGCACTGACATAAATGTGGCAGATGCCATCCAGGTGCTTGATCACCGGCACCTTGGCCTCGCGGCTGACGCGCTCGATCAGGCCCTTGCCGCCACGCGGTACGATGACGTCGACGTATTCGGGCATGGTGATCAGCGCACCGACGGCGGCGCGGTCGGTCGTTTCCACGACCTGCACCACGGCAGCCGGCAAGCCGGCCTCGGCCAGACCGCGCTGAATGCAGGTGGCGATGGCGCGGTTGGAATTGATCGCCTCGGAACCGCCACGCAGGATAGTGGCATTACCGGACTTCAGACACAGACTGGCGGCGTCGATGGTCACGTTTGGACGCGACTCATAGATGATGCCGACAACGCCCAGCGGCACACGCATCTTGCCGACCTGAATACCGGAAGGCTGGAAGTTCATGTCGCGAATGGTGCCGATCGGGTCCGGCAGACTGGCGACCTGACGCAAACCGGCGATCATGCTGTCGATGCGCGCCGGGGTCAGGGCCAGACGTTCGAGCAATGCGGCTTCCAGACCGTTGGCGCGACCGGCGGCCAGATCCTGTTCGTTGGCAGCCGTCAGCTCGTCACGGGCAGCATCGAGCGCGGCGGCAGTGGCTGCCAGCGCACGGTTTTTCTGCGCGGTGCTGGCGCGACCGATCACGCGCGACGCTTCACGGGCGGCGCGACCCAGACGGTTCATATAGTCAAGAACGGACTCAGTCATGGTCTCAGGGGTCTTGGCAGAGAGGAAAGCGGCCGATTATAGCTGTCGGGCGTGACGAACGACAGCGGCGACAGGCGGATGGTCGATATATGCCGGTTTCAGGGGGCCTAAACCGCATCACGGCGCTTTTGTGGGAGCGAATTCATTCGCGATGTGATGTTCCGGCTGGCAAATCTGCTCCGGCTGTACCGGCCAATCGCGAATGAATTCGCTCCCACAATGCAATCGCGGGCAAGCGCGCTCCTACATAGGGTGCAATCCTATTCAGCTGCAATTAAGCGCGACATTGCTATCATCGCCAGCCATTCCACCCTGTTGCCCGCCTACATGCCCAACCACTCACAGCGCGCCCTGCCCGACAGTTTCTTCAACCGCGATGCCCAGACGCTCGCTCGCGACCTGCTGGGCAAAGTGGTCAGGCACAAGGTCGGCGAGTTGTGGCTGTCGGCGCGGGTCATCGAAACCGAAGCGTATTACCTTGAGGAAAAAGGCAGTCACGCCTCTCTCGGCTACACAGAAAAGCGTAAGGCTTTGTTTCTGGATGGCGGCCACATCTATATGTACTACTCCCGTGGCGGCGATTCGCTGAACTTCAGCGCCGAAGGCCCGGGCAACGCCGTGCTGATCAAATCGGCCTATCCGTGGGTCGATGCCTTCTCCGATGCGAACAGCCTGGCGCGGATGCAACTGAACAACCCCGACGCCAGCGGCAACCTGCGCCCGCCGGAACGGCTGTGCGCCGGCCAGACCCTGCTGTGCAAGGCACTCGGGCTGAAAGTTCCGATGTGGGACGGCAAGCGTTTCGACCCTGAGCGGATTTTCGTCGAAGACGTGGGCAAGCGCCCTGCCCGAATCATTCAAACCACGCGCCTGGGCATTACCGCCGGCCGTGACGAACACCTGATGTACCGCTTCGTCGACGCCGAGTATGCGCGGGTCTGCACCCGGAACCCGGTGCGACGCGGACAAGTCGAAGGCCGCAATTATCTGTTCATCGAACAAGGACACTGAAACATGGGCGCATGGCTGGACAGCATCACTGCGTGGCTGAGCATCAACCCGTCGTGGCTGGGCGCGGCGATCTTTCTGGTGGCCTTCACCGAATGCCTGGCGATTGCCGGCATCATCGTGCCCGGCACCGTCGCCCTGTTCGCCATCGCGGCACTGGCCGGCAGCGGCGTCCTGCAATTGAGCGAGGCCCTGCTGCTGGGTTTTCTCGGCGGCCTGCTGGGTGACTTCGTTTCATATTTCCTGGGTCGTCGCTTCCATCAGAACATCCGCCGCCTGCCGGGCCTGCGCCAGCATCCGGAATGGATCAGTGGCGCCGAAACCTATTTCCAGCGCTACGGCATCGCCAGCCTTCTGGTCGGCCGCTTCATCGGCCCGCTGCGACCCATGCTGCCAATGGTCGCAGGCATGTTCGACATGCCGGTCGTGCGCTTCGCCGGGGTCAGCCTGATCGCTGCAGCCGGCTGGTCGGTGGCGTACATTCTGCCGGGTTGGGCCACCGGCGCGGCCATTCGCCTGCCACTGCCTGAAGGTTTCTGGCCACAGGCCGGGGTGGTCGCTGCGGGCCTTGCCGTTCTGCTGGGCGTTGCCATCCAGACCAGCCTGCGCGACCAGCGCCATGCGCCACGCTGGATTGCCCTGACCAGTCTGGTTCTGTTGATTGCGGTGTTTCTCGGCTGGCCGTATCTGGCCCATCTCGATCAGGGCGTGATGACGCTGGTGCAGGAACATCGCAGCGCCGCCGCCGAAAACTTCGTGGTGCTGGTCACCGGTCTTGGCGACTTCAAGACCCAGTTCTGCGCCGCAGCGCTGCTGCTGATCATCCTCGTGGCAACCCGCCAGTGGCGCCACGCCCTTTTCGCCCTCGGCACGACGCTGGGCGCCGCCGTCATCAATCAGTGCATGAAGCAGCTGTTCGCCCGCGCCCGCCCGGAAATTCTGGCCGAACCGCTGAGCAGCTACAGCATGCCCAGCGGGCACGCATCCGGCGCGTTTGCGCTGTTCATGACCCTGGCGGTACTGGCCGGTCGCGGCCAACCGGTGCGCCTGCGTCTGACCTGGCTGGTATTGGGGGCGATTCCGGCGACATCGATTGCCATGTCGCGGGTGTACCTGGGCGTTCACTGGCCCACCGACTTGCTGGCAGGCATGCTGCTGGCATTCTTCGCCTGCGCGGCGAGCCTGAGCGTGGTGCAGAACCGGCAGTCGTTGCCGGCGCTGCCGGTGAAGGTGTGGTGGCTGTTGCTGCCGGCGATAGTGGCGTTGCTCGGCGGGTTTACCGTGCACTCGTTCGCCCATGGGTTGATTCGCTATCAGTATTGATGTCGCCCTGCTCACACCGGTCAGCTTTGTAGGAGTGAGCTTGCTCGCGATACGTCGTGTCAGCGACATGAGCATCGACTGACCCACTGCAATCGCGAGCAAGCTCACTCCTACAAGTCATGCGTTAAGCCTGCAAATCCCCCTGCATCTCGTCGAGCAGGTCCTGAATCGCATCCAGACGCTCTTCGGCGTCGTCGATCTCCAGCAGGTCGATCTTGTCTTCTTCGGTAAACGGCAGCAGATAGGCCAACTGATTGGCCAGTGAATGCTGACCGCTGGCGGTCATGCCCATGTTCAATGCCGCGACCATGGGGTGTTCGGCCAGCGCCGCCAGCAGCGCCACCAGATCCTCGTCCTCTTCCTGCAGCGGCTGCTCCTGCGGGTCTTCCAGCCAGTGCACATCGGCGACCAGCAGGTTGTCGCGGCGGACCTCGGTGCTGACCACACGAAAGCGCCGCCCACCCACCACGCGAATGCCAAGCAGGCCGTTTTCCTGTTGCTGGAAGTCAGTGACCAGCGCTTCGCAGCCGATCTGCGAAAAGCCTTCCGGCGCCTCGCCTACCTCACTGCCCTCGGTGATGCAAACCACGCCGAACCCTTCGCCCTGTTTCATGCAGCGGCCAATCATGTCCAGGTAGCGGGCCTCGAAAATCTGCAGATCGAGCACACACCCCGGAAACAACACAGCGTTCAGCGGAAACAACGGCAACGACATAAACCCATCCTCAAGCAACCAGAGACACCGCCAACGGCAGGAACAAGGCCGTGGCAACCCCCATCAGACTCATCGCCAGCGCCGCGAAGGCGCCGCATTCTTCACCTTCCTGCAGCGCCGCCGAAGTGCCCACCGCGTGGGCGGTCAAACCCAGCGCCATGCCGCGCGCTTCGGGGCTGCGCACGCCCGCCAGGGTCAACAGGCCGGGGCCGAATATGGCGCCGATGACGCCGGTGATCAACACAAACACGGCCGCCAGTGCCGCCACGCCACCGATCTGCTCGGCCACCAGCATGGCGATCGGCGAGGTCACCGACTTCGGCGCCATGGTCATCAGAATCATGTGATCGGCCCCCAGCACCCGGCCCAGAGCCACGCAGGAAGCCGTTGCCACCACGCCGCCAATCACCAGCGTAGTCAAGACAGGCCAGAACAACTGCCGGATGCGGCGCAGATTCAGATAAAGCGGCACCGCCAGCGCCACGGTCGCCGGGCCGAGCAGAATGCTGAGAATTTCCGTGCTCTTGCGGTATTCGGCGTAACTCAACCCGCAACCGACCAGCACACAGATCACTACCAGCATCGACACCAGCACCGGCTGCAGAAACACCCAGCGGGTTTTCTCATAGCCGGCCAGCACCAGTTGATAGGCGCCCAGGGTCACGGCGATGCCAAATAAAGGGTGATGGATCACCGCCAGCCACGCGCCTTGCCAGTCAAGCATCATGGGGCCCTCCGTCCTTGCGGCGGTCGATGAGCTTTTGCATCAGCCAGCCGGCAAAGGTCAGGGAAAACATCAGCGACAGCACCAGCGAGCCGACAATCGCCCAAAAATCGTCGGCGATCTGGCTGGCGTACACCATCACACCCACCGCTGGCGGCACCAGCAACAGCGGCAGATAGCGCAGCAGACTGCTCGCCGCGAGGCTCACCGGCTCGCTGACCTCGCCGCGGATCATCAGATAGACCAGCAGCAACACCAGGCCAATGATCGGCCCCGGGAGGATCGACAGGAACAGGTGATTCAGCGCCGTCCCCACCAGTTGAAACAGCACCAGCCACGTCAGGCCTCTGAGCAACATAGAAAACTCCAGCAAATTCGCGGCGGCATTATACGCATGCCACCCCGCAGGCTATGGATCGGTATTCGCAAGTCTCCGGTTTCTTGACAATACTGCGGGGCGTGCTGATCTTCGACGTTCGGATCGGTGGGTCCGTTAAAACATAGTTGAAACACAAGGTTGATTCACAAGGAGAGTAACGATGCCTCAAGTACCGGTTGCAGCACTCAAGAGCTACGAAGGCAAGGACCTGGGAACGTCCGACTGGCTGACCATCGATCAGGCACGCATTAACCTGTTTGCCGAGGCCACCGGCGACTTTCAGTTCATCCATGTCGACCCGGTGAAGGCTGCGCAGACGCCGTTCGGCTCGACCATCGCCCACGGCTTCCTGTCGCTGTCGCTGATTCCCAAGCTCATGGAACCGCTGCTGGTGATGCCGGAAGGGATGAAAATGGCCGTCAACTACGGTCTGGACAGCGTGCGTTTCATCCAGCCAGTGAAGGTCGACTCGCGCGTTCGTCTAAAAGTTGCGCTCACCGAAGTCACCGAAAAGAAGCCGGGGCAATGGCTGCTGAAAGCCACCGCAACGCTTGAAATCGAAGGTCAGGACAAGCCGGCGTTCATCGCTGAGCCACTGTCGCTCTGCTTCGTGTAAAACCCGCAAAACATGAAACAGTCGTAACAGACTGTTTCATGACGCTTCCCGGCTGCGGCATACTCGCGGGCGGCCGTGTGAGCGACTCAATACAAGTACGCGATCCGATCACGCCGAAACATCTTTTTTTCGGGATTTACCATGCGCGCGCTTGCCCCTCTGGCCTTGACCCTTCTGCTGACCGCCTGCGGTGACGGCGAATCGCTGCTGCCGCCGGATGCACGTCTGCCCGACGGCGGCCGCTATCGCGGTGACGTGGTCAACGGCCTGTTACAAGGCAAAGGCCGCATCGATTACCCCAACGGCAGCTGGTACGCCGGCGAATTCGACAAAGGCCAATGGAGCGGCCAGGGCGAGTGGCACGCCAGCAACGGCGACGTCTACAAGGGCGGTTTCCGCGACGGCCTGTTCGACGGCCAGGGCACGCTGACCACCAGCGCCGGCAGTTATGTCGGCGGCTACAAGCTGGGCCGTCGCGAAGGCGAAGGCACCCTCAAAGAACACGGCATGAGTTATCGCGGCGAGTTCAAGGCCGACCTGTACGACGGCGTCGGCCATCTGGAACTGGCCGACGGCAGCGAGTATCAGGGCCAGTTCAACCACGGCAAGCCCAACGGCGAAGGCCAGCGCAGCGATGCGGCGGGCAATCAGTTCAGCGGCAAGTTCGTCAACGGCCAGCTGGAAGGTACCGGCAACTTCAACAGCGCCGATGGCGATCAGTACGTCGGCGGCTTTCACAACAGCCAGTTGAACGGCCGTGGCCGTTACGAAAACGCCGATGGCGATGTCTGGTCCGGGCAGTTCAAGGACGGCGCCTTCACCGGCAAGGGCGAGCTGATCGGCACCGACGGCACCCGTTATCAGGGGCAATTCAACAACTGGCGCTTCTCCGGCGAAGGCCGTTTGCAGTTGCCGGATGGCAGTGTGTACGTCGGCCGCTTCGATCAGGACACCTACGAAGGCCCGGGCATGCTGACCAATGCCGACGGCAGCATCCAGAGCGGCACCTGGGCCAATGGTCAACGCGTGCGTGATGCCCAAGGCAAGTTGCTGCCCGATCCGCTGGAGCTCGGCCTGCTCGCCCAAGGCCCGCTGCTGGACAAGGCGCTCGCCGCCGTGCCGGCCTCGACCCCCGCGGTCGAGCTGTACAGCCTGGTGGTCGGTGGCGACGGTAAACAGAGCGTGTTCCTGCGCGAAGCCGACTACGTCAACAAACTGCTCGCCAGCCGTTTCGGCGCCTACGGCCAGATCGATCTGGTCAACCACCGCGACCACATGGCCGACCGCCCGCTGGCGACCCGCGAGAACATCAGCCGTGCCGTGCAGACGCTCGCCCAGCGCAGCGGCCCGGAAGACCTGATCTTCATTTACCTGACCAGCCATGGCACCCACGACCACGAACTGGTACTCGACCAGCCGCGCCTGGAGCTGTCCGATCTGCCGGCCAGCGACATGGCCAACGTGCTGGCACCGCTGAAGAACCGCGACAAGATCGTGGTGATTTCGGCCTGTTATTCCGGCGGTTTCATCCCGGCGATCAAGGACGAGAAGACCATGGTCATCACCGCCTCGCGGGAAGACCGGGTGTCGTTCGGCTGTTCCGAGGAGGCCGACTTCACTTATTTCGGCGAAGCGCTGTTCGGCAAGGCCCTGGTCGAGACCGACGATTTGCAGCAAGCCTTCGAGAACGCGCGGGCCATCGTCGCCCAGCGCGAGATCGAAGAAAACTTCGAAGCGTCCGAGCCGCAGATCTGGGCACCGAAAGGCGTCATCGCCCATTGGCAGCAGTTGCGCAAACGTCAGGCCGAACGGGCGCTGAATACCGTGTCGCTGGACAAAAACATCAGGCATTAACAGATTCCCCGTGGGAGGGAGCCCTGCTCGCGAATACCGTATGACCGTCGCCGTAGAGGTGCCAGAACTGACGCTTTCGCGAGCAGGGCTCCCTCCCACAGTTCACTGCTCAGTGCCCAGCCGGTCATTGGTTCGAATGAAGATTTCTTACAATTTGTGAAACCTGCTTCGTGCCTGTGCAGTCTCTTGCGTTAGAGCGCCTATGCTTGTGGCGTATCAAGGGAGAAAGACCATGTACTTGACGCCGCAACACATCCTGCTGGCCGGGGCGACTGGATTGACCGGTGAGCATCTGCTCGATCGCTTGCTCAATGAACCCACCGTAAGCCGCGTGCTGGCCCCCAGCCGTCGGCCACTGGCGGAGCACCCCCACCTGGAAAACCCTGTTGGCGACTTGATGCCCCTGCTGCCCGAACTGGGCGGCCGGGTCGATATCGCCTACTGCTGCCTGGGCAGCACGATCAAACAGGCCGGCTCGCAGGACGCCTTCCGTGCGGTGGACCGGGACATGGTGGTAGCCTTCGGCAAACGCGCCCGCGAACTGGGTGCGCGGCATCTATTGGTGATCAGCGCGGTCAACGCCGATCCGGAGTCGAGCATTTTCTACAGCCGCGTCAAAGGCGAGATGGAAGAAGCGCTCAAGGATCAGAACTGGCCGCAACTGACCATCGCCCGGCCTTCGCTGCTGATCGGCGAGCGTCAGGATCAACGTCTGGTCGAGCAACTGGCGGCGCCCATCGCCAAGCTGATACCCGGCAAATACGGCGGCATCGAAGCCTGCCAACTGGCCCGCGCGTTGTGGCGTCTGGCGCTGGAAGAGCAAGATGGCGTGCGGGTTGTCGAGTCGGATGAGTTGCGCAGGCTCGGCAAGTAATAAACCTGTAGGAGCTGGCTTGTCCTGCGACCGGCTGCGAAGCAGTCGTAATGCCGGGAAACGCGGAGTGTCAGGGATGTAGAGTCCTCAGACTTTACGACGGGTTCCCCGCCGATCGCAGGACAAGCCAGCTCCTACAAGGAGTAGTGTCGGCTACATCCCTCCCGTCGCCTGAAACCCTACCCCCAGTACCGTCAGCACCGACAACGGCAGCAGCAAGGTGTCGAGCAGCGCGCTGCCCGGCAGGTCCAGCAACGGGTATTTCGGGGCCTCGGCGCCGAAACGGTCCTTCTCGCAGCAACCACCGCGCATCGCGTACAGATCCAGCCGGGTACCGGAATACACAACCGGAGCGCCGGGCTGATTGGCGTCCAGCGTGCGCACCGTGGAACACCCGGTGGTCAGCAGCAGCCCGAGGGTGATGATCAGCAGCTTATTCATCGAGGCCAAAGTGATGCTCGCCCCAACGCGGCAGCATGTCTTGAGGGATGTTCAGCAGATTGAGAATCCGTGCGACGACGAAATCAACCAGATCGTCGATGGTCTGCGGCTGATGATAGAAGCCCGGCGATGCCGGCAGGATCACCGCGCCAAGGTTCGACAGCTTGAGCATGTTCTCCAGATGGATGCTGGAGTACGGCGCCTCGCGCGGGACCAGAATCAACTGCCGACGCTCCTTGAGGGTGACGTCGGCGGCGCGTTCGATGAGGTTATTGCAAGCGCCGGTGGCTATCGCTGACAGCGTGCCGGTGGAGCACGGCACCACCACCATCGCCGCTGGCGCGCCGGAGCCCGAGGCTACCGGCGACATCCAGTCTTCCTTGCCATACACGCGGATCTGCCCGTCGGCCGCGCCGGTGTACTCAGTCAGAAAGGCCTGCATCATCTGCGGTTTGGCCGGCAGCGAGACGTCGGTTTCCGTGGCCATGACCAGTTGCGCGGCCTTGGAGATGAGGAAATGCACCTCGCGGTCTTCACGTATCAGGCAATCGAGCAGACGCAGGCCGTATTGCGCGCCGGACGCGCCGGTCATCGCCAGGGTGATGCGTTCCGGGCCGCTCATTTCAGTGCCTCGGCCAGCTTGCCGTGCAGGCCGCCGAAGCCGCCGTTGCTCATGATCACCACATGGGTGCCCGGCTGGGCCTGGCTTTTCACACGCTCGATGATCGCTTCCAGGGAGTCGCAGACGACCGCTGGCACTGTGCACTGCGCAGCGGTCGCGCCCAGGTCCCAGCCGAGGTTGGCTGGCGCATACCAGACCACCTGATCGGCCTGCACCACGCTTTCCGGCAGGCCGTCACGGTGCGCGCCCAGTTTCATGGAGTTGGAACGCGGCTCGACGATGGCAACGATTGGCGCGTCGCCGACCTTTTTACGCAGGCCGTCCAGCGTGGTGGCGATGGCGGTCGGGTGGTGGGCGAAGTCGTCATAAATGGTGATGCCGCGCACCTCGGCAACTTTTTCCATGCGCCGCTTCACGCTCTTGAACGCGCTCAAGGCATCGACGCCCTGCTGCGGCACGACGCCGACATGCCGGGCGGCCGCCAGGGTCGCGAGAGCGTTGGCGACGTTGTGCTGGCCGGTCATGCCCCAGTCGACGATGCCTTGGGCAACGCCTTCAAAGATCACTTCGAACTTGGAGCCGTCTTCGCTGAGCAGCTTCGCCTGCCACTGCCCGCCTTGCCCGGTGGTCTGCACCGGCGTCCAGCAGCCCATCTGAATCACCCGCTGCAGCGCAGGTTCGGTGGTCGGGTGGATCACCAGGCCTTCGCTGGGGATGGTCCGTACCAGATGGTGGAACTGACGCTCGATGGCCGGCAGGTCCGGGAAGATGTCGGCGTGGTCGAATTCGAGGTTGTTGAGGATCGCCGTGCGCGGGCCGTAGTGAACGAACTTGGAGCGCTTGTCGAAGAACGCGCTGTCGTATTCATCGGCCTCGACCACGAAGAACGGCGTGTCACCCAGACGCGCCGACACCGCAAAGTTCTGCGGCACACCACCGATCAAAAAGCCCGGGCTCATGCCGGCATGCTCCAGCACCCAGGCCAGCATACTGCTGGTGGTGGTCTTGCCGTGGGTGCCGGCCACCGCCAGTACCCAGCGACCGCGCAGCACATGATCGGCCAGCCATTGCGGGCCGGAGACGTAAGGCAGCCCCTTGTTGAGGACGTATTCCACCGCCGGGTTGCCCCGCGACATGGCGTTGCCGACCACCACCAGATCCGGCGCCGGGTCCAGGTGGGCGGGATCGTAACCCTGCATCAGCTCGATGCCCTGCGCTTCTAGCTGTGTGCTCATCGGTGGATAGACGTTGGCGTCGGAGCCAGTGACTTTATGGCCCAGATCCTTGGCGAGCACCGCCAGCGAACCCATGAACGTGCCGCAGATACCCAGAATATGAATGTGCATGACCGACCTCTTAAAACATTCGCGCAGGGTAGCTTAGAGCAGGTGGATTCGCACAGTTCAATTACTGGCCCAGCCTTCGTAGGAGTGAGCTTGCTCGCGATTGCGATCTGCCCCTATGGCAGATGCTGCCTGACCGGACGCTATCGCGAGCAAGCTCACTCCTACAGGCTGACTGCGCCAGATCCTCTGTAGCAGTCCGGCTTGCCGGCGGTGACAATCGTGACATCGCTGCCGCCGGCAAGCCGGACTGCTACGGAGCCCTCACCGTGAGATCCCGTGCTTGCGCAGCTTTCTATATAGGGTGTTGCGGCTCACGCCCAGTTCACGCGCGGCGTGGGTCATGTGCCAGCGTTGTGCTTCCAGCGTGGCGATCAGCGCGGCGCGTTCGGCGTCGTCCAGCGGCGAATCGTTCGAGGCCGGCGTCGCAGACATCGACACCCCGCCCTGACGCACCACCTGCGGCAGATCGGCCAGCCCCACCCGCTCGTCCTCGCACAACGCCGCCAGCGTGCGCAGCACATTTCGCATCTGCCGCACGTTGCCGGGCCAGGCGAAGTCCAGCAGCGCCCGGCGGGCGTCGGCGTCGATCAGCACGCGATGATTGCCTGCCTCTTCCTGCAACAGGAAATCCAGCAACTGCGACTTGTCGCTGCGCTCGCGCAACGGTGGCAAGGCGATTTCCAGGCCGTTGAGCCGGTAATAGAGGTCTTCACGGAAGCTGCCATCGGCCACGCGCCCCAGCAGATTGCGGTGGGTCGCACTGATGATTCGCACATCCACCGCCTGCGGTTCGCCGCCGATGGGCACCACCAGACGGTCCTCCAACACGCGCAACAGTCGGGTCTGCAAGGCCAGCGGCATGTCGCCGATTTCATCGAGAAACAGCGTGCCGCCGTCGGCCTGTTGCAACTTGCCGCGCATGCCTTCCTTGCGCGCGCCGGTGAAACTGCCGCCGCGATAACCGAACAGCTCGCTTTCGATCAGGCTTTCCGGTATCGCCGCGCAATTCAGCGCCACGAACGGTTTATCCGTGCGCTGACTGGCTTGATGGACGGCTTTGGCAAAAGCCTCCTTGCCGGAGCCGGTTTCGCCATTGATCAGCAAGGGCACGTCGCGCTCATAGACTTTCAGGGCCCGGCGGAAATCGGCCTGCAACCCGGCATCGCCGAGGCACAGGCTATGGGTCGTCGGCGCGACATGGGCTTTGGCCACCACCGGCGTCGCCAGCACTTTTGCCGCCACTCGCGTTTGTCCGCGCAACAGGGCAAAAAAGCCGCGGCCGTCGCGGGTGCGCAGCGGCCAACTGGTCATGGCATCCGGCGCAGCGCGGCTCATCAACTCATCCAGTGAACACTCGAACAGCGCATCGACCGGCTGCCCGAGCAGGCTGTCACGCCCCAGGCCCAGCAGGTTCAGCGCACTCTGATTCAGCGCCGCAATTCGCCCTTCACCGTCGAACGCCAGCAAGCCTTCGCTGAACAGCCCCACCGAATCGGCCTGTAAATGAAAGCGCAGCAGCCATTGATCATCGAAATGGCGCAGGAAGTAACTGCTTTCAATCATCTTCGCCGAGAGATTGACCAAGGCCATGGTGTGGAACTGGCTCTGCCGCGAAACGTCGTGACGGGCCGAGGACACGTCCAGCACCGCAAGCAGATCGCCATGAGGATCGAACACCGGACTGGCCGAGCAGGTCAGGCCGATGTGCCGGCCGCGAAAATGCTCGTCACGATGAATCGTCACCGGCTGGCGCTCGACCAGGCAGGTACCGATGCCGTTGGTGCCTTCGCGCGCTTCGCTCCAGTCGGCGCCGAGCCACAGCCCGGCGCGCTCGAAAATCCGCCGCTCACCGGGCTCGGTCACGCAATTGAGGATGACCCCGCGCGCGTCGGTGAGCAGCACCGCATTACCCCCGGAAAGCTGCCGGTGCAGGCTGTTCATTTCACCACCGGCGATGGTCAGCACCTGTTGCAGACGTTCGCGACTTTCCAGCACACGGGCGTGTTCCAGCACGGTGGGCGCCATGGCCTGGGCGGGGTCGAGGTGATAGTCCTCCAGGCAACGCTGCCAGGAACGGGCGATGGACGGATCGGCGCCCGGACCGTAACGCGGGTCGGCCTTGCCTTGAGCGACCGTCAGGACTTGCCGGGCATGCCGGGTCAGATGATTGCTGTGCACTTTTTATTGTTCTCCCGAGGAGTTGCCGACCAGCATCCTCCTCGCTCTCGTGCATTGCAATGCTTCCAAAGGCGCGGAACGCCAGGCTGTCCCACATTCGATACAAAGTGTCACCCATGGCGTACCGAGACCGGCACAGCGCGTGCCTGCAACCGCCTGTTTTATCGGCAAAAGCCCCTGAATACGGGCACTTCCCGGCAGTGGCCCGGCCTTTGCTCTACTCTTGATCAAGCGCAGCAGCGCGGTTATCCCCACACAATCACAAGAGCAAGGAGATATTCACCATGCGTTATGCCCATCCCGGTACTGAAGGCTCGCTCGTCACCTTCAAGACCCAGTACGGCAACTACATCGGTGGCGAATTCGTGCCGCCGGTCAAAGGCCAGTACTTTGAAAATACCTCGCCGATTACCGGCAAGCTGATTGCCACCTTTCCTCGCTCGACTGCCGAAGACATCGATAAAGCCCTGGATGCTGCCCACGCCGCTGCCGATGCGTGGGGCAAGACCTCGGTTCAGGAACGTTCGCTGACCCTGCTGAAAATCGCCGACCGCATCGAGCAAAACCTCGAACTGCTGGCCATCACCGAAACCTGGGACAACGGCAAGGCCGTCCGCGAAACCCTCAACGCCGACATTCCGCTGGCCGTTGACCACTTCCGCTATTTCGCCGGTGCGCTGCGTGCGCAGGAAGGCACTGCCGCAGAAATCAACGAAGGCACCGTGGCGTACCACATTCATGAGCCACTGGGCGTGGTCGGCCAGATCATCCCGTGGAACTTCCCGATCCTGATGGCCGCGTGGAAACTCGCGCCGGCTCTGGCCGCCGGTAACTGCGTGGTGCTCAAGCCTGCCGAGCAGACCCCGCTGGGCATCAGCGTGCTGGTGGAACTGATCGGCGACCTGCTGCCAAAAGGCGTGCTGAACGTGGTGCAAGGCTATGGCCGTGAAGCCGGCGAAGCCCTGGCCAGCAGCAAGCGCATCGCCAAGATCGCCTTCACCGGCTCGACCCCGGTCGGTTCGCACATCATGAAACTGGCGGCCGACAGCATCATCCCGTCGACCGTGGAACTGGGCGGCAAATCGCCGAACATCTACTTTGAAGACGTGATGAGCGCCGAGCCGGAGTTCATCGAAAAAGCCGCCGAAGGCGTGGTACTGGCCTTCTTCAACCAGGGCGAAGTCTGCACCTGCCCTTCCCGCTGCCTGGTTCAGGAATCGATCTATCCGCAGTTCATGGAAGCGGTGATGAAGAAGGTTCTGAAGATCAAGCGCGGTGACCCGCTGGACACCGAGACCATGGTCGGCGCCCAGGCGTCGCAGCAGCAGTTCGACAAGATCCTCTCCTACCTCGACATCGCCCAGGGCGAAGGCGCCGAGCTGCTGACCGGCGGCAAGGTTGAAAAACTGCAGGGTGATCTGGCAACCGGCTACTACATCCAGCCGACCCTGCTCAAAGGCAACAACAAGATGCGCGTGTTCCAGGAAGAAATCTTCGGCCCGGTGGTCAGCGTCACCACCTTCAAGGACGAAGCCGAAGCCATTGCCATTGCCAACGACACCGAGTTCGGCCTGGGCGCCGGCGTGTGGACCCGCGACATCAACCGCGCCTACCGCGTGGGCCGTGCGATCAAGGCCGGTCGCGTATGGACCAACTGCTACCACCTGTACCCGGCGCACGCCGCGTTCGGTGGCTACAAGAAGTCTGGCGTCGGCCGCGAAACCCACAAAGTGGCGCTGGAGCACTACCAACAGACCAAAAACCTGCTGGTGAGCTACGACATCAATCCGCTGGGCTTCTTCTGATCCCGCGCAGCACCTGTTGAATGAAACGGCCTCTTCGGAGGCCGTTTTTATTGGTCTGTAGGAGCTGGCTTGCCCTGCGACCGGCTGCGCAGCAGTCGTAAATCCGGTATCTGCGGTGTGTCAGTACTGCATAGTCGTCAGGTTTCACGACTGCTTCGCAGCCGGTCGCAGGACAAGCCAGCTCCTACAGGGGTGGCGCCGTGATCCATGCACCACTGATGTGACCGGCACGACGCATTCGCCAGCAAGCCGGCTCCTACAGGGATCGAGCGCAATGCTAATCCCGAAGTTGGATTGCGCTTTCTAAAGCGCTTAGGCACAGTCGAAACCGTCTGTCCCTGTGCCAGGCGCGTCCTCCCCCTTTCATGCATTACACAATGAAGCTGAGGCCCAACCATGCGGATCATTCAAGCCACCCTTGAGCACCTGGACCTGCTGACACCACTGTTCGTCAAATACCGCGAGTTCTACGGCGAACTGCCCTACCCCGATTCCTCCCGCGCCTTTCTGGAAAAGCGCCTGCGCCGCGAAGAGTCGGTGATCTATCTGGCACTGCACGATGACGACGACAGCAAGCTGCTGGGCTTCTGCCAGCTGTATCCCAGCTATTCCTCGCTGTCGCTCAAGCGCGTGTGGATCCTCAACGACATCTACGTCGCCGAAGACGCCCGCCGCCAGCTGGTGGCCGACCACCTGATCCAGAAAGCCAAGAAAATGGCCCGCGAGACCCAGGCCGTGCGCATGCGCGTATCGACCAGCGCCAACAACGAAGTGGCGCAGAAGGTCTACGAGTCGATCGGCTTCAAGGAAGACACTCAGTTCAAGAACTACGTGTTGCCGATCAATTGATGCCGTGCGTATACGCCGGATTGTAGGAGTGAGCTTGCTCGCGATTATGCCGTTTCTGTCACATCTACATTGACTGATTCACTGCAATCGCGAGCAAGCTCACTCCTACAGTGCCCCCTTCATGCGTGGCATTACATCCAAATGTTTCAATCTCGGTACCACACCCGGCAACATTCGCGTGCTTGCTTCTATAATGCGGCCCACACCAGCTCTTTCCACCGACCCGGATCGGGTCTAATCACCAGGTGCCGTACATGGATTTCAACCCGCTTGACCTGATTCTCCACCTCGACGTCTACCTCGACATGTTGGTGACCAACTACGGCACCTGGGTCTACGCCATTCTGTTTCTGGTGATTTTCTGCGAAACCGGTCTGGTGGTGACGCCATTCCTGCCGGGCGACTCCTTGCTGTTCATCGCCGGCGCAGTGGCCGCCGGTGGCAGCATGGACCCGGTACTGCTCGCGTGCCTGCTGATGGCCGCCGCGATCATCGGTGACAGCACCAACTACATCATCGGCCGCACGGTCGGCGACAAGCTGTTCAAGAATCCCGACTCGAAAATCTTCCGCCGCGATTACCTGACCAAGACCCACGAATTCTATGATCGCCATGGCGGTAAAACCGTGACGTTGGCGCGCTTTCTGCCGATCATCCGGACCTTCGCTCCATTCGTCGCTGGCCTCGGCAAAATGCCTTATCTGCGTTTCCTAGGCTTCAGCGTGTTGGGATCGATTCTTTGGGTCGGCAGCCTGGTCGCACTGGGCTACTTCTTCGGCAACATCCCGTTCATCAAGAAGAACCTCACCCTGCTGGTGCTGGCAATCATCCTGATTTCTCTGCTGCCGATGATCATCGGCCTGATCCGCAGCCGCATGGGCCGCTCCGCTGAAGCGCGCTGAAGCATGGGCCTGCTGGGTAACTGGCTGAAACGCCGCACGCTGGCACGCCACCCCGTTCCTGCCGAATTGTGGGAACGGGTGTGCGAGCGGTTGCCGATGCTCGATGGCCTGACCGAGGATGAAAACCGCCGCCTGCTCGACAGCTGCGTACTGTTTCTGCAGGCCAAGCGCCTGACTGAACTGGAAGGCGTCGAGCTGGATGACGAATCGCGGCTTTTCCTCGCCGCCCAGGCGCAACTACCCTTGTTGGCCCTGGACGATCTGAACTGGTATCAGGGTTTTCACGAAATCATCCTCTACGGCGACGACTTCGTCAGCCCGCAGAAACACCGCGACGCCAACGGCATCGAGCATGAGTGGGACGCCGAACACAGCGGCGAAGCCTGGTCGCAGGGCCCGGTCATCCTCGCCTGGCCCGGCGTACTGGAAAGCGGTGGCTGGGAAGCCTACAACCTGGTGATCCACGAACTGGCGCACAAGCTGGACATGCTCAATGGCCACGCCAACGGCTTGCCGCCGTTGCACAGCAACATGCGCGTCAGCGAATGGGCCAACGCCATGCAAACCGCCTACGACGACCTCAACCGCCAGCTCGACGCCGATCCCGATGCAGAAACGGCCATCGACCCTTATGCCGCGGAAGACCCTGCGGAGTTCTTTGCGGTGACCAGCGAATACTTCTTCAGCGCCCCGGATTTGCTCAACGAGGCCTTGCCCGAGGTGTACCGCCAGTTGAAGCTGTTCTACCGTCAGGACCCGTTGGCTCGGCTGACGGCACTTCAGGCCGATAACCCGGTCTATCAGGCTCATACCCACAGCCAGGACTGATCGGCGTACATGGTAACGGTTACCAAATATGCCTATAATCCGGCCCACTTTTTGGCGTTGTACGCCAGATTCTGAATGGTCAACCAAGGGGGCAAAGCCCAATGAGCTACAGCAAGATTCCGGCCGGCAAAGACCTGCCGAACGACATCTACGTCGCAATCGAAATCCCGGCCAACCACGCGCCGATCAAGTACGAAATCGACAAAGATAGCGACTGCCTGTTCGTTGACCGTTTCATGGCCACCCCGATGTTCTACCCGGCCAACTACGGTTACATCCCGAACACGCTGGCTGACGACGGCGATCCGCTGGACGTGCTGGTTGTCACCCCGTACCCGGTCGCTCCAGGCTCGGTCATCCGCGCCCGTCCGGTCGGCGTACTGAACATGACCGACGACGGCGGCGGCGATGCCAAAGTCATCGCTGTTCCTCACGACAAACTGTCGCAACTGTACGTCGACGTGAAGGAATACACCGACCTGCCACCGCTGCTGATCCAGCAGATCGAGCACTTCTTTGCCAACTACAAAGACCTCGAAAAAGGCAAATGGGTGAAGATCGAAGGCTGGGCCGGCGCAGACGCCGCTCGCGAAGCCATTACCAAATCGGTCGCTGCCTACAAAGGCTGATCCGATGCATCGCCACCGAAGCGCCTGTCGCTTCGGTGGCGACACCACTCGTCAACCTCCCCGCATCACACCCCTGCTCCTTGCGCCCCGTGTTTATTTCAGCCGCATTCAACAGAACGTTTAATCGGCCACGTACACTCCGAAAGTTCACAATAGAAACAGTCGACTCACCGCACAGCACTGCCCAGCACGCAACACTTTGAGTTCCACACCGTTTCATTGGCACATGCAAGCCGCCACTGCCGGCTGTTGCAATTTGCGTTTTCACGAAACAAAACAATGAAAGAATTACCCTACATCATTTATTCAAATATGTAGTCCAGACACTCATTGGCAAGTTTGAACCCCATCGCATTTGAACACTTCGTTCATTTAAACAAACTTGCACTCCCCGTAAACTTTGCCTCATGAATACATCAGGTGATCGACTACGCATCCTTCTGCGAGAGTGCCATCTCTCCGCAACAGACTTTGCCGCCAACCGAAAGGTGACACCGCAACATGTGAACAACTGGTTCAAACGCGGTATCCCCATGGCACGCCTGGAAGAGGTTGCCGAACTGCTCAGCGTCAATGCACGCTGGTTGCGCAACGGCGAAGGTCCCAAACATCCCAGAGAAGGTCGCGAAAAATCCGGCCATGACGACAAACCCAGATCCCGCGCCGACCGCAACGGCCGCGAAGAACTGGACATGCCCGTCTACACCGAGCGACAGACACAGACGCCCGGTCAGACCGCTGTCAGCGAAATTCCCAACCACAAGGTCCGCCTGTCACGTCGCGTGCTGGAGGCCATGGACGTCGAATTGCACAATGCCATTTGTGTGGCGATGGTCGGCAACAGCATGGCCGACAAGATCCAGGACGGCTCACTGATCGGCATCGACCGCGGCCGCGTGCACATCATCGACGGCGAGATCTACGCCATCGAGCACGACGGCATGCTGCGGGTGAAATACCTCTACCGCCTGCCCGGCGGCAGCTTGCGCCTGCGCAGCCACAACGCTGGCGAATACCCGGACGAAATCTTCAGCGCCGAACAGATCCAGGAGCAGAACATTCACATCCTCGGCTGGATCTTCTGGTGGTCCACCCTCAACAACCGCCGCCACCCGGCGACAGTGCCTTGATTTGCAACGAAAAAGACAAATGGCAGGCGAACAAGACTGGGCAGACGCGCCGAACATGCGTATCCTGCACGCCTTCGTTTCAACACCCGCTGGCTACCCGCCAGCCGGTGATCGACCGGGGTAAAGTCTTTCAGACCGCCCTCGTCTACCTGACAAGCGCCTGTTCACAGCGCGCACTTTTGCGGATGGGTGCGGTGAGCCAAAAACTCCCCAAACCTGTCACCGAGAAGCCGGCCACAAGCCGGCTTTTTAATGGGCAGAACAAAACCTCAGACACCAGTTCGTACCGGCGAGCATTCAGTTCATCGCATCAGCACGATCTATTCGAGCAGCGGTCAGCTTTACTAGCCCAAAAGCCGTCACCTAGCCACCCCATGCCTACCCGGCTGGATGTCGAAACACGCTTTGTCTGACCCGCCCAGATCACAAATACCAGTAGCATAAAGCCACCCTGGCACGTAATATCATCGTGACTCTGGCGCCAGATCCCCGGCGCACCTGTTGATCAATCGTTACAAGGAAGTCTCCATGCCTCCAGCGAAGGACACGCGGCTCAAACTCCCTTTTTGTCGAACGCAATTCGGCTCGACGCGCCCTTCTTCTATCCGCACTTCTTGCTCAGCATTGATAGCAAGCCTCGGTTTCGCCGGTGCTTCACGCGCAATCATTCGCGCACTCGACCGACATAACGCCGCTGGCGAGCACGAATATGAAAAACGTGGGACTAAGTGCCCCGCCCATCTCGCCCAGGGCTTTGCCAACTAACTATTCTTCAGATCCCTTCGGTGTTCAACATTCAGAGCGCCGACGACTCAACATGCAACGCTGCTAAATTATAGAAGGATATCGCTATGCCGCTTCCTCTCATTATCGGTGCTGCTGCACTGGTTACGGCTGCCTACGGTGCAAAAAAAGGCTATGACGGGTATCAGCTTCATTCCGAGGCTGATGACATTGTAAAGGCGGCGAAGTCTCGTTACGACGACAAAAAAAGCGCGTTTGATCTGCAAGAGAGACAAACGAACACTGCGCTTGAATCGCTCGGAAAGAAAGAACTTGAAATTGGGAAGAGTTTCGACGAGTTCCGGACGCTAGCAGACCAACTCCTACAACAACTTAACGCTGGGCGCCAGAACAAACTGGAACTGAAGATTCCCAAGCACAAGTTGAAGAAGGTAGAAAATTACAGCTATACCGCTATAGGTGTCCTGGGCAGTGCGGCTGGCGCTGGCGTCGCTGGCGCAGCGGCAGGCTTCGCAGTCTATGGCGGCGTCATGGCCTTGGGTGCTGCGTCTACTGGTACTGCGATCTCATCGCTTGCGGGCGTAGCAGCCTCCAATGCGACCTTGGCCGCTATTGGAGGGGGCTCGCTGGCCACTGGCGGTTTGGGCATCGCTGGGGGAACAGCCATTTTGGGCGCTGCGGTGGCAGCCCCTGTTCTGGCAATTGCGGGATGGGCTTACAACAGTCACGGCGAAGAAGCTGTCAAAAATGCTCGCAAGGCCGACCAAGAGGTCGATAAGGCGGTATCCAAGCTCGGCAAGGCTATGAACTTGCTCGCAGAGACAGAAGAATACGTCGGTGAAATTAGGGTGACGTTGCTCGCCCTCAATGGTCAGTTCAGTCGCTACTTTGATGCACTCAAGAGCATGAATGGTGTGATTGAGGATGCCAAAAGTCGCAATGCTGACGGCGCTAGCGAACTGGCAAAGTTTAATGACTCCATCATTCGCACTATCGAAAACGGTTACGCTCTGGCCGCCATTCTAGTCAATGTCATTACGACGCCGATCTTCAAGATGAAGAAAGTGGATGGCAAGATCGCAGAAGGCAAGGATGGTGTGCCTGTTATGGAAACAGATGCCGATGGCTCCATGATCCTGAACGACGAAGAACTGGCGGATGTGTTGGTTCAAGCCAGTTCCGAAGCAGGAAGAATCATTGCCTGATTTGATGAGAGGGCGGCTCGGCCCTCTTTTCCAAACTTCCGTTTTCATGGGTGTCATCATGCACGCAGCAGCGACAGAGTATCCTTGGGCCGACGAGCTCGAAAAGACCGTGATCAATAGTCTCGCCACCAGCTTCGGCCTAGACTTTCTCCTGTTCAAGGACAAGGTAGGTGGAGAGGTCAATACCATCAACAACGTCCGCCAGGGGATCTGGGCGACGGAAGCTGAAAAACAGCGCTATGAGCAGCGTGAAGAGTACAACTCCGATCCGTATCATCAGCATGAAAACTACATCGCGACTGGGCAGCAAGATAAGTTGGCTCATCAGGCTGGCGAGCTACACGACCCCTATCGCAACAGCACCATGCAAGCGACCGAGCAGCGCAATCTTGACCACGTCATCAGCGCCAAGGAAATTCATGATGACGCTGGGCGTGTGCTAGCCGGGCTGGATGGTGTTGAACTGGCCAACCAGAGCAGCAACCTGCAATCCACCCACGAAACGGTCAACAAATCCAAAAAGCAGTCTTCTATCAACAGCTATCTCGACAGACTGCCCAATCTCATCAGTACTCACGAAGCGTCACTCTCAAAAGATCAGGCGCGCCTCGAAAGCATGCCCCGAGAAACGGCTGAGCAACAGCACAAAGCCAGAGTTCTGGAAGACCAAATCCGCAAGACTTCAGGCAAGATTTCCGAACTCAAGGCTATTGACCCCGAGCAGATGCGCAAGCGGGACGCTGATGCCCGGGCCCCCTATGAGCAGCAAATTAATCATTCCTACTACACCAGCAGCACCTTTTTGAAACAGACAGCTACGGCTTCAGGCATAGCAGGCCTGAACATGGGCACTCGGCAAATGCTGGGGTTGATCATGGCAGAAGTCTGGTTTGAACTGCGCGCGCAGCTACCTCTCCTGTTGGAACGGCTCAAGAACAAGTTTGACCTTGAAGCGTTTCTGGACAGTGTCAACGCGTCATTGAAAGGAATATGGGCACGCGTTCAGGCACGCTTCCATGACTTCCTGATTGCTTTTAAGGATGGTGTTTTTTCCGGCATTCTGGCCAGCGCTACCACGACGCTGTTCAACATTTTTGCCGCGACGCAGAAGATGGCAGTCAAGATCATTCGGGAGATCTGGGGACAACTGGTCAAGGCCATCAAACTGATTATCTTCAACCCAGGAAAGCTAGGTTTCGTAGATCTGTGCAAGGCCGTGGTTTCTGTATTGTCGGTCGGTGTTGCTACCGTGGTGGGCTCGATTGCCTATACCCATCTCCTTCCCCTCTGCAGCTTCCCTTTTGGCGGTGAGCTGGCTGCGTTTGCCAGCGCTCTGGTAACTGGTGTGCTGACACTGGGACTGAACTATTTCATGCTCCACAGTGCAATGGCGCTGACACTCTGGACGTTCGTTGAGTCCATCATGCCCCATGCCGGGACGGTCCGGGAATTCCAGGATATCAATGCAGAATTGGATAACTATTTATCCGCGCTGAGCCAGCAAGAATTCAATCTTGATATAGATGAACTCGCCCTGTTTACACAAGAACTGCTCTCCTGCAATGACGAATTGCAGATTAACCATATTTTGAAAAAAGAACTGGACAAACGTGACGTGACGCTACCCTTCGAGATGGGAAACAGTGGCAGTACGCGGTCATGGCTAGCGTCCTTGGTCTGACAATGCAAACCTTCCCGTGCTACCAATGTGGGTTGTGCTGCCAGAACGTCCACCTCGCGGAGCAAACACGCTTTCTTGATCGTGGCGATGGCACATGTCGACATTACGTTGAAGGCAGCAAGCACTGCTCTATCTATGATGATCGCCCCGACATTTGTCGGGTCGATCGTCAGTATCAGATGCACTATGCCGAGCGTTACACCTGGAATGAGTTTGTAGAGTTGAACCTGCAAGTCTGTAACGTTCTTTCTGCACAAGCTCACGACTGAAGACAGATGGTCGAACCGTTCAATCATCCGCGAGAAATCAGTAGTCTGCACTGGCACACATTAAGGTCTCGACGCGCTTGCCCCAGCAAGTAGAGTTCCGTCAACTCCCCGGATACTCCACCTCAATCTCCCCATCAAACTCCCCGCCATACCCCGAATAGTCCCTTGGTACGCGCTCGATATCCTCTGCCACTTTCTCGATGACTTCGCGCAATTCCAGACGCTCCAGCCAGCGTGGCGGGATGGCTTGTACGCCGTATTGAACGCCGAGCAAATGCCCGGTGATCAGGCCGGTGCTGTCGCTGTCGCCGCTGTGGTTGACGGCGGTGATGACGCCCTGTTCGAAGGAGCTGGCGCTGAGCGCGCACCATAGGCCAATGGCCAGGGCTTCTTCGGCGGTCCAGCCGGCGCCGAGTTCGTCGATGCGTTCCGGGGTTGGCCGGTAGCCTTCGTAGTAGTAGAAAAGCACGCGTTCGATGAGGGTGCGGGTCTCTTTCATGCCGGGTTGGTCGCCGTATTGGGCGAGGCTTTCGCTGATGGCGTGTTCGAGGCTGTCCTGGCGTTCGGCCATGCGCTGGAGGATGTCGGCGAACAGGCCGGCAGCGAGGTAGCCGGTGGGATGGCCGTGGGTCAGGCGACCGGATTCGGCGGCGTAATCGAAGGCGTTGCCGAAGAAGGCGCAGGGCGCCACACGCATGACGGCGCCGCAGCCTTTGCTGTTGTTTTCGGCGAGAAAGCCCAGGTTCGCGCTGGCCTTCAAGGCGTGCAGGCAGGTATTGCCCGGAGCGCGGCGCGACCACAAGGCGTGCTCTTTGACCAGCCAGCCGTCGAGGCTGACAGGGGTGGCCGGTGGATAGTCCTGGGTCATCAGCCAGCGCAGCAGTGCATGGTGGATCACGCTCGGTACATGGCAGATACCGCGTGAGCTGCCACGCACAAAAGCGCGCAGCAGGCCTTCGGCGGTAAACAGCATCATTTGCGTGTCGTCGGTGATCGCGCCCACACGGCCATAGGCCGGGGCGAAGTCGACGATGCCTTGGGCGCCGAAACCGGCGCGGATGGCGTTCCATTCGAGAAATTCCACGGGCGCGCCCAGTGCGTCGCCCACTGCGCCGCCGAGCAGGCAGCCTTTGATTCGTTCAAGTCGGTTCATGTGGGTGTCCTTACGCAACTGGCAGCAGGTCTTGCAGAAGGTCGAGCTTGCGTTTCAGCTGCTCGACGTGGGCTTTTTCGGCACGCAGGGCCGAGCGCAGCTCGCGGTTCTCTGCTTCCTGAATGCGTGCCCAGCGCAGCGAGGTCTTGCAGTCGACGATCAGTTGCCAGATGTCCTGCAGCTTCAGGCACTGAATAACCAGCACGATCGCAATCGCTGTCATGGTGACCAGCGCCCCTGTCGAAATTGCATCCGACGTTGTCATGTCCACATCCTTTCGTGATTCCGATAGCTCTCGGAGATGGCCGAAGAATATGTAGTGTTTCCTTACACGTATAGAATGTAGACTTATACAGGTAAACAAATCACGCACATGGAGAGGTCATGAAACGCGCACAGCACATCAAGCAGGTTCGCTGGGACCTGGCACTTCGCTACCGTCTGATCGAGACCGTTGCCTGGTGGGAAGGCCGGCTGACCACGGGCCACCTGATCCAGAGCTTCGGCATCAGCCGTCAGCAGGCCTCGAAAGACATCAACACCTACATCAATGACCATGCGCCTAAAAACCTTACATATGACAAGCAGCTGAAGGGCTATGTACCGGGCAAGCACTTCAAGCCGCTGTTCATCGATGACAGCGCCAGCGCCTATCTGCACCTGCTGAATCAGACCCACTCCCGCGCGCCCCATGTCGAAGGGCTGGCGCTGGCCTATGCGCATACGCTGGTGCTGGAAGTGCCGGACCGCACGATCCGCCCGGAGGTGTTGCGGCCATTGCTCAAGGCCTGCCGCGAGAGCGAGCTGATCGAAGTGGCTTATGTGTCGCTGGCCAACCCGTTGCCGGAGACCCGCCTGATCGCGCCGCATACGCTGGTCTACACCGGCATGCGCTGGCATGTGCGGGCCTATTGCGAGAAGAACCGCGAGTACCGGGATTTTGTCCTGAGCCGGCTGCGTGGCGAACCCGCGCTGGAAGACCGCAAGGCCAATAACCTGATCGGAGAGGACGAAGACTGGAACACCGAAGTGTCGGTGGTCATCGAGCCTGACTCGCGCCTCGCGCCCGAGCAGAAGGCGATCATCGAAGCCGACTTCGGCATGCGGGACGGCGTACTGGTGATCCCGACGCGTCGGGCACTGGTCAAGTACGTGCTGCAGCGCTTCCAGATCGATCCGAAGAAGCTCGACCCGAGAGCGGCTGCGCAGCAGATCGTGGTGCGCAATCTGGATGAATTGAAGCCGTGGTTGTATGAATGAACGGTAGGAGCTGGCGAATACTGCGAGCGCGCCGGGATCGCGCTCGACGGAACCCGTCGTAAAGCTGGTAAACGCGGTGTGTCAGAGTTGCAGAGACGTCAGGGTTTACGACGGCTTCGCAGCCGGCCGCGGGACAAGCCAGCTCCTGCATGATTGCGCCCTTGCACCTGCATGGCGGTGGCGTCAATTTTTCGGTCGAGCGCTGTTATATCCATGCAAACTTTAAATGAACGTGATTCATGACAGACGGCAGTACATGGCGCCTTCCACAGGCCTCTGCCGGGCGTAATATTGCGCCTAACTTGTTGATTCCAAAACAGTCACTCCGCGGCGCCAACAGTTCTCTCGCTTTTCACCGCGTTATCCCCGCCTTTATCCGCCATATCGATTCATTTCCTACACTTGAATAACTTGTCATTCATGCGTGTTCACAGATCAACATCTGTCTGCACACAAAAAAACAACAACGCTATGGATGGCCGTTCAGAGTATCTGAGACATGGCATTTCTTCCCTGTTTCCTGTCAGTGGTGTTTGTCGTTCGCAATCAGGCCGAAGGGCTTGAATCCATGCTGACCGAAGCGACGCGGATCATTGCGTCGATGGTCTCGGATTACGAGCTGATCATCGTCGACAACGCGTCCAGCGATGACAGCATCAGGCAGCTGAAACGGCTGACCGGCGAGAACGGCATTGCCAATCTGCAGGTGTATGCGCTGACCAAGGAAGTCGACCTGGACACGGCGTCCTGGGTCGGGCTGGAGAATGCGCTGGGCGATTACGGCGTGGTCATCGATCCGCTGGCCGACGACATCGCTTTTATTCCGCAGTTGCTGGAGCAGGCCGCGCAGGGCGCCGACGTGGTGTTCGCGCACAACAGCGAGCATCTCTATCAAAGTCTGTTGTATCGCTTCGCCTTCCGCCTGTTTCACCGGACCTATTGCTGGTGCAACGGCGTGCATCTGGTCAAGGACGCACCGCAGTATCGTCTGCTGACGCGCAAGGTCATCAATTTCATCCTGCAGCACCCCAAGCCGACCATGATCTACCGGCATCTGCCGGCCACCGGCGGTTTTGCCCGCACCTGCCTGCATTACTCCGCCGCACCGAAAGCCCAGCCACGCAAATCCTTGGGCGAAAGTGTCGACCGCGGCATCCGCATGCTGGTGTCGAGCACCCGCGCGCCGATGCGACTGGTGACGGCGCTGTCGCTGTTCGGCGCCGGAACGAACCTGTTGTACTGCGTGTACGTGGTTGCCATCGCGCTGTTCAAGACCGATGTGGCGGCAGGCTGGATCAGCCTGTCGCTGCAACAGTCGGGGATGTTTTTCCTGATCTCTCTGGTGCTGCTGGTGCTCGGCGAATACATCCTCAACATGGGCAGTTTTTCCGGTGAGGGGCCGCTCTATCACATCAGTCAGGAGTTCACGAGTTGCCGGATGACCCGGCAGGAAAAGCTCAATATCGAAGACGTCACGCCGCTGCCGACCGTGGTCAGAAGCTGGCGTGAAGGGCGGGCATCGTGAACGGCGAAGCGGGCAGCCAGCACGAAGCCGTGGTGATCGGAGGCGGCTTTTACGGATCGGCGATTGCCATCCACCTCGCCCGCCGACACGGCTTGCGCCGCGTGGTCTTGCTGGAGCGCGAGAGCGGCCTGCTCAGACGCGCCTCCTACAACAATCAAGCGCGTGTGCATAACGGCTATCACTACCCGCGCAGTTTCACCACGGCCTATCGCAGCCGCATCAACCTGCCGCGTTTCGTTGCTGACTGGCCGCAGGCGGTGACTCGCGATTTCACCAAGCTGTACGCCATTGCCCGGCACAACTCCAAGATCACCGCCCATCAGTTCGAGCGCTTCTGCCACAGCATCGGTGCACAGGTTCGCCGCGCCGACGCGCCGACCCATCGATTGTTCGAACCACGGCTGATCGAGGACGTGTATGAGGTCGAAGAGTACGCTTTCGACTCGACCCGCCTGGCCGACTGGGCAGCGCAAGAGCTGGACGAATGCGGTGTGCAGGTGCGCTTGCAGACCCGCGCCACGCAGATCCATCGCGGCCCGGATGCAACGTTGCAGGTGATCAGCGAAGACGCCGACGGCGCGCGGCAACTGGACTGCCGCTACGTGTTCAATTGCACCTACAGCGGCAGCAATCAGTTCGACGGCGACTTTCCTGGGCTGCATGCCGGGCTGCGCCATGAGATCACCGAACTGGCCCTGATGCAGATGCCGACGGTGTTGGACGGCCTCGGCGTGACGGTGATGGACGGGCCGTTCTTTTCGATGATGCCCTTCCCGTCTCGCGGCCTGCACACCCTCTCCCACGTGCGTTTCACTCCGCACCTGCACTGGGACGACGACAAGGCCATCGACCCGTACGACAAGCTGCGTCAGCACCCGTGCAGCAGTCGCGTCGAGCGCATGGTCCGCGATGTCGGCCGCTATCTGCCGGCGATACTCGGCGCCCGCCATGTCGACTCGCTGTACGAAGTGAAAACCGTGCTGGCGAAAAACGACAGCAACGACGGTCGGCCGATTCTCTTTGAAAAGCACGCCAGCCTGCCGGGGTGTTATTCCGTGCTGGGCGGCAAGATCGACAACATCTACGACGTGCTGGAGAAACTCGACCATGAAGTCTTCTAGCCTGCCCCGCGTCGCGACCGCCCTGGCCCTGGCCATGCTGGCGAGCCTGTTTCTGACCCTCGCGACCCGCTCAGTGTGGGTCGATGAAGCGATGCTGCTCAAGGACATCATCGCGCTGGACAGCGCGGGGGAATTCTTCCGCCCACTGCCCTATTACGACCAGGCCGAACCGGTGCTGGCCTCGCTGTTCTTCAAGGCGATCATCAGCCTGTTTCACTACGACATCGAGCCGCTGCGCCTGTCAGTGCTGGCGCTGTCCTGCCTGTTGATTGCGCCGACGGTACTGACGCTGCGTCGCTATCGCTGGGGCGTGGCGCTGTTTCTGCTGATCCTGATCGGCCACTCGTTTTCCATGGGCCTGTTTCTCACCGAGCTCAAGCATTACTTCCTGGAAGTGTCGGTGAGTTTTCTGGCGATCTTTGCCCTGTGGCAAGCCGACGAACACGACAACCTCTACTGGCCGATCGGTATGGCCGCCTTGATCAGCGTGCTGGGCTTCTCGACGCTGATCGTCTCCGGCGCGTTGCTGATTTACGCCTGCCTGCTGTTCAGCCGCAGGCCACGGGACGTGCGCAGCAAGCCGACGGTGATTGCCTGGTTCGCTTCGGCACTGACGATCGTCGCAGCGTACGCCTTCATGAAATACCTGGCCCAGTTCCAGCTGACCAATTACGACGACTACCACGCCAGTTCGGCGTTGGCCGCCCTGGCAATGCTCAAGGAAGCCGTGCTTGGCGCCTATGGCAAGGCCCTGCTGATCGTTTCCGGCGTCGCCAACCTGGCGTTGCTGTTGCGGCGTCAGCGCGATTTTCTGTTCCGCCTCAACCTGTTTTTCCTTGGCATCGCGCTGGTGGTCGTGGCCGGGCGAATCATCGGCTTTTACCCAGTGAGCTACCCGCGTCATGTGATCTGGCTGGCGCCGTTCAGCATGGTGATTGCCTGCTGCGCGATCCTCGAATTCATCCCTGCTCCGTCCCGGGCCGTGCGGCTGCTGGGCTGGGCGCTGCTGACCGTGCTGACGTTGCAGGCCGGCAAGGCCGTCTACAACAACGTCAAGGGCGTCAATTACGCCTATGTCGACAACAACGCGCTGTATCAGTACGTCGCCGAGTTGCCGCCTACAGAGTTTCTGGTTTACCCCGACGCGGTGCCGTCGCTGGAGTTCTACAGCCTGATCGACCAGCGCCTGAGCAAGCACCATTACACCTGGATCTACGACGAAACCACCAAACGCCGCGACCCGGCGCAAGGTCGGGCCGAGTACCAGGCATCCCTGACGGAGTTGCTGCAACAGCGCCCGGCCAGTGACTTCTCGATGCTGGTGTCGCACATCAACCTGGACACGGACACCAGCGAACGTGGCATCGCACTCAAGGAAGAGATCAACCGCCTGAACTGCACGTACACCTCGTATTTCTACGTCTACAACGCTCAATTGATCCGGGTTCACTGCCCGCTGGGTGCGCAATTATGAGCAACGCTCTGATCGGCTTCAGCGGCTTCGTCGGCTCGACCCTGATGAAGCAGACGCGCTTCGAGCAGCTTTACCGCTCGACCAGCATCGGCGACATCGACGGGCGCGGGTTCAACACCCTGATCTGCGCCGGCGCACCGGCCCAGAAGTGGATCGCCAACCGCGACCCGGAAGCCGACCGGCAAAAGATCGAAGGGCTGATCGAACACCTGCGCACCGTGCATTGCGAGACCTTCGTGTTGATCAGCACCGTGGATGTGTTCGCCATGCCGATGCATGTCGACGAGGGCACGCCGGTGAACGAAGTCGGGCTGCACGCGTACGGCCTGAACCGGCGGCTGCTGGAGTGCTTCGTCGAGGATTACTTCCCGCGTCACCTGATCGTGCGCCTGCCAGGACTGGTCGGGCCGGGCCTGCGCAAGAACGTGATTTTCGACCTGCTCAACCACAACAATCTGGACGCCATCGACAGCCGTGGCCGCTTCCAGTTCTACCCCATGGTCAACCTCTGGCACGACATCCGCGTCGCGCTGGATGCCGGCCTGAGCCTGATTCACCTGTGCGCCGAACCGCTGAGCGTCGCCGACGTCGCGCTGCACGGTTTCGGCAAGGCATTCACCCATGAACTGCCGGGTGTCGCCCCGGCCTATTCCATGCAAACCCGCCATGCCGATCTGTTCGGTGTGACGGGGCACTACCAATACAGCGCCAGGGAAACCCTTCTGGCGGTTCGCTCCTACGCGCAATCAGAGCCCCGCTCACTGGAGACAATGGAATGAAACTGGCTATCTCCAACATCGCCTGGGACATCAGTGAAGACCAGGACATCGCGACGCTGCTCAGGCAGCACGCCATCGACGCCATCGACGTCGCCCCCGGCAAATATTTCCCCGACCCGGCCGCGACCACCGCGGCACAGATCGACGAGATCCGCAAAGGCTGGGCCGAACACGGCATCGGCATCACCGGCATGCAGGCGCTGTTGTTCGGCACCCAGGGCCTGAACCTGTTCGGCAGCATCGCCAGCCAGGCGGCGATGCTCAAACACCTGCGCCATATCTGCCGCATCGGCGCAGGTCTCGGCGCGACCCGGCTGGTGTTCGGTTCGCCAAAGAACCGCGACCGCAGCGGCCTCGACGACGAGCACTTGACGCAGATCTACCTGTGCTTCTTCCGCGCCCTCGGCGACATCGCCCGCGAGCACGGCGTGACCATCTGCCTGGAGCCGAACCCGGTCTGCTACGGCGCCAACTTCATGACCGACACGCCACAGACCGCGCAGGTAGTGCGCGAGGTCGATCACCCGCACATCCTCATGCAACTGGACACCGGCTCGCTGACCATCAACGACGAAGACCCGTTCGACGTGCTCGATGCCCATGCCGAATTGATCGGCCATGTGCACGCAAGCGAACGCGACCTGCAAACCCTGGGCGACGGCGACACCGACCATGTGGCCATGGCAACTGCGCTGAACCGTCACCTGCCCAGACAACTGGTCAGCATCGAAATGCTGCCCAACCGCCACGAACCGCATCCGGTGACCATCGAGCGCGCGCTCAACGTTGCCATCCACCATTACCGTAACGCCGCCGTGGAGATGTACGCATGAAATGGGCGATCCTGATTTTCGGCATCCTGTGCAACGCCTCGGCCAGCGTGCTGGTGAAAATGGCAATGATGCCGCCCCGGCGCTTTCCCTCGTTGAGCGCGCCGCTGGAGGCGTTGAGCAACTGGCCCTTCTGGCTCGGCCTGGCACTGTATGGCGCTGCGTTTCTGCTCTATGCCGCCGCCCTGGCGCGCTTGCCGCTGAACGTCGCCCACCCGCTGCTGACCGCCGGCGCGGTGGCTGCCGTGGCCTGTTCGTCGGCCCTGATTTTTCGTGAAACTTTCTACTGGACGACCGCGGCCGGCATTGTGCTGGTAATCGCAGGTGTCGCCCTGATCACTGCGCGGGTGGCCTCATGAACGACACAACAATCTCCCCCGGACGACCGACCCTGGCCACCCTGGCCCGTCAGGTTCCCCTGTTCGAAACCCGGCTGTGGCGCGGCCGCCAGCATCCCCACTGCGTGATCATCCCGGTGATCAACGAAGGCGAACGGATCATCAGCCTGCTGGCGCGCATGGCTGCTCATTCGATCAACCAGATCGCCGACATCATCATCGTCGACGGCGGCAGCACCGACGGTTCGCTGGCCGACGACATGCTGGCAGTGATGAGCGTGCGCGGCCTGCTGGTAAAAACCTCGCCGGGGAGACTCAGCGCGCAATTGCGCTGCGCGTACGCCTTCGCGCTGGATCAGGGTTACGAAGGCATCGTCACCATCGACGGCAACGACAAGGACGACCCGCAGGCGATTGGCTCATTCATCGATGCCTTGAAACGCGGAGTCGATTTCGTCCAGGCGTCCCGCTTCATAGCCGGCGGCATGGCGGAAAACACCCCAGCATTGCGCGACATGGCTATCCGACTGATCCACGCGCCACTGCTCAGCCTGGCGTCGGGCATCAACTGGACCGACACCACCCAGGGCTTCCGCGCCTACAGCCGCAAGATGCTGCTGGACCCGCGCCTGGCGATCTTCCGCAACGTGTTCATGGGCTACGAACTGCTGGCCTACATGTCTTACCGCGCACCGAAACTGGGCTACCGCTGCATCGAACTGCCGAGCATGCGCTGTTATCCACAAGGCGAAGTGCCTACCAAGATCAGCAACGTCACCGGCAACCTGATGGTGTTGATGGTGCTGTTTCGCGCGTGTCTGGGGGGGTATGACCCGAAGTGATCGTCGCGGACCAAACCTGTAGGAGCGCGGCTTGTCCCGCGAACGACTGCGCAGCAGTCGTAAACCCGGTGAACGCGGTATTTCAGACAAAACACGTGCACAGGTTTTACGACGACTTCGTCGCCGGTCGCAGGGCAAGCCAGCTCCTACAAGGGGTTGCGGTGCCCGGCGTTGAGCAAATGCCCCAGAAACAGCTCCGCCGCCACCGACAGCCCCTGCCGTGACCTCACGCATACGCTGAGTTCGCGCAGGGCCCAGTCTTCTTCCAGACGCACCGCCGTGGCGCCGGGCAGGTTGTAAATCCCCACGCTGCCCTCGGGCAGGATGCCGATGCCGACGCCCGCCTGGACCATCAGACACAGCGCGTCATAGCTGGACACTTCCATGCGGATATTCAGTGAGCGGCCAAGATCGTTCGCCGCCTTGATCAGCTGGAAATTCAGATGGGTGCCGCTGCGCAGGGCCACGTATTGCTCGTCTAGGGTTTCACCGAAGGTCACCGACTCGCGCCGGGCCAGCCGGTGATCGTTGGGTACCAGCAGCACCAGCCGGTCAGTGCGGAACGGAAATACTTCGATGTCGGCGCCGTGGGGCAGGCGGGTGAAGATGCCGATGTCGGCACGGTTTTCCGCCACCGCCTTGGTGATCGCCAGGCTCTGCTGCTCGTCCAGGCTGATGTTGATCAACGGGTATTGCGCCATGAACGACTGGATCAGCCCCGGCATGAACTGGGTGATGGCCGAGATATTCGCCAGCACGCTGACCGAACCGCGCCGGCCATGGGAGTAGTCGCGCATCTGCACGACGATTTCATTGAGGTTGTTCAACGCGCTGCGGGCCATGAACAGCAGCGACAGGCCCGCATCGGTCGCGGTGATGCCTTTGTTGGTACGGTTGAGCAGCTTCGAGTCAAGCAGCTCTTCCAGCTCGCTGAGCCGCTTGCTCACCGCCGCCGCCGCAATGTGTTCGCGCTTGGCGGCGGCAGCGATGGTGCCTTCTTCGACAACACTGACGAACAGGCGCAGCGAGACAGGATCGAGCTTCATGTGATGTACCGGGCGTGGTGACCGAGGCGGCCATAGTACCCGGACATCCATCGACTCAGAACGCGCCGGACAGCAAATGACCGGCGTTCGGCACTTGCGCCTTGAGGCCGAGGGTCTTGAGCATCTGGTAAACGGTCGCCACCGACGCCGACAGCACCGGCTTGTCGAGACGGTCCTGCACCACCTGAATCGCCGGCAGCGACGGCATCTGCACGCAACACGACAGCACCACGCCATCGGCCTGACCGATGTTCAGCTTGTCGGCGTGGCCGACCAGGTTCATCGGATCGAGACGGCCCACCGCGAGGTTGTCCGCGACTTCCAGGCTGATCGAATCGACCACTTCGATGCCGGCTGCTTCGATGTAGTCGATGACCTGCTGAGTCAGCGGCTTCATGTACGGGGTGATGATCGAAATTTTCTTGTAGTTGAGCAGGTTCAGGCTGTCGATCAGCGCACCGGCCGAGCTCAGCACCGGCGCGGTGGACTTGTTGGCAGCGACGGTCTTGCCCAGGCGCTCCTGGGAGACTTTGTGGTAGCCGGCGCCCTGGCACATGATCGCCACCAGACAGGCGTAAGCCATGACATCGACCCGTGCGTCGCTCAGTTCCAGCGCGCAACGGTCGCTGTCGATGTCCATCTTTTTCAGCTCTTCCGGGCTGACATGCATCATGCGCATGCGCGAGGAATGGAAGGTGAAACGCTCTTCCGGAAACAACTCATACCGCGACGTCAGCATCGCCGGGATTTCGGTTTCCATGGTGGTGTTGGAGCTGGGAACGATTTGGCCGATTCGAAAGTTTTTCATGGGTCTGTCCTCTGATACAGATCAGTTGCCGCTGGTGAGTTGAACGCCTTTGGTTTCCTGCAGCGTGAACACCATGACGGCGGCGATCGCGTAGGAAACGGAAGCGAGAGAAATCGTGGCGGTGAAGCCGATGAGCGGGATCAGCACAGGCACCAGCTTGATGCCGGCAATGGCGCCGACCCGACCGAAGTTGAAGCAGAACCCCGACGCGGTAGAGCGGATGCTGGTCGGGAACAGTTCCGAGTACCACGCGCCGAAGCCGCTGAAGTAACCGGTGAAGAAACCCAGCAACGCGGCCAGCGAACCGAGTGTGATGACGTTCTGGGTGGTGAACAGCAACTTGCCATCGGTCAGCGGCATCAACGTTGCCGAGTAGGCAAACACCGGCACCATGATCGCCATGCCGCCGAAGAAGATCGCGAAGGACAGGCGACGGCCGAGGCTTTCAGCCAGGTAGCCGTAAGCCAGATAGCCGATGGTGGCGCCGATGCCGATCCAGATGACAAACACCGGCGCCTGATCGATGCGCACATTCAGAATGTTCTGCAGATAAGCCGGCATGAACGTGGTGATGATCCAGTAGCCGTACATGCCGAGCACCGAAATGCTCAGGCCCAGCAGAGTCACTTTCAGGTACTGCGGGCTGAAGATTTCCATCAGCCGGCCCTTGTCGCTGTTGCGGCGCATGAATTCGCGGTTGGCCAGCCAGACCGGCGACTCTTTGACGAACAGCCAGATGAACACCAGGGTGAAATAGGCCGGGATCGAGGCATAGATGAACAGCGTGCGCCAGGACTCGGGGTTGCTGCTGTCGAGAAAGCTCCAGGCGAAGATCGCAGCCAGCAGACCGCCTCCGGACCAGCCGGTCTGCATCACCGCGAACGCTTTGGCGCGACCGGCCGGCGGCCAGATTTCAGACACCAGCGCCGCTGCCGCTGACCACAGGCCACCCACGGCAATCCCCACGCAGAAACGAAACAGGTTGAGCTGCCAGAGGCTGTCGGCGAAGCCGCACAACAGGGTGCCCGTACCGTAGACGAACACCGACAGCATCATGGTCTTTTTGCGGCCGATCTTGTCGGAGATATTGCCGAGGAAGAAGCCACCGATCCCGGTCGCCAGCAGAAACCAGGCCACGGTAGAGACGACATCGCCCAGCCCGACCGAAAAGCTTTTCGCGATGGCCAGCAGGACGAAGCCAAAGACGGTGGCATCCAGCGCATCGAACAGCCATGCGGCCCAGGAGCCGCCCAAGGTGGCATAACGTTGACCAACGCTCAGCTGAGCGCTGCCATCGACGGAAGCAGTCACGGGCGCAGGCCCGGCAGCCAGGGTTTTCATGGGGGAAACCTCGTGGGACTCAACTTATTATTTTTGGAGATTCGGACACCGATGGGCTGGCCCGTCGAGGAACGAATGGTCATTGGCGACCGATGTTAGGAGTCAGCGGCGGGGGCGTATATCAGGCATTGGCGAGCCTGCCATCGCGGATGGCGATGGCAGGTGGTGACGAGAATATGAAGGGTGAAAACGGACTTGTAGGAGCCGGCTTGCTGGCGAACGCGTCAGGCCTGCCAACTCAATGCTGACTGACACGTCGCCTTCGCCAGCAAGCCGGCTCCTACAACTTGTGGCGCGTCGAGAGGCTCTTACGCCTGCGACAACGCCCCGCCCGGCTCCACCGCTTCGGCCTTGGGATTGCCGAGCATCGCCCGCGGAATCGACAGGATCAGCCCTGCGCTGATGAACAGGCAGGCGCCGAGCACGTAGGTGCCGTTGTTGATGTTGCCGGTGAGGTTTTCCGCCATGGCAGTGATCATCGAGCCGGTGAAACCCGACAGGTTGCCGATGGCGTTGATCATGCCGATGCCCGCTGCCGCCGCGACGCCGGACAGCACAGTGCCGGGCAGGGTCCAGTAGATCGGCATCAGGCTCAGCACGCCGGAGGCGGAGACGCTGAGGAAGATGATCGACAGCACCACGTTGTTGGCGAAGTAGGCGCTGAGGATCAGGCCGATGCCGCCGATGATCGCCGGAATCGCCGCGTGCAGCCGGCGCTCGCCGGTCTTGTTGGAATGACGGGCGTTGAGGGTCATGGCGATGACCGCAATGCCGTAGGGAATGGCGGTCAACAGGCCGATGTCCAGCGGGTTGGAAATCCCGGCGCTCTTGATGATCGACGGCATCCAGAACGCCAGACCATAGAAGCCGGTGTTGAAGGTCAGCAGGATCAGCACCAGCAGCCACACCCGGCCATTGAAGAACACTTCGCGCAGGCTGCCGGCCTTGCCCTTGTTGTCGGTTTGCAGGTTGGCCTTGAGCAGCGCTTTTTCTTCCGGCGACAGCCATTTCGCGGCGTCGATGTTGTTGGCCATGAACGCCAGCACGACGAACGCCATGATCACCGACGGAATGCCTTCGATGATCAGCAGCCACTGCCAGCCGGCCATGCCTTGCACGCCCTGCATCTTGCTCATCAGCCAGCCGGAGATGACGCCGCCCAGGGTCAGGCTGATCGGCATCGCCATGAGGAAACCGGACATCACCCGGCTCTGGCGACGGGTCGGGAACCAGTAGTTGAGGTACAGGATCACGCCCGGAAAGAACCCGGCTTCACAGATGCCGAGCAGAAAGCGCAGCACGTAGAACATGGTTTCCGATTCAACGTGGAAGAACTTCGCCAGCGGCACGGTGAAGGCCACGGCCATCGAGACGATGGCCCAGCTGAGCATGATCCGGGCGATCCAGAAGCGGGCGCCGAAGCGGTGCAACAGCAGGTTGCTCGGCACTTCGAAGATGAAATAGCCCCAGAAGAAAACGCTCGCGCCGAGGGCATAGATGGTGTTGCTGAATTGCAGGTCGTTGAGCATGTCCAGCTTGGCGAAGCCGATGTTGACCCGGTCCAGGTAAGCGGCCATGTAGCACAGCAGCAGGACCGGAAGGATGCGCAGGATGACCTTGCGGTACGTGCGATCTTCAAAGCTGGCTTGCCCGGCACCCGAAGACTCGGGCAGGCGTGGAGATACGGTTTCCATGGTGGGACCTCCAGGCACACGGGGCGCCTGTATTGTTGTTATGGAGGATCGAAACGGAGACCGATGTTACCGATAACAGACCGCCCTGACCACCGTAAACACGGGACGGGACAATGACATGTTTCCATTGATTGATAACGTGGGGTTATCGCGATGCTACGAACGCTGTAGGAGTGAGCTTGCTCGCGATGACTTGCTTTCATTCGAAATTGTCATCGCCTGACACTTCGCAATCGCGAGCAAGCTCACTCCTACAGTTCGGTGGCCGGCAAAAGGTCAGGGGTCACTCGGGCTTCTTCTGCGCATTAGCCAACAGAATCTGCGCAAACTCCGACGCTGCCCCCAGCAGCGGCTCGCCGCGCCGGGTCAGAATGCCGTAGTCCTGCGGTGCCAGTTGCAGCGGGGTGTTGAGCACTTTCAGCAGCCCCGCTTCCAGATGCGGCTGGGCCATGGACGCCGGCAGCATGGCGATCATCGGCCCGGATTGCAGCACTTGCAGGAAGGTCTGCATGGAGATGGTGTCGATGGTGTTCTTCGGCGTGGCGATGCCGGCCTTGGCGAACGCCTGTTCCATCCGCGCGCGGATCGGCGTGCCCACCGGGTAGAGAATCCACGGCCAGTTGCCCAGTTCCTGCAACGGGGCCTGCTCCATTTCGGTCAGCGGGTGGCGGCTGTTGACCACCATGCAGAACGGCTCCGGCGCCAGCGCCTGGAAGTCGTAGACCTGATGCTGGCTTTCGTGGGTGTAACGGGCCACGGCGAGGTCGAGTTTCTTGTCGTCGAGCATTTCCATCAGGTGATCGCTGGTCTGCTCGACCACCTCGATAGACAGCAGCGGCCAGCGCTTTTTCAGCTGCACGATGGCGTCCGGCAGCACCACGGCGGTCGCGGCGAAGATTGCGCCGACCTTGAGAAAACCATGTCCGCCTTCACGCAGGCTGCTGATCTGGTCGACGAACTTGCTCGCGTCGTTCAAGGCGATCTGCGCATACCGCACCACGTGCTCGCCCAGCGCGGTCGGCGGCATGTTGCGCGGCAGGCGTTCGAACAGATCGAAACCCAGCAGACGCTCGATCTCGCGCAGCATCTTGCTCACTGCTGGCTGGCTGAGGTTCATGTGCTGCGCCGCCGCGTGCATGTTGCGAGTCCGCGCCAGGGTGTCGATGAGCACCAGATGCTTGAACTTGAGCCAGTTGCAGACCGTCGAGAAAGAAATGTCGGACATGGGAGCAGCCTCGATACGCGATAACCCAGTGTTATCGATAATTGAGCAGATGTCATTGGAGTTTATCGAGATGGCTGATTAGGTTTTGCAGCAGAAGCATAAAAACATCGCCGAGGATTCAACCCATGCCTATCGCACTCACCCCTGAAAACACCCTGCCCGCCGACGGCCTGAACGGTACTCTGATTGGCCGTGCCTGGGTGCCCGGCAAGGTCGGCGGCCCATCGCCGGTGGTGCTTCGCAGCGACGGTGTGTTCGATCTGTCGGCGCGTTTCGCCACCTTGAGCGAGCTGCTGGAGCTGGATTCGCCGCTGCAGGCCGTGCGTGAAACCCAGGGCGAGCGCATTGCCAGTGTCGAAGAACTGCTGGCCAACTCCAGCGCCAGCCCGGACAGCAGCAAGCCGTTCCTGCTGGCCCCCGCCGACCTGCAAGTGATCAAGGCCGCTGGCGTGACCTTCGCCGCCAGCATGATCGAGCGCGTCATCGAAGAGCAGGCCAAAGGCGACCCGGCCAAGGCTGAAAGCGTGCGCGCCATTGTTCACGACGCTATCGGCGATAACCTGCGCAGCGTCAAACCGGGTTCCGAACAGGCGAGCAAACTGAAAGCGCTGCTGATCGAACAGGGCATGTGGTCGCAATACCTGGAAGTCGGCATCGGCCCGGACGCTGAAATTTTCACCAAGGCCCCGGTGCTGGCGGCGGTCGGCAGTGGCAGCCAGATCGGCATTCACCCGAAATCGGAATGGAACAACCCCGAGCCGGAGGTGGTGTTGGCGGTCAACAGCCGCGGTCAGATCCACGGCGCGACCCTGGGCAACGACGTCAACCTGCGCGACTTCGAGGGCCGCAGCGCGTTGCTGCTGAGCAAGGCCAAGGACAACAACGCCTCCTGCGCCATCGGCCCGTTCATTCGCCTGTTCGACGAGACCTTCTCGCTGGATGACGCGCGTAATTGCGTGGTCGATCTGCGCGTCGAAGGTGAAGACGGTTACGTGATGAAGGGCTCCAGCTCCATGGCGCAGATCAGCCGCGACCCGGCCGACATCGCCGCGCAGACGCTCAACGCCAACCACCAGTACCCGGACGGTTTCCTGCTGTTCCTCGGCACTCTGTTCGCCCCCACCGAAGATCGCGACCACGTCGGCGGCGGCTTTACCCACAAGCTCGGCGACCGCGTCAGCATCAGCAGCCGCCTGCTCGGCAGCCTGCACAACCAGGTGACCCACAGCAGCGAAGCGACACCGTGGACCTTTGGCGTCGGCGCGCTGTTGCGCAATCTGGCAGCGCGTAACCTGCTCTCCCGCTAACGCTGCATTGTCTTTCGTGGGAGCCGGCTTGCTGGCGAAAGCGGTGGGTCAGCGACATAAATGCCGCACGTGAGCCCCGTTCGCCAGCAAGCCGGCTCCTACAGGTCTGTATTCCAGGTTTACAAATCCCGCTTCGCCGCTCATTGTTACCGATAACAAACAATTCCAAGAGAGTCTCCGAACCATGTCTGATACCCCTACCCGCCGCCTGCGCAGCCAGCAATGGTTCGACGATCCGACCCACGCCGACATGACCGCGCTGTACGTCGAGCGCTACATGAACTACGGCCTGACCCGCGAAGAATTGCAGTCGGGCCGGCCGATCATCGGCATTGCCCAGACCGGTAGCGACCTGACCCCGTGCAACCGTCATCACCTGGAACTGGCGCAGCGGGTCAAGGCGGGGATTCGTGACGCGGGCGGCATTCCCATGGAATTTCCGGTGCACCCGATCGCCGAGCAGACCCGTCGCCCGACGGCGGCGCTGGACCGCAACCTGGCGTATCTCGGGCTGGTGGAAATCCTTCACGGCTACCCGCTGGACGGCGTGGTGCTGACCACCGGTTGCGACAAGACCACCCCGGCCTGCCTGATGGCCGCCGCCACCACCGACCTGCCGGCCATCGTGCTGTCGGGCGGGCCGATGCTCGACGGGCGCCACAAGGGCGAACTGATCGGCTCCGGCACCGTGCTCTGGCACGCGCGCAATCTGCTCTCTGCCGGCGAGATCAATTACGAAGGCTTCATGGAAATGACCACCGCGGCGTCGCCGTCGGTGGGCCACTGCAACACCATGGGCACGGCGCTGTCGATGAACGCGCTGGCTGAAGCGCTGGGCATGTCGCTGCCCGGCTGCGCGAGCATTCCGGCGCCCTATCGCGAGCGCGGCCAAATGGCCTATCTGACCGGTCGGCGCATCTGCGACCTGGTGCGCGAAGACGTGCGGCCGTCGCAGATCATGACCCGCGAATCCTTTGAAAACGCCATTGCCGTGGCCTCGGCCCTGGGCGCATCGAGCAACTGCCCGCCGCACCTGATCGCCATCGCCCGGCACATGGGCATCGAACTGAGCCTGGACGACTGGCAACGGGTCGGCGAAGACGTGCCGCTGCTGGTCAACTGCATGCCGGCGGGCAAATACCTCGGCGAAGGTTTCCACCGCGCCGGTGGCGTGCCGGCGGTGATGCACGAGCTGCACAAGGCCGGCAAGCTTCACGAAGACTGCGCGTCGGTGGCTGGCAAGACCATCGGCGAGATCGTGCGTGATACGGTCGCCCACGACGCGGACGTGATTCGCCCCTACGAAGATCCGCTCAAGCACCGCGCCGGTTTTATCGTGCTCAGCGGCAATTTCTTCGACAGCGCGATCATGAAGATGTCGGTGGTTGGCGAGGCCTTCCGCAAGACCTACCTGTCCGAGCCGGGCGCCGAGAACAGCTTTGAAGCGCGGGCCATCGTTTTCGAAGGGCCGGAGGACTACCACGCGCGGATCAACGACCCGGCGCTGGACATCGACGAGCGCTGCATTCTGGTGATTCGTGGCGCCGGCACCGTGGGTTATCCGGGCAGCGCCGAGGTGGTCAACATGGCGCCGCCGGCAGAGCTGATCAAACGCGGCATCGATTCGCTGCCGTGCCTGGGCGACGGTCGCCAGAGCGGCACCTCGGCCAGCCCGTCGATCCTCAACATGTCGCCGGAAGCGGCGGTGGGCGGTGGTCTTGCGCTGTTGAAAACCAACGACCGCCTGCGCGTCGACCTGAACAACCGCAGCGTCAACGTGCTGGTCAGCGACGAAGAAATGGCCGAACGCCGTGCCGCCTTCGAGCCGAAAATGCCAGCCTCGCAAACGCCGTGGCAGGAGTTGTATCGCCAGTTGGTCGGGCAGTTATCCACAGGTGGCTGCCTGGAACCGGCGACGCTGCACCTGCGGGTGATCGCCCGCAATGGTGAGCCGCGGCATTCGCATTGAGTTGACCGCGCTCCCCTGTAGGAGCTGGCTTGTCCTGCGAGCGATGTAGGAGCTGACTTGTCCTGCGACCGGCTGCGAAGCAGTCGTAAACCCGACGAATGCGGTGTGTCAGAACTGCATAGTCGTCAGATTCTACGACGACTGCGTCGCCGGTCGCAGGACAAGCCAGCTCCTACAAGGGGTCTCAGGCAAGTCAGCGCCTGCAAGGGGTCTCGGGCAAGTCAGCGCCTGCAGATACAGCACCGCTCACAACAACGTCGGCAACCCCTGCTGCATCTGTGCAACCCGCTGCTTCAACATCGAATGCAACTGCTGCACCGCTGGCGAGAATTGCTTGCGGTGCGGGCAGACCAGATTCAGCGGCGTCGGCTCGCCGGCGTAGTCCTGCAGCAGCATCTCCAGCCGCCCGGCCATCACGTCGTCGCGCACGTCCAGCCACGACTTGTAGGTGATGCCCTCACCCGTCACCGCCCAGCGCCGCGCCACATCGGCGTCATCGCAATACAGCGGCCCCGACACGGTCAGCACCCGCGCACCGATGCGCCATTTGTCGTAGACGCGCCCGCTCAGGGTGTACAGCAGACAATCGTGGCGCAGCAGATCTTCCGGCACCTGCGGCCGGCCGCGTCGCGCCAGATAGTCAGGCGACGCCACCAGCACCCGACGGTTCCACGGCGCCAGCGGCATCGCGATGTAGTTGGCGTCTTCGATCACGCCGTAACGCAGCGCCACATCCACCGGGTCACGAAACAGATCGGCTACCTGGTCAGAAACGAACAGGCGCAGGTTCAGTGCCGGATGCTGTCGGCGAAACCCGGTCAGCCAGTCCAGCAGCACATTGCGCCCGAGGTCGGACGGCGCCGCCACCTGCAAGGTGCCCTGCAATTCCGCACTTTCACGACGGAGTTTTTCCCGACCTTCCTTCAGCGTGTCGAGCACGCTCTGCGCGGTGGGCAGGTACTGCTCGCCCTCGGCGGTCAGGCGCAGGCTGCGGGTCGAACGGGCAAACAGACGGATATCCAGCTCGCGCTCCAGGCGCTTGATCGCCGCCGCCACCTGGCCCGGCAGCAGGTCCACCTCACGTGCGGCATTGGAAAAACTGCCCAGCGCCGCGGTGCGTACGAACAGCGCCAGGTCATCGATGCGGATCATTTTCACTCCAACTGTGAAAGTGTTGACGAATTCTGCCGGTTTTTCTTGCTGACGAAGAAGAACATCCTAGACCCAACGACGCAACCTTCACCCTCGACCCTTAGGAGCGACACCCCATGAAAGCCATCGCCTTTACCCAACACGGTCTGCCGATTGAAGATCCCCGTGCCCTGATCGACATGGACCTGCCCAAACCGACCCCAGGCCCGCGTGATTTGCTGGTGGAAGTGCAGGCTATTTCGGTCAACCCGGTGGACACCAAGATCCGCGCCGGCTCTGCCGCCACCGAACCGAAAGTAGTGGGCTGGGATGCCGTCGGCATCGTTCGCGAAACCGGCAGCGAGGTCAGCCTGTTCAAGGCCGGTGACGCGGTGTTCTACGCCGGTTCCATCGCCCGCCCCGGCAACTACAGCGAATTCCACCTGGTCGATGAACGCATCGTCGGCCACAAGCCCAAGTCCATCGACAACGCCCACGCCGCCGCGCTGCCGCTGACCTCGATCACCGCCTGGGAGCTGCTGTTCGACCGCCTCGGCGTGGCGCAAGGCGGCGGCGAAGGTGACAGCCTGCTGATCATTGGCGCGGGTGGCGGTGTCGGGTCGATCCTGGTGCAACTCGCTCGTCAGTTGACCAAGCTGACCGTGATCGGCACCGCCTCTCGCGCGGAAACCCGCGACTGGGTGAAAAGCCTTGGCGCCCACCACGTCATCGACCACAGCCAGCCGCTGGTGGCACAGCTGGAAGAAATTGGCGTCGGCCAGGTCAGCCATGTCGCCAGCCTGACCCACACCGACAGCTACTTCCCGCAATTGATCGAAGCGCTGCGCCCGCAAGGCCGCCTGGCGCTGATCGACGACCCGAAAAGCCTCGACGTGGTACCGATGAAACGCAAGGCGCTGTCGCTGCACTGGGAGCTGATGTTCACCCGCTCGCTGTATGAAACGCCGGACATGATCGCCCAGCATCAACTGCTCGACCGCGTCGCCGAGCTGATTGATCAGGGCGTGCTGAAAACCACCCTGGGCGAGCACTTCGGCACCATCAACGCTGCCAACCTGCGCCGCGCCCACGCCGTGATCGAGAGCGGCAAGGCCAAAGGCAAGATCGTCCTCGAAGGCTTTTGACGGGTTTCGTTCGCCCGAAAAAGCCTGTAGAACGCCGCACACAAGCCATCGCCATCCGTAGCGAGCGGTCTCTTTTTGCCTATAAATCAGCGTTTTTGCTCCAGGAGCCCATTCATGCAACTCACCGCACTCGCCAAGTCGCGTTACACCACCAAGGCCTACGATGCCACGCGCACCATCCCGCAGGAGACGGTCGACACCCTGCTCGATCAACTGCGCCACAGCCCGTCTTCGGTGAACTCGCAGCCGTGGCATTTCGTCGTCGCTGCCGATGAGCAAGGCAAGGCTCGCGTGGCCGTCGGCGCGGAAGGCGCGTTCGTCTACAACGAGAGCAAGATCCGCAACGCTTCCCACGTCATCGTGCTGTGCAGCCGCATCGACATGACCGACGAGCACCTGCAGGGCGTGTTGGCCCAGGAAGAGAAAGACGGCCGCTTCCACAACCCCGAAGCCCGCGTCGGTCAGGACACCATTCGCCGTGGCTACGTGAACCTGCACAAGCACGATCAGAAGGACCTGCAGCACTGGATGGAAAAGCAGACCTATCTGGCCCTCGGCACTCTGTTGCTGGGCGCGGCGTCGCTGGGTCTGGACGCCACGCCGATGGAAGGTTTCGACTTCAAGAAACTCGACGCCGAACTGGGCCTGCGCGACAAGGGTTTCACCAGCCTGGTCGTGGTCGCCCTCGGTTACCGCAGCGACAGTGACTTCAACGCCAAACTGCCGAAATCGCGCCTGCCGGCCGAAGCCGTATTCACCTATCTGTAAATCACGGCAGACACCCCGTAGCAGTCCGGCTTGCCGGCGGTGACATCCTCAAGATCGCTGCCGCCGGCAAGCCGGACTGCTACGGACAGGCAATGCCAACCTGTAGGAGCCGGCTTGCTGGCGAAGGCGGCGTGTCAATCGACATCAATTGTTCCGACACACCGCGGTTCGCCAGCAAGCCGGCTCCTACGGGATCTGCGCCCATCCACCGTCTCGGCAGTTGTGCTGGCACTCCGAACAATTGATAATCGCTCTCATTAACCGTTGCGATTATTTTCGTCATGCCGTCCGCCGACCTCCTCGCCCCTCCGCTTCCCGGCAACACCGCCCTGCGTCAGCACATTCTTCAGCAGTTGTTCGGCGATCATCATGGCTGGTTGCTCGACCGTCTGCGGGCGCGGCTGGGTTGTCGGCATGATGCCGCCGACATGGCGGCGGAAACCTTCGTGCAGGTGGTGGCGATGCCTGCGCCACAAACGATCCGCGAACCGCGCGCGCTGCTGACCACCATCGCCAAACGGCTGATGTACGACACCTGGCGCCGCCGCGATCTTGAGCGCGCCTACCTCGACGCCCTCGCCGCGCAACCGGAAGCCGTCGAGCCTTCTCCCGAAGAGCGCGCACTGACCATGGAAACCCTGATGGCCATCGACACGCTGCTCGACGGTCTGTCTCCCCGTGCCCGCACGGCTTTTCTGTGCAGCCAGCTCGACGGCATGAAATACGCCGACATCGCGCAGATGCTTGGCGTTTCGACCATTCGCGTTCGGCAATACGTCGCCAAGGGCCTGCGCCTGTGCTGCAGCGAGCTGTTCGACGAATGAGCCTGCCGCGCACCGCACTCGAACAGGCCATCGAATGGACCGCCTGCCTGCGGGACGAATCGGCCTTGCCGGATGAGCGCCGCGCATTTGAACGCTGGCTGCAGGCCGATCCGGCCAACGCTCAGGCCTGGCAGAAGGTCCAGGGCCACGTGCAACGTACCTTGTCGCCTGTGGATAACTTGACCCGGCGCACGCTCCAGGCACCGCGCCCCAGCCGCCGGCATTTGTTGCGTGGCGCACTGGCGATTGCAGGCATCGGTCTGGGTGGTCGCCTGCTGAGTCAGCCGGGCATGCCATTGGCCGAATTTGGCGCGGACTTGCGCACAGGCACAGGCGAGCGCCTGAACCGCACGCTGGTCGATGGCAGCCGCATCGTGCTGGATGCGCAAAGCGCCGTGGACCTGGATTTCACCGCCAGCGAACGCAAGGTGCATCTGCGGGCGGGCAAGATCATCGTCGACGCGACTCAGGAAAACCGCCCCTTCGAAGTGTTCACCGCATTCGGCTGCGTACAGACCGCGGGTGCGCGCTTCATGGTCGCCTGCGGCGAGGCGTCGAGCCGCGTGTGGGTCAGCCAGTCCAGCGCCAGGGTCATCAGCCGCAGCGGCGCGAACACGCAACTCCAGGCCGGCCACGGCGCGCTGTTCAACGACCGCATCGAGCTGCTCGACGCCAATCGTAGCGGCGAGGCCAGCTGGCAGGATGGCTGGCTGAACGTGGTGGACTGGTCCCTCGGCGAGGTGATCGATGCGTTTCGCCCCTATCGCACCGGGGTATTGCGGGTCAGCCCACAGGCGGCACGCCTGAGGGTGTCCGGTGGTTTCTCGCTAGACCACAGCAACCGGGCCCTCAGCGCGCTGGAGCAGACCATGCCCCTGCGCATCAACCGTTTTGGCGATTGGTGGGTCAGCATCGAATTGGCGTGAGTCGGCCGCGCAATTTTTTTCACATCGCCTGTATCGCTTTTTCCATCTCGTTGGACATACCCCATGAACCGCTCATTCATGCGACCGTCAATGGAGCCCGTCATGTCCCGCCGTACCCGTAATGTTTTGCGCCTGAACCCGCTGCGCGCCGTCCTGCTGCTGAGCCCGCTGGCCTTGAGCAGCCAGATGCTGCTGGCCGCCAGCTTCGATCTGCCCGCCGCCAGCCTCAGTTCAACTCTGGGGCGCATCGCCCAGCAAAGCGGTCGCGAGATCGTTTATGACCCGTCGCTGGTGGCCGGTCATCAGGCGCCGGCGGTACACGGCGACATGAGCACCGAACAGGCGATCAGCCAGGCGCTGTCCGGCTCTGGCCTGGGGCTTGAAGTCACCCCCGGCGGCGCACTGACGCTCAAACGTCTGCCTGCCGGCGCGATCAACCTGGGCGCGACCGACATCAACGGTGCCTCAAGCAGCGACAGCGAAAACGGCGACCACAGCTACGTCGTCAAACGCAGCGTCGGCGCGACCAAGACCGACACGCCGCTGGTCGAAGTGCCGCAGTCGATCTCGGTGGTCAGCCGCAAGCAGATGAACGACCAGGCGGTGCAGGACGTCAGCCAGGCGGTGCGTTACACGCCAGGCATCTACGGCGAATACACCGGCGCCAACAACTCCCGCGAACAGTTCCGCGTGCGCGGTTTTTCGCCCTATGTGTTTCAGGACGGCCTGATGCTGCCCTACGGCGAAAGCGGCCAGGGCGGCATGTCCGAACCGTACGGCCTACAAAGCATCGAGGTGCTGCGCGGCCCGAGTTCCATGCTGTACGGCCAGAGCCGCCCGGGCGGCCTGATCAACCTGACCAGCAAACTGCCGACCACAACGCCGCTGCATGAGGTGCAGATTCAGGGCGGTAGCCACGACATGAAACAGGGCGCCTTCGATTTCGCCGGCCCGCTGGATGATCAGGGTGTCTGGAGCTATCGCCTGACCGGTCTGGTCAAGGACAGCGGCACTCAGGTCGATCACGTCAACAACAATCGCAACTTCATCGCACCGGCCCTGACCTGGCGCCCGGACGACGACACCTCGCTGACCCTGCTTGCGCAATACCAGCGCGACTGGGGCGGCACCACCGAGCAGTACTACCCGCAGAAGGGTTCGCTGAACGGCTCGCCATGGGGCCACATCGGCAGCGATACCCTGCTGGGCGACCCGGACTACGACCAGATGCGCCGTGAGAGCTTCCAGCTCGGCTATCTGTTCGAGCACCGCTTCAACGACACCTGGACCGTCCGCCAGAACCTGCGCTGGAGCAAGGTCAACGTGCAGAACCGTTCGGCGTTCAACAACGGCTACGTCAGCGCCACCAGCCCGGTGCTCGCGCGCCTGGCCTCGGACATCAAGCGCAACATCCAGATCTTCAACGTCGACAACCAGGCCCAGGCCAGCTTCAACACCGGCGAGTTGGAGCACACGCTGCTGATGGGCGTGGATTTCCGCCGCAGCGCGCTGGATAACGACGTGGTCAACGGCACCTTCACCTCGATCAATCCGTACAACCCGACGTACGGCGGCAGCGTCAGCAACCAGTACGTCGGCCGTGACATGTATCAGGTGCAGAAGCAGACCGGCATCTACCTCCAGGACCAGATCAAGCTGGACCACTGGATTCTGACCCTCGGCGGCCGCTATGACTGGGCCAAGGCCGACAGCGCGTTCCGCCCGGACCGGGCCAACCCGAGTAACCGCGATATCAAGCAGGACGACGAGAAAGGTACCTGGCGCGCAGGCCTGGGATACCTGTTCGATAACGGTGTGATGCCGTATTTCAGCTATTCGCAGTCGTTCGACCCGACGCTCAACACCAGCGTCAGTTCGACCACGCCGATCTTCAAGCCCACCGAGGGCGAGCAGTATGAAGCGGGCGTGAAGTACCAGCCGCCGGGCCAGGACAGCTACATCACCGCGTCGGTGTATAAACTGACCCAGAAAAACCTGACCACCGTCGACCCGGCGGACACGCGCAACACGGTGCAGATCGGCGAGGCCGAAAGCCGCGGTTTCGAGCTGGAAGGCAAGGCAGCGCTGACGCCGAATCTGGACATACTGGCGTCGTACACCTACACCGACAGCGAAGTGACCAAGTCCGGTTACATCACCTCGGCGTACACCGACAAAGGCAATGAGCTGCCGTTCACGCCACGGCATCAGGCATCGACCTGGCTGGATTACACCTTCCGCGAAGGCCCGCTGGACGGCTTCGGCGTCGGAGTGGGCGCACGGTATACCGGCGCGGTGTGGGGCAGCAGCGGCAGCTCGCCGAGCGCGTCGCTCAATCGCATCAAGACCGGCAACGTCACCGTGGCCGACGCCGCGCTGCATTACGACCTCGGCAAGCTCGCCCATGACCTGCAGGGCACGCGGGTGTCGGTCAACGCCGCCAACCTGTTCGACAAGGACTACGTGACCGCCTGCACCAACCCGACAGCCTGCTACTACGGCCCGCGCCGCAACGTGATCGCGACGGTGACCTATGACTGGTAAACGCGGGTGATTCGTCCGTAACGACCCCGCTATGGATGCCTCACCGAAAACGTGTAGGAGTGAGCTTGCTCGCGATGGCTGAGTGTCAGACATCCACGCGGCGACTGAATGGCCGCTATCGCGAGCAAGCTCACTCCTACAGGTTGCGTGGGGCACGCCAGACCAACGGAATACCTGCCCGTCCAACACCTCTCATTTGCCCCAAACCCCTCGCTCTGCTAGTGTCGCGCCGGTTTAACGTCTACCGGGATAGCCGCCATGGCCCGCAAGAAAGCTGCACTGGATTTCGAACAGTCCCTCACCGATCTGCAAACGCTGGTCGAGCGTCTGGAGAACGGCGAGCTGTCGCTGGAGGATTCGTTGACCGCCTTTGAGCAGGGCATCCGCCTGACCCGCGAATGCCAGAGCGCACTGGCCCAGGCCGAGCAGAAGGTGCAGGTGCTGCTGGAGCGCGATGGCGAACTGGCCGAGGAACCCTTCGATGCGGAACAGCCGGAATGATCGCTGAATATCAGGCCCTCAGTCAGGCTCGCGTCAATGCGGCGCTGGACAGCCTGTTCGAAGCACCCGCCCCTGAACTGACCCGTCTTTATGAAGCCATGCGCTACAGCGTCACCAATGGTGGCAAGCGCGTGCGCCCGCTGTTGGTCTACGCCGCCTGCGAAGCCCTCGGCGGCAATGCCGAGCAGGCCAATGGCGCGGCCTGTGCGGTGGAGTTGATCCACGCTTACTCGCTGGTCCACGACGATTTGCCGGCCATGGACGACGACGATCTGCGTCGCGGCCTGCCGACCACCCATAAAGCCTTCGACGAAGCCTGCGCGATCCTCGCCGGTGACGGCCTGCAGAGTCTGGCCTTCAGCGTGCTGATGGACGGCAAGCTGACCTCGCAGGACGCCGACACCCGCCTGAAAATGGTCGCCACCCTCGCCCACGCCGCCGGTCCTGCCGGAATGGTCGGCGGCCAGGCCATCGACCTGGGCTCGGTGGGTCTCAAGCTCGACCAGACTGCGCTGGAATTCATGCACCGGCACAAGACCGGCGCGCTGATCGAAGCCAGCGTCAGGCTCGGCGCCCTGGCCAGCGGCAACGCCAACCAGGTGCGTCTCGATGCATTGCAGATCTACGCCCGCGCCATCGGCCTGGCATTTCAGGTGCAGGACGACATTCTCGACGTCGAAAGCGATACCGCGACCCTGGGCAAACGCCAGGGCGCCGACATCGCCCGCGACAAGCCGACCTACCCGGCGCTGCTGGGGCTGGACGAAGCCAAGCGTTACGCGCTGGAGCTGCGCGATCAGGCGCTGGTCGCCCTGCGGCCTTTCGACGCGGCGGCCGAGCCGTTGCGTGCGCTGGCACGGTATATCGTCGAACGCCGCCACTGATCCACTTTTCCTCTGTAGGAGCGCGCTTGCCCGCGATTGCGTTTAGTCAGTCCAGGCAAGTGGTGCAGGCCGACAACAATCGCGGGCAAGCGCGCTCCTACAAGAGAATGAGCCCGTCGACCCGCCCCTCCTGAACACCGCATTGCTGTCCCGCGTGGGCAGCGTGCGATGCATCAGGTAAACTGCCGCGTCTTTTACTCATAACGATTCGCCTGATGCCCACGACGTTCAAAGAGATTCCCCGCGAGCGCCCGTCCACGCCCCTGCTCGACAAGGCAGCGACGCCGGACGGCCTGCGCCGGTTAGGTGACGCCGAGCTCGAAGCCCTGGCTGACGAACTGCGCCTGGAGCTGCTCTATACCGTTGGCCAGACCGGCGGACATTTCGGTGCCGGCCTCGGCGTCATCGAACTGACCGTGGCCCTGCATTACGTCTTCGATACTCCCGATGACCGGCTGGTCTGGGACGTCGGACATCAGGCGTATCCGCACAAGATCCTCACCGGTCGTCGCCAGCAGATGTCCACCCTGCGCCAGAAAGGCGGCGTGGCGGCGTTTCCACGGCGCAGCGAGAGCGAGTACGACACCTTTGGCGTCGGCCACTCCAGCACCTCGATCAGCGCCGCGCTGGGCATGGCCGTCGCCAACCGTCTGCAAGGCAACGACCGCAAGGCCATTGCCGTGATCGGTGACGGTGCGCTGACTGCCGGCATGGCTTTCGAGGCGTTGAACCACGCGCCGGAAGTCAACGCCGACATGCTGGTGATTCTCAACGACAACGACATGTCGATCTCGCGCAACGTCGGCGGCCTGTCCAACTATCTGGCCAAGATTCTCTCCAGCCGCACCTACGCGAGCATGCGCGAAGGCAGCAAGAAGGTGCTGTCGCGCCTGCCCGGAGCCTGGGAAATCGCCCGTCGCACCGAGGAATACGCCAAGGGCATGCTGGTTCCCGGCACCCTGTTCGAAGAACTGGGCTGGAACTACATCGGCCCGATCGACGGCCACGACCTGCCGACCCTGGTCGCCACCCTGCGCAACATGCGTGACCTCAAGGGCCCGCAGTTCCTGCACGTGGTGACGAAAAAGGGCAAAGGCTTCGCCCCGGCGGAAGTCGACCCGATCGGCTACCACGCGATCACCAAGCTCGACCCGGTGAACGCCCCTGCGGCTGCACCGAAAAAAGCCGGCGGGCCGAAGTATTCCGCCGTGTTCGGCCAGTGGCTGTGCGACATGGCCGCCGCCGACGAGCGTTTGCTCGGCATCACCCCGGCGATGAAAGAAGGTTCGGATCTGGTGGCGTTCAGCGAGCGTTACCCGGAGCGCTATTTCGACGTTGCCATCGCTGAACAGCACGCCGTGACCCTCGCCGCCGGCATGGCCTGCGAAGGCGCCAAGCCGGTGGTCGCGATCTACTCGACCTTCCTGCAGCGCGGCTACGACCAACTGATTCACGACGTTGCGGTGCAGAACCTCGACGTACTGTTCGCCATCGACCGCGCCGGTCTGGTCGGCGAAGACGGCCCGACCCACGCGGGCAGCTTCGACCTGTCGTACCTGCGCTGCATCCCCGGCATGCTGGTGATGACGCCGAGCGACGAGAACGAGCTGCGCAAGATGCTCACCACCGGCCACCTGTTCAACGGCCCCGCGGCCGTACGTTACCCGCGCGGTACCGGCCCGAACGCGGTGATCGATAACGACCTGCAACCGCTGGAAATCGGCAAGGGCATCGTTCGTCGTCAAGGCAGCAAGGTGGCGATGCTGGTGTTCGGCGTGCAACTGGCCGATGCGCTGAAAGTCGCTGAAACCCTCGACGCCACCGTGGTCGACATGCGCTTCGTCAAACCGCTGGACGACGAACTGGTGCGCGAAATGGCCGCCAGCCACGACCTGCTGGTGACCATCGAAGAAAACGCCATCATGGGCGGCGCCGGTGCAGCGGTCAGTGAATTCCTGGCTCGGGAAAACATTCTCAAGTCGGTGCTGCACCTGGGCCTGCCGGACAGCTACGTCGAACACGCCAAGCCGGCGCAGATGCTGGCCGAATGCGGACTGGATGCAGACGGAATCGAAGCGTCGATCCGTGAGCGTCTGAAAATCATCTAAGCCTTGCCCCTGTAGGAGTGAGCTTGCTCGCGATTGCTGAGTGTCAGACACCAAACGGTGGACTGTCAGGACGCTGATCGCGAGCAAGCTCACTCCTACAAGTTTGCGACTCCCCGGAACATCATGACGCTTTCTCGCCTCGCCCTGACCCTTTCTCTGCTCCCCGCCACCCAAGCCCTCGCCGACCTGCCTGACCGCGAAAGCGCGCTGAAACTGCCGGACGTGCTGATCAGCGCCAACCGTCAGGTCGAGCAGCGGGACGACAGCACGGCCGCCAACACCGTGTTCACCCGCGACGACATCGAGCGCCTGCAACCGACCAGCGTCACCGACCTGCTCAACCGCGTGCCCGGTGTCCAGGTGGCGCCCAGCGGTGGTCGTGGCAGCCTGCCTGGGATCTACATTCGCGGGACCAAGGCAGCGCAGAGCCTGGTGCTGGTCGACGGCCAACGCATCGCCAACGCCACGTCTGCCGACAGCGCGCTGCAGTACCTCAATGTCGAGCAGATCGAGCGCGTGGAAGTGCTGCGCGGCGCGCGTTCGGTGGTCTATGGCGCGGATGCCATCGGTGGGGTGATTCAGATCTTCACCCGGCGCGGAGCCGAACAGGGTTTACAAGCGCGCCTGCACAGCGGCTTTGGCAATCGCGACACCTGGCAACACAGCCTGGGATTGTCTGGCGGCGATCAGCAGACCCGCTTCAATCTGGGCACCAGCCTCGACGAAACCGCCGGCATCGACCGCACCGGGCCGTCCTTTGCCAGCGATGCCGACCACGACGCCTACCGCAACAAATCGCTGAGCCTGAACCTCAGCCACCGCCTGAACGATGACGTGGAAATCGGCTTCAACGCTCTGGATAACCGTGGCAAGACCGAATTCGACAACCCGTTCGGCCTGTTCGACCCGGTCACCTTCAACAGTGTCGGCCAGCAGCAATACAGCGATTTCGAGCTGAGCAGCCTGGGCACGTATCTCGACGCACGGATCAATCAGCGCTGGAAAGCCCGGCTGGAACTGGGCCACAGCGAAAACCGCGAGAAGACCTTCGACAAGCTCAGCAGCGACCGCTACGTGTTCAACACCTACCGCGATTCGCTCAACTGGCAGAACGACCTGACCCTCGACGAGCGCAACAGCCTGATGCTGGGGCTGGACAGCTACGAGGACCGGGTCAACAGCAGCACGCCGTTCGACGAGGACAGCCGCTGGAACCGCGCCGCGTTCATCCAGCATCGCTACAAGGGCGACGGTTTCTCCACCGAAATCGGTCTGCGCCACGACCGCAACCAGCAGTTCGGCAGCGAAAACACCTGGAGCGGTAGCCTGACCGTGCCGCTCAACGACAGCAACGATGTGCTGCTGTCCTACAGCGAAGGCTTCCGCGCCCCGACGTTCAACGACCTGTATTACCCCGGCTTCAGCAACCCGAATCTCAAGCCCGAGCACTCGAAAAGCTACGAACTGCAATGGCGCAGCCGCCTGAGCGACACCAGCAAACTGGAAGCCTCGCTGTACCGCACCGATCTGAAAGACGCGATTGCCCTGGACAGCGACTTCCGCCCGCAGAACATCAGCGCAGCACGCATCAACGGTTTCGAGGCCTCGCTGGAACAGCAACTGTTCGGCTGGACCGGCAAACTCGGCGCCTCGATCATCGACCCGCGCGACCGCGACACCGGCCACACCCTCAACCGCCGCGCACGGCGCACGGTCAACCTCGACCTGGATCGCCAGTTTGACCGCCTCGGCCTCGGCGCCAGCTGGCAAGCCGTCAGCGACAGCTACAACGACGAAGCCAACACCCAGCACATCGGCGGCTATGCGCTGTTCGGCCTGCGCAGCAGTTGGAAAGCCAGCGACGAAGTGAAGCTGGAATTCAAACTGGATAACGCCCTGGACAAACGCTACAGCCGCACGCTGTACAGCTTTGATGGCAGCAACTACGGCTACCGCGAAGAGGGCCGGACGTGGATGTTCGGGGTGACGTGGACCCCGGAGCTTTGATGGGCGGAATGTAAAAGCGTGATTCGATTTGTGATGGGATGCTTCGGCGCTTTCAGAAGGAGCGTTTCCATTGCCTATAAATTCTATCCGCCTGCACTTGGTACCCACTTCAGGGCCTCACGCTCCAAACAACGGAACTAGCAGTCCCAGCACACTGCGACAGCACGTATTATCGGCTACCAACGGCCCGGGTACCACTTCGCTCTCCCGCCCTGCCCAAAACCCTGCGATCCCGCAAAATAGCTCAGCGGCCGTTACCGAGTTGGCCTGCCACCGTAAGCTGAAGTGCATATACGCATTCACGAAATCACGCATTACTTTCCCAAAGAATGCCGATGATATGCGACTGTACCAAGCCATAGATTGTGAAGATGCGGACACGATAAACGGCCTTGGCAAGAAGTCCAGAGAGTTAGAAGTGCGAGGCGCTGCATATCTCGCGACTCGAACTCATATAAAAAACAACATCAGCTCATCGATCCGTGATTTAACTGCAACATTCTCATATTTTGAAGGACTAGAAGACCCGATACCTTCTGCACTGGTGAAACTCGCTCTAAAACGCGAATCCTTCAAATACGCAAACCTGGCCCACAACACCGGCTCAACTGACACCGTTCTATTTAAGGAATCGCTGGCGGCGATAACCAAAATAGAAGTCGTCCTGGACCGGCTCTCATGCGCGAGAAACGCCTCTTGAGGAAGCTGGTTTAGCGGCTGGAATCCAGCCCTGCCGCCTTCTCAGACAACTCAGCGCACAGTTTTGCTACCGCCCCCAGCATCTGCCCACTGGCGCGCTCCAGGCCTTTGTCCGGGACCGCCAGCAGGTGTTTGTTGCTGACGGCCTTGAGTTGCGGCCAGGCGTTCCAGGCTGACAGCAGCGAAGGGCTGCTGGCCAGAATCAGGTCAGGGTCACGCTGCAATACGGCTTCCAGGCTGACCTGCGGAGCCGGCAGGGTCAGGTCGGCGAAGACGTTGCGGGCACCGCAAACGCTCAAGGCGTCGCTGATGATCTGCCCGCCGCCCACGGTGTACAGCGGCTTGTCCCACACCTGATAGAACACGCTCAGCGGCACGTCACGGTGATAGCGCTGGCGCAGTTGGGCCAGTTGCTGACGGAATTCGGCAGCAAATTGTCGACCACGCTCCCCCCGGCCCAGCCGTTCACCGATCTGTTCGATCTGCGCGGCCAGTTGATCCAGGGTGTGGGGTTCGGCGGTAAAGGTGGGGATGTGCAGACGTTGCAACTGATCGCGCTGGGCGGCACTGACACTGCCCGGCCACAGCAGCAACAGATCCGGCTGCAAACTGAGCAGGCGCTCCATCTGCAACTGGCCGTACTGGCCGACCGAAGGCAATGCCGCGAGGGTCGAGGGCCGTTCGCCGCCGTCGAGCACGCCGACCAGCACATCGGCGGCGTCCAGTTCCACGACGATTTCCGTCAGTGACGGTGCCAGGCTGACCACGCGCTCGACCGCGCCGACCGGCAAGGCCAGCAGCAACAGCAGACAGGTGATAAACCGGCGCATCAGGCCAGTTGGCGAGGAATGCGATAGAGGACCAGCAGCACCACACTGGAAAGTGCCAGCAACAACAGCGGTACGGCTTCCAGGTCGGCAAACACGGCCACCGCGGCAATCCATGCAGGCAGGCCGGCAGCGAGAAATGCCATGCGCCGGTCAGCCGCCAGACGCAACCAGGCGGCAGGCTCTTCAGGGGTATCCAGAGCCTTTTGCGTGGCAATCAGCGAACGCTTGTACACGCCGAACGGCTTGAGGCTGACGAACATCGACGCCACGCCGGCAATGAACAGCGGCATGGCGAATACCGACGGGCTGGCAGCCTCATCGCCGCCAAAGAACACGCAGACCACCAGCAACGGCGCCAGTGTCAGCATCAACTGCTGCCACCACGCCAGTGCCAGTCGGCGCCGCACGTTGCCCCGTGTCACGCCGGGTCGACCTCACTCTGGTGCTCGTTACCCATCATGTGCCCGAGCTTGCCGGCCTTGGTCGCCAGATACAGCTTGTTGTGCGGGTTGTGCCCGGTGTGCAGCGGCACGCGCTCGGCCACGTTGATGCCCATGTCGGTCAGCGCTTTGACCTTGCGCGGGTTGTTGGTCATCAGACGCAGGGACTTCACGCCCAGATGCTCCAGCATCGGCAGGCAGATCGCGTAATCACGCTGGTCGGCGGCAAAGCCCAGACGCTCGTTGGCTTCCACGGTGTCGGCACCGCCGTCCTGCAGCTCATAGGCGCGAATCTTGTTCATCAGGCCGATACCGCGACCTTCCTGGCGCAGGTACAGCAGCACACCGCGACCTTCGGCGGCGATGGCACGCAGAGCGGCTTCCAGCTGCGAACCGCAGTCGCAGCGCTGGCTGAACAGGGCGTCGCCGGTCAGGCATTCGGAGTGCACGCGACCGAGTACCGGAGCGCCATCCGACACATCACCCAGGCTGAGTACAACGTGTTCACGACCGGTTTCCTCTTCGAGGAAGCCGTTCATTTTGAAAGTGGCAAAAGGGGTAGGCAGCTTGGAAGCCGCGACAAATACGACGGGCACCGTGTGCTCCTGATCAGTATGAGGACTGGAAATTAGCAAGGCGGCATTGTAACAGTAGGTTCCGACTGACGCTTAGGCTGAATTTTCGGCCAGTCAGATCAGAAAGTTCGATCATTCCCTCACCCCCAACCGGCCGCGATCGTCGTCGGAGTCGAAGGGATAGGGCTGTTTCCAGCGAGCAAAAATCGCTTTCAGTTTGCCGGAACGCACCAGCAGCGCCATGCGTTCATCGAACAGCGCACGCAGGGCCCGGCCACGGTCGTTGTTGGAAAAGCTCAGGTACAACGGAATCGCTTTCAGCCAGGTCATGCGAAAACGCCCGGCATCTTCCGACTGGCCCAGAATGAAATCGATCTCCGGCTTGGCATCGATATACAGATCGGCGCGGCCGTATTCGAGCATCGACAGGATATGGTCGCGCCGGGCCACTTCCTTGAAGTGAACGGCGTTAGGCAGGTAATGCTGAAATTCGTAGCCGCGCACCCAGGCCAAGCGGAAGTTGCCCAGGGTCAGCAGGTTCGGGGTCGGCTTGGAGGTCAGGCCCAGGGCGTAGATTTCGTCGGTATCGTAATGCCATTTGGGATACAGCGTGCCCTCGACTTCATGCTCGTAGGCACCCACCCAGGCATCGGCCTCGCCACGCTGGACCAGACCGACCGCCCGCGTATAGGGCTCGATGCGGGTGATGACCCGAACGCCGGCCGGCTCGAAGATCTCGCGCATCAAGTCCCAACCCAGGCCCGTGCCGTCGGCTTCGGTGTAGGCATTCCACTGCTCGCTGACCAGCACGATGTCGCGGGGCTTGCCCGCAGGCGAGTCAGCCGAACCCGACGCCGCGGTCAGCACGAATACCGTCAGCAGTACCGACAGGGCAAGCCACCACTTCTTCCCTACACGGCCCATGCGTTGTGTCCTATAGAACGCCCCACACCCAGACTAGACCCTGCATCGCCAACCAGGCAAAAACACCGGCCAACACGTCGTCGAGCATGATGCCGACGCCGCCATGCACGTGCTTGTCGATCCAGTGGATCGGCCACGGCTTGAGAATGTCGAAAAAGCGGAACATCAGAAAGCCCATCAGCAGCCAGCCCCAGCCTTCGGGCACCAGCCACAGGGTGATCCACATGCCGACCATTTCGTCCCAGACGATGCCTTCGTGGTCATGCACGCGCAGATCGTCGGCCACTTTGCCGCACAGCCAGAAGCCGAACAGCATGGTGATGCCGAGCATCAGCCAGTAGCCCCAGTCCGGCAGCATCTGCCACAGCGGAATGAACGGCACGGCCACCATCGAGCCCCAGGTTCCGGGTGCCTTGGGCAACGTGCCGGAGCCGAAGCCAAAGGCGAGGAAATGCCAGGGATTGGTCCACACCGACGGCGGAACGTTTTCCGCCGGGACCTGATTAGGATGGTCTGTCACCGTGTCTCCCGAAAATGTTGATAGCCCCGCGTTTGCGGAGTGACATCCTGCCCCTGCTCGTCGATCAACGCCACGCCCTGCCCTTCGACCACCCGGCCGATCACCCGCACCGGCCAGCCCGCAGCCTGCAGCGCTGCCAGATGCGCAGGTGGCAAGGTGAACGCCAGCACGTAGTCATCGCCACCGGCCAGCGCCGCCTGCAACGCCTGTTCAGGGTCGAAAAACGCCTGCAGCGCCTCGGACATCGGCACGCGCTCGCGTTCGACCAGCAAGCGCACACCTGATGCCAGTGCGATATGCCCGCAATCGGCGAGCAGACCGTCGGAGATGTCCAGTGCGGAAGTCGCCTTGCCGCGCAACGCCTGGCCCAGCGCCAGTTGCGGCTGCGGTGACCAGTAGCGCGCCAACAGAGCCTGAGTGGTAGACGTCTGCTCGCTGCGCGGGTTCAACACCAATGGCAGCGCCCCGGCACCGTCGCCCAGCGGGCCGCCGACACACAGCAGATCGCCGGGACGCGCGCCGCTGCGGGTCAGGGCCTGGCCTGTAGGCACACGACCGAACACGGTCACGGTAATGCTCAACGGGCCACGGGTGGTGTCGCCACCGATCAGACGCAGCGCGCAGCCCTCGGCCATCTGGTTCAGGCCACGGGCGAACGCCTGCAGCCAGTCGGTGGAAACTTCCGGCAGGGTCAGGGCAAGGGTAAATGCAAGGGGGGCGGCGCCCATGGCCGCGAGATCGCTGGCCGAAACGCCAAGGGCACGCTGGCCCAGCAGGAAAGGATCGCAGACGTCGGGAAAATGCACCCCGGCGACCAGCGTGTCGGTGGAGATCGCCAGCTGTTCGCCAGCCGCCACCGACAACAGGGCGCAGTCGTCGCCGATCCCCAATGCCACACCTTCGCCGGGCTGCGCACAGGGCGCAGCGGCGAAGAAGTTGCGGATCAGCTCGAATTCGCCCATGGCGTGAAACACTCAGGTGTCGGGAAAACCCGACCGCCTCAGCGCTTGTTGGCCTTCACTTCGGCTTCGCGCAGACGCGGAGCCAGCTTGTCGAGCACGCCGTTGACGAACTTGTGGCCGTCGGTCGAGCCGTAGACTTTCGCCAGCTCGATACCTTCGTTGATCACCACGCGGTAAGGCACGTCGACGCGCTTGAGCAGCTCGTAGGTCGACAGACGCAGGATCGACAGCTCGACCGGGTCGAGTTCTTCCAGAGTCAGGTCCAGGCAAGGCTTGAGCGCGACATCGATCTCGGTCTTGCTGGTGGCCACACCGTGCAGCAGCTCGCGGAAGTACACGCCGTCAACATCGGTAAAGTCGTTGTCGACGCGGAACTGTGCTTCGATTTCGTTCAGCGAGTGACCTGCCATGTGCCACTGATACAGCGCCTGGGTCGCCAGCTTGCGGGCTGCACGACGCTTTTCGCTTTTCGATGGCTTGCCGGCGTCGGCCGGGCGAGGCTCACGCGGGTTGAACTGATCGCTTTCGTCGTTAATCACTTGGCCTCCAACTGCGCCAACAGGCTGACCATCTCAAGGGCGGACAGGGCAGCTTCGGCACCTTTGTTACCGGCCTTGGTGCCGGAACGTTCGATGGCTTGCTCGATGGAGTCGACGGTTAGCACGCCGAAGGCGACCGGTACGCCGAATTCCATGGAAACCTGAGCCAGGCCCTTGGTGCATTCACCGGCAACGTATTCGAAGTGTGGCGTACCACCACGGATCACGGCGCCCAGGGCGATGATCGCGGCGTATTCGCTGCGCTGGGCCACTTTCTGCACGACCAGAGGGATTTCGAATGCGCCCGGTGCGCGGATGATGGTGATGTCGCTTTCGCTCACGCCATGGCGAACCAGGGCATCAACGGCACCGCTCACCAGGCTTTCCACGACGAAGCTGTTGAAGCGGCCAACCACCAGGGCGTAGCGACCTTGTGGGGCGATGAAGGTACCTTCGATGGTCTTCAGGGTCATTCGGCTGAGTCTCATATAAAGAGCAAGCGCGCATCAGGCGCGCGCTTTCAGGGATTTTAGGCCACGAATCGGCGACCGCAGGGGCAAAAACGGTGAAAACCCGAAGCTTTCACCGCCCATGACCTGCCGGTCTTTATTCGGAGGGCACGTATTCTACAACTTCCAGATCGAAACCGGATATCGCGTTGAACTTCATTGGCGAACTCATCAGGCGCATTTTGCGTACACCCAGGTCGCGCAGGATCTGCGAGCCGGCACCGACGGTGCTGTAAGTGGTCGGCGTCTTGGCGGGCGCAGCGCCTGCGGTTTCCCGCACATGGGCCAGCACCGCTTCGCCATCCAGTGGATGACCGAGCAGCAGCACCACACCGCTGCCGGCCTCGGCCACCGCCGACATCGCGGCGCGCAGGCTCCAGCGGCCCGGTTGCTTGACCATCAGCAGGTCGCGCAGCGGGTCCATGTTGTGTACGCGAACCAGGGTCGGCTCTTCCGCGCAGATCTTGCCCAGAGTCAGCGCCAGGTGAACGTCGCCCTCGACCGAATCACGGTAGGTCACCAGGTTGAACTGGCCCAGTTCACTGTCCAGCGGCTGTTCGGCAATCCGCTGAACGGTACGTTCGTGGATCATGCGGTAGTGGATCAGGTCGGCGATGGTGCCGATCTTGATGTTGTGCTCGGCCGCGAACGCTTCCAGCTCGGCGCGACGGGACATGGTGCCGTCGTCGTTCATCACTTCGCAGATCACCCCGGTCGGCTCGAAACCGGCCATGCGCGCCAGGTCGCAGGCGGCTTCGGTGTGCCCGGCACGGGACAGCGTGCCGCCGGCCTGGGCCATCAGCGGGAAGATGTGGCCTGGGCTGACGATGTCTTCGGCCTTGGCGTCGCGCGCGGCAGCGGCCTGCACGGTGCGCGCACGATCAGCGGCGGAGATGCCGGTGGTGACGCCTTCGGCGGCTTCGATGGAGACGGTGAACTTGGTGCCGAAACCAGAACCGTTGCGCGGCGCCATCAGCGGCAGCTTCAGGGTCTCGCAGCGCTCGCGGGTCATTGGCATGCAGATCAGGCCACGGGCGTAGCGCGCCATGAAGTTGATGTGCTCGGCCTTGACGCACTCGGAGGCCATGATCAGATCGCCTTCGTTCTCGCGGTCTTCGTCATCCATGAGGATGACCATCTTGCCTTGGCGGATGTCTTCGACCAGTTCTTCGATGCTATTGAGCGCCACGCGGCACCCCCTTCATTCAGGATTTGAGGTAGCCGTTGGCGGCCAGAAAACTTTCGGTGATGGTGCCGCCCTGGGCCGGCGTCGGGTCGGCGGCCTTGTCGCCCAGCAGCAGACGCTCCAGGTAACGCGCCAGCAGATCGACCTCAAGGTTGATCTTACGGCCCGGACGGTAGTCGCCCATGATGGTCTCGGCCAGCGTGTGCGGGACGATGGTCAGTTCGAACTCGGCGCCGTTGACCGCGTTGACGGTCAGGCTGGTGCCGTCGACGGTGATCGAGCCCTTGTGCGAGATGTACTTGGCCAGCTCGCGCGGCGCGCGCATGCGGAACTGGATGGCGCGGGCGTTTTCTTCGCGAGACAGCACTTCGCCGACACCGTCGACGTGGCCGCTGACCAGATGGCCGCCCAGGCGGGTGGTCGGGGTCAGGGCTTTTTCCAGGTTGACCCGGCTGCCGGTTTTCAGGTCGACGAAAGCCGTAACGTCGAGGGTTTCGCGACTGACGTCGGCCCAGAAGCCGTCGCCTGGCAATTCAACGGCGGTCAAGCACACGCCGTTGACGGCGATGCTGTCGCCCAGTTTGACGTCGGAGAGGTCGAGTTTGCCGGTTTCCACATAAACGCGGACATCGCCGCCTTTTGGGGTCAGGGCGCGGATGCTGCCGATGGATTCGATGATGCCGGTAAACATGGGTCCTCCAGGAGAACAGGGCCAGCGTTAAGACGATGGCCGGGGATTATACGCTGGCGGCAGGAGCCGGTATTGCGATGACGCGCCAGTCATTTCCGATTGCGCGCATTTCGACGATTTTCAGCTCCAGCGCTTCGTTCATTTGCGCCAGCGGCAGGTCCAGCAACGGACGCGCCGAGGAACCCATGAACTTGCCGGCGATGAAAATCTGGAATTCATCGACCAAGCCGAGCCGGGTGAAAGCGCCGGCCAGTTTCGGCCCGGCTTCGACCAGCACGTCGTTGACGCCACGGGCGGCCAATTCCACCAGCAATTTACGCAGGTCGACGTGACCGCCGCTGCTGGCCAGCGCCAGCATTTCATGGCCGTCCTGCTGATAACGCTCGCGGGCCGATGCAGCAGCGCAGGTGGCGACCAGCGCACTGCCGGCCTTGAAGAACGGCGCATCGAGCGACACCCGCAAGCGCCCGTCGATCAGCACACGCAAGGGTGGACGGGTCATGGCCAGCGCGGTCAATTCGGCATTCAGGCCAAGCTCATCGGGGCGCACGGTCAGCCGCGCGTTGTCTGCCAGCACGGTATCGGCACCTGTCAGCACTACGCTCGATTGCGCGCGCAGCCGCTGCACCGCCGAACGCGCCTCGGGGCCGGTGATCCACTGGCTTTCGCCACTGGCCATCGCGGTGCGGCCATCAAGACTCATTGCCAGCTTGACCCGCACGTACGGCAGGCCGTGCTCCATGCGCTTCAGAAAACCTTTGTTGATCGCCCGAGCTTCGCCTTCCAGCACACCGCTCTGCACGGCGATCCCGGCACTCATCAGGCGCAGCAGCCCACGACCAGCGACATCGGGATTCGGGTCCTGCATCGCAGCGACCACCCGCCCGACACCGGCATTGACCAGCGCTTCGGCACACGGTGGCGTGCGTCCGTGGTGGCTGCAGGGTTCGAGGGTGACGTAGGCCGTGGCGCTTTTGGCCTTGTCACCGGCCTGGCGCAGCGCATGGACTTCGGCATGGGGCTCACCGGCGCGCACGTGCCAGCCTTCGCCGACGATTTCGCCGTCACGCACGATGACGCAACCAACCCGCGGGTTGGGGTGTGTCGAGTAGACACCGTTGCGCGCCAGTTCCAGCGCTCGCGCCATATAAAAGGCGTCGAGCACGCTTTGCTCAGTGGAGGACATGCTTACTCTTTAACCGGCTCGCGGGCCAGTCGGTCGATTTCTTCGCGGAATTCGTTGAGGTCCTGGAACCGTCGGTACACCGAAGCAAAGCGGATATAGGCGACTTCGTCGAGTTTCTGCAGCTCGGCCATCACCAGCTCGCCGACGATCAGCGACTTGACCTCGCGTTCGCCAGTCGCGCGCAGCTTGCTCTTGATGTGGGCCAGCGCGGCTTCCAGGCGCTCGACGCTGACCGGACGCTTTTCCAGCGCCCGCTGCATGCCGGCACGCAACTTTTCTTCGTCGAAGGGCTGGCGACTGCCGTCCTGCTTGATCAGCCGGGGCAGGACCAGTTCGGCGGTTTCAAAGGTGGTGAAACGCTCACCGCAGGCCACGCATTCGCGGCGACGGCGGACCTGATCGCCTTCGGCAACCAGACGGGAATCGATGACTTTGGTGTCGTTGGCACCGCAGAAGGGACAGTGCATGGTGGCAGGCAACAAAAAAAGGGAGGGCCATGGTAGCGCATCCCGCTGGCAAGACAAGTGCGCGGCTTTACGGTATATAGACGCGCATCTGCGCGGCGAAAGCCGCCATCCTCGGCGATACTGCGTGGTATCGCCTGTGTCGCGCCCGTATTTCGTTTTTTTGCCGGAGCTGTCCATGACGCTACGTCCGCTTGCCATCCTCAGCCTGGCCGGCCTGCTCGCCGCCTGCAGTACGCCCGAGCCGCCCAAACAGGCTGCACCGGCCAAACCTGCACCCAACGCAATCAAACTGCCGGAAAGCCCGGGGCCGCTGCCGGCCTATCAGCGTGAGATCAGCGGCCAGCTGCTGGGTGTGCCGGCCGGTGCAGAGGTCGAACTGGCGCTGCTGGTGATCGACGAGCGCAACCGCCCGCAAAAACTGCTGAGCAGTACCAAACTGACCGGCAATAACCAGTCGCTGCCCTTCCAGCTGCGGTTCAATCCGGAAGCCTTCCCGGTGGGCGCCCGCGTCGAGTTGCGTGGCCGCGCCAGCCAGTCCGGCCAGTTGATTCTGCATCTGCCGGCGGTATTGATCACCCAACCGGCCACCCAGTCGCTGGGCCAACTGCAATTCGTCACCGCACCATGACCCCACCGCAGCACCTGCAGGCGGCGTTGAGCGAATTGCTGGGCGATGCCCGGCTGGTTGCCGAAACGCTGCCGGGCACCGATCTCGGTTTGTGGCTGATCGACGCGGCGAATATGGACCGCGCCTTCAACGCGGAAGAAACCCGGCGCATTCTGGAAGAGCCGCCCTACTGGAGCTTCTGCTGGGCCAGCGGCCTGGCCTTGGCGCGTTTTCTCGCCGAGCAGCCGCATTGGGTCGAAGGCAAGCGCGTGCTGGATTTCGGCGCAGGTTCCGGTGTCGCCGGTATTGCCGCGAAGAAGGCTGGCGCCCTGGAAGTGGTGGCCTGCGATCTCGACCCGGTGGCCCTCGCCGCCTGCCGCGCCAACGCCGAACTCAATGATGTACAGCTGGGTTACTCGGCAGATTTCTTTGCCGAGCAGGACCGCTTCGATTTGATTCTGGTCGCCGACGTGCTCTACGACCGCGCCAACCTGCCGTTGCTCGATCACTTTCTCAGTCGCGGAAAACAGGCGTTGGTGGCGGATTCGCGGGTGAAGGATTTCCAGCACCCGGCCTATACCCGCCTCGGTATCCTCGACGCCCTGACCCTGCCGGACCTGGCCGAGCCGTGGGAGTTTCGCAAGGTGAGTCTGTATCACGCTGCCCGCTAGCGACACATCTTTGTAGGAGTGAGCTTGCTCGCGATCACGCCGGGGCAGACAGCATCCATTTCACAGAGATAACGCCATCGCGAGCAAGCTCACTCCTACAGGTTTGATGGCTTCACCTTTCAACAACACCCGGCCGCCCTTTATAGTTGCCGCCACTGAGCCTTTATTTTCGAGACTTGCGATGAGCCAGGACACGCCGTACATCTTCGATGCGACCACTGCCACTTTCGATCAGTTGGTCATCGAGAATTCGTTTCACAAACCCGTGCTGGTGGATTTCTGGGCGGACTGGTGCGCGCCGTGCAAGGTGCTGATGCCGCTGCTGCAGAAGATCGCCGAGGATTATCAGGGCGAACTGCTGCTGGCCAAGGTCGACTGCGATGCCGAGCAGGACATCGTCGGTCGTTTTGGCATTCGCAGCCTGCCGACCGTGGTGCTGTTCAAGGACGGCCAGCCGGTGGACGGTTTTGCCGGTGCGCAGCCCGAGTCGCAGATCCGCGCCCTGCTCGAACCCCATGTGCAGATGCCGCCACCGGCCGCCGCCGACCCGTTGCAGACCGCGCAGGCGATGTTCGCCGAGAGTCATTTCGCCGAAGCCGAAGCGGTGTTGCAGACCATCCTGACCGAAGACAACACCAACGCCGCCGCGCTGATTCTGTACGCGCGCTGCCTGGCTGAACGCGGAGAGCTGAACGAAGCGCGCACCGTGCTCGACGCGGTCAAGGGCGACGAGCACAAGGCGGCGCTGGCCGGTGCCAAGGCGCAACTGACCTTTCTCGCTCAGGCGGCAGCACTGCCGGATGTCGCGGACCTGAAGACGCGTCTGGCGCAAAACCCGCAGGACGATGAAGCGGCGTATCAACTGGCGATTCAGCAACTGTCCCGCCAGCAATACGAAGCGGCGCTGGACGGCCTGCTCAAGCTGTTCACCCGCAACCGCAGCTATAACGAAGGCCAGCCGCACAAAACGTTGTTGCAGGTGTTCGATCTGCTGGGCAATGACCACCCACTGGTCACCACCTACCGCCGCAAGCTGTTTGCTGCGTTGTATTGATTCGAATTGGACAGGCCGGCTTTGTTGTAGGAGCTGGCTTGTCCTGCGACCGGCGACGGAGTCGTCGTAATCCTGAGAATGCGTTCTCGCTGACACAACGCGTTTGCCGGTCTTACGACTGCTTCGCAGCCGCTCGCAGGGCAAGCCAGCTCCTACAAAGATCGCGCGCTACTCCACCCAGTGATACACCGGCGCATCGCCATGGCTTTCGACTTTGACGTTGGCACTGTGGCGCATGCGCACCATCAGGCGCTTGCCCGCAGCAGTGCTGCCGGCCAGACCTTCCAGTTGCCCGAGCAGATCCGGCCCGCTCATGTGCCCGGCCTTGCGCAACAGGTCCTGAGCAATATCCCACGCCGCATCGTTGCGCGGCGCCGCAGGCTTTGCCACCACATCGGCCGCCGGCTTGCTCACCTCGAACTGCGCACCCAGACGGGCCCAGTCGCTTTCGTCCATTTCCACAGTCAGATCCACCGGCAGGTCACCGACGGTTCCACGAATTCGCAACATGATGTGTGTCCTCTGTTTGGCTGCGGGGGATGGTCCCACAGGATCCGGCAGGCTGCACGCGTCGCCCACCAGCCACCCAACCTGTAGGAGCTGGCTTGCCCTGCGACCTGCCGGGCACCGGCAGTAAACCCTGACGACTATGCAACCCTGACACACCGCACTGGCCGGATTTACGACGGGTTCCGTCGAGAGCGACCCCGGCGCGCTCGCAGGACAAGCCAGCCCCTACAAAAAGAACGCGGTGTAAAAATTTAAGAAACGCCACGAAACATTGTTATAAGATTACATAACAATTTTTACACCCTTTCCCCCGGAGCCCTTGCCCATGCGTCGTCTGTTCCTCGCCTTGCCCCTCGCGTTGCTGCCCCTGACATTCGCCCACGCCGCCGACGAACACGATCACGACCATGAACACGGTAGCCTCGGCGCCCACGTCCACGGTGTGGCACGACTGGATCTGGCGCTGGACGGCCGCACCCTGGAGCTGGAACTGGACACCCCGGCGATGAACATCGCCGGTTTCGAACACGCCGCCACCACTGACGCCGACAAGATGACCCTGGCCCTGGCCAAGGAAACCCTGCTCAAGCCCCATGGCCTGTTCAACATCCCGGAAGCCGCACAGTGCAGCGTGGTCAAGGCGCGCGTGGAAAGCCCGCTATACGGCGACAAGGATGAAGACGGCGACGCCCATGAGCACGAACACAGCGAAATCCATGGCCACTACCAGTTCACCTGCGGCGTGCCGGCCGTGCTCAACAAGCTGGACCTGACGCAGCTGTTCAAGAGCTTCCCGGCCACCCAGACCATCCAGGTGCAACTGGTGACGCCGAAACGGCAGATGGGCGCGGAAGTGCGTCCGAGCAATCCGGTGGTCAAGTTCTGATGACCCAGGCGCTCATCGAGCTGTCCGGCCTGGGCTTTGCCTGGCCCGGACACCCGCCGCTGCTGGATATCCCGCAATTTCGTCTGGAGGCCGGAGAGACGCTGTTTCTCAAAGGCCCCAGCGGCAGCGGCAAAACCACCCTGCTCGGCCTGCTCGGCGGCGTGCAGAAGCCGGACAGCGGCAGCATCCGCCTGCTCGGCCAGGAGCTGACGCAACTGTCGTCCAGCGCCCGCGACCGCTTTCGCGTCGATCACACCGGCTACATCTTTCAGCAGTTCAACCTGCTGCCGTTTCTGTCGGTGCGTGAAAACGTCGAGCTGCCCTGCCACTTCTCGAAATTGCGTGCGCAACGGGCCACCCAGCGTCACGGCAGCGTCGAACAGGCCGCCACCACGCTGCTGGCCCACTTGGGCCTGAAAGATCCGCAGATGCTCGGGCGTCGTGCCGATTCGCTGTCCATCGGCCAGCAACAACGGGTCGCCGCCGCCCGCGCCCTGATCGGCCAGCCGGAACTGGTGATCGCCGACGAGCCAACCTCGGCGCTGGATGCCGATGCCCGCGAGGCCTTCATTCAATTGCTGTTCGCCGAATGCCGCGAGGCCGGCGCCAGCCTGTTGTTCGTCAGCCATGACCAGAGCCTCGCGCCGCTGTTCGACCGTCACCTGTCGCTGGCCGAACTCAATCGCGCCGCCGCCGCTCCCGAGGTTTGAGATGTATCTTCTTCGTCTGGCGCTGGCCAGTCTTGCCAACCGCCGTTTCACGGCCTTTCTCACCGCTTTCGCCATCGCCCTGTCAGTCTGCCTGCTGCTGGCCGTAGAGCGCGTGCGTACCGAAGCCCGCGCCAGCTTCGCCAGCACCATCAGCGGCACCGACCTGATCGTCGGCGCACGCTCTGGCTCGGTCAATCTGCTGCTGTATTCGGTATTCCGCATCGGCAACGCCACCAACAACATCCGCTGGGACAGCTTCGAACATTTCGCCAACAGCAAGCAGGTGAAATGGGCGATTCCGATTTCCCTCGGCGACAGCCATCGCGGCTATCGGGTGATGGGCACCAGCGAGGCGTATTTCGAGCATTACCAATACGGTCGCCAGCAGCATCTGGAACTGGCCGACGGCCGCCCGTTCGCCACCGATCCGTTCGAAGTCGTGCTCGGCGCCGAAGTGGCCGATGCCCTGCACTACAAGCTCGGCGACAAGCTGGTGCTGGCCCACGGCGTGGCGACGGTGAGCCTGGTCAAGCATGACGACAAGCCGTTCACCGTGGTCGGCATTCTCAAGCGCACCGGCACGCCGGTGGACCGCACGCTGCACATCAGCCTCGGCGGCATGGAAGCGATTCACATCGACTGGCATAACGGCGTGCCCGCCCAAGGCGCCGGGCGCATCAGCGCCGATCAGGCGCGCAACATGGACCTCACGCCCACGGCTATCACCGCGTTCATGCTCGGCCTCAACAGCAAGATTTCCACCTTCGCCCTGCAACGGGAGATCAACGAATTCCGTGGCGAGCCGATGTTGGCAATCTTGCCCGGCGTGGCCTTGCAGGAGTTGTGGAGCCTGATGGGCACTGCCGAAAAGGCGCTGTTCGTGATTTCGCTGTTCGTGGTGCTGACCGGTCTGATCGGCATGCTCACGGCGATTCTCACCAGCCTCAACGAACGGCGCCGGGAAATGGCTATCCTGCGCTCGGTCGGAGCCCGCCCCTGGCATGTCGCCAGCCTGCTGATTCTGGAAGCGTTCGCCCTGGCGCTGGCCGGTGCGGTCAGCGGTCTGGCGCTGCTGTACATCGGCATCGCTGCGTCTCAGGGTTACGTGCAGGCCAATTACGGGCTGTACTTGCCGCTGTCGCTGCCAAGTTCGTATGAATGGACGCTGTTGGCCGGCATTCTGCTGGCGGCCCTGCTGATGGGCAGCGTGCCAGCCTGGCGCGCCTATCGCCAGTCACTGGCCGATGGCCTGTCGATTCGCTTGTGAGGATGTCGTGATGCGCGTGTGGTGGTTGCTGTTGTCGTTGTTGATCGTCAGCCCGTCGTGGGCAGAAGACCTGCGGGTGCTGACCTGGCAGGAGATGATCCCGCCCGACGCGCCGCCGGTGAAGCTGATCACCACGCCTATCCACAACCTGTCGAAGATGGCCGACACGCTGTCGGTGGAGTCCGCTCCTGCTGCGCATCAACTGGCGCCTGATGCGCCGGTGGTCAAATCCCTGGACGGCCAGCGGGTGCGCCTGCCGGGTTACATCGTGCCGCTGGATGTGAGCGAGGAAGGCCGGGTGACCGACTTCTTGCTGGTGCCGTATTTCGGCGCCTGCATCCACGTACCGCCGCCCCCGCCGAACCAGATCGTCCACGTCACCAGCGAGCTCGGGGTGAAGGTCGACGAGTTGTACCAGCCGTACTGGATCGAAGGGCCGATGCAGGTCAAATCGTCCAGCAGCGAACTGGCCGATGCGGGGTATCAGATGGAGGCGGACAAGATCCTGGTGTATGAGCTGCCGGATCAGTGAGCCGACCTCAGGTTTCTCCACCCTGGCACTGCTGGTGAGGCGGATGAGTTTTCAGTGGGAGGGAGCCCTGCTCGCGAAAGCGCCATACCAGACAATGATGCAGTGACTGACCTGACGTCTTCGCGAGCAGGGCTCCCTCCCACAAGATCTGTTCGACCTGGAAACGCGATCCGACCCTGATCGGCTTTTCATTGAGCTGTGTCAAAAGCCGCGTGCCAGACGCTCCGTAACATAAAGGCATCCCTTTACAACGCCTTTACGGAGCCCTTATGAACAAGTCCCTGCTCGGCGCATCGTTGCTTGCGCTGGCACTCGGCGCCCCTGTTGCCGCCTACGCCCACCAGGCCGGTGATTTCATTGTCCGCGCCGGTGCGGCGACCACCGCGCCCAACGAAGACAGCGGCAATCTGAAACTGGACGGTGCCAAAGCGGCGGGCTCCAAAGCGACGCTGGACAGCGACACGCAACTGGGCCTGACTTTCGCCTACATGCTCACCGACCACGTCGGCCTGGAGCTGCTGGCGGCCACGCCGTTCCAGCACACCGTCGCGGTCAAGGGCATGGGAGTCGGCGTCGACGGCAAGCTGGCGGACGTCAAGCAACTGCCGCCGACCCTGTCGCTGCAGTACTACCCGATGGATGCGAACTCGAAGTTCCAGCCCTATGCCGGCCTGGGCGTGAATTACACCTGGTTCTACGACGAAAACCTCGCCAGCAGCCGCAAGGGCCAGGGCATGAGCAACCTGAGCCTGAAGAATTCGTGGGGCTGGGCCGCACAGGTCGGCGCCGACTACATGCTGACCGACCACATCATGGTCAACGCGGCGGTCTGGTACATCGACATCGACACCCAGGCCAGCCTCGACGGCCCGACCGCGCTGGGCGTGGGACGGACCAAGGTCAATGTGGATGTCGACCCGTGGGTGTACATGGTCGGGTTTGGTTACAAGTTTTAAAGCCTCATCATTCCCCTGTAGGAGCTGGCTTGTCCTGCGACCGGCGGGGCACCCGTCGTAAAACCTGTATACGCGGTTTGCCTGACATACCGCGTTCACCGGATTTACGACTGCTACGGTCGTGCGCGACCCCGGTCCGCTCGCGAGACAAGCCAGGCGCCTACAGGGTTAGCAAACAAAAAAGGCACCGCGAAGGTGCCTTTTTTGTGGATCATTTCAGCGCCCCAGCAACCGCGCCAGCCCGACATTCAACGGCGTCGGCTCGCCTACGGTAAAGCGCGCCAGCAGCCGCTGGTTGTTCGCGCGCGAATGCTTGATATCCCCCGAACGCGCCGGCAGATAGCTCACCGCCGGGAGATCGCCGACCACCTGTTTCAGCGCCGCCAGCAATTCATTCAGCGAGGTGGTGGCGTTCAGGCCGACGTTGATCGCGCCCTCTTCCACCGTCGGCATTTCCAGCCCCTGCACCACCAGATCGACGAGGTCTTCGACGTAGAAGAAATCGCGGGTTTGCTCGCCGTCACCGAACACCGAAATCGGCAGATCCTTCTCGGCGCGCTCGGCAAAGATGCTGATCACCCCGGAGTACGGCGAGGACGGGTCCTGACGTGGTCCGAAGATGTTGAAGAAACGGAACAGCACCGGCTCCAGGCCATGCTGGCGACGGTAGAAATCGAAGTAATGCTCGCTGGCCAGCTTGTCCGACGCGTAGGGCGTCAATGGCGCCTTGGGCGTGTCTTCGGTGATGGCCTCACCTTCGCCATTATTGCCGTACACCGCCGCGCTGGACGCGAACACCACGCGCTTGATACCGGCCTGGCGCATGGCTTCGCAGACGTTCAGCGTGCCGATGAAATTGCTCTGGTGGGTTTTCACCGGGTCATCCACCGACGCCTGCACCGAAGCCACGGCCGCCAGATGGGTCACGGCCTGACAGCCTGCCGCCGCGCGAGCAACCAGCGCGGCATCGGCCACGTCGCCGACGATCAGTTCGAGGCGAGGATTATCCAGTGGCAGGTTGCTGCGCTTGCCGCTGGACAGATCGTCGAGGACGCGCACGGCGTAGCCCCGGGCGAGCAGCGCGTCGACCAGATGAGAGCCAATGAAGCCGGCGCCGCCGGTGATGAGAACGGGAGCATCAGACATGACGGTAGTAGCGGTCCAATAAGCTGGGCAAACCGGCACGCCATGCGCGGGGCTTGATACCAAAAGTGTGAAGGATTTTCTTGCAGGCCAGCACCGCGTTCTGCGGTTCTTCGCCGGCATCGGCACGGGCGGCGTGGGCCTGGGCGGTCGGCGCTTCGATAGCCAACGGTCGCAGCAAGCGCGCTTCGCTGAGCACGGCCTGCCCCAGCGCCAGCGGCGTGGTGGCCTCATGGCCGGCGTAGTGGTAGGTGCCCCACAGCGGCGCAGCGCAGTCCAGCTGCTTGAGGACCGAGATGATCACCCGCGCAGCGTCGTCGACCGGCGTCGGGTTGCCCCGGCGGTCATCGGCCATAGGCAGTTCGCCAGCGTTTTCCGCACGGCTGAGGAAACGCCCGAGCACGCCCTCGGCGCTGTCGTCGAGCAGCCAGCCGAAACGCAGCAGCACATGTTGCGGGCAGGTGGCGCGCACGCTCTGCTCGATCCGCCACAAGGCCTGACCGCGAGAGCCCAACGGCACCGGTTCGTCTTTCTCGCTGTAGGCCGTGGCCCGCGAGCCGTCGAACACCCGGTAGCTGGACGGCTGGACCAACATGATGTTGTGGTGCTGGCACAGTTCCGCGAGGCGTTCGACCGAACGTTCCTGCGCGTCGAGGCGCTCCGTGCTCACGCTCTCCGCCTGGAACCAGTCGAAGTAATAAGCCAGATTGATCAGGGCATCCGGGCGGGTGTCATCGAGCAGTTGCGTCAGGCTTGCCGCGTCCCAGCCGTCTTGCGGTGGACGCGGTGCGAGGAAGCCAATGTCCTCCTCGGCACCCAGACGAATCAACGCCTGCCCAAGGGCATTCCCGCCGCCCAACAGCATAAGGCGCATTCGCATAGAGTCAGCAGGCTCGGTCTTGGAATTCAATTAGAAAATAGGTGAAAAACGGTCGCAAACATAACACGTCGTGTGGATAAGTCCCAACAGGCGCCGGATACCGGGGTAAGTCGTCAGCCCACTGTAGGAGTGAGCTTGCTCGCGATAGCGGCCTATCGACCACCGCCGTAGTGTCTGGTACGGCACATCGCGAGCAAGCTCACTCCTACAGTTACACGCGCCATCGACCACCGGCCCTTGTATCCACAGGCCGGACCCCGCATAAATCAGCCTATGAACCTTCCACACGTCAACGACCCGGTCCTCGACGCCTTTCACCCAGCCGTCAGCGCCTGGTTTCGCAGCACCTTCCCGGCGGTCACGGCAGCTCAGGCCCAGGCGTGGCCGTTGATTCGTCAGCGCCAGTCGACGCTGATCGCCGCGCCCACCGGCTCCGGCAAGACGCTGACGGCGTTTCTGGCGGTCATCGACGATCTGGTCCGCCAAGGCCTGGACAACGGCGGCGTGCTGCCGGACCGCACGTTCGTAGTCTACGTTTCGCCGCTCAAGGCGCTGTCCAACGACATTCAGATCAACCTGCAAACCCCACTGGCCGGTATCACCGAACAACTGGCCCGCCAAGGCCTGCCTGAATTGCGCATCAGCACCGCGGTGCGCACCGGCGACACGCAGCAAAAAGAACGCACGGCCATGCGCAAGACCGCACCGCACATTCTGGTGACCACGCCGGAATCGCTGTACGTGCTGCTCGGCTCGGATTCTGGCCGACGCATGCTGGCCGGCGCGCAGACCGTGATCGTCGACGAAATCCACGCCATTGCTGCCAGCAAGCGCGGCAGCCATCTGGCGCTGAGCCTTGAGCGCTTGCAGGCCCTGTGCGGCCAGCCGCTGTTGCGTATCGGCCTGTCGGCGACACAAAAGCCCATCGAGCGGGTCTCGCGCTTTCTGGTCGGAGGTGATCCGGCCAGTCGCCCCTGCGCCATCGTCGATATCGGCCACGCCCGGCCACGGGATCTGGCAATCGAAGTGCCGCCAGTGCCATTGACTGCGGTCATGGCCAACGATGTCTGGGAACAGGTCTACGACCGCCTCGCCGAACTGGCGCGCGAACACCGCACCACGCTGATCTTCGTCAACACCCGGCGCCTGGCCGAACGCATGGCGCGGCATCTGAGCGAGCGGCTGGGCAGACACGCCGTGGCGGCACACCACGGCAGCCTGGCGAAGGAGCAACGGCTGGACGCTGAGCAGCGCCTCAAGCGCGGCGAGCTGCAAGTGCTGATCGCCACCGCATCGCTGGAACTGGGCATCGATATCGGCGAAGTCGATCTGGTCTGTCAGATCAGCTCGCCACGCTCCATCGCCGCCTTTTTGCAACGAGTCGGTCGTTCTGGTCACCAGGTCGGCGGCACGCCCAAGGGCCGCCTGTTCGCCGTCTCGCGGGACGACCTGATCGAGTGCGCTGCCCTGCTCGACTGCGTGCGCCGGGGCGAACTCGACACCCTGATCATTCCCGAGGCGCCGCTGGACGTGCTGGCCCAGCAGATCATCGCCGAGGTCAGTTGCCAGGAGTGGCCAGAGCAGGCGCTGTTCGAGCTGTTCCGCCAGGCCACGCCCTACGCCGATCTCGACGAACGCCACTATCAGGCCCTGCTGGCGATGCTCGCCGAGGGCTATAGCGGTCGCCAAGGCGTACGTGCGGCCTATCTCCATCGCGACGCCGTAAGCCACACCTTGCGCGGTCGCCGTGGCAGCAAGCTGACCGCCGTCACCAGCGGCGGCACGATTCCGGACAACGCCGACTACAGCGTGATCCTTGAACCGCAGGCGCTGAACATCGGCACGGTCAACGAAGACTTCGCCGTGGAAAGCATCGCCGGCGATGTCTTCCAACTGGGCAACACTTCGTACCGCATCCTGCGCATCGAATCGGGTCGGGTGCGGGTTGAAGACGCTCAGGGCGCGGCGCCGAACATTCCGTTCTGGCTCGGCGAAGCACCGGGGCGCAGCGACGAATTGTCGTTCGCCGTGGCCCGTCTGCACGCAGAAACAGACCGTCAGCTCAGCGCCCACCCCGGCAATCTGCGGCCGTGCATCGACGCGCTGATGAACACCTTGGGTCTGAACAGCGCCAGCGCCGAACAGATCGTCGAGTACCTGGCCCGCGCCCACTCCGCTCTCGGCGCCCTGCCTTCGCAAAATACGCTGGTGATGGAGCGCTTCTTCGACGAGTCCGGCGGCACACAGTTGGTGATTCACTCGCCGTTCGGCAGCCGCCTCAATCGCGCCTGGGGCCTGGCCCTGCGCAAGCGCTTCTGCCGCACGTTCAATTTCGAGTTGCAGGCGGCGGCCAGCGAAGACGCCATCGTGCTGTCGCTCTCCACCAGCCACAGTTTTGCCCTGGATGAAGTCTGGCGTTACCTGCATTCGGCCAGCGCCGAGCATTTGCTGATTCAGGCAGTGCTCGACGCGCCGCTGTTCGGCGTGCGCTGGCGCTGGAATGCCGGGGTGGCCCTGGCGCTGCCGCGTTATGCCGGCGGGCGCAAGGTCGCGCCCCAGTTGCAGCGGATGAAGAGCGAGGATTTGATCGCCACGGTCTTTCCCGACCAGATCGCTTGCCTGGAGAATCTGGTCAGCGAGCGCGAAGTCCCCGAGCATCCGCTGGTCGAGCAGACGCTGGACGATTGCCTGCACGAAGCCATGGATGCCGACGGCTGGCTGGCGCTGTTGCGGCGCATGGAAAATGGCGAGGTGCGCCTGATCAGCCGCGACCTGCCGGCGCCGTCACCCTTGGCTGCCGAAATTCTCAACGCCAAACCCTACAGCTTTCTCGACGACGCGCCGCTGGAAGAACGCCGTACCCAGGCGGTGCTCAACCGCCGCTGGAGCGACCCGGAATCGGCCGATGACCTCGGCGCGCTAGACGCAGGCGCCATTGCCGCAGTCGTCGAGGAAGCCTGGCCGCAGCCGCAGAACCTCGACGAAATGCACGAAGCCTTGATGACACTTGGCGCCATCAGCGGCGACGAGGCGCGCCAGCAGCAGAACTGGATGAAATGGCTGGAAAGCCTCGCCCGCTCGGGCCGCGCCACACGCCTGCAGATCAATCCCGAGCAGGCGCTGTGGATCGCACTGGAACGGCTGACCTGCCTGCAGGCGCTGTATCCCGCTGCCGAAATGCATCCGCCGCTGACTGCGCTGCCCGGCTTTGACGAGACCTGGAACGAAGACGACGCCCGGGTGGAAGTCGTCCGCGCCCGCCTGAGTGGCTTCGGCCCGCTGACGCTGCCGGCGATTGCCGAACCGCTGGGTTTGCCTCCCGGCGAAATAGCCCAGGCGCTGGCGCAACTGGAACAACAGGGTTACGTGCTACGCGGGCGTTTCGATCCCGGCGCCAGCAGCGAACAATGGTGTGAGCGCCACTTGCTGGCGCGCATCCATCGTTACACGGTCAAGCGTCTGCGCCGGGAAATCGAACCGGTGTCGTTGCAGGACTTCATGCGTTTTCTGTTCGACTGGCAGCACGTATCCACCGCCACACAGAGCCAGGGCAAAGCCGCGCTGCCGGAAGTGGTCGAGCAGCTGGAGGGCTATTCTGCCGCAGCCGGGGCCTGGGACAGCGATCTGCTGCCGGTGCGGCTGAAAGATTATTCAGCGCACTGGCTGGACGAGCTGTGCCGCTCCGGCAAGGTGGTGTGGATGCGCCTGACCTCGCGCAACAAGGTCAGCAGCGTAGCCTTGCGCAGCACGCCGATCGTGCTGCTGCCGCGCACACAGGTGCGCTTGTGGAGCGGACTGACCGAACAGGCGGCGCCGGGCGAATTGTCGTTGCGCGCACAGAAGGTTCACGAGGTGCTCGCCAGCCATGGCGCGATGTTTTTCGACGAACTGAGCGACGAAGCCCGTCTGCTGCGCACCGAGCTGGAAAACGCCTTGCAGGAGCTGGTCGGCGCCGGGCTGGTCAACGCCGACAGCTTCGCCGGCCTGCGTGCGCTGATCACGCCGGCCAGCAAGCGTGCGGCGCACACCAGCCGACGTCATCGTGGCGCGTTCATCGGCGGCATGGACGATGCCGGACGCTGGGCGCTGCTGCGTCGTGCGCCAGCCCCTGAAACCGTCGGCGCAAAACGCTTCGACGCCGACACCCTGGAACACATCGCCTTGACCCTGTTGCGCCGCTACGGCGTGGTGTTCTGGCGCCTGCTGGAGCGCGAGGCCGAATGGCTGCCGAGCTGGCGGGAACTGCTGCGCACCTTTCACCGCCTGGAAGCCCGTGGCGAGATTCGCGGCGGGCGCTTTATCGCGGGGCTTGCCGGCGAGCAGTTCGCCCTGCCCGAGGCCATTCCGCTGCTGCGCGAAGTGCGCAAACGGCCGCTGGATGGCAGTTTGATTGGCGTCAGTGGAGTCGACCCGCTGAACCTGGCCGGCACCCTGCTGCCCGGCGCGAAAGTCCCGGCCGTGGTGGGCAATCGGCTGGTTTATCGCGACGGCGTGCCCATCGCGGCGGTCATTGCCGGCAAACCGCAATATTGGGGCGAGCTGGAGGCGGCGGTGATGTTGCAGGTGCGGGAGCGGTTGTTTCGTTAGATATACCCCTTGTAGGAGTGAGCTTGCTCGCGATCGCGGTGCATCAGGCAACCCGTGACCTCAGACAGATTGCTATCGCGAGCAAGCTCACTCCTACAAATTGAAGGCGTACCACTTTGAATCTGCATCACGCCGGACTCTCCGACCCATCCTTGTTCACCACCGTGGTCTTGCCCGGCAACGGCTGTTGCTCGTCGCCCTCATCCAGCGGCATCTGTCCGTTGTGCGGGCTCATCACCAGTTGTGGATAAGTTTGCGCGAAGCGTACGTCAGGCGACTTATCCACAAGGCGCTTGAGCCGGTCGTTGAACGCGCGGCTGATCGCGTACTGCCCGCCCGACGAGGTGCGGAACTGCGCGGTGATGACAATCCCGTTCATGTCCATGCGGTCCAGCCCAAACACCTCCAGCGGCCCTTGCAGCTTGCTCGCCAGCAGAAAATCCTCACTGACCGCCTGCCCGGCTTCGCGGATCAGTGAAGTGGCCGCATCGACGTCGGAATCGTAGGTGAACTGGAACGAGAAGAACGCATAGGCGAACTGCCGGGACTGGTTGGTCACGGCCTTGATCTGGCCGAACGGCACCGAATGCACGAAACCCTTGCCGTCGCGCAGACGCAGGGTGCGGATGGTCAGACTTTCCACCGTACCGGCGTGGCCGGAATCGAGCACCACCCAGTCGCCGATGGAAATGGTGTCCTCGATGATGATGAACAGACCGGTGATCACGTCCTGCACCAGTTGCTGTGAACCGAAGCCGATAGCCAGACCGACCACTCCGGCACCGGCCAGCAGCGGCGCGACGTTGATGCCCAGGTTGGCCATGGTGGTGATGGTGCAGATCACCACCAGGATGATTTTGATCGCGTTGCGCAGCAGCGGCAGGATGGTCTTGACCCGCGTACTCGGCTGGCGACTCGAACGCGCACTGGTCGGCGGCTTGAGCGCTTCCTGAATGGCGGTGTCCATCACCACCCACAGCAGCCAGGTCACGAGGAAAATCAGGCCAATGCTGCTCAGGGAGTCGCTGATCACCTTGCCCAAAGCATTGCGCTGGGCGAATTCGAACAACGAAAAACCCCAGATGCGCCCCAGCAGCTCGATGAACGCAACGGCCAGGGCAATACGCAACACGGCATGCAGCAGGCTCAGCAAGCGCTCCTTGTAAACCCGCTCGGTGCGCGCCTCGGCCGGCTTGAACAGATGCTGGAACAAGGTGCTGAGAAACACCGTGGCAATCAGCAGCACCGTGGTCAGCAGCGCGCAACGCAAGGCTTGCTGACTGTCCTCGCCGGCACCGATCAGGTTGACCGCCGACACCAGAATCATCAGCAGAATCGGCAGGTGCCAGAGGCTGGAGAAAATCTTCAGGGTCTGTTGCAGCGCCGGCCGCGCCAGCCGCGCACTCAACGGCCGGTTGCGGATCAGGTGCGCCACAGGCCGGCGCATGCGGATCACCACGATGCAGAACATCACCGACGCCATCAGCCCGGTAAAAGCGGCAACGCTGGTGGTCACGTTACCCCCAAACTGGCGGGCGATCTGCGGGCTGGTCAGGGCATCGCTCAAGGCGGCCAGGAAGCCGATGATGAACAGCGGATGCGGCGCGTAATCGCGAATGATGCGAACCGCCATGCGCTTGTGGCCGATGTTGAACAGTACGATCACCGACATCAGCACCGAGGTGGAAAAGATGCCGCTACTGGTGGAGTACGCCAGGCACAACGCCAGCGCCCGCCCGATGGAGGTCTGCATGAAGTGGCTGACATACAGCGTCAGCGGCAGGCAGACCAGCGCCGGGATCATGAACGGCAGTACATAGCCGAGCACGCCCTGAATCCGCTCACGTGTGCTCAGCAGCCGATGCCGGGACACCCGCCCGACGATGAACCTGCCGATGCGGTTGAGCACGACAAACGCACCGATCCACACCGCCGAAAGGATCAGGAAGTCGGCGGTGATGCTCCATGGCGAGCGCGCCAGCGGTTTGTTGACCAGCGCATCGAGTTCATCGGCCGCGCGGTCGGCGCGCAGCCGCCAGGAGTCGAGCAGGCGCCCGTCCAGATCCAGCTTGTCCTGCACGCTGTCGATGCTGCTGGTGATCGCCCCGAGCAATCCGCCCTCGACCAGGATTTCCGGTTTGGCCGGCTCGGCGGCGGGTTCAGGATCGGCGGCCTTTTCCGACTGCGCCGTACTGGCTGCCGGCGCATCGGCGGCCTGAACGTTGAAGCTGCCGACACACAACAGCGCCAGCAACATAAAAACGGATTTGAGATTCGACAAACGCTGGTCACTCCTTTCAGCCATGAAGGACGGTGAACGCAAGGTCCACAGAAACTGATCGGATTTCGTCCGGCAAGTTCGCTCGGTTGTTGAACCTTCATTTGCGCGGAATCGCAACCGACCAACGGACGCATCGATTTTTCATCCGCCGCTTGACCAAGGAGAACGATCGTTCTACCTTAAATCTCATGAATACGCCGACCAGTGAAACACGCGAGAAAATCCTCGCCACCGCCGAACAGCTGATCTACCAGAACGGTATCCACGCCACCGGTATGGACCTTCTGGTGAAGACTTCGGGCGTGGCGAGAAAAAGCATCTACCGTTACTTCGCAACCAAGGACGAAGTGGCTGCGGCTGCGCTCAACGCCCGCGATGTGCGCTGGATGCACTGGTTTCGCACCGAGTCCGACAAGGCCGATACGCCAGAGGCACGCATCCTCAATATGTTTGACGTGCTCACCGGCTGGTTCGAGTCCGACGAGTTTCGCGGTTGTGCGTTCATCAACACCGCAGGGGAAGTCGGCGACCCGGACGATCCGGTACGACAGATCGCCAGGCTGCACAAACAGAAGCTGTTCGATTACACGCTGGAAGTGTGCGAGCAGTTGAATATCGAGCAACCGTCAGCGCTGGCCAAACAGTTGCTGATCCTGATGGATGGCGCCATCACGCTCGCCCGGGTCATGGGCGACCTCCGTGCCGCCGACAGCGCAAGGAATGTCGCGCAGTTGTTGCTGAAACAGGTCTCGCCCTAACCCTGGGAAACAGGGGCCTGCGCGTAGATAACGCTCCACTCACTGCTGAACTCAATCCGCCTGGAGGCTTCATCATGTCGTCCAATGCCCAGACTCGCCCGCCACTTCCTCCTTTCACCCGCGAATCGGCCATCGAAAAGATTCGCCTGGCCGAAGATGGCTGGAACAGCCGCGATCCGGAAAAGGTGTCGCTGGCCTACACCCTCGACACCAAATGGCGTAACCGCGCCGAGTTCGCCACCAATCGCGAAGAAGCCAAGGCGTTCCTGACCCGCAAGTGGAAAAAGGAACTGGACTACCGCCTGATCAAGGAGCTGTGGGCGTTCACCGATAACCGCATCGCCGTGCGTTACGCCTACGAATGGCATGACGACTCGGGCAACTGGTTCCGCTCCTACGGCAACGAAAACTGGGAATTCAACGAAGACGGCCTGATGGCTCATCGTTTCGCCTGCATCAACGACATGCCGATCAAGGAATCCGAGCGCAAATTCCGCTGGCCGCTGGGCCGCCGTCCGGATGACCATCCGGGGCTGTCCGAGCTGGGGCTGTAACAGCCCACAAATCCTGTAGGAGTGAGCTTGCTCGCGATGGCGGTGGATCAGTCGGCATCACACTGACTGGACTGGTCCCATCGCGAGCAAGCTCACTCCTACAAAGCCTTTTTTCGCCGAAGACAGCTCAAACACATTCAACATTTCCGAATGTTTACAGCCAATAACTGGTAAGTCATTCGAACGGGAAACGCCCAACATTGGCGCCAGATCCAGCCGCAACCCTGCTGCTGACCCTTACGCCCATTGCCCGAGGCCATCCCATGAAATTCTTTTTCCACCCTTCGCCCAACCCGATGAAAGTCGCCCTATTGCTCGAAGAGCTGCAAGTGCCTTACGAACTGATTGGCGTCGACACCTTCAAGGGCGAGCAACATCAGCCTGCCTTCCTCAAGATCAACCCGAACGCCAAGGTGCCAGCCCTGCAGGACGGCGACGCCACCGTGTTCGATTCCCACGCGATCCTGTTGTACCTGGCGCAGAAACAAGAGCGCTTCCTGGCAAAATCCGCCGCAGGCAATGCCGAGCTGCTGTCCTGGCTGATGTTCATCGCCACCGGCCTGTCGCCGTTCTCCGGTCAGGCCGTGCACTTCCTGCACCACGCGCCGGAAGCGCTGCCGTATGCGCGCAACCGCTACCTCAAGGAAGTCGAGCGCCACTACAAAGTGCTCGACAACAAGCTCGCCACCTCGCGCTATCTGGCCGGTGACGAATACAGCATCGCCGACATGGCGCTGTGGGGCTGGGCCAACTACGCCGGCTACATCCTCGGTGAAGCCGGTCTGAGCGGCTACCCGAACGTCAAACGCCTGGTCGACGAAATCAGTGCCCGTCCTGCTGCCCAACGTGCTCAGGGCCTCAAGGAAAAACTGGTGCTCAAGGCCGAATTCGACGAGGAAACCCGCCGCGCCCTGTTCCCACAGAACGAAGCGCTGTAATCGCGCAAAACGTGCTGGCTGGCCTATGCTCAGCCAGCCACTCGTTCGAAGGTCTGGAACATGTTGTCCACCGATGATTTCGCCCTGCTCGACGCGATCCGCGAAACGGGCAGCCTTTCTCGCGCCGCTGCTCGTCTGGGCAAGGCGCCCTCCAGCGTGTCCTACGCCGCACGGCAACTGGAAGAACGCTTCGACGCCCTGCTCTTCGACCGTCGCCGCTACCGCCTGCAACTGACGCCAGCCGGCGAATTGCTAGTGCAGGAAGCCTCCCGCCTGATGCATGACCTCAGCCGCCTCACCCAACGGGTGCAGCAAGTCGCCAACGGCTGGGAGAGCCGTCTGCACATCGTCACCGACGAACTGCTGGAGTTCGAAACCCTGCTGCCGGTCATCCAGGAATTCGATGGGCTCAATTCCGGCGTACCACTGCGCTTTACCCACGAAGTACTCAAGGGCGTCTGGGAAGCATTGCAGGATGGTCGCGCCGATCTGGTCATCGGTGCCACCAACGAACCGCCGGCCATCGCCTCGCTGCGCTGGATGCAACTGGGGCAGATGGACTGGATTTTTGCGGTGTCACCGAAACACCCGCTGGCCAAAGCCAGAGAACCCATCGACCGCGCGACCATCCTGCAACACCGCGCCGTGGTGGTCGCCGACTCATCACGCATCAGCGCCGGGCGCACCTACGGCGTCTCCGGTGGCCAGCCGGTACTGGCCGTGCCCACCATGCAGGCCAAGATTCTCGCCCAGCGCGACGGTCTTGGCGTCGGCTGGCTGCCACGCCGACGCATCACTTCGCTGCTGGAAAGCGGCGCCCTGCTGGAAAAGGCCATGGCCGATCCGCGAGAACCGAACATTCTCTACGTCGGCTGGCGCGGTGAGGACGAGGGCCGCGCGTTGAAATGGTGGCTGGAGAAACTCAAACAGCCGTATCTGGCGAGACGACTGGTGGACGGCATCGATCAGCTGCAATGACCGGCAACAAAAAGCCCCCGGCAGTGAGACTGTCCGGGGGCTTTTGTTCAAAGCGCTATTGCGTTTGATCCGCGGGGATCAGAACGGAATATCGTCATCGAAGCTGTCGAAATCAGGAGCCGGTTGCGGCGCTTGCTGCGGAGCCGGACGCGATTCGCGCTGTGGCTGCGGAGCGGCCTGCGGACGCGACTGCTGTGGGCGCGGAGCGGAGTTCTGATAACCGCCACCACCTTGACCCTGTTGAGCGTCGCCCTGTGGACGGCCGCCCAGCAGCTGCATGGTGCCCTGCATGTCGACGATGATTTCAGTGGTGTAACGCTTGATGCCGTCTTTTTCCCACTCGCGAGTCTGCAGCTTGCCTTCGATGTAGACCTGCGAGCCTTTACGCAGGTATTCGCCGGCAATCTCGGCGACCTTGCCGAACATCGACACACGGTGCCATTCGGTTTTTTCGACTTTCTGACCGGTCTGCTTGTCGGTCCACTGTTCGCTGGTTGCCAGACTCAGGTTGGTCACGGCGTTACCGTTAGGCAGGTAGCGAACTTCGGGATCCTGGCCGCATGTACCGACCAATATGACTTTGTTAACCCCACGGGCCATAACGTTCTCCTAGGCTTCACACGTTTCCGACGCTGGATTGACCACTTCGTCGAAAGACGCCCGATCCAACTGTTCTTTGTCAAATTTGATATAGATCGCGGCCTCGTCGGCCACGACTACTGCATCTGTTACCCCACGTACTGCCAGCACGCGTGCAGCCAGCCCGGTGTCGCGTTGAGCCTCGGACGACAACGGCAGGCGAAGGCTGGTCACGTAGGGAGGTTCGCGCATGGTAACAGCAAAAGCGAGCCAGATGGCGGCGAGACCCGCACCACCCAGGAACACAACATCAAGGCCACCATGCTGAAACAGCCAGCCGCCGAGAATGCCGCCAGCGGCCGAGCCGAGGAACTGGCTGGTGGAGTAGATCCCCATCGCCGTACCCTTGCCGCCCGCCGGGGACACCTTGCTGATCAGCGACGGCAACGACGCTTCCAACAGGTTGAACGCGGTGAAGAACACCACGGTGCCGATGACCAGCGCCCGCAGCGTATCGCCGAACTCCCAGAAGAATAGCTCAGTGACCAGCAGCACCAGAACGGCGCCCAGCAACACGCGCTTCATCTGGCGTTTCTTTTCGCCATAGATGATGAACGGGATCATGGCGAAGAAGGAAATCAGCAGCGCAGTCAGGTAAACCCACCAGTGCTGCTCTTTCGGCAGACCCGCCTTCTCGACCAGCGCCAATGGCAAGGCGACGAAGCTGGACATCAGCATGGCGTGCAGCGCGAAGATGCCCAGGTCCAGACGCAACAGATCCGGATGGCGCAGCGTCGGGCCCAACGCCTGACGGGCCAGACCTGACTCACGGTGCTGCAGCGTCACAGTGGACTTTGGCACCACGAAGGCGATGATCACGATACCCACCAGCGCCATGGCGCCTGTAGCGAGAAACAGACCGGACAGGCCGAATGCACTGGTGAGGATCGGACCGACCACCATGGCGATGGCAAACGACACGCCGATGGTCATGCCGATCATCGCCATGGCCTTGGTGCGATGCTGTTCGCGGGTCAGGTCGGACAGCAATGCCATGACCGCCGCAGAAATCGCCCCGGCGCCCTGCAGGACACGGCCGGCGATCACGCCCCAGATCGATGTGGACTGAGCAGCCAGCACGCTGCCCAGGGCAAACACTATCAGGCCCAGATAGATCACCGGCCGGCGGCCGATGCGGTCGGAAATGATACCGAATGGAATCTGCAATACTGCCTGGGTCAGGCCGTAGGCGCCGATGGCCAGACCGATGAGTGCCGGGCTCGCGCCGGCCAGGTCCATGCCGTAGGTGGCCAGGACCGGCAAGACCATGAACATGCCAAGCATACGGAACGCGAACACCAGCGCCAGACCGCCCGCCGCGCGGGTTTCGCTGCCGCTCATGCGCTCGCTGTGAGAATCGTGCATGGAGGAACCTCGTATGAACCGGCGGCGATTCTACCAGTCCCATCGATGTACAGCACATACGACGCTTTGCCGCGCATCGCAGGAATGCTCTTTTTTGTGACGCAATGATGTCGTTCGCAATAGTGTGCATCCATCCAGTATTTGACCGTATACTCCTGTGTTTTCGACGCCCGCCGTGCGAGGCCATTTTGGACAAGATCCTGATTCGTGGGGCACGTACCCACAACCTGAAGAACATCGACCTGACCCTGCCACGCGACAAGCTGATCGTCATCACCGGACTTTCCGGCTCGGGCAAGTCGTCACTGGCGTTCGACACCCTGTACGCCGAGGGTCAGCGCCGCTATGTCGAATCGCTGTCGGCCTACGCGCGGCAGTTCCTGTCGATGATGGAAAAACCCGACGTCGACACCATCGAAGGCCTGTCGCCGGCAATCTCCATCGAGCAGAAATCCACGTCGCACAACCCGCGCTCGACCGTGGGCACCATCACCGAAATCTACGACTACCTGCGCCTGCTCTATGCTCGCGTCGGCACGCCGCGCTGCCCGGATCACGACATCCCGCTGGAAGCGCAGACCGTCAGTCAGATGGTCGATCTGGTGCTGGCCGAGCCGGAAGGTCGCAAGCTGATGCTGCTGGCCCCCGTTGTCCGCGAGCGCAAGGGCGAGCATCTGGCGATCTTCGAAGAGCTGCGAGCGCAAGGGTTTGTCCGCGCACGGGTCAACGGCAAGCTCTGTGAGCTGGACGAGTTGCCGAAGCTGGACAAGCAGAAGAAGCACTCCATTGATGTGGTGGTCGACCGTTTCAAAGTCCGCAACGACTTGCAGCAGCGTCTGGCCGAATCCTTCGAGACCGCACTGAAGCTGGCCGATGGCATCGCTCTCGTCGCGCCAATGGACGACGAACCCGGTGAAGAGATGATCTTCTCTGCCCGTTTCGCCTGTCCGATCTGTGGTCACGCGATCAGCGAGCTGGAACCCAAGCTGTTCTCCTTCAACAACCCTGCCGGCGCCTGTCCGACATGCGACGGCCTGGGCGTGAAGCAGTTCTTCGACACCAAGCGACTGGTCAATGGCGAGCTGACACTGGCCGAAGGCGCGATTCGCGGCTGGGACCGGCGCAACGTCTACTACTTCCAGATGCTTGGCTCACTGTCCAAGCACTACGATTTCAGTCTGGAAGTGCCGTTCAAGGACCTGTCCGCCGAACATCAGAAGATCCTGCTCAGCGGCAGCGGCACGCAGGACGTCGATTTCCGTTACCTGAATGACCGTGGCGATATCGTCAAACGCGCACACCCGTTCGAGGGTATCGTGCCGAACCTTGAGCGTCGCTACCGCGAAACCGAGTCGGCGACCGTACGCGAAGAGCTGGCCAAGTTCCTCAGCACCCAGCCGTGCCCGGACTGCCGTGGCACCCGCCTGCGTCGCGAAGCGCGCCATGTATGGGTCGGCGAGAAAACCCTGCCGGCGGTGACCAGCCTGCCTATTGGCGACGCCACCGATTACTTCGGCGAACTGAAGATGACCGGTCGGCGCGGCGAGATCGCCGACAAGATCCTCAAGGAGATCCGTGAGCGTCTGCAGTTCCTGGTCAACGTCGGCCTCGATTACCTGACACTGGACCGCAGCGCGGACACCCTGTCCGGCGGCGAGGCCCAGCGTATTCGCCTGGCCAGCCAGATCGGCGCCGGCCTGGTCGGGGTGATGTACATCCTCGACGAGCCGTCGATCGGCCTCCACCAGCGGGACAACGACCGCCTGCTGGACACGCTCCGGCATCTGCGTGACATCGGCAACACTGTGATTGTGGTCGAGCACGACGAAGACGCCATTCGCCTGGCCGACTACGTCGTCGACATCGGGCCGGGTGCTGGCGTACACGGCGGAGCCATCGTCGCCGAGGGTACTCCACAGGACGTCATGGCCCACCCTGACTCGCTCACCGGCAAGTACCTGTCGGGTCGGGTGAAGATCGAAGTGCCGGCCAAACGCACCCCACGCAACAAGAAGCTATCGCTCAAGCTCAAGGGTGCGCGGGGCAACAACCTGCGCAACGTCGATCTGGAAATCCCGATTGGCCTGCTCACGTGCGTGACCGGCGTTTCTGGCTCTGGCAAGTCGACACTGATCAACAACACGCTGTTCCCCCTCAGCGCCACTGCACTGAATGGCGCGACGACTCTGGAAGCGGCGACCCACGACAGCATCGACGGGTTGCAGCATCTGGACAAGGTCGTGGACATCGACCAGAGCCCGATTGGCCGCACGCCACGCTCCAACCCGGCGACCTACACCGGTCTGTTCACCCCTATCCGCGAGCTGTTCGCCGGCGTTCCGGAATCGCGCTCCCGCGGCTACGGCCCAGGGCGTTTCTCGTTCAACGTCAAGGGTGGGCGCTGCGAAGCCTGTCAGGGCGACGGTCTGATCAAGGTCGAGATGCACTTCCTGCCGGACATCTATGTCCCGTGCGACGTCTGCAAGAGCAAGCGCTACAACCGCGAGACGCTGGAGATCAAGTACAAGGGCAAGAGCATTCACGAAGTGCTGGAGATGACCATCGAAGAAGCCCGCGCGTTCTTCGATGCCGTTCCGGCTCTGGCACGCAAGCTACAGACCCTGATGGATGTCGGGCTTTCCTACATCAAACTGGGGCAGTCGGCGACAACGTTGTCCGGCGGCGAGGCGCAACGGGTCAAGCTGTCGCGGGAACTGTCCAAGCGTGATACCGGCAAAACCCTGTACATCCTTGATGAGCCGACTACGGGCCTGCATTTTGCCGACATTCAGCAACTACTGGACGTGTTGCACCGCCTGCGCGACCACGGCAACACCGTGGTGGTGATCGAACACAACCTGGACGTAATCAAGACAGCCGACTGGCTGGTCGACCTGGGGCCGGAAGGTGGTTCCAAAGGCGGCCAGATCATCGCGACCGGCACGCCGGAACAAGTGGCCGAGATGAAGCAGTCGTATACCGGCCATTACCTGAAACCCCTGCTGGAACGCGATCGCGCCTGATTCTGCGGGCCGAGAACGAAAAAGCCCCTGTCGTGAGCGTCACGACAGGGGCTTTTTATTGAATACGGGAAAATCAGAACTGCGATTGCAGGTAGTTTTCCAGACCGATCGACTTGATCAGACCCATCTGCTTTTCCAGCCAGTAGGTGTGATCTTCTTCGGTATCTGCCAGTTGCAGGCGGAGGATGTCGCGGCTGATGTAGTCCTTGTGCTGCTCACACAGGGCGATGCCTTTGCACAGCGCAGCGCGGACCTTGTATTCCAGACGTAGATCGCTGGCGAGCATCTCCGGTACGGTCGTACCGACGTCCAGGTCATCAGGGCGCATACGCGGCGTGCCTTCGAGCATCAGAATCCGGCGCATCAACGCATCAGCGTGCTGAGCCTCTTCTTCCATCTCGTGGTTGATTCGCTCGTACAGCTTGCTGAAACCCCAGTCCTCATACATCCGCGAGTGGATGAAATATTGGTCACGTGCAGCCAGCTCACCAGTCAGCAGCGTGTTGAGGTAGTCGATTACATCCGGGTGGCCTTGCATCGCCGTGATTCTCCTCGTGAAAGGTAATAGTTTGAACCAACATCACTGGAAGGTCACTTGGGCAGGGGTAAAAAAGTGAAGAAAAACGGCGAAAACCTGATATTTGGTGCCGAAAACACGGCTAAATGAGGAAGTTTCCGTTTATCACTTAGAGTCAGCGCAATAATTGCGCAAAAAGTGGGGTTCGTGACGAGAACTGTCGCGAACGCTGAAAACAAAAAACCGGGCACAGGGCCCGGTTTCTTGTAAAGACTGATGTCTTATTCAGCGGCTTCTACAGAACCACCGACAGGACGATCAACCAACTCGACGTACGCCATAGGCGCGTTGTCGCCAGCGCGGAAACCGCACTTCAGGATACGCAGGTAGCCACCCTGACGGGTTGCGTAGCGTTTGCCCAGATCGTTGAACAGCTTACCAACGATGGCTTTCGAACGAGTACGGTCGAAGGCCAGACGGCGGTTAGCAACACTGTCTTCCTTGGCCAGAGTGATCAGCGGCTCGGCAACGCGGCGCAGTTCTTTGGCTTTCGGCAGGGTAGTTTTGATCAGCTCGTGCTCGAACAGCGACACCGCCATGTTTTGAAACATGGCCTTGCGGTGCGCGCTGGTGCGGCTCAGGTGACGACCACTTTTACGATGACGCATGGTTCATTCCTTACCAAACTCACGTTCGGTGATTACGACGATCAGGCTGTAGCCTTGTCGTCCTTCTTAAGACTTGCCGGCGGCCAGTTATCCAGGCGCATGCCGAGGGAGAGACCACGAGAAGCCAGGACGTCCTTGATCTCCGTCAGGGACTTCTTGCCCAGGTTCGGAGTCTTCAACAGTTCTACTTCGGTGCGCTGAATCAGGTCACCGATGTAGTAAATGTTCTCCGCCTTAAGGCAGTTGGCCGAACGTACGGTCAGTTCCAAATCGTCAACCGGACGAAGCAGGATCGGATCGATCTCGTCTTCCTGTTCGACTACAACCGGCTCACTGTCACCTTTGAGGTCGACGAACGCAGCCAACTGCTGTTGCAGGATGGTTGCAGCACGACGGATAGCCTCTTCAGGATCCAGAGTACCGTTGGTTTCCAGATCGATAACCAGTTTGTCCAGGTTGGTACGCTGTTCGACACGGGCGTTTTCCACCACGTATGCGATACGGCGAACCGGGCTGAACGAAGAGTCCAGCTGCAAGCGACCAATGCTGCGGCTTTCATCTTCATCGCTTTGACGCGAGTCGGCTGGTTCATAACCGCGACCACGAGCTACAACGAGCTTCATGTTCAGGGCGCCGTTAGACGCCAGGTTAGCGATTACGTGATCGGGGTTAACGATCTCGACATCATGATCCAGCTGAATATCGTGAGCGGTAACCACCCCCGAACCCTTCTTCGACAAGGTCAGCGTAACTTCGTCTCGACCGTGCAGCTTGATAGCCAGGCCTTTGAGGTTCAACAGGATTTCAATAACGTCTTCCTGTACACCTTCGATTGCGCTGTACTCATGGAGCACACCGTCAATCTCGGCCTCGACTACTGCACAGCCGGGCATGGAGGACAACAGGATGCGGCGCAGCGCGTTGCCCAGGGTATGGCCGAAACCACGCTCGAGAGGCTCGAGAGTGATTTTGGCGCGGGTTGGACTGACAACCTGAACGTCGATGTGACGTGGTGTCAGAAACTCATTTACCGAAATCTGCATGGATGCACCTATTTTCTAGCCCTTACTTGGAGTAGAGCTCGACAATCAGGCTTTCGTTGATGTCGGCGGACAGATCACTGCGAGCTGGAACGCTTTTGAAAACGCCAGATTTCTTCTCAGTGTCTACTTCTACCCATTCTACGCGGCCACGTTGGGCGCACAGATCCAGAGCCTGGACGATACGCAGTTGGTTTTTCGCTTTTTCGCGAATAGCAACGACGTCACCAGCACGAACCTGGTAGGACGGAACGTTAACGGTTTTGCCGTTTACGCTAACCGACTTGTGCGATACCAGCTGACGGGATTCGGCACGAGTAGAGCCGAAGCCCATGCGGTATACAACGTTGTCCAGACGGCATTCGAGCAGTTGCAGCAGGTTCTCACCAGTAGCGCCTTTCTTGCTGGCAGCTTGCTTGTAGTAACCGCTGAATTGACGCTCGAGAACGCCGTAGATACGACGGACTTTTTGTTTCTCACGCAGCTGGGTGCCGTAGTCGGACTGACGGCCACGGCGCTGACCGTGGATACCTGGGGCTGCTTCGATGTTGCACTTCGATTCGATAGCGCGGACGCCACTCTTCAGGAAGAGATCGGTGCCTTCACGACGAGACAGTTTGCACTTGGGACCAATGTAACGAGCCATTTTCTACAGTCTCCTGGATTACACGCGGCGCTTCTTCGGCGGACGGCACCCGTTGTGCGGGATTGGCGTCACGTCGGTGATGCTGGCGATCTTATAGCCACAGCCGTTCAAAGCACGGACAGCGGATTCACGACCTGGGCCTGGACCCTTGACGTTAACGTCGAGGTTCTTCAGACCGTATTCCAGCGCAGCTTGACCAGCACGCTCTGCAGCTACCTGAGCCGCGAACGGGGTGGACTTACGCGAACCACGGAAACCCGAACCGCCGGAGGTTGCCCAGGACAGAGCGTTACCTTGACGATCGGTAATGGTTACGATGGTGTTGTTAAAAGACGCGTGGATGTGGGCGATGCCATCAACCACTGTCTTTTTGACTTTTTTACGAGGACGAGCAGCAGGTTTTGCCATGTCTAAATTCCTGTCGATTCGCTGGTGCGATTACTTGCGGATCGGCTTACGCGGACCTTTACGGGTACGCGCGTTAGTCTTGGTACGCTGACCGCGTACTGGCAGACCACGACGATGGCGCAGGCCACGGTAGCAGCCCAAATCCATCAAGCGCTTGATTTTCATGTTGATTTCGCGACGCAGGTCACCTTCAGTGGTGAACTTCGCGACTTCGCCACGCAGCTGTTCAATCTGCTCGTCGCTCAGATCTTTGATCTTCGCAGCCGGGTTCACCCCGGTGGTTGCACAGATTTTCTGTGCAGTCGTGCGACCAACACCATAGATGTAGGTCAGCGAGATAACAGTATGCTTGTTATCTGGAATGTTAACGCCTGCAATACGGGCCATTCAGTGGGACTCCAATTGACAGCTACCTACGCCCCGGAAGCCAAGAAATAGGGCGCGAGATAATATCGCTGTAATAACAAATAATCAACCCAGCAGCGCACTAGCTGCTGGGCTTTGTAGCACAGATCACACTCAGCCTTGGCGCTGCTTGTGACGTGGTTCCGCGCTGCAAATTACTCGAACAACACCTTCGCGGCGAATAATTTTGCAGTTACGGCACAGCTTTTTCACCGATGCACGAACTTTCATCACCAACTCCTCGAACCTTATGGGTGCTTCAGCGCAGCATTCCGCTGCCGTAGCCCTTCAGGTTGGCTTTCTTCATCAGGGATTCGTACTGGTGCGACACGAGGTGAGATTGCACTTGGGACATGAAGTCCATCACAACCACAACCACGATCAGCAGCGAAGTCCCGCCAAGGTAGAACGGCACGTTTGCAGCAACCACCAGGAACTGGGGCAGCAGGCACACGGCCATCATATAAAGAGCACCGAACATGGTCAGCCGGGTCAGAACGCCGTCAATGTAGCGCGCAGACTGCTCACCAGGACGAATGCCCGGAATAAAGGCACCGGACTTCTTCAGGTTTTCCGCTACGTCTTTCGGATTGAACATCAACGCCGTATAGAAGAAGCAGAAGAAAATAATCCCTGCACTAAACAGCAGAATATTCAACGGCTGACCAGGAGCGATCGACTGCGAGATGTCCTGCAACCAGCCCATACCTTCAGACTGACCGAACCAGGCACCCAGCGAAGCCGGAAACAGCAGAATGCTGCTTGCGAAAATGGCTGGAATGACGCCAGCCATGTTCACTTTCAACGGCAGGTGGCTGGTCTGCGCAGCAAAAACCTTACGGCCCTGCTGACGCTTGGCGTAGTGAACAGCGATACGACGCTGACCACGCTCAATGAACACCACGAAACCGATGATCGCTACTGCCAGCAAACCGATGGCGACCAAAGCGAAAATGTTGATATCACCCTGACGTGCAGACTCGAAAGACTGCCCGATCGCTCTCGGAAGACCGGCGACGATACCCGAAAAAATCAACATCGAGATACCGTTGCCGACACCGCGCTCCGTGATCTGCTCACCCAGCCACATCATGAACAGCGCACCGGCCACGAAGGTGGTGACTGCAACGAAGTGGAAGCCCAGGCCTGCAGAGAAAGCAACGCCCTGACCGGCCAAGCCAATGGACATGCCAATAGCTTGAACCAGAGCCAGGACGACGGTGCCATAGCGGGTGTATTGGCTGATCTTGCGACGACCAGCCTCACCTTCCTTCTTCAACTGCTCCAGCTGTGGGCTGACAGCGGTCATGAGCTGCATGATGATCGATGCCGAGATGTACGGCATGATCCCCAGTGCAAAAATGCTCATGCGCTCCAGCGCACCACCGGAAAACATGTTGAACAAGCTAAGAATGGTCCCCTCATTCTGTCGAAACAGGTCCGCCAGCCGGTCAGGGTTGATACCTGGAACTGGGATATGCGCACCGATCCGGTAGACGATAATCGCCAGGAACAGGAAACGCAGTCGAGCCCAGAGCTCGGACAACCCGCCGCTTTTGCTGAGCGCTGAGAGAGCACCTTGCTTAGCCATTTATTCCTCGAACTTGCCGCCAGCTGCTTCGATAGCCGCACGCGCACCTTTGGTGGCTGCGATACCTTTGAGGGTGACCGCGCGAGTAACCTCACCGGACAGCATGATTTTCACGCGCTGTACGTTTTGGTTGATCACGTTGGCATCCTTCAGGGACTGCACGGTTACGACGCCTTCGACTTTAGCCAGCTCGGAAGTGCGAACTTCTGCACGATCCATAGCTTTCAGAGAGACGAAGCCGAACTTCGGCAGACGACGATGCAGCGGCTGTTGACCGCCTTCGAAGCCCGGAGCAATGGTGCCACCGGAGCGGGAGGTTTGACCTTTGTGGCCACGGCCACCGGTCTTGCCCAAACCACTACCGATACCACGACCCGGACGATGCTTCTCGCGACGGGAACCCGGCGCTGGACTCAGATCATTGAGTTTCATCGATTAACCCTCGACGCGCAGCATGTAGTAAGCCTTGTTGATCATCCCACGGTTTTCCGGGGTGTCAGCGACTTCTACAGTGTGACCGATACGACGCAGACCCAGACCCTTGACGCACAGTTTGTGGCTAGGGATACGGCCGCTGACGCTCTTGATCAGCGTTACTTTTACGGTAGCCATGATCAGATGATCTCCTCAACGTTCAGGCCGCGCTTGGCAGCGATGGACTCAGGAGACTGCATGGCTTTCAGACCCTTGAACGTTGCGTGAACAACGTTGACAGGGTTGGTCGAACCGTAGCACTTGGCCAGAACGTTCTGAACGCCGGCAACTTCCAGGACAGCACGCATCGCGCCGCCGGCGATGATGCCGGTACCTTCGGAAGCAGGCTGCATGTAAACCTTCGAAGCGCCGTGGGCGGACTTCATGGCGTACTGCAGAGTGGTGCCGTTCAGATCAACCTGGATCATGTTGCGGCGAGCAGCTTCCATGGCTTTCTGGATAGCAGCAGGCACTTCACGCGACTTGCCACGGCCAAAGCCAACACGACCTTTACCATCACCCACCACGGTCAGCGCGGTGAAAGTGAAGATACGGCCGCCTTTTACGGTTTTTGCTACGCGATTAACCTGAACCAGCTTCTCGATGTAGCCTTCGTCGCGTTTTTGGTCGTTATTTGCCATAACTTAGAACTCCAGCCCGCCTTCACGAGCAGCATCAGCCAGCGCCTTGACGCGACCGTGGTACTTGAAGCCGGAACGATCAAAAGCCACTTGAGAAACGCCGGCGGCTTTCGCACGCGCAGCGATCAGCTGGCCAACTTTAGTGGCCGCGTCGATGTTGCCAGTGGCGCCATCACGCAGTTCTTTGTCCAGAGTCGAGGCGTTTGCCAGGACTTTGCCGCCGTCGGCCGAGATGACCTGGGCGTAGATGTGCTGCGAAGAGCGGAACACGCAGAGACGAACGACTTCGAGTTCGTGCATCTTCAGACGTGCTTTGCGAGCGCGACGCAGTCGGGTAACTTTTTTGACGGTCATTTGCTATGCCCTACTTCTTCTTGGCTTCTTTACGACGGACAACTTCGTCCGCGTAACGCACGCCTTTGCCTTTGTACGGCTCTGGACGACGGAAGTCGCGGATTTCCGCGGCCACTTGACCAACCAGCTGCTTGTCGATGCCCTTGATCAGGATATCGGTCTGGCTTGGGGTCTCAGCGGTAACGCCTTCCGGCAGTTCGTAATCCACTGGGTGCGAGAAGCCAAGGGCCAGGTTCAGAACCTTGCCTTTTGCCTGGGCCTTGTAACCAACACCGACCAACTGGAGCTTGCGCTCGAAGCCTTGGCTTACGCCCTGGACCATGTTGTTGACCAACGCACGAGTGGTACCGGCCATTGCACGAGTCTGCTGGTCGCCATTGCGAGCAGCGAAACGCAGCTCACCAGCTTCCTGGACGACTTCAACGGACGAGTGAACATTCAGGTCGAGAGTGCCCTTGGCACCCTTCACCGACAGTTGCTGACCAGCGATCTTGACTTCGACGCCTGCAGGCAACTTAACGGGGTTCTTAGCTACGCGTGACATGCTTATCCCCCCCTTAGAACACTGTGCAAAGCACTTCGCCGCCGACACCGGCAGCGCGCGCAGCACGATCCGTCATCACACCTTTGTTGGTGGAGACGATAGACACGCCGAGGCCGCCACGAACTTTTGGCAGATCCTCAACGGACTTGTACTGGCGCAGGCCTGGACGGCTGACGCGCTTGACTTCTTCGATGACCGGACGGCCTTCGAAGTACTTCAGCTCGATGGACAGCAGTGGTTTGGTTTCGCTGCTGATCTGATAACCCGCGATGTAGCCTTCGTCTTTCAGAACTTTGGCTACAGCCACCTTCAGAGTGGAAGATGGCATGCTTACGACGGACTTTTCAGCCATCTGGGCATTACGGATACGAGTTAGCATGTCCGCTAACGGGTCCTGCATACTCATGGGCTAGACGCTCCTGATACAAAAAATATGAGCCTTGCGGCTACAGCTTATCGCCTAAAAATTCCGGGCACGTGAAAACACGGGCTCTGGCGAGCCGGCAATTCTAGACGCACCCCAGAAACGAATCAAGCCCCAAAAGGGGCTTGATTCGAATTCAGGCGTCACGCTGGTCGGCTTCGTGAGAGGCCGACCGCCGTGATACGAGAAGTGCGCCTTACCAGCTGGCTTTGACCAGACCTGGTACGTCGCCACGCATGGCAGCTTCACGCAGTTTGTTACGGGCCAGCCCGAACTTGCGGTAAACGCCGTGTGGACGACCGGTCAGACGGCAACGGTTACGCATGCGCGAAGCGCTTGCGTCACGTGGTTGCTTCTGCAGTGCGACTGTCGCTTCCCAACGTGCTTCTGGAGTTGCGTTCAGATCCACGATGATCGCTTTCAGTGCAGCACGCTTGGTGGCGTACTTGGCAACGGTGAGCTGACGCTTCAGCTCACGGTTTTTCATGCTCTTCTTGGCCATGGTCCTACTCCAATCAGTTGCGGAACGGGAACTTGAAAGCACGCAGCAGAGCGCGACCTTCTTCGTCCGTACGAGCAGTGGTGGTCAGGGTAATGTCCAGACCGCGCAGGGCATCGATCTTGTCGTAATCGATTTCCGGGAAGATGATCTGCTCTTTCACGCCCATGCTGTAGTTGCCACGACCGTCGAAGGACTTGGCATTCAGGCCGCGGAAGTCGCGAACCCGAGGCAGGGAGATCGACAGCAGACGATCCAGGAATTCGTACATACGATCGCGGCGCAGGGTCACTTTGACGCCGATCGGCCAACCTTCACGGACTTTGAAGCCAGCGATGGATTTCCGAGCGTGAGTCACAACGACTTTCTGACCGGTGATCTTTTCCAGGTCGGCAACAGCGTGCTCGATGACTTTCTTGTCACCGATCGCTTCGCCCAGACCCATGTTCAGGGTGATCTTTGTTACGCGTGGAACTTCCATCACGTTCGACAGCTTAAGTTCTTCCTTAAGCTTCGGTGCGATTTCCTTCCAGTAAAGCTCTTTCAGTCGTGCCATGGTCTTCTACCTAGCAGTGTTCAAGCATCAACCGCTTTTTGGGTCGACTTGAAGACACGAATTTTTTTGCCGTCTTCAACTTTGAAACCAACGCGGTCAGCCTTGTTGGTTGCGCCGTTGAAAATGGCGACGTTGGAAGCGTGCAGTGGCGCTTCTTTCTCGACGATACCGCCCTGTACGC
>NZ_JBIVCU010000010.1:0-143298 GCF_044746785.1 Pseudomonas sp. NPDC090208
TCTTCGATGTCCATGTGCCAGGTTTCCAGGTAGGCACAGACAGCGCCCTTGCGCTTGCCACCCTGGTTGACCGCAACGGCGGTGTCGTTGACCACTTTCAGGAACGGTACGACGCCCTGGGATTTGCCGTTGGTGCCCTTGATGTACGAGCCCAGCGCGCGAACCGGGGTCCAGTCGTTGCCCAGACCGCCAGCGAATTTCGACAGCATGGCGTTGTCGTGGATCGCGTGGTAGATGCCCGACAGGTCGTCCGGCACGGTGGTCAGGTAGCAGCTCGACAGCTGTGGACGCAGGGTACCGGCGTTGAACAGGGTCGGGGTCGACGCCATGTAGTCGAAGGACGACAGCAGGTTGTAGAACTCGATCGCACGGTCTTCACGGGCTTTTTCTTCGATCGCCAGGCCCATGGCCACGCGCATGAAGAAGATCTGCGGCAGTTCGAAGCGCACGCCATCCTTGTGGATGAAGTAACGGTCGTACAGGGTCTGCAGGCCCAGGTAGGTGAACTGCTGGTCGCGCTCGTGGTTGATCGCCTTGCCCAGTTTTTCCAGGTCGAATTCGGCCAGGACCGGGTTGAGCAGTTCGTACTCGATACCTTTGGCGACGTAGGCCGGCAGTGCCTTGGCGTACAGGTCGGCCATTTCGTGGTGAGTGGCGCTCTCGGCGACGTTGAGGAAGCCCAGGCCTTCGGCGCGCAGGGTGTCCATCAGCAGGCGGGCGGTGACGAACGAGTAGTTCGGCTCACGCTCGACCAGGGTACGGGCGGTCATTACCAGTGCGGTGTTGACGTCTTTCAGCGCCACGCCGTCGTACAGGTTCTTCAGGGTTTCGTTCTGGATCAGCGCAGCGTCAACCTCGGCCAGACCTTCGCAGGCTTCGCCGATGATGGTGTTCATGCGGCCCATGTCCAGCGGCGCCAGGCTGCCGTCGTTCAGGGTGATGCGGATCGACGGGTGAGCTTCTACCGGAGCTTCGCCACCACGGCCGGCACGCTCCTTGGAGCGCTCGTTGCGGTAGATCACATAGTCGCGAGCGACTTTCTGCTCGCCGGCGCGCATCAGTGCCAGTTCGACCTGATCCTGGATTTCTTCGATGTGGATGGTGCCACCCGACGGCATGCGACGCTTGAAGGTCGCGGTGACCTGCTCGGTCAGACGGGCAACGGTGTCGTGGATACGCGACGACGCGGCGGCGGTGCCGCCTTCAACTGCGAGGAATGCTTTGGTGATGGCCACGGTGATCTTGTCGTCGGTGTAAGGGACGACGGTGCCGTTACGCTTGATCACGCGCAGTTGACCCGGAGCGGTCGCGGACAGGTCTTGCTGGGTCGCACCTGTCTGCGGCGCCGGGGCCTGCGGATTCTCGCGAGTTGTGTCTGTTTGCATGGGTGTCTCCACGTTCTCTATGTTTGATTGGGCACTGACTGCGTACCCACCGTTCCGTCTTGAAGCATTCGACCGACAGGCGTCGGTAAAAAGACTTCAAAACGGATGGGAAAGGCTTATGTGCGCCATCCCTGGCTTTGAAGTCCAAAAGGGCACGGGTCTGACCCGTCACCCGGATAAATCCGATGCAGAATGCTCGTTCTTTGTTGCAACACTCATACCGTTACGCGTAAATCCTGAAGCTCGTGTCTGCGCTGTGTGAGGCAGTGATCAGGTGGTAATTCCGGCGGTGATTCAGCCCGTAGGGCGCAAGAAAAAAGCTTGAAATGTCTCGGTCACTTGTGTTTGGTATTTCGACTCAACCCCTACATGTAGGGTCTGGCTGAGCAGCTAGGTACAAGATTATGTGTTAGCAGCGGTAAATGCAACGTACGACCTGTGGATAAGTCTGTGTGTAATTTGTGTGAGATTTGGGGAAATCCCGTGTAGGCCGCGTAGTCACTGGGATGGGCGCCGATCAGCGAATTTTTACCGCCGTAATTAGACCGGATGGTTTTTTCGGGGGCGCGAAACCTATCACAAATCAGGCATCTGGCAAGGGGCATCGGGCGGGTGGTCGGGTTGTTACAATCCTTTGCTTTGCACAGCGAAAATTCACATGCCGTACGCTGGACCTTGTAGGAGCTGGCTTGTCCTGCGACCGGCTGCGAAGCAGTCGTAAATCCGGTATACGCGGTGTGTCAGAAAGGCATGGTCGTCAGGGTTTGCTGCCGGTTCCCGGCAGGTCGCGGGACAAGCCACGCTCCTACAGGACGATGGTGTTCCATTAATAAGAAGAAACCGGAGAAAACGTCGTGCAGCAACCCCCCTGGCATGTGCTGATCGTTGAGGATGACCTGCGGCTGGCCGAGCTGACCCGCGATTACCTGGAAAACAACGGCCTGCGGGTCAGTCTGGAAGGGGATGGCGCGCGGGCGGCGCAGCGGATCGTGAGCGAGCAGCCGGATCTGGTGATCCTCGACCTGATGCTGCCCGGCGAAGACGGCCTGAGCATCTGCCGCAAGGTTCGCCAACGCTACGACGGGGCGATCCTGATGCTCACTGCGCGCACCGACGACAGCGATCAGATCCAGGGCCTGGACCTGGGCGCCGACGATTACGTGAACAAGCCGGTGCATCCCCGGGTTTTGCTGGCGCGCATTCATGCCCTGTTGCGTCGCAGCGAAGCCACCGAGGCGCCGGCGCAGGTGCCACGTTGCCTGGAATTCGGCCCATTGCGGGTCGACAACGCCCTGCGCGAGGCCTGGCTCAACGGCCAGGGCATCGACCTGACCAGCGCCGAGTTCGACCTGTTGTGGCTGCTGGTGGTCAACGCCGGGCGCATTCTGTCTCGCGAAGAACTCTTCACCGCCCTGCGCGGCGTCGGTTATGACGGCCAGGATCGCTCCATAGATGTGCGCATCTCGAAAATCCGCCCCAGAATCGGCGACGATCCGATCCACCCGCGCCTGATCAAGACCGTGCGCAACAAAGGCTATCTGTTCGTTCCGGAAGCCGCTCGCGACATGCCCATTTCGACGGCGGACCGATGAACTCCATTTTCCTGCGCATCTATGGCGGCATGCTCGGCGTGCTGGTGCTGGTGGCGCTGCTCGGCGTGCTGACTGTGCATCTGGTCAACAGTGTGCGCAGCGAGCAATACCGCGAAGAGCTGGCCCACGGCACGTTTACCCTGATGGCCGACAACCTCAAGCCCATGAACGAGATCGAGCGCACCCGTGCCCTCGCAGTGTGGGAGCGATTGCTGGGCATTCCGCTGGCCTTGCAGACCGCCGAACAGGCGCATCTGGACGGCGGCGCGCGCAATCGCCTGAGCCGCGGGCTGGTGGTGGTCGAGCAGCTTGGCCCCCACGCGGCGCGGGTGTTTCGCGAAGTCGATGCCAGCGTGTCGGGTAGGCCCGGCAGCGCCGTGCTGCTGATCGGCGAGGTGCAGCAGATCAGCGAGCAACTGGCGCGGGCGACGATCTTTCTGCTGCTCGACGAGTTGGTGCGCTTTCCCGAGGACGAACAGCCGCTGCGTCTGGAAACCCTGCGCCTGACCAAGGGTTTCGGCTTCGACCTGCACCTGATTCGTCTGGAACAAGCCGATGTCGATGACGATCAGCGCCGCCGCATCGACGAAGGCGATACGGTGATGGTGCTGGGCAAAGGCGGCGATTCGATTCGCGTGCTGTCCGGCGTCGGTGAAACGCCGTGGGTGCTGGAAATCGGCCCGCTGTATCAGATGAACCCCTATCCGCCGGAGCTGCTGGCGCTGATCGCCTGCCTCGGCCTGTGCCTGATCGGGCTGGTGGTGTATCGCCTGGTGCGCCGCCTCGAACGCCGTCTGCGGGTGCTGGAAGCAGCGGCCACGCAGATCGCCCAGGGCAGCCTCGACACCCGCGTGCCCACCAGCGGCGCCGATTCGGTAGGGCGGCTGGCCTCGGCGTTCAATGGCATGGCCGAGCATCTGCAGCAATCATTGACGATCCAGCGCGAGTTGGTGCGCGCGGTGTCCCATGAACTGCGCACGCCGGTGGCGCGCCTGCGCTTCGGGCTGGAGATGATCGGCGAGGCTGGCACCCCGGAAGCGCGGCACAAATACATGGTCGGCATGGACAACGACATTCAGGACCTCGACAAGCTGGTCGACGAGATGCTGACCTACGCGCGGCTGGAGCAGGGCTCGCCGACGCTGAATTTCCAGCGCATCGACCTCGACGCCCTGATCGATCAGGTCATTACCGAACTGGCCCCGCTGCGAGCCAAGGTCCGGGTCAGTCGCGGGCAATGTCTGCATGTTGATGCCGATGGCGAAGAGGAGGGCGCCTGGGTCGAGGCCGAGCCGCGTTATCTTCACCGGGCCCTGCAAAACCTGCTGAGCAATGCCCTGCGCCATGCCGACGCCGAGGTCCGCATCGGTTATCAACTGGGGCAGGCGCGCTGCCGCATCGATGTCGAAGACGACGGCCCCGGCGTGCCGGAAAGCGCCTGGGACCGCATCTTCACCCCGTTCATGCGTCTGGACGACAGCCGCACCCGGGCGTCGGGCGGGCATGGATTGGGGCTGTCGATCGTGCGGCGAATCATCTACTGGCACGGTGGCCGCGCCTTGATCGGCCGCAGCCAGACGCTGGGCGGCGCCTGCTTCAGCCTGGCCTGGCCGCGTCGGCAGGAGCAGGAATGAGCCAGGATCTGTTCGACGGCCCGTTGCGCGAATTCGCCGGCAGCGTGTTGAGTGATGAGGTCGGGCCCACCCTCGGCTTATCTGAATTGCTCCGTGACGAAAGCCTCGACCGCCTGCTGTTGCGGGTGTATGGCGCTGAACTGTTCGCCAGTCAGAAGCCGGTGCTGGTCTCGCAGTGGAGCAAGTACGTGTTCATGCAGTTGATTCCGCCGGTGCTGGTGGCGAGTCTGGTGCATGGTGTGGGCTGGCCGTTGGGGCTGGATCGGCTGAGGTTTGCGCTGGATGAACGAGGGTTGCTGGATGGCGTGCGTTTTGATGGCGAGCCCGTGGCCGTGACGGATTCGCCCGATCCGTTTCAGCGCTTTGCCGCGTTACTGGATTGTCTGCAGCAGGTCGTCGAGCGATTGAGCGCTCACGGTAGCGTTGCGCCGGGCGTGTTATGGGGCAACGCCGGGGATTATCTGGAAACCTGCCTGCGCCGTTTGAGCGAGGTCAGCGATGTGCCGCTGGCGGCGGGGTATGGCTTGTTGCAGCAGCGGTCGAAGCCGGATGGGCGACGTAATCCGCTGTTCAATGCCGTGCTTTATATAGAGGGGGCAGACGGGCGCAGAGTCAGGCAGCGGCGCAGCTGTTGTTTGAGCCACCGGGTCGAGTGGGTGGGGCGGTGTGAGCATTGCCCGTTGGAAGGGTAGGCGCGGCATGCTGAACCGTATCTGACACCGCAATCTTGTGGGAGGGAGCCCTGCTCGCGAATGCGTCAGACCGGCAAATATGTAGCGTCGGACCTTACGCATTCGCGAGCAGGGCTCCCTCCCACAGGGGTATGTGTGTATGCCCCGGCCCCGTCGTGTTCCGAGAGAAGAGCTATACGGGAATACCGACCAGACTCAACAATTGCCCGTCCATCACGCTGAACTGCGCATCCAGCGCCTTGCCGCTGTGCCATTCGCTGGACAGGTCGATCTTCAGGCGCAGGCGCGCGTGGCCGGTTTCCGACCAGCTCAGCAGTTCGGCGTCTTCGAAATAGAAACGCTTGAGCACGATGGGGTAGAGCGCCTTGAACAGGCTTTCTTTCAGGGAAAAGGTCAGGGTCACCAGCAGCGCCAGCTGATGCTCCGGTCCGGCTTCCATGCGCTGCAGCTCGTCGGCGGTGAGGATTTCCCCGGCCAGCCGCGCCGCGCGTTCGCTGCTCATCAGTTGCTCGACGTCCATGCCCAGCCCGCGCCAGTGCTGTCGGTTGGCAACGATCGCTGCTGCCCAACCGGTGCTGTGGGTGATCGAGCCGCATACGTCCTGCGGCCAGACCGGCGCACGGTCGTCGCCAATCGGCGGCACATGCACGCGGCCATCCAGCAAACGCATCGCTTCGCGGGCACACAGCCGCCCGGCGAGGAATTCGCTCTGGCGCTTGGCGACCGAGCGCTGAATGCTGGCCGGCGGCTCGATCAGGCAGCGCTGAAAGTCATTGGCGGTGAGGGCGTGCGGGTCGAAGGCGGCACTGACCAGCGCCACCTCGGCCAACGGCTGGGGCAGCGGCCAGTGGGCAGTGAGGGTGGGGCAGCAGGCGGGCAGGAATGTGTTCATGGGGCGGGATTGTGCCGGAATCAGAACATCATGTGCTATCGACCTGTCTGTCACCGAACCTGTAGGAGCTGGCTTGTCCTGCGAGCGGCTGCGCAGCAGTCGTAAAACCTGACGACTATGTCTTTCTGACACACCGCGTTTACCGATTTTACGACGACTGCGTCGCCGGTCGCAGGGCAAGCCAGCTCCTACAGGTTTTGCGGTGTTGATGAGGTCGGTGATCGACCGGGAAACGGGTTCTACATCGTCGAATTCTTCGCAAACTGCTCTTTCAGAAACGCCTTCATGTCCGCCCACGAGCTCATGTCGGCCTTTTCGTTGTAGCCGATGTCCGGGCCGCCGTGGTCGCCGTGGCTGAGTTTGTCGGCGTCGGGGTTGGTGAAGCCGTGTTTGGCGCCGTCGATGCCGACGAATTTGTAGTCGGCCTTGGCGGCGTCCATTTCCTTCTTGAAGTCGGCGACGTTCTGCTGGGTGACCATGGTGTCGCCGTTGCCGTGTTCCACCAGCATCGGCACCTTGGTCACGCCGGCTTTAGCCTGGGTCTTGCTGGCCAAGGCACCGTGGAAACTCACCACGCCAGCCAGCGGTTCGCCGCGCCGGGCGGCGTCAAGCACCACGCCACCGCCGAAACAGTAGCCGATGGCAGCGATTTTCTTCGGATTGGTTTCCGGCTGCTTTTTCAGTTGCTCGACACCCGCGTCAAAGCGCCGGGTCGAGGCGGCGCTGTCCGCCGTGGCCGCCTGCATGAAGGCCATGGCGTCTTTCGGGTGTTCGGTGTTCTTGCCTTCGCCGTACATGTCGATGGCCAGCGCGCTGTAGCCGAGCACCGCGAGATCGCGGGCGCGGCGTTTGGCGTAATCGTTCAGGCCCCACCATTCGTGGACCACCACCACGCCGGGGCGCGGGCCCTTGATGGCGTCGTCATAGGCGTAATAGCCGACAAGTTTGGTGCCGTCCGGGCCTTGATAATCGATGGTGCGGGTTTTCACTTCGGCCTGGGCAAGGCCCGCCAGGCACATGAGGGTCAGGGCTACGAGCAGTCGCATGGTCGGTCTCCTGTGAGGTGTGCGTGTGGCAGAGAGCCTAGTCGACTCTGCCGGTTCTGTTCCGACCCCAGGCGCTACCCGGACGTTCAGCGCGGGTTCAGAAGGTGTTCAGGAGGGGTTCAGAACCCGCTGGGTATGCTGGACCCCGTCATCACCAAGGCGCCCGGCGCCGGAGGACCGCACATGCAGACGTTCAACAAGTTTTTCCTGGCTCTGGCATTTCTCGGCGGCAGCGCGGCCGCCCAGGCGAGCGACGCCTATATCGACGCCGCCCGTATCGATCTGATCAAGAACAGCCGAAAACCTGCGGGATCAATGTTGCCGAGCCCGGCTAAACTGTCCATCGCCAGTCCGACGGCAAGCACGGCCTACACGTCGCGTCTGCCGAGTTTGAGCCAGGGTTCGGACAGCTACTTGCCCGTTCAGCACCGGCTGTAAGCGTCTGCGTTCAATCATTACCCATCGAGAGGTATGCCTTTGTCCGGGAGAGCGTCATGAAATTGCTGGTTGTCGAAGATGAAGCGCTGTTGCGCCATCACTTGCAGACCCGTCTGACCGAAAGTGGCCACGTGGTCGAAGCGGTGGGCAATGCCGAGGAAGCGCTGTATCAGGCCGGCCAGTTCAATCACGACCTGGCGGTGATCGATCTCGGCCTGCCGGGCATTGGCGGGCTGGACCTGATCCGCCAGTTGCGGGCGCAGAACAAGGCATTTCCGATCCTGATCCTGACCGCCCGCGGCAACTGGCAGGACAAGGTCGAAGGGCTGGCGGCCGGCGCCGACGACTACGTGGTCAAGCCGTTCCAGTTCGAAGAGCTGGAGGCGCGCTTGAATGCGTTGTTGCGGCGTTCCAGCGGCTTCACCCAGTCGACCATCATCGCCGGCCCCCTGACCCTGGACATCAACCGCAAGCAGGCCTCGCTGGAAGAGCAACCGCTGGCGTTGACCGCCTACGAATACCGGATTCTCGAATACCTCATGCGCCACCATCAGCAGGTGGTGGCTAAAGAGCGCCTGATGGAGCAGCTGTACCCGGATGACGACGAGCGCGATCCGAACGTGATCGAAGTGCTGGTCGGCCGTCTGCGTCGCAAGCTGGAAGGGCCGGGTGGCTTCAAACCGATCGATACCGTGCGCGGGCTGGGCTATCTGTTCACCGAGCGCTGTCGATGATTCGTTCGCTTCGCGTTCGTCTGATGCTGGCCGCCGCCACCCTGGCGGTCATCTTCATGTTGTTGATGCTGCCGGCGTTGCAGAGCGCATTCAGCCTGGCGCTGGAAAGCTCCATCGAGAAACGTCTGGCCTCCGATGTGACCACGCTGATTTCAGCGGCGCGGGTCGAAGACGACCGTCTACTGATGCCGAGACTGTTGCCCGGCGAGCAATTCAGCCTGCCGGACAGCCGCCTGCTCGGCTACATCTATAACCGCGCCGGCAAGCTGGTGTGGCGGTCCCGTGCCACCGAAGACGAATCCATCGAATACCAGCCTCGCTACGACGGCCGTGGCGCCGAATTCGCCAAGATCCGCCAGCCCAATGGTGAAGAGTTCTTCGTCTATGACGTGGAAATCAAGCTGCTCGGCGGGCGCAACGCGGCGTTCAGCATCGTCGCCCTGCAACCGGTGCGCGAGTATCAGGAAACCATCTCCGGCCTGCGCGAGAAGCTGTATCTGGGCTTTGGCGGCGCCTTGCTGGTGCTGCTGATTCTGCTCTGGGTCGGTCTGACCTGGGGCTTGCGCTCGCTCAAAGGCATGAGTCAGGAGCTGGATCAGGTCGAGGCCGGCTCGCGGGAAAGCCTCAGCGAGCAGCACCCCAGCGAATTGCTGCGCCTGACCGGCTCGCTCAACCGTCTGTTGCGCAGCGAGCGTGAGCAGCGCATCCGTTACCGTGATTCGCTGGGCGACCTGGCCCACAGCCTGAAAACCCCGCTGGCGGTGTTGCAGGGCGTCAGCGAGAAAATCGCCAAACGCCCGGAAGACCGCGAGCAGGCGCGCATTCTGCAATCGCAGATCGAACGCATGAGCCAGCAGATCGGCTACCAGTTGCAGCGCGCCAGCCTGCGCAAGAGCGGCCTGGTGCGCCATTACGTGGCCTTGAAGCCGGTGGTCGAGAGCCTGTGCAATACGCTGGAGAAGGTCTATCGAGACAAGCGCGTCCAGGTGGTGCTGGAGCTGCCGGACGACAGCCAGGTGCAGATGGAAGAGGGCGCCTTGCTGGAAATGCTCGGCAACCTGCTGGAAAACGCCTACCGCCTGTGTCTGGGCGAGGTGCGGGTCAGCTGGCGCGGCTCGCTGGAAGGCGACGAATTGTGCATCGAAGACGACGGCCCCGGCGTGCCGCAGAGCCAGCGCGCACGCATCCTCGAACGCGGCGAACGGCTGGACCGGCAGAACCCGGGGCAGGGCATCGGCCTGGCGGTGGTCAAGGACATCATCGAAAGCTACGGCGCCAGGCTGACGCTGGGGGATTCACAGCTGGGCGGCGCGGCGTTCAGGATTCATTTTGCGGTGTAGGTGCTGCGCAACCCCTGTAACCGCCACGCAACCCCTGTAGGAGCGCGCTTGCCCGCGATGGCGGTGTATCTAAAACGCAGCGGATACCGGTCAATCGCAATCGCGGGCAAGCGCGCTCCTACAGAGCGCCAAAAACATTGTGGGAGCGAATTCATTCGCGAGGGGCCAGTCCTGTCGCTACAAATCTTGCGCCTGACGGACCGCAATCGCGAGCAAGCTCACTCCTACAATAGTTTGTGGCGGGCGTTCAAATCTCCTGCGCCCGATAAGCCCCCGGCGTCAGCCCCGTCCATTTCTTGAACGCCCGGTGAAACGCTGACGGCTCGGAAAACCCCAATTGCTCGGCGATCTGCTGCAACGACAGGTCGGCCTGGCCCAAATGGAAAATCGCCATGTCCCGGCGCAGTTCGTCTTTCAATCCCTGGAAACTGGTGCCTTCGTCACGCAAATGGCGGCGCAGGGTCTGCGGGCTGATGTGCAACTGGTCGGCGACGGCTTCCAGGTCCGGCCAGTTGTTGCAGTCGCGGCTGAGCAGACGACGCAGCTGGCTGCTGAGGCTGTCGCCGTCGTCCGGGCGGGCCAGCAGATCGGCTGGGGAGCGTTCGAGAAAGCGTTTGAGCGTACGCTCGTCCTGCTGCAACGGCAGGGTCAGGTAGCGCTGATGGAAGGTCAGCGCGGTCTGCCCGGCGTCAAAGTGAATCGGGCAATAGAACAGCAAGTCATATTCGGCGCCATGGGCCGGTCTTGGGTAGGCAAAGGTGGCCTGCTCCAGACGGATACGCTGACCGATCAACCAGCTCGCCAGGCGATGCCAGATCACCAGCAGTGACTCACTGAGAAAATGCTCCGGGTCGCGCAGGTTGCTGTCGTCCAGGGCCAGCCGTACCCATTCGCCATCGTGCGCAAGGCTCAGGCGCGGCGCCCCGGCGAACAGCCCGTAAAACAGAAAGCCGCGTTGCAACGCCTTGTCCAGCGTGCGGCAGTGGATCACAGCGTGGCACATCATGGCGAAGCTGCCGCGCTTGCTCGGCGCCTGGGCGAAACCCATGTATTCGTCGTCCAGCTCCCGCCACACCCCCTGGATCAGCCGGGCGAACTGCTCTGGCGCAATACGTGCGCGGGGCTCGCCGAGCAGCTCGGGCTGGATGCCGGCCTGTTCCAGAATCGGTGCGCAATCGAGGTCATAACGCTGGGCACCCTGCAGGACGGCGCGGGCGAAGTGGCTGGCAATGGTTCGGTGGCGCATGGCAGGCCCATAGTCATTTTCGATGCCGGGAGTGGCCTCGATGGTAGGCAGTCATCGGTTGCAGCAGCAAGGCGGATACCCGCCAATGCGCCGGTCGATTTGTCGGAAATGGGCGGAAATCCGCCATCGTTTCCGGATATTTCCAGCTAGGGTTAAACAGGTGGTCCTTGCCGTTCGGGGCTTTCAGGGAAAAAACGGATGATGGCACGGGGCTTGCGATACAGGCAGCAGAGAATTGCCTCCGGGCAGCTCGACAACAACAAATCTCTCCGTGCAGGAGGGTTCGTACTTTAGGCGTCCAGGCATAAGGATCGATGCCCAGCGATGCTCTTGAGGAAACTGCAATGACGACTCGTCAGCCACTGTACAAATCCCTGTATTTCCAGGTGATCGTCGCAATCATCATCGGTATTGCGGTCGGCCACTGGTATCCCGATGCCGGTAAAGCGCTCAAACCCCTGGGCGACGGCTTCATCAAACTGATCAAAATGGTCATCGCCCCCATCATCTTCTGCACCGTGGTCAGCGGCATCGCCGGCATGCAGAACATGAAATCGGTCGGCAAGACCGGCGGCTACGCGCTGCTGTATTTCGAGATCGTTTCCACCATTTCCCTGATCATCGGTCTGGTCGTGGTCAACGTGGTTCAGCCGGGTGCCGGCATGAACATCGACGTATCGACCCTGGACGCCTCCAAGGTCGCTGCCTACGTCACCGCGGGCAACGATCAGAGCGTGATCGGCTTCATCCTCAACGTCATCCCGGCCACCATCGTCGGTGCGTTCGCCAACGGCGACATCCTGCAGGTGCTGATGTTCTCGGTGCTGTTCGGTTTCGCCCTGCACCGCCTGGGTGCCTACGGCAAGCCGGTGCTGGACTTCATCGACCGCTTCGCTCATGTCATGTTCAACATCATCAACATGATCATGAAGCTGGCGCCGCTGGGCGCGCTGGGTGCCATGGCGTTCACCATCGGTGCTTATGGCGTCAGCTCGCTGGTGCAACTGGGTCAGTTGATGATCTGCTTCTACATCACCTGCCTGCTGTTCGTGCTGCTGGTGCTGGGTTCCATCGCTCGCGCTCACGGTTTCAGCATCCTCAAGCTGATCAAGTACATCCGCGAAGAACTGCTGATCGTACTGGGTACCTCGTCGTCCGAGTCGGCCCTGCCACGCATGCTGATCAAGATGGAGCGTCTGGGCGCGAAGAAATCCGTTGTCGGTCTGGTCATCCCGACCGGTTACTCGTTCAACCTCGACGGCACCTCGATCTACCTGACCATGGCTGCAGTGTTCATCGCCCAGGCGACCAACGCGCACATGGACATCACCCACCAGATCACCCTGCTGCTGGTGCTGCTGCTGTCCTCCAAGGGCGCAGCCGGTGTCACCGGTTCCGGCTTCATCGTGCTGGCAGCGACCCTGTCGGCCGTGGGTCACCTGCCGGTGGCCGGTCTGGCGCTGATCCTGGGTATCGACCGCTTCATGTCCGAAGCCCGCGCCCTGACCAACCTGGTCGGCAACGCCGTGGCCACGCTGGTTGTCGCCAAGTGGGTGAACGAGCTGGACGTACCGCAAATGCAGGCCGAGCTGGCCTCGGGCGGCCGTGGCATTGAGCAGGAGCGTCCAATGGATGACCTGGGCGTTGCCGAAGGTCATGCGCCGGTGGGTCGTTCCTGATCCGTTAGTGTGACGCTGCAGTGAAAACCCGTCCGTGGGCAACCCGGACGGGTTTTTTATTGGCTCCGTTTTTTGTACGGCGTTCCGACGTCATCGCGAGCAAGCTCACTCCTACACTGGTGTGCGCCATCATTGTAGGAGTGAGCTTGCTCGCGATGACGATAGACGGTGCGCAGCCATTTCGGAGGCCGACCGTGTCAGTCTTGATTACATGTTCGGTCATTGCCCTTCAATACGCGGGTGCCTACGCTGACCCCATCCACCGCTGATCAGGGATGTCCGCCATGCCAGGCCCGTTGTCTTCGCTCAAAGTCCTCGATTTCTCCACGCTGCTGCCCGGGCCGTTCGCTTCGTTGCTGCTGGCGGACATGGGCGCCGAGGTGTTGCGTATCGAATCGCCGACCCGGCTGGACCTGCTGCGGGTGTTGCCGCCCCATGATCAGGGCGTGTCGGCCAGTCATGCTTACCTCAACCGCAACAAACGCAGCCTGGCGCTGGATCTCAAACAGCCCGAGGCCATCGAGGTGGTCAAGCGGCTGGTCGCCGACTACGACATCATCCTTGAGCAGTTCCGCCCGGGCGTGATGGACCGGCTGGGCATCGGCTATGAAGCGCTGAAGGCCATCAACCCACGGCTGATCTACGTGGCAATCACCGGTTACGGGCAGACCGGGCCGTACCGCGAGCGGGCCGGGCATGACATCAACTACCTGGCGCTGTCTGGGATCGCCGCGCAGACCGGGCGTCAGGACAGCGGTCCGTTGCCGTTGCCGGTGCAGGTGGCGGACGTTGCCGGTGGCTCGCTGCACGGGGTGATCGGCCTGCTGGCTGCGGTGGTCGCCCGCAATCAAAGCGGGCAGGGCCAGTACGTCGACGTGAGCATGACCGACTGTGCGTTCAGCCTGAACGCGTTGGCCGGGGCCGGTTATCTGGCGGCGGGCGTCGAGCCGCAGCGCGAAGAGCAGATGCTCAACGGCGGTAGTTTTTACGATTACTACCGCAGCCGTGACGGGCGCTGGTTTGCCGTGGGCAGCCTGGAACCGGGCTTCATGCAGGCGCTGTGCGCCGTGTTGCAGCGACCGGAACTGGCGGCACGGGGGCTGTCACCGGCTGCGGACGATCAGCGAGCGCTCAAACAGGAGCTGCAGATGGAGTTTGAACGCCGCAGTTTCGCCGAACTTGAACGCCTGTTTGCCGGAATAGACGCTTGCGTCGAACCGGTACTGGATTTCTCCGAAGCGCTGCAACACCCGCAATTGCAGGCGCGCGAGGTGGTGACTCAGGTGCCGAGAGAAGACGGCAGCGTGCAGGCGCAGATGGCCTGCCCGCTGAAGTTTTCCCAGGGTTTGCCAGCGCCACGGCATATCGGTGCGGTATTGGGGGCGCACAGTGAAGAGGTGTTGCGCGAGGCGGGGTATGGCGCGGACGAGATTGATGCGTTGCGCGAATCGGGCGCTGCGCTTATTCCACCCGTGTCTCACCGCTGAACACCAGAATCTCCCGGCAGCGCCGGCACAGATAACGACGGCCCTGGCGCACCAGCTTGTGGCGCTGGCCGGAGAACGGGAAGTCGCTTTCCGGGCACGGGCAGCGATAGATATAGCGGGTCACGCTGCGGCGCTTGATCTCGTAGTTATGGCAGCGGTGCGGCGGCAGTTCGTACACGCCGCGCATGATCAGCTGCCATTCCTCGCCGTGGGGCTGGATGGTGTCGCCGAACAGTTGGTGGGCCACCAGATGCGCCACCTCGTGGGCCACGGTCTGGCGCAGGAAATCTTCACTGTTTTCGCGGTACAGCACCGGATTGAAGCGCAGCAGGTTTTCGTGCAGGTGCGCGACACCGGCCTTCTGGCCACGCAGCTTCAGGCTGACGACCGGGCGTTTGAAAGGGCGTTTGAAAAAGTCTTCGGCTTGTTGGTAACAGGATTCGACGCGGGAATTGAGTTGCTCGAGCATGCTTCATCGGTCTCCAGAGGAGGCGAGTATGCCGCAAAGCGTGTGGGTGTCGAACAGGTAAAAGCCGAATGGTCTTCCAATACCTGTAGGAGCTGGCTTGTCCTGTGAGCGGCGACGAAGTCGTCGTAAAACCGGTGAACGCGGTGTGTCAGAAAGACATAGTCGTCAGGTTTTACGACTGCTTCGCAGCCGCTCGCAGGACAAGCCAGCTCCTACAGGTGGAGTGTGTTCAATCCATCGCGTCGAATTTCAATTGGTGTATTCCGGCCCCACCCCGATCCCCCACAGCACCACGGTAAAGGCCATGATCGCCACCAGCACCACCAACCCCACCGCCAGCACGGAGCTGGAGAACATGAAGCCTTCGTCCGGGTGGATGTTCATGAACACCGGCAGGCCCACATAGAGCAGGTAAACCGTGTAGCAGATCGCCGCCAGACCCACCATCATGCCCAGCCACATGTGCGGATACAGCGCCGCCAGGCCGCCGAGGAACAGCGGTGTTGCGGTGTAGGTGGCGAAGGCCACGCAGCGCGCCAGGCTCGGGCTGGCGTCGTAGGTGCGCGCCATCCAGTGAATGAAACCGCCCATGACACCGACCCCGGCGAGCATGGCGATGTACGACATGATGGTCATCCAGATCGCGCTTTCGCTGGTCAGCATCACCGGCGCGCGACTGCCGATGACCCAGCCGACCTGGGTGGTGCCTATATAAGCCGAAATAGCCGGAATCGCCGCCAGGACCAGCGTATGGGTGAGGTACATGTGGCCGATGGTTTCTTCTTTGTCGCCACGTATCTGTTGCCATTCCTGGTCGGGGTGTGTGAACAGCCCCCAAACGTGATGGATCATGCCCGTTACTCCTCGTCGTCTATGCGATCGCTTCGCAAGAAGCGCCTGACGATCCAGTGCCGTCAGGGGAAGGCCACAATCTACAAGGGTATGGCTGCGACCTCTGATGCCAGTATAGAAAGCGCAAGGCCACGAAAACCGTGGCCTTTAGAGTAATTGGCGCATTCAAATGGGGGGCTAATAGCTGTTGGTGATCAACAGCACATGACAGCCGGATGAACGGTAGGTTTCGTTGTGGTTCGCCATGACGGCCTTGTAGGAGTGAGCTTGCTCGCGATAGCGGAGGGTCAGGCAAGAACAGGTATCTGACGGATGGCAATCGCGAGCAAGCTCACTCCTACAGGGGGCGTTACCTGTCATGACGTTTATGCGTAAAATACCGGCCCTTTCCAGAGTCACAGCGAGCGAAACCAGCGCCATGGGCACCCTTTCCGTCAATCAGAACAAACTGCAGAAGCGTCTGCGTCGGCTTGCGGGCGAGGCCGTGGCCGATTTCAACATGATTGAAGAGGGCGACAAGGTCATGGTCTGCCTGTCCGGCGGCAAGGACAGCTACACCATGCTCGACGTGCTGATGCACCTGCAGAAGGTCGCGCCGATCAAGTTCGACATCGTTGCGGTGAACATGGACCAGAAGCAGCCGGGTTTCCCCGAGCACGTGCTGCCGGCCTACCTGAAAGAACTGGGCGTCGAGTACCACATCGTCGAGAAGGACACCTACTCGGTGGTCAAGGAGCTGATCCCGGAAGGCAAGACCACCTGCTCGCTGTGCTCGCGCCTGCGTCGCGGCACGCTGTACACCTTTGCCGACGAGATCGGTGCGACCAAGATGGCGCTGGGTCACCATCGCGATGACATCGTCGAGACGTTCTTCCTCAACATGTTCTTCAACGGCACCATCAAGGCCATGCCGCCGAAGCTGCGCGCCGACGACGGCCGTAACGTGGTGATCCGCCCGCTGGCGTACTGCGCCGAGAAGGACATCCAGGCCTATTCGGACATGAAGCAGTTCCCGATCATCCCGTGCAACCTCTGCGGCTCGCAGGAAAACCTGCAGCGTCAGGTGGTCAAGGACATGCTTCAGGAATGGGACCGCAAGACCCCGGGCCGTTCGGAAATGATCTTCCGCAGCCTGCAGAACGTGGTGCCGTCGCAACTGGCCGACCGCAACCTGTTCGACTTCACCAGTCTGAAAATCGACGAAACTGCGGCGTCGCGGTTTGTGAATGTGGTGAATATCTAACCACGCGATATACGCGATCCCCTGTAGGAGCTGGCTTGTCCTGCGAAGCAGTCGTAAAACCTGACGACTATGTCTGTCTGACACACCGCGTTTACCGGTTTTACGACGACTGCGTCGCCGCTCGCAGGACAAGCCAGCTCCTACAGGTGGCGAATCCATCCCGTGTCAGGTGTTGGCGTTTTAAAGCCCCACCTCCGGCAACACCGGCCGGTTGGCCAGCGCCGTCTTCATCAGCCCCTCGACGTATTCCCGATCACTGTCCGGCAGCGCCAGGCGCGGTGGGCGGGTGAGGGCGCTGCCGCGTTCCATGATCGCTTCGCAGAGCTTGATGCATTGCACCAGATCCGGCCGCGCATCCAGGTGCAGCAGCGGCATGAACCACTCGTAAAGCGCCATCGCCTCGGCGAATCGTCCCGCTTTTGCCAGGCGGAACAGGGTTTCGCCTTCTTTCGGGAAGGCGTTGGACATGCCCGACACCCAACCCACGGCGCCCACCGCCACGCTTTCCACCAGCACATCATCGAGGCCTGCGAACAGCACGAAGCGGTCGCCGACTTCGTTGCGCACATCGATAAAGCGGTTGGTGTTACCGGATGAATCCTTGAAGCAGACGATGTTGTCGCAGTCGGCCAGGGAAATCAGGATGTCCGGCGTCACGTCGTTCTTATAAATCGGCGGATTGTTGTAGACCATCATCGGCAGGTCGGTGGCGCCGGCCACGGTGCGGAAATGCGCGGCGGTTTCGAACGGTTTCGAGGAGTACACCAGCGCCGGCATCAGCATGATCCCGTCGGCACCGGCTTTCTGCACGTCCTTGGCGACGGCGCAGGCATTGGCGCTGGTGAATTCGGCGATCCCGGAAATCACCGGCACGCGCCCGGCCGAGGCGTCCTTGGCGACTTCCACCAGGCTGATCTTCTCGGCCACGCTCAACGACGTGTTCTCGCCCACGGTGCCGCAGATCACCAGCCCCGACACGCCGTCGCGCACCAGGTTGGAGATGACGGTGTGGGTGGCCTCCAGGTTGAGGGAGAAATCGTCGTTGAATTGGGTGGTAACAGCAGGGAAAACCCCGTTCCAGCTTACGGAAGTGCTCATGAGTGTCTCCTGGGTGAGTTAAAGGTATTTCGTATACGTTTTGTTTTGAGCGAATGACGCCCGGTTGAATTTGAAATGCATGCCCCTTGTAGGAGTGAGCTTGCTCGCGATGCGGTAGATAAGACGCGTTGATGGTGACTGACACGACGCCATCGCGAGCAAGCTCACTCCTACAGTTCTCTACAGCTCCAACCCCACCGGCCAGGTATCCGTCAACTTGTACCCCTCCGGCCACGGGTCGCTCGGGTCGAGCAGGTGTTGATGGGTGCCGGTGATCCACGCCCGCCCGCGCAGGCTCGGCACGATGGCCGGGCGGCCGGCGACTTCGGTGACGCGCTGGATCTGGCAGTGAAATTCCGAACCGATGATCGAACGGCCGATAAAGCGTTCGCCGACCTGCAACTGGCCCTTGGCATGCAGCACCGCCAGCCGCGCCGAACAGCCGGTGCCGCAGGGCGAGCGGTCGATCTTGCCGGGGCGGATCACCACGGCATTGGCGGCATTCGCTACGCCGCCGTCACGGTTCACCGGCGCGGCAATCTGGCAGAAGGAAATATGGTTCCAGTCCTTGTTCAGCGGGTGGCTGAAACCGAGCTGTTCGTTGGCGGCCTTGGTGATTTTCAGGCCGGTTTCCACCAGATCTTTTGCTTCGTCGGCGGTCAGCACGAAGCCCAGCTTCGTCGAATCGATGATGGCGAAACTGTCGCCACCATAGGCGGTGTCGACCTGGATCGAACCCAGCCCCGGCACCTCGATCCACACGTCCAGCTGGTCGGCGAAGGAGGGGTGGTTATGCACCTCGACGCTCTGCACCTTGCCGTCACGGCACTGGGCAATGGCCTCGATCAGGCCGCCGGGGGCTTCCAGCACCAACCGGGTTTCCGGTTCGGTCATCGGCAGGATGCCGCTGTCGAGCAGCACCGTCGCCACGCACAGCGAGTTGGAACCGGACATCGGCGGCACGTCGGCCGGCTCCATGATGATCCAGCCCATCTGCGCCTTCGGGTTTTTCGGCGGCACCAGCAGGTTGACGTGACGGAACACTCCGCCGCGCGGCTCGTTGAGCATGAAATTGCGCAGCACGTTGTCCTTCTCGATCCAGCGGGACTGCTCCCAGATCGTCTCGCCCGGCGGCGGTGCGACCCCGCCGACGATCACATCGCCGACTTCACCTTCGGCGTGACAACTGACCACATGAATCACTTTCGATGAGCGCATGAAGCGAAGCCCTCCTGTCAGAACGTAGCCATGGTCTGGCGGACAATGAATGACCTGTGGGAGTGAGCTTGCTCACGAAGAGGCCGGTACATTCGCCGCCTCTTCAGCGGCCGATATTCAGCATTCGCGGGCAAGCCCGCTCCCACAGAACCTCATCTTTGCGGTTACGTATTCACTTGATCGACCGCAAGAAATCCGCCGTCTCCGGACGTTGCGGGTTGCCGATCACCTGGTCCGGCGGGCCGATCTCGTGGACCAGGCCGTTGCGGAAAAACGCCACGCGGTCGGACACGTCGCGGGCGAAGCGGATCTCGTGGGTCACCAGAATCATGGTCATGCCGTCTTCGGCGAGCATGCGCATGGTGTCCAGCACTTCGCCCACCAGTTGCGGGTCCAGCGCCGACGTGGCCTCGTCGAACAGCATGTAGTTGGGCGACATCGCCAGCGCCCGGGCAATCGCCATACGCTGCTGCTGGCCGCCGGACAGCTTGCCGGGAAACACCTTGAGCTTGTCGCCCAGGCCCACGTGGGTCAGTTGCTTGACCGCCAGCGCCTCGGCTTCCTCCTTGCTTTTGCCGAGCACCGTGCGCGGGGCGAGCATCACGTTTTCCAGCACGGTCAGGTGCGGAAAGGCGTTCCATTGCTGGAAGACGATGCCGATCTTCTGCCGCAGCTTGTTGATGTCGGTGCTCTTGGCGTGGACCTCGGTGCCGTCGACGCGGATGCTGCCGCTCTTGATCGACTCCAGGCCGTTGATGCACATCAGCAGGGTCGACTTGCCCGAGCCCGATCCGCCGATGATCGACACCACTTCGCCTTTTTCCACCTGCAGGCTCACGCCCTTGATCACTTCCAGCTCGCCGAACGATTTGTGTAGGTTGTCGATCTCAATCATTTTCCTGCCACCTCGTTTCCAGTCGGGCGCCGATACGGGCGATCACCAGACTCATGACGTAGTAAATGAGACCTGCGATGCACAGCACCAGCAGCGGTTCCTGAATGCGCACGACGATGGTCTGCGATGCCCGCAGCAGCTCGACGATGCCGATCCACATCACCAGCGCGGTGTCTTTCATCACCCCCAGCAGCAGGTTGATCCAGCCGGGGAACGCCACCCGCGTGGCCATCGGCAGGACGATCTTGCGGATGTCCTGCCAGTAGCTCATGCCCAGCGAACGGCTGGCCCGGCGCAGGCTCAGCGGTACCGACAACACGCCGCTGCGGACGATCTCGGTGCAGTAAGCGGTGACGTACAGGCCGAGCACGATGCAGGCCACGGTGAAGGCGCTCCAGTTCAGCCCGGCGATGCTTTTCAGGGCGTTGAACAGGACGAACTGGATCAGCAGCGGCACGCTGCGGAACACGTCCAGCAGCCAGGCCAGGGGAATGGTGCTGCGCGGTAGCAGGGCGCGACCCATGCCACAGACCACCCCGGCAAGCGTGCCGATGATCATCGAGACGATGGTCAAGAGAATGGTCACCCACGCGCCTTGAAGCATGAATTGCAGGTCGTTCCAGCTGAAGGTGCTGTTGAACATGCTCGACTCCTCAGTACCGGAACAGGCGCCATGACAGCAGCCGTGCCACGGCCACGATCAGTTTGGCGATCAGGTAATAGAGCACCGCCGCGATGGCGAAGAACTCGAAGGTGCGGAAGGTGCGCACGTTGTAGTCCTGGGTCACCCCGGTGAGGTCGTTGTTGAGGCCGACGATCACCCCCATCGAGGTCATCAGCACCGCCCAGACCATCTGGTTGGTCAGCGGGTAGAACACGATGCGCAGCAACTGCGGAATCACGATCAGCCGGTATGCCTGAAAGGCGCTCATGCCCAGCGAACGGGCCGCGCGCAACTGGGTATCGGGCACCGCGTTGAGGCCGCCCCGGAAGTTTTCCGCCAGATAGCCGGCGTTGTTGATGGTGATCCCCGCGAGCAGGGCCAGCCAGGAACTGACGTGCAGGCCGAACGAGCCGAGGCCGAAATACAGGATGTACACCTGAAACAGCGACGGCGTGTTGCGGGCGATGGAAATCCAGGTCATGGCGAAGCCGCGCAGCAGGCGATTCTTGCCCTGGCGCATGAACACCAGAAACAGCGCGATGATGACCCCGAGAATCATCGACAGCGCGGCCGTTTCGAAGGTCACCACAGCGCCCTGCAGCATGTCCGGCAAGGCTTTGAACGCGGCGCGCCAGTGGAAGTTGTAATCAAACATGCGCAGCGGCCTCCGCTTGTTCGGCGGTGTGCAGCCACAACGGCAGGCGCCCGCTGGCGACACCGCTGCAGGCGCTGTCGACGCATTCGGCGAGGCTGGCGAAATGCACCCGGCGACCCACCAGCCCTGGCGCGTAATGGGCGTATTTGCCGGAGTTGGTCATCAGTGTGCGCGCGGTCTGCGGAATCACCGGTTCGCCGAGCATGCACCAGCAGGTGTCGGTGACGAATTGCACGCCGAAGCGCTCCAGCGCAGCGACATGGCCGGCCTGTTGCGCCCGTTCCAGAGTGGCGCGGCCGCAGGTGATCACCACCGCCACGCTGTCGTGCTTGCGCAGGCCGTGGCAGAGGCGGGCGAGGGTGGCGCATTCGCTCAGGGAAAAATGCGGGTTGCCGAGGGTGACGGCATCCACTTGCGGGCTCTGCGCGCTGTTCAACTCGCGCCAACTGTGCAGCAGCTCGACCGGCTCGATACGCAGGGTCTTGGCTGGCGGATGTCCGCCAAGGGCCAGTTCCACGGTGGTCGCCTCGGGTGTGACCCCGGCAATGTGGAACATCGGCGCGGCGGAGGTGGTGGCGAACGCAGCGCCAAAGGCCTTGAGGTCGTCCAGATCGGGGCCGAGCAGTTCCAGCCCGCAGATCACTGGAATCTCGGCGCCGCAGAGCAGGCCGATGTGATAACCCAGCAATGGATAGAAACTGTCGTCCAGACCTTCCAGAGCTGGCACGTCGATGCGCAGGGTCGCCAGACGCTGCGAAGTCAGGTGGCAGCCGATCTTCGGCGCGCGGCCGGTGAGGGCGATGCAGATGTCCAGATAGTCCGGGTACTTCAGGGTGCGCGCGCCGATCACACTGTTGGCGTAGACCACGGCGTTGGACTCGGCCCAGACGATCTGGTCGCCGAGTTCCGGGGCGCTGTCGAGCAGGTAAGGGGCGCAGGTGAAACTGATGCGCGCGCCCATTTCCAGATAGGCATCGCCGAGGCGGCTGGCCGGTTCGCCCAGCGCCGGGTCGACGCCCAGTTCGCGCCAGCGGCGTTTGTCTACCGAGATTGAGTTGAGGGTGGTCGGCACGCGCACATGGGCGTCCCAGTCCACCAGTTGCCGGGCGAAGCGCAGGCTTGCCGGGCCGGTATAGATGCAGCCGTCGATGTGCGCCTGGCTGATGTCGATCAACTCGGTGGCGCCTTGCAGTTCGGCCATGCTCAGGATGATGCCCATCGCTACCTGCGCGGCCTTGCCGTAGGCACCGTCGAGAAAGGCCTGATCCATTTCGGTGAGGCTGATACGGCTGTTGGCAGTGCTGTGGGGAATGTTCGGCTGTTTGAGTGGCAGTTCGGGCGGCAGGTTGTCGAACGTCCGCACCTGGCCATCCTCGACCCGCACGAACTTCGCTTCACGTAACGCGGCGAAACCGGCTTCGCCCAGGCTGATCACCGGAATCGAGTGGCCGAACATTTGTTTCGCCACCAGCACGCCGAGGGTGAGGATGTCTTCGACCCGCTCGAACACCAGCGCCGCCGGGGCGTGGCCGTTGAGGATCAGTTCCAGCAACACGCTGCTGCCGGTACACGAGCCGCGCCCGCTGGGAATCGCCAGCACGCGACCGTTAATGAATTGCCCGCTGAGCGGGTGATGGCGGTCGATGACCTCGCCGGTAAACGGCTCGACCCCGCCCCAGAAGCTCAGGCCGATATCGGCGTAGAGCAGTTCGCCCTGCGCACTGCCCGGGACCAGACAGCGTCCGTTCAACGAAACTTCAGACATCGTGGGCTCCTGAATTGAGGGCTTGAGTCCTTCGGTGCACGTCATTGTCACGCTCAACACCGACCCCTCGTGGGAGCCGGCTTGCTGGCGAAGGCGGTGTGTCAGTCAATACGTCATTACCTGAACTGACGCTTTCGCCAGCAAGCCGGCTCCTAAAGGTTTCGGGTACGGCACATAAAACGGATATTGCACCGAGCCTTTGTAGGAGTGAGCTTGCTCGCGAAAGCGGTGTGTGAGGCGATGCATCTGTGTCGGACATATCGCCATCGCGAGCAAGCTCACTCCTACAGGTTTTGGGTACGGCACATAAAACGGATATTGCACCGAGCCTTTGTAGGAGTGAGCTTGCTCGCGATGGCGCCGTATCAGGCGATGCATCTGTGTCGGACGTATCGCCATCGCGAGCAAGCTCACTCCTACAGGTTCCGGGTTCGGCGCAGAAAACGGGCGTTGCGCCGAATGTGTACGGTTTGGCTCAAACAGGGATCAGTAATAAACCCCCGGCACGGTCAGGTTGGCAGGCTTGATTTCGTCACCCACCCATTTCTTCCACAGCTCTTCGTAACGGCCGGTGCGCACCTGTTGGTTGACGAACAGGTTTAGGTAATGGATCAGGCCGTACTCGCTGCGTTTGGCCGCCAGCGACACATAGTCGATGACGTAAGGCGCGTTACCGGCGACTTTCAGGCCCTTGTATTTGCCCGACTTGAGGGTGGCGGCGGCGACGGTGTTGGTGACCACCGTGGCGTCGATATGGCCCTGGGCGACGGCGAGGATGGTGTCGTTCTGGGTCTGGTAGGCGCGGAAGCTGCCGCTGCCCCAGGCTTTCTGGTCTTTTTCCAGAGCGATGGCTTCATAGGTGCCGCTGGTGTTGCCGACGTTCTTGCCCTTGAGGTCTTCGTACTTGCTGATGCCGGTGTTGTCGCGGGTCAGCACTACCATCTGGAAGGCGAAGTAGGGAATGGTCATGGCCACGGTCTTGGCGCGCTCCAGGGTGTCGGAGGTGGACGCCACGATCACGTCGGCGCGTCCGGACACCAGCGCAGGGATGCGGTCCGGGAAGGGCGTTTCGACCACTTCGGCGGTCACACCGAGCACCTTCGCCAGGTCGTTGCAATAATCGACGTCGAATCCGACCGGGTTGTTCTTATCGTCGCGCGAACCCATGGGCGGGAAGTCCAGGGTCACGGCGCAGCGCAGTTTGCCGGAGTCGATGATGTCATCGAGCTTGTCGGCCTGCGCGGTGTTGATAAAGGAAGAACTCATTACAGCGAGGAGGGCTACGGCAACAACGGGGTTTTTCATAGAAGCCTCGATGGATGCAAGTAATGGAACGGCCGGATAAGTAATTTCGTATACGATATTTTTCTATGCAGGGTACGTGCCCGTTTTGCCACTATTGGCTGCAGGGCTCTGGATGGGCGGGGTTGCCCTATTGAGCGTAGTGAAGGGCGAGCGGGTGGTGTTACATAAAGGAGCAAAAATGCGCGGGGTGCTTCATAGATGCACGTTGCGGCGGGAGCACTGCCATGGCTGCCACTGCCGGGATCATTGTGGGAGCGAATTCATTCGCGAGAGGCCGGTACAGCCGACATGCCTCTGTCGGCTGACACATTTTTCGCGAATGAATTCGCTCCCACAGTGATCTTGCTGTGGCCTCACAGGGTTATCCCGGTAGCCCATGGCGTTAGCCCTGCGCATCCCGATACTCACTCGGCGACACGCCGGTCAGGGCGCGGAACTGGCGGCTGAAGGCGCTGTGGTCGGTGTAGCCGCAGCGCAGGGCGATTTCGGTGATCGACAGATCTTCGCGCAGCAGGCGTGAAGCCTCGCCCAGCCGGGCCTTGTGGATCATCTGCCGGGGCGTCAGCTGGAAGATCCGCTTGCAGTGCCGCTCCAGTTGCGCGATCGACAGCCCGGCGATGGCGGTCAGTTCTTCCAGCAGGATCGGCCGGGCGAAGTGCTCACGGATATAGGCATCGACCTCGACCAGCTTCTGATAGGCCGGATGCGCCTGCAGCGTGTGCAGATCGCGGGAAATCCCGGCCAGGCCGATGATCGCGCCGCCCGCATCGCGCAGGGCGAGCTTGTGAGTCAGGCACCAGATCGGCTGGTTACCGTAATACAGGTGCAGTTCCAGTTGATCGCTCAATTGCCTGCCATCGGCCAGCACGCGGCGGTCCTGGGCGGTGTACAGCGGGCCGAAGCGTGGCGGAAACACATCCTCGGCGGTGCGCCCGACCAATTGGCTTTTCTCTTTGCAGCCGCAGCGTTGCGCCAGGGTCTGGTTGACCAGCGCGTAACGGGCCTGGGCGTCCTTGACGAAAAACACCACGTCGGGCAACGCATCGAACAGCGGCGCGACCCGTTCCAGGCTGCTCAGCAACTGGTCGAGATCGTGCAGCGGCGCGGCGGGGATCAGGTCGATCATGTTCACGGGGCAGATGGCCACAAGGTGGAGTGAGGCCGATGATGCGGTATTGGAGAGGGAAGCAGCAACGGATGTGACGCCTTTGTAGGAGTGAGCTTGCTCGCGATGGCGTAGTGTCAGTCACGAAAGATGTGTCAGACGGATTGCTATCGCGAGCAAGCTCACTCCTACAGGTTTTGTGGCAGTCATGCAGGCATCAGGTGGCAGGGTGGGTCTCATCCAGACACGCCAACGTCGCGATTCGCGCCGGGCTGAACGGCGGGCGGGGTGTCGGGGCCTCCCAGCCGAACAGCGTCTGCGCGGCGGTCGAGCAGATGCGCCCCTGACAGGCGCCCATGCCGCAGCGGGTCGCCAGTTTGGCGGCGGTCCAGCTGGACTGAGTCGCCAGCTCGGCGTAAGGCACATCCTCGCACCGGCACACCAGCGTGTCCGGCGCGGCCAGCCGAGCCAGCGCCGGGCTCAACGCAAACGCCCGGTTCAGTGCATCGGCAAACCCCTGCCAGTGCTGGCGCTGCGGCCACAATGCGCGGGCCTGTTGCTGCTGACCGCTGACCACCAGCCCGGCGATTCGTCCTTCCACCAGCGCCAGTTCACTGCCGCCGAAACCGGTGCATTCCCCGGCAGCGTATAGATCGGTAACGCTGCTGGCCTGCCATTCATCCACAGCAATCGCCCGATCCTGCACCCGACACCCCAACGCCTTGCCGATCTCCACGTTCGGCACCAGACCGAAACCGCAGGCCAGCAGCTCGCAGGGGATTTCCTCGATGCGTGAACCGACCTGTAGCCGCACCGCTTCCAGACGCTCCGAACCCAACGCCGCGAGCACATGGGACGAAGCGCGGTATGCGCCGCTGGACAGGCCAACCGCCTGCACCGCCTTGTGCGGCCAGCGCCAGAGGCTGGCGGCAAAACGGCTCACGGCGCCGAGCGATGCCTGCTCGGCGATGCGCCGAATATCGGCATTGTGTTTCTTTGCGGTCGCCGCCGCAGCCAGTAACAGAGGGCCGCTGCCGGCGATCACCGTGCGCTCGCCGCTCACCGGCAGGCCGCCCTTGATCAGCGCCTGCAAACCGCCGGCACCGGTGACGCCGGGCAGGGTCCAGCCGGGAAAGGGCAGCAGCAGCTCGCGGGCGCCGGTACAGAGAATCAGTTTGTCGTAGCCGAGCAGCCAGCCGCGCATGGGGTCTTCCAGCAGCAGGCGCTTGTGTCCGGCCAGGGCGATCACTTTGGTGGCGCTGTGCAGGCGGATATTGCTGAACCGCTGCAACTGCGTGCGCATGTCCTGGGCCTGGGTTGGCAATTGCGCCTGCGGGCCGTCACGCCAGATCTGCCCGCCGGGCAGCGGGTTGTCGTCGATCAGGGCAATGCTGGCGCCGCTGGGGGCTGCCGCCAGTGCCGCAGCCATGCCGGCCGGACCGGCGCCGATGATCAGCAGGTCGACGCTGTTTTTCATGGCTGCGTCTCCACCTGCATGCCGTCGCGGCACAGGGTCTGACAGGCCAGGCGGCGCAGGCCGTCGATGCTGACCCGACATTCCTGGCAGATGCCCATCCCGCACAAGGGGGCCCGGCGCTGTCCGCTGATCGAGGTGCGGCTGCAGCGGTCGCCGCTGACCATCAAGGCCGCCGCCACAGTGGTGCCAGGGGCAACGCGCAACGTCTGGCCGTCGATACGCAGTTCAGGCATGGGCGTGGGCTCCGATAAAACGTTGTGGCAGAAAAGCACTCAATTGCGCCTGCAACGGTGCCGGTGGCGCATGGTTCAGCAGTTGCGCGGCCAGCAGTTTTGCCGTGCCGGTGGCGGTGGTCACGCCCAACCCTTCATGGCCGACCGCCAGCCACAGGCCCGGCTGGTTCGGGTGTTCGCCCACCAGCGGCTGGCCGTCGGGGCTGGCGGCGCGAAAGCCGGTCCAGCTGCGGATGCCGTTCATCTGGCCCAGTTCGGGGAGAAACTCCATGGCCCGGCGCAACATGCGCCCGAGCATGGCGCCGTCAACGGCCGGGTCGTGATTGTCGAATTGCCGCGAAGAGCCGACGAACAGTTGCCCGGTGGGCCGTTGTTGTACGTTGAACGCCACCGACGGGCCGTTGCCCTGATGGGCGCTGGTGACGTAACCCAGTTCGACCAGGGTGTGGCTGATTTGCCGTGGATAGCGGTCGGTGATCAGCAGATGGCCCTTCTTGGCCTGCAACGGCAATTCCGGGCACAGCTCGCGGGCGTGGATGCCGTTGGCGACCAGCACCGCCCCGGCCTGCAGCCATTGTCCGTCGGCCAGACGCACGCGATTGCCATCGACCTCGACCACTTCGGCCTGTTGCTGGCGCACGTTTTCGGCATGCCGCTGCAACAGCCAGCGTGCGGCGTTTGGCGCGTAGAGGATGCCGTCGCCGCTGACTTTCAGCGCGCCGAACAAGCCGGAGCGCAGCGAGGGTTCGGTTTCGGCCAGCGCCGCGCCGGAGATCAATTCGCAGGCCAGGCCGTACTCGCCCAGCGCCTTGTGCTTGCGCTCGGCTTCAGCCATTTCTTCTTCATTGCAGGCCAGCCACAGGGTGCCGTTGTTGCGCATGGCGCAGTCGTCCGGCATCTGCGGTGCCAATTCGCGCCACAGCTGCACCGAGTATTCGCCAAGAGCCAGTTCTGCCGGGCTGTGATCGAGCACCACCAGATGGCCCATGCCGGCCGCAGTGGCCGCCGGGCGCCCGGCATCCAGCACCAGAATCCGCAGGCCGTGGTTGGCCAGCTCATCGGCGCAGGCCGCGCCGATGATGCCGCCGCCGATGATGATCACATCGGCTGCAGTGTCGTGTTTCAAGAACGGATACCCCAGGCGAACGGGTCTTGCTCGTCCAGCAACAGGGTGGCTTCGGCGCTGATGTAGGCGCGGCCACGGATGGTTGGCAGGATGCGGTCACCGACCTGACGTTCGCCGTGTTGCCACTGAAAGCTGCCTTCGAACTGGCTGCCGATCACGCTGGCCTGCTGCCAGAGTTCGCCCGGCTGCAACTTGCCGTCGGCGGCCAGGCACGCCAGTTTGGCGCTGGTGCCGGTGCCGCAGGGCGAGCGGTCGTAGGCCTTGCCGGGGCAGAGCACGAAGTTGCGGCTGTCAGCCTGGTCGTCGTCAGCAAACAGCTCGATATGGTCGATGATGCCGCCGTCTTCGCCGCGAATGCCCTGGCTTTCCAGCGCCTGACGGACTTTCCAGGTGTAGTCGGTGAGGGCGTCGAGGTTGTCGCCGCTGACGCTCAGGCCGTGGTCGGCGATCAGGAAAAACCAGTTGCCGCCCCAGGCGATGTCGCCAGTGACGCTGCCGAGGCCCGGCACATCGACAATGAAATGCTTGCGGTAGCGGTAGGACGGCACGTTATCGACGCTGACCGAACGGTCCTCGTGCAGGGTTGCCTGCACCGTGCCCACCGGGGTTTCGATGCGGTGTACGCCGGGGCCGATACGGCCCAGATGTGCCAGCGACACCACCAGCCCGATGGTGCCGTGGCCGCACATGCCGAGGTAGCCGGTGTTGTTGAAAAAGATCACCCCGGCGCAGGCTTCGGGGTCGACGGGTTTGCACAGCAAGGCGCCGACCAGGACGTCGCTGCCCCGGGGTTCGAGCATGGTTGCGGCGCGAAAGTGATCGAATTCGTCCGCCAGCAACTGCCGCCGCTCGGCCATGCTGCCACCGCCCAACTCGGGAAAGCCGTCGAGCACCAGCCGCGTGGGCTCGCCGCCGGTGTGGGAATCGAGGATCTGGATGCGTTTCATGTCATTACCTCTGCCAAGGTCTGGGCCGCATCAGCGGCCTTGAAATTGCCGCAATCTTCGTAGGAGCCGGCTTGCTGGCGAACGGCGGTGTGTCAGTCGCTATCGATGTTGTTGACTCACCGCATTCGCCAGCAAGCCGGCTCCCACAGGATTTGTGTTCGCCGCTGATACCGTGAACGCCGGGCTGATACGGGGCATCGAGCCGGGCCGTTGTCAGTCAGATTGGCGGGAATGCGGGGCAGGGTCTTGACCGATTTCGTCCGGGGGAATGACGAAATCGGCACAGTCAGATCTTGCTCAAGTGAGCGTCGGGCAGGTGGGCGTAGAGCGCGCGGCAGACGCCGATGATGTGGTGTTCGATCAGCTCGGCGGCCTTGTCCACGTCACGATCGGCACAGGCCTTGAGAATTTCCCGGTGTTCCTGGTCGGCGCGTTCCTTGCCTTCGTCGAAGCTCATCTGCACCCGCAGGTAGCGTTCGACCTTGTCGTGGATCGAGCGAATCATGTTCAGCAGAAACGGCCGTTGCGCGGCTTCGTACAGGCAGGTGTGAAACGCCCAGTTGAGCTCGGCCCAGCGCCCGATATCGTCGTCGCCGATGAACTCGTCGCAGATGGCGTTGGCGCGGTCGATGTGGGCCTGGGTCAGGTTCGGCACCGCCAGGCGGATGGCTTGCACTTCCAGCAGCACCCGCACTTCAAAGATCTGCGCCAGCTCCGGCTCGGAAATCCGCGTGACCACCGCGCCCTTGTTGCGCTGGAATTGCACCAGGCCTTCGGCTTCAAGACGCTTGAGCGCCTCGCGCACGGGAATCTTGCTGACGTTGAAGATCCGCGCGATATCGTCCTGGCGGATCGGCTCGTCTTCGGCGAACTGCCCGGAGATGATCGACTCGCGCAGGTATTTCGAAATCACCTCGGACGCGGAGGGCGCGACACCGAGGTTGGGGGCGTCAGAAAGAAGGAAGGGCACGCGGGCGACTCGGCTAATGGACGTATGGCGGATAATGTATACGATTTTCCATTTGTTACATCCGGTGTCGCCGCCTTCCCGCGAAAAAAAGATCAGTGGTTAACGGTGTAGGCCAGCATCATCGACAACTGGCACAGCGGCCGGCCGCTTTCGGCGTGCCACTGGTTGAAGGCTTCCTGCACCGCCGCCTGATCGCGCTGGCTGCTCGGCACCTTGTCGACGATGTTTTGCGCGTTGAGCGCGGCGACCACATCGTGGCTGGGGATGAAGGTGTCCTTGCCGACCATGCGCAGGAAACGCGGCGCCGACAGCCCGCCCATCTGGTTGCCGTGTTTGGCCAGGTAGCGCCACAGGCCGACCACGTCGGTCACCGGCCAGTCGGCGATGAAGTTGCCGAAACTGCCGTGTTCGTGGGCGATGTCCAGGATCAACTGCGCGTTGCGCGGCACGCTCTTGAGCTTGCCCAGATGGCGGATGATCCGCGCGTCCTGCATCAGCCGCTCAAGGTGATCGGCGCCCATCAGCACGACCTTTTCCGGATCGAAGCCAAAGAACACCTGCTCGAACGCCGGCCACTTGGCATCGACCAGACTGTGCTTCAGACCGGCACGAAACACCCGCAGGGCCAGGGTCGACAGGTAGCGGTCGTCGCTGATGGCCTTGAGTTGTTGCGCGGTGGAACAGGTCGGCAGATGCGCCTCCAGAGCGGCGGCGGAGCCAAAGCGGTTGAGGCAGTATTCATTCAGCCATTTGTAGTCTTGCATGCCCTCTCCAATAAATTTTCATGTCCCGCCTCCTGGCGCTGGCTGGCAGACGCTGGCGCACCTGTAGGAGCTGGCTTGTCCTGCGAGCGGCGACGCAGTCGTCGTAAAATCTATGCACGCGTTTTGACAGACATACCGCGTTTACCGGTTTTACGACTGCTTCGCAGCCGCTCGCAGGACAAGCCAGCTCCTACAGGTGATCGCGTCAGCTACCTTCACCCGCCAATCTGCGGTTGTACTGAAAGCGCCAGCGCACATACAGCAGCGCCGTGGTGAACACCGCCAGGCTCATGAGCATTTCCAGCACGCCGAACAGCGAGCGGCCAGGGTCGTAGGCGGCCAGAGCGCCCTTGATGAAATACAGATTGACCACGAAACAGGTCCAGGAATGCCCGCGCGGGCTGCCGCTCAGCATGCCCGGCGCCAGCACCAGCAGCGGCACCAGTTCGATGGCCAGAATCACCCACGGCCGGGCGCCGTGCAGGTCGGCGAATACCAGGTAATAGATGCACAGCAGCGCGATCAGCCCGAAAAAGCACAGCAAGGCCGCCGCCCGGCTCCAGCGCACGCGCGGTTGCAACCATTGCAGAGCGGGCAGGACCTTGGGCTTTTTAGCCACGCGATGGCTCCAGCAGCAACGCGGTTTTCGCCAGACGCTGACCCAGCGCGCGGCACAACGACGTTTCGTGGGCGTCCAGCGGGCGTTTGCCATCGGCGCCGGCATGGTGACTGGCGCCATAAGGCGTGCCGCCGCCGCTGGTTTCGATCAGCGCCGCTTCGCTGTACGGCAGGCCGGTAACCAGCATGCCGTGGTGCAGCAATGGCAGCAGCATCGACATCAGCGTGGTTTCCTGACCGCCGTGCAGGCTGGCGGTGGAGGTGAACACACTGGCCGGTTTGCCCACCAGCGCGCCGGTCAGCCACAGGTTGCTGGTGCCGTCGAGGAAGTACTTCAGCGGCGCAGCCATGTTGCCGAAGCGGGTCGGACTGCCCAGCGCCAGACCGGAACAGTTCTTCAGGTCGTCGAGGGTCGCGTACAGCGCGCCGGTTTCCGGAATGCTCGGTGCTACCGCTTCGCACTCGGTGGAAATCGCCGGGACCGTGCGCAGCCGGGCTTCCATGCCGCCCATTTCGATGCCCCGGGCAATCTGCCGAGCCATCTCGCTGGTCGAGCCGTTGCGGCTGTAATACAGGACCAGGATGTACGGCGTGGTCACGACAGGATCTCCAGGATCTTCTCCGGCGGACGGCCGATCATGGCTTTGTTGCCGGCGACCAGAATGGGTCGTTCGATCAGTTTCGGGTGCGCGGCCATGGCGGCGATCAGTTGCTCGTCACTCAAGGCGGCGTCGGCCAGATTCAGGGCCTTGTACTCGTCTTCGCCGGTGCGCAGCAGGTCGCGGGCGCCAATGCCCAGCTTGCCCAGCAGATCACGCAGTTGTGCGGCGTCCGGTGGGGTTTCCAGGTAACGCACGACGGTCGGTGCCAGGCCACGGGCTTCCAGCAATTCCAGCGCGCCACGGGATTTGGAGCAGCGCGGGTTGTGATAAAGCGTCAGATCGGTCATTTGTCGGTCGCATGTTGCGTGAGGTGGGCGCTATTCTACAGCTGTCATGACAAAGACCAATATGCAGTCTGCGTCGGGTATTTCGAGAAGGAACAGGCATCATGGCAAGGCGTTTGGCAGCAGCGGTAGCACTTATCGGTAGCATGTTGCTCAGCGGGTGCGGGGTCGATCTGGGCACCGATCAGAACGGTCAGAAGATCGCCAGCGACCGGGTCGACAAACATTGGCTGGTGGTCAATTACTGGGCCGAGTGGTGTGGCCCGTGCCGTACGGAAATTCCGGAACTGAACAAGCTGTCCGAGCAGTTGAGCGGGCAGAAGGTCAGCGTGTTCGGGGTCAACTTCGACAACCTGCAGGGTGAAGAGCTGAAGAACGCCAGCAATGCGCTGGGCATCAAGTTCACCGTGCTGGCCCAGGACCCGGCCGACCAGTACGACCTGCCTAAGAGCGAAGCACTGCCGGTGACGTACATCATCGACGACAAGGGCAAGGTGCGTGAGCAGTTGATGGGCGAACAGACTGCGGCCGGTGTGGCGCAGAAGCTGGCGGAGTTGAAGGGGAAGGGGTGATCCGCCTGGAGCTGCAGTACAGACGATGGTGCCTTGCCTCTGTGGGAGGGAGCCCTGCTCGCGAATGCGGCATGTCTGTCATGACTGCGGTGACTGACACACCGTAATTCGCGAGCAGGGCTCCCTCCCACAGGGATTGTGCCTGGCCTGAAATCAACCCTCTTCCAGCCAGAACCGCAGCGGCTGGCCTTGCGCCGGCCACAGTTGCAACTGGTTGATCTCGGACATGTCCCAGCGTTGCACCTTGCCCATGGCGTCGAGGAAACGTCGTTCCTGTTCCATCAAGGCTGGAGCGCACTGTTTGCGAGTGCTGCCCAGCGGGCCGAAGCTGATCGCATCGCCGTCCAGCCGGTACGCCGCGAACCAGTGGTTGCAGCCGGCGTTGCCATAGGCGCGGCCATCCTTGCCCAGGGTCATGGTCAGGTGGCTGTAATCCATCAAGGGCCGCTCGCCGATCCATTCCAGCACATAGCCGTGATCACGCTTGAGCGCGTCGGGATCGCTGGCGCAGCCGCCGAGCAGGCCCAGCGCGAGCAGGGTCAGAACGCGCCATTTCATGCGGCGTTCTTCGCGCAGGCCGGGCACAGGTGGTTTTCGCCGACGGTTTTCCAGCCCAGTTCGGCGATGCGCGCGGTGGCGGCAGGCTTGAGCGCCTGTTTGCCGGCCTTGCCGTCGACCATGAATTCGATGTCCTGCTCTTTGCCGCAGCCGTTGCAGTTGACCTTCCACTGATGAATCGCAAGCTCGGTGAACTTCGGACCGTCGGCCACCGCGACCCATTGGCCGGGCGGGTTGATCAGGTGGCGGACTTTTTCCACGGTCAGGCGCATGTACAGGTCTTTGCTGCCTTTGACAGTGACCAGCAGCACGTCGCCGTGGCTGATCGAACCACCGTTGCCGGTGACCTGATAACGACCGATTGCCAGGCTGCGGCATTCGATCAGGGTGTGGTGCGGGGTGAGCATGCTGTAGCGAAAATCGTGTTCGGCCATGGGGGTCTCCAAATAGGCGCGCATGCTAACACTTTAGCGGCCGACTGCCCGCTGCCGCAGGGCGGAGAACACGTCACCTGCGGAAAAACGCTATCCCCCTGTAGGAGCTGGCTTGCCCTGCGACCGGCGGGGAACCCGTCGTAAAACCGGTGCATGCGGTATTTCTGACACGGCCAGTGCGTATGGATTTACGACTGCTGCGCAGCCGGTCGCAGGGCAAGCCAGCTCCTACTAGGTGGGAGTGTGTCTACACGATGTTCTGCGGACTCCCCGCCGCCCACGCCGTGATGTTGTCCAGCGTGGTCTGCGCAATCGCGCCCAGCGCCTCGCGGGTGAGGAAGGCCTGGTGGGCGGTGATCACCACGTTGGGGAAGGTCAGCAGCCGCGCCAGCACATCATCCTGCAGCGGCAGGTCGGAGCGGTCCTCGAAGAACAGTTGTGCTTCCTCTTCATAGACATCCAGCCCCAGATAGCCCAGCTGCCCGCTTTTCAGCGCTTCGATCAGCGCCGGCGTGTCGACCAGCGCGCCGCGTCCGGTGTTGATCAGCATCGCGCCACGGGGCATGCGCGCCAGCGACTGCGGGTTGATCAGGTGGCGGGTCTGCTCGTTGAGCGGGCAATGCAGGCTGACGATCTGCGCCTGTTGCAGCAATTGCTCAAGCGGCAGATAGCGGGCGCCGAGGGCTTCGACCTGCGGGTTGGGGTAGGGGTCATAAGCCAGCAACTGGCAGCCGAAACCGGCCATGATCCGCGCAAAGGTGGCGCCGATCTGCCCGGTGCCGACCACGCCGACGGTCTTGCCGACCAGATCGAAACCGGTCAGGCCATGCAGGGTGAAATCGCCATCGCGGGTGCGGTTATAAGCGCGATGCAAATGGCGGTTGAGCGACAGGATCAATGCCACCGCGTGCTCGGCCACTGCATGGGGTGAATAGGCCGGCACCCGCACCACCTCAATGCCGAGGCGTTTGGCGGTTGGCAGGTCGACATGGTTGAAACCGGCCGAGCGCAGAGCGATCAGGCGCGTGCCACCGGCCGCCAGCCGCTCCAGCACCGGCGTGCTCAAGTCGTCATTGATAAAGGCACAGACCACCGGATAACCGTCGGCCAGCGCCACCGTGTCCAGGGTCAGACGGGCGGGCTGAAAGTGCAGATCGATGTCGCTTGGCACCTGGGCGGCGAGGAAACTGTCGCGGTCGTAGGTCTGGCTGCTGTAGAGGAGGGTGCGCATGAAGATTCCCTGTCAAAAGCACGAAGCCTGTAGGAGTGAGCTTGCTCGCGATTGCACAATTTCAGCCACCAGATAGGTGTTAGACAGAACGCAATCGCGAGCAAGCTCACTCCTACAGGTGTTGATTTCATTGGCGCCACCGCCGGCAAGCCGGACTGCTACGGACAATCTACATCCTCAGGGCAACCGCGCATTGACCCACATCAAGCACTCACCCGCGCTTCGATCTCCAGCCGGGTAATGGCTTTCTCCAGATCATCCAGCGCCTTGTCGCTCTCCGGTGAATCCTGCTTGAGCAGGGTTTCGCTGCGCTGGCAGGCCGCGCGCAGTTGCGGTACGCCGCAGTAGCGTGTGGCACCGTGCAGGCGGTGGACGCGTTCGATCAGGGCGACGTGGTCTCCGTTCTCGCGGGCGCCGCGAATCGCTTCACGGTCGGTGCCCAGCGAGGCCAGCAGCATCGCCAGCATGTCCGCCGCCAGATCGGCCTTGCCCGCCGCCAGACGCAAACCCTCCTCGTGATCCAGCACTTGCAGGTTGGAGCCGCTGTGGGCGATTTCGGGGTGCCGCTCCGGCGCCTGATTGCGCAGGGCCAGCCCGGTCCATTTGAGCACCACCTGCGCCAGCTGCCGTTCGCTGATTGGCTTGGTCAGGTAGTCGTCCATGCCGCTCTGCAGCAGAGCGCGTTTTTCATTGGCCATGGCGTGGGCGGTGAGGGCGACGATCGGCAGCGAGGTCGACTGGCGTTCGGCTTCCAGGCTGCGAATCGCCTCGGTGGCCTGACGCCCGTCCATGCCGGGCATCTGCACGTCCATCAGCACCAGATCGAAGGTTTCGTCCTGTACTGCCTGCACGGCGGCGTAACCGCTGTCCACCGCCAGCACGCGGGCGCCCATGTCTTCCAGCAGGGTCTGCACCAGCAACAGGTTGGCCGGGTTGTCGTCGACACAGAGGATACGCGGCGGCCGGCTCGACACCGGTTCCGGCATGTCGTTGCGGGTCTGTTTGGGGTTGATCAGCTCCGACAGCGCGCGGCGCAATTTGCGCGTACACGCCGGTTTGGCCTGAAGCTGGCTGTAGGCGTCCGGCACCGACGGCTGATACAGCGCCTGCTCGGTGGTCGGGCACAGCACCAGCACTTTGCAGTCGAGGTTTTCCAGATCCCAGATCTGTTGGCGCAGGCGCTCGGGCGGCAATTCGTGGGCCGTCACGCCGAGCACGGCCATGTCGATGGCGTGGGGCGTCTGGTGGACCACGGTGACGCCGTTGATGAGGTTTTCCAGATTGTTGAACACCATCGGTTGCAGACCGCAGTCTTCCAGTTGGTGCTCCAGTGCCTGACGGGCCAGGTCGTGATGTTCCAGCACCGCCACGCGGCGCCCGGTCAGCGGCGGTGCTGGCAGGTCTTCGAGGTCGTCGCGGGTTTTCGGCAGGGTCACGCTGATCCAGAACTCCGAACCTTCGCCCGGCACGCTCTCGACGCCGATCTCGCCACCCATCTGTTCGATCAGGCGCTTGGAAATCACCAGGCCCAGGCCGGTGCCGCCGGGTTGGCGTGACAGCGAGTTATCGGCCTGGCTGAACGCCTGGAACAGCGCCCGCACGTCCTGGCTGGACAGGCCGATGCCGGTGTCCTGCACGCTGATGCGCAGTTGCACCTTGTCTTCGTGCTCGTCTTCGAGCATCGCGCGGGCAACGATGGTGCCTTCACGAGTGAATTTGATGGCATTGCTCACCAGGTTGGTGAGGATCTGCTTGAGCCGCAGCGGGTCGCCCACCAGCGACAGCGGCGTGTCGCGGTAGACCAGGCTGACCAGCTCCAGCTGCTTGGCGTGGGCGGCAGGGGCGAGGATGGTCAGGGTGTCCTGCAACAGGTCGCGCAGGTTGAACGGGATGGCATCGAGGACCAGCTTGCCGGCTTCGATCTTCGAGAAGTCGAGAATCTCGTTGATGATGCTCAGCAGGCTGTCGGCGGATTTTTCGATGGTGCCCAGGTAGTCATGCTGGCGCGGGGTCAGCTCGCTTTTCTGCAACAGGTGGGTGAAACCGAGAATGCCGTTGAGCGGCGTGCGGATTTCATGGCTCATGTTGGCAAGGAACTCGGACTTGATCCGGCTCGCTTCCAGAGCTTCCTTGCGCGCCAGGTCCAGCTCGATGTTCTGGATTTCGATGGTCTCCAGGTTCTGTCGCACGTCCTCGGTGGCCTGTTCGATGCTGTGTTGCAGTTCTTCCTGAGCGTTCTGCAGGGTCGCGGCCATGCGATTGATGCCCGACGCCAGTTCGTCCAGTTCATGGCTGCCCATGGGCGGCAGACGCACTTCAAGGTTGCCGTCCTTGAGTTGCGCGACGACTTGCTTGATCTGCGAAATCGGCCCGTTGATGGTGCGGCCCATGCGCAAGGCCAGTATGGCGGTCAGGCCCAGGCCGATGATGATCAGCAGCGTGCTGGCGAACAGGCTGCGGTAACCACGCAGCAAGGTGCCGCTGTGGGACAGCTCCAGTTCGACCCAGCCCAGCAGGCGGTCGGCCTCTTCCGGCACCACGTCGCCGGTGAGATGGCGACTGCGGCCGAACACCGGCATCAGGTAACGGGTCGCGTCGTTTTCGGAGCGCTGCTGCAAATGCAGGCCGTTGCCGGTCGGCGCCTGATTGACCATGCTCGGCCCGGCGTGGCTCAGCACATTGCGGTCGACATCAAGGAACGACACGGCGCGCACGTCGGCCTGTTCCAGCACCTGGCCGGCGATGCGGTCGAGCAGCGGCTTGTCGCTGTTGGCCAGCGCATTGGCCGACAGCGGGCCCAGTTCGTTGGCGATCATTTCGCCACGCTTGAGCAGTTGGCTTTGCAGTTCCGACAGCTGCATCCAGGTGAAATAACCGCCCAGCAGGGTCGCCATCAGAAAGGTCGGCAGCAGCGTCAGCAGCAGTACGCGGCCCTTGATGCCCAGTTTGTTCAACACGCTTGCTTCTCCAGCGTTCTCCGGCGATGGGTGCCTGCAGACAGGCAAGCACCGCGCCAGGTCGCCTTGTGTCCTTGGGAATTGCCCTTGAGTCAGGCGTCCTGTGTCAATGTGCGCAGTGTAGCCACTTGCGCGTGGCGAATCGCGCCTAATTGGGCGATCAGCGAACGGCCACCGATGAGCCGCCATTGCTGACAGCCGCGCAATCTTGAATAATTGCCGTCTGAGAATTACTCGCAGACGACAATGACTCCCGCCAGCCACCACCGCCCCAGCATACTCGCCATCGAGGACGATCCCGTGCTCGGTGCCTTCGTGCACGAACAACTGGACCGTTGCGGCTTTCAGGTGACCTGGTGCCAGAACGGCAGAGAAGGTCTGGAATGCGCCCAGCGCCAGCCCTTCGACGTGGTGCTGATGGACATTCTGCTGCCGGGCATGAACGGCTTGGACATCCTCACCCACCTGCGTCGCCGCCACAGCATGCCGGTCATCCTGATGTCGGCGCTGGGGGCCGAGGCCGACCGCATCACCGGCTTTCGCAACGGCGCCGACGACTACCTGCCCAAGCCGTTCAGCGTCGACGAGCTGCGGGTGCGCATCGAAGCGATCCTGCGCCGGGTCGAGCTGGAGCGGCGCTTCCACGCGCTGACCGCACCGCAGCCCGTCACGGTCAGCGAGGCGGTCGATGTGGATCAACTGCTGTTCAACGAAAACCTGTGCGACGTGACCTTCGCCGGCCAGACCGCGCAGTTGACCCGCAGTGAATACCGTCTGCTGGAAACCCTCTGGCGCAGTCCCGAGGAGGTGCTCAGTAAGCCCTTCCTTTATCAGCACGTGTTGCAGCGCGGTTACTCCCAGCATGACCGCAGCCTGGACATGCACGTCAGCCAGATCCGCCGCAAACTCAAGGCCGTTGGCTACGAGGCGCGCCAGTTGCGCACGGTATGGGGCAAGGGCTACGTGTTGACCGCAGCCGAAGCGGATGGCTGAGCCGCGCTCACGCCTGCCGGGCAGGCACTCGCTGTTCTGGAAGCTCGCCGTGTTGCTGGTGGGCTTCTGCCTGCTGATGATTTGGCTCAGTTGGTACTGGGGCCGCTATATAGAAGTACAGAACGCGTTCCTTGATCCGGTCGCCAAGCGCGTGCTCAACAGCTATGCGGCGGAAGCCGAACAGGCATGGCGTGCGGGTGGCGAGCGCGGCATCGACGACTGGCTGCGGGAAATCCGCCGGCACGAGCAGGGTTGGGTCGGGGTCATCGGCAGCGATCTGCAATCGCTGAGCAGCATCCCGCTGGATGATGCTCAGGTTCAGCGCCTGACTTTCATGCGTGGCGTCGACTGGCCGATGAGCCGCCGGCAGAAAACCGCGCCCTGGCTGAAGATTCCGTTTCCCGACGACGCCAGCATCGGCAGTTTGATCATCGAATTGCCCGAGCGCTTCAAACCGGGTCGGCATGCGCTGTTCTGGCAGATGATGACTCACGTGCTGTTTCCGGCGTTGTTTACCCTGTTGCTCAGCGTCGGCCTGTACCGCGTGTTGATCCGTCCGCTCAATCAGCTGCGCGAACAGGCCAATGCCTGGCGCGCCGACAGATTGTCCAGCCGCCTGTCGCCACAGATGACCTCGCGTCAGGACGAGTTGGGTGAGCTCAACCGCGCCTTCGATCACATGGCCGCGCGTTTGCAATCGACGGTGCAGATTCAGCAGCAATTGCTGCGCGATCTGTCCCATGAACTGCGCACACCGTTGAGCCGCTTGCGGGTGGCCTGTGACAGCGAACAAAGCCTGAGCGAACTGCGTGAGCGCCTGAGCCGCGAGATCGACGGCATGCGCCGGCTGGTCGACGACACCCTGCACCTGGCCTGGCTCGACGCTGAACGGCAAAAACTGCCGGAAGAAGACATTCAGGTGCAGGCACTGTGGGAAATGCTGGTGGACGACGCCTGCTTCGAAAGCTGCTGGCCGTCGCGGCAACTACAGTGCGAGCTGGACAGCGAATGCTGGGTCCGCGGCCACCTCGATACACTGGCCCAGGCACTGGAAAACATCCTGCGCAACGCCATCCGCCACTCACCGCCTGCGGGCATGGTGCGCCTGGACGGCCGACGTGATGGCGAGGACTGGTTGCTGTGGCTGGAAGACCAGGGCGGCGGCGTAGACGATCACGACCTTGAACGCATCTTTGCCCCTTTCATCCGCCTCGACGGCGCCCGACCCGGCGACGGAGGTTTCGGACTGGGACTGAGCATCGCGCGTAATTCGTTGCGACTGCAGGGCGGTGACCTCTGGGCGGAAAACACCGGACAAGGCTTGCGCATGATCATGCGCCTGCCCGCGCGGGAGTTTGCGCTGGAGGTTTGAGGTTGTTGCGGGTGAAGGTGAATTACCCGTGGGAGAGAGCCTTGCTCGCGATAGCGTCACGCCAGACAACCCAGTGTCGCCTGACCCACCGCCATCGCGAGCAGAGCTCCCTCCCACGGCCTTCGGCCAGAATCAAACGCGGATGGCGCACACCACCCTGTAGCAGTCCGGCTTGCCGGCGGTGGCGATCTTGAGGACGCCTTCGCGGGCAAGCCCGCTCCCACAGGGAGTGTGTGCTTCGCCGGCTTTTGATCTGGTTTTTGATTTGGTTTTTGATCTTGGGGCCCCGTCCCAGAAGGCCGAACGCAGGCGATGTGGAGTGGGACGAGCGACAGGATGTCGCGAGAGCCGCGTGGGCCATGGATGGCCCATTCGCGGCGTGCCCACGGAGCATTGCCGGAGTGAGGGCACATCGAGCCTAGGCGAGATGCCGTATGGCGGGGTGGAGAGCCCTTGGTTACTTGGGGCTTTTCCAAGTAACTCGCCGTCAGGCGAAACAGGCTGCGTTAGCAGCTAAAGCGTCAGGCCAGACAAACCGAGTGCACAGGATTTACGACGACTTCGTCGCCGGTCGCAGGGCAAGCCAGCTCCTACAGTAGTCCGCGTAACGTGCCGGAGGCGAAACAGCGCTGCGTTAGCAGCTACAGCGATCAGCCAGACACACCGCACGCACAGGTTTTACGACGACTGCGTCGCCGCTCGCAGGACAAGCCAGCTCCTACAGCCGCTCGCAGGGCAGGCCAGCTCCTACAGGGGCATGCCATTACGCGGCTTATTCCATTTCGCCATATCCAACTCACTTTGCGTGATATGGGCTGGCGGCGATTGCCGGTATGATAGGCGACCCCCGCACGTCTGGATCGCACACTCGCCATGACCCTGCAGTATCAAACCATCGCCGATTGCGTCGGCAACACCCCGCTGGTGCGTCTGCAACGCATGGCCGGGAACACCAGCAACACCCTGCTGCTCAAGCTCGAAGGCAACAACCCGGCCGGTTCCGTCAAGGACCGCCCGGCGCTGTCGATGATCACCCGCGCCGAACTGCGCGGACAGATCCACCAGGGCGACACCCTGATCGAAGCCACCTCCGGCAACACCGGCATCGCCCTGGCCATGGCCGCGGCGATCAAGGGCTACCGCATGATCCTGATCATGCCCGACAACTCCAGCGCCGAACGCAAGGCGGCGATGACCGCCTACGGCGCCGAACTGATTCTGGTCAGCAAGGAAGAGGGCATGGAAGGCGCCCGCGACCTGGCTGAACGCATGCAGGCGGAAGGCCGCGGCAAGGTGCTGGACCAGTTCGCCAACGGCGACAACCCTGAAGCCCACTACGTCGGGACCGGCCCGGAAATCTGGCGGCAGACCGGTGGCACCATTACCCACTTCGTCAGCTCCATGGGCACCACCGGCACCATCATGGGCACCTCGCGCTACCTCAAGGAACAGAACCCGGACATCCAGATCGTCGGCCTGCAGCCGATGGATGGCTCGGCGATTCCGGGGATCCGCCGCTGGCCGCAGGAATACCTGCCGAAAATCTATCAGGCCGACCGTGTCGACCGGATCATGGACATGGCCCAGAGCGAAGCCGAGGACGTCATGCGTCGTCTGGCCCGCGAAGAAGGCATTTTCTGCGGCGTGTCGTCCGGCGGTGCCGTGGCTGGCATGCTGCGGCTGTCGCAGGAAGTCGAAAACGCGGTCATGGTCGCGATCATTTGTGACCGCGGCGACCGTTACCTGTCGACCGGCGTCTACGATGCGCCCAACTGATGGCCAAGCGTGATTCCGGCCTGCGTTTTCAGCCCAGTGGCGGCACGAAGACAACGCAGGTGCCGACTGGCAAGAAACAACGGCTGACCATCGAGCGTCTCTCCAACGACGGCCGCGGCATTGCGTTCCTTGAAGGCCGCACCTGGTTCGTCGCCGGCAGTCTGGCCGGCGAAGAGATCGAGGCGCGGGTGCTCAATGCCCACGGGAAGATTGTCGAAGCGCGCACCGAGCGCGTGTTCCAGGCCAGTCCTCAGCGTCGTCCTGCCCCGTGCGCGCATTTTGGCCGCTGCGGCGGTTGCAGCGTGCAACAGATGCCGCATGCCGATCAGCTTGCCCTGAAACAGCGCATGCTCGCCGAACAGTTGAGCCGGGTCGCCGGTGTCGAGCCTGAAGAGTGGGCGGCGCCGCTGACCGGTGATGAATACGCCTACCGTCGTCGTGCGCGCATTGCGGTGCGCTGGGATGCCAAGGGCAAGCATCTGGACGTCGGCTTTCGCGCCGCTTCCAGCCAGGACATCATTGCCATCGACCAATGCCCGGTGCTGGTACAGGCCTTGCAACCGATCATGACGGCGTTGCCGGACATGCTGCGCAGCTTGAGCAAACCGCAGGCGCTGGGCCATGTCGAGTTGTTCAGTGGTTCGGCCAATGCCGTGTTGCTGCGTCACACTGCGCCGCTGGCCGACAAGGATCTGGCGGTTCTCCAGCAGTTCTGTCAGCAACATGACGCGCAGTTGTGGCTGCATGGTGTGGGCGAACCTGCGCCGGCGGATGCCACGCAGTCACTGGGTTATGCGCTGGAACCGTGGAATCTTGAGCTGGCGTACCGTCCCGGCGACTTCGTGCAGGTCAACGCACAGGTCAATACGGCGATGATCCGGCAGGCGCTGGAATGGCTGGCACCGCGTGCCGATGAACGAGTGCTGGACTTGTTCTGCGGGCTTGGTAACTTCGCTTTACCGCTGGCGCAGATGACGCGTGAAGTGGTGGCGGTGGAGGGCGTTCAGACCATGGTCGAGCGCGCCGCTGGCAACGCGACGGGCAATGGTTTGCACAACGTGAAATTTTATCAGGCGGATCTGTCGCAGCCTCTGGACAAGGCGGCCTGGGTGGCGGATGGTTTCGACGCAGTACTGCTCGATCCTCCCCGTGACGGGGCGTTCGAGGTGGTCGGCAAACTCAAGTCACTGGGTGCCGAACGGTTGGTGTATGTGTCGTGCAATCCGGCAACTTTGGCGCGCGACACGGTCGAACTGATCAGGCAGGGCTACCGATTAAAACGTGCCGGAATCCTCGACATGTTTCCACAGACGGCACATGTCGAGGCGATGGCTTTATTTGAAGCGGGTAAGTGAGGCGACGGCCCAGGGAAACACGCCGTCGCTCACATGGAATCCCGTTTAATCCGACCGGCCCGCGCACGTCGGAGTCTGCATGGCCCGCAGACAGCGTGCGCCGAGAAGGCCGGCGACTGATGGCGCATTTCATCGCGCCGTAGGGAAGGTAAGCAACATGGTACAGGTGAGAGCGCACCAGCCGATCAACACAGACGGCAGTATCAATCTCGACGCGTGGCTTGATCATGTGGTCAGCGTCGACCTGGCAGTCGATCGCCAGGCATTGAAAGAGGCCTGCGAGTTCGCAAGGCTGGCCGAACAACAGGACAACGCCGCCAAGAATCTCTGGGCGGAAGGCACGTCGAGTTTTCAGACGGGCCTGGAAATCGCAGAAATCCTGGCCGATCTCAAGCTCGACCAGGACTCCCTCATCGCGGCCGTGATCTATCGCGGCGTGCGCGAAGGCAAGATCCCCTTGCCCGACGTCACCCAGCGCTTCGGCCCCACGGTGGCCAAGCTGATCGACGGCGTGCTGCGCATGGCGGCGATCAGTGCCAGTCTCAGCCCGCGCCAGTCGCTGGTGCTGGGCAGCCAGGCCCAGGTGGAAAACCTGCGCAAGATGCTGGTGGCGATGGTCGACGACGTGCGTGTCGCGCTGATCAAGCTGGCCGAGCGTACCTGCGCCATCCGTGCGGTGAAAAACGCCAGCGACGAGAAGCGCAACCGCGTGGCCCGGGAAGTCTTCGACATCTATGCGCCATTGGCGCACCGCCTGGGTATCGGTCATATCAAGTGGGAGCTGGAGGACCTGTCCTTCCGTTACCTGGAGCCCGAGCAGTACAAGCAGATCGCCAAGCTGTTGCATGAGCGCCGCCTCGACCGCGAGCGTTTCATCACCGATGTGATGTCGCAGCTGGAAAACGAACTGTTGGCCACCGGGGTCAAGGCCGATATCAGCGGCCGGGCGAAACACATCTATTCGATCTGGCGCAAGATGCAGCGCAAGGGTCTGGAATTCAGCCAGATCTACGACGTTCGCGCCGTGCGCGTGCTGGTGCCGGAAATGCGCGACTGCTACACCGCGCTGGGCATCGTCCACACCCTGTGGCGGCACATTCCCAAAGAGTTCGACGACTACATCGCCAACCCCAAGGAAAACGGCTACCGCTCGCTGCATACCGCGGTGATCGGGCCGGAAGGCAAGGTGCTGGAGGTGCAGATTCGCACCCATTCCATGCACGAGGAAGCCGAACTCGGCGTCTGCGCTCACTGGCGGTACAAGGGCACCGACGTCAAATCCAGCTCCAACCACTACGAAGAGAAAATCTCCTGGCTGCGTCAGGTGCTGGAGTGGCACGAAGAGCTCGGCGACATCGGCGGGCTGGCCGAGCAGCTGCGCGTCGACATCGAGCCGGACCGCGTTTATGTGTTCACCCCGGACGGTCACGCCATCGACTTGCCCAAGGGCGCGACGCCGCTGGACTTCGCCTACCGCGTGCACACCGAAATCGGCCACAACTGCCGGGGCGCCAAGATCAACGGCCGCATCGTGCCGCTCAACTACAGCCTGCAGACCGGTGAGCAGGTCGAGATCATCACCAGCAAGCACGGCGTGCCGAGTCGCGACTGGCTGAACTCGAACCTGGGCTACATCACCACCTCGCGGGCGCGGGCGAAGATCGTTCACTGGTTCAAGCTGCAGGCGCGCGATCAGAACGTCGCCGCCGGCAAGGTGCTGCTGGAGCGCGAACTGGCGCGTCTGGCGCTGCCGCAGGTGGACTACGACAAGCTGGCCGAAAAGGCCAACATGAAAACCTCCGAGGACATGTTCGCCTCGTTGGGTGCCGGTGACTTGCGCCTGGCGCAACTGGTCAACCTGGCGCAGCAACTGGTCGAGCCGGAGCGCGGCAACGAACAGCTGGAACTGATCCCGCGCAAATCCGCCTCGGGCTACAAGCCGGGCAAGCGCGGCGACATCCAGATCCAGGGCGTCGGCAACCTGATGACGCAAATGGCCGGTTGCTGCCAGCCGCTGCCGGGCGACGCCATCGTCGGTTACATCACTCAGGGACGCGGCGTGAGCATTCACCGTCAGGACTGCGCCTCGGTGCTGCAACTGGGCGGTCGCGAGCCAGAGCGGATCATTCAGGTCAGCTGGGGCCCGGTGCCGGTGCTCACCTATCCGGTGGACATCATGATTCGCGCCTACGACCGTTCCGGCCTGTTGCGTGACGTCTCCCAGGTGCTGCTCAACGAGCGGATCAACGTGCTGGCGGTCAACACCCGCTCGAACAAGGAAGACAACACCGCGCTGATGTCGCTGACCATCGAGATCCCGGGGCTGGATGCCTTGGGTCGTCTGTTGGGGCGCATCTCGCAGTTGCCGAACATCATCGAGACGCGGCGTAATCGCACGCCTTGACGGTACGGGTCTCACCGGCCCCATCGCGAGCAAGCTCACTCCTACATGTGATCGCATTCCCTTGTAGGAGTGAGCTTGCTCGCGATAGCGGTGGGTCGAATGCCGAATGTCTTGAGCTGAAATGACAACAGGACTCTCCATGTACACCATTGAAGACCTGATCAACCTCATGGCCCGCCTGCGCGACCCGGAATACGGTTGCCCGTGGGACGTGAAACAGAATTACGCGACCATCGTGCCGCATACCCTCGAAGAGGCCTATGAAGTTGCCGATGCCATTGAACGCGGCGATTTCGATGACCTGCGCGGCGAGCTCGGCGATCTGCTGTTTCAGGTGGTGTATTACAGCCAGCTGGCGCGGGAGGAGGGCCGTTTCGAGTTTGATGGTGTGGTCGACGGCATCACCCGCAAGCTGATCCGCCGCCATCCCCATGTGTTCCCTACCGGCGATCTGTATGCGCCGCTGGAGATGCCACGGCTGAGCGAGGAACAGGTCAAGCAGCGCTGGGAACAGATCAAGGCCGAAGAGCGCGCCGAAAAGGCCCATGTGCCGGAACAGCTGTCGCTGCTCGACGACGTGCCGGCGGTATTGCCAGCGTTGTCTCGTGCCGCCAAGTTGCAGAAGCGTGCGGCGCAGGTCGGTTTCGACTGGCCCGAGGCGTTGCCGGTGATCGACAAGGTGCGCGAAGAGCTGGATGAAGTCCTTGAAGCCATGGCCGACAACGACGGCCCGGGCATTCAGGAAGAAATCGGCGATCTGCTGTTCGTGGTGGTCAATCTGGCCCGCCACCTCAAGGTCGACCCGGAAAACGCACTGCGCAACGCCAACGGCAAATTCGAGCGACGCTTCCGTTTTATCGAACAGGCCTTGCGCGACAGCGGGCGACCCATTGAAGATTGCAGCCTCGAAGAGATGGATGCGCTCTGGGGCGAAGCCAAGCGCCAGGAAAAGAACACGCCCGACTGCGGTTGAGTTGAATATTCAGAGAGAGATGATAAATGGCGGGTATTTCCCTTCGTGACCAGTTGCTCAAAGCAGGTCTGGTCAACGAGAAACAGGCCAAGCAGGTCGCCAAGAGCAAGCAGAAAGAACAGCGTCTGGTGCACAAGGGCCAAGCCGTAGCCGACGACACCAGCCAGCGTGCTGCCCAGGAAGCCATGGCCGAGAAGGCCAAGCGCGACCAGGAACTGAACCGTCAGCAACAGGAAAAGGCCGAGCAGAAGGCCCGTGCGGCGCAGGTCAAGCAATTGATCGAAGCCACCCGCCTGCCGAAGCTGACCACCGAGGATTACTACAACTTCGTCGATGACAAGAAGGTCAAGCGCCTGTCGGTCAACGCGCTGATGCGCAGCAAGCTGAGCAGCGGTTCGCTGGCGATCGTGCACCACGGCGGCGGCTACGAAGTGATTCCGCGCGAAGCGGCGCTGAAGGTGCAGGAGCGCGATCCGAAGCGCGTCGTAATGCTCAGCGAGCCGACCGAAGAGCCGGATGGCGACGATCCGTACGCGGCGTACAAGATTCCGGATGATTTGATGTGGTGATGGCTGACCGGTACCGGCTGGCGTGATGCTCTGCATTGTGGGAGCAATCGGCAGCGATCACAAACCGCAGTCTGCAAAACAACAAAACCCGCCAGATGGCGGGTTTTGTCTTGCTGCAATTCCGTTATTGCACGTGTTCAGCCTTCTTGGCTTCCAGAGCCGCGAGCTCTGCGGCGTAACGTTGTGCGTCCGACTCCTGATGGAACATCCCGACCAACTCGCCTTGCTGGCGCACATCCCAGATCTGGATGCCATCGGCAATGCTTTCATGGGACTTGTGGGCTTCGTCGCGTTCAGTAACCGTTACCGTCATATTGAAAACTCCTGACTCTTTGATATCTGCGGCAGGACGTCGCAGTGGCTTCTTTATAGAATTTGGTAGCTTGCTAAGTAAACCGACGATTCCGGAAAGAGTTTTTTACGGATTTGGAAAGAGTTCGGAAGTGCTTGTTTTTACTGGGCGTGTGGCGTTTTGTCGCACCCTGTGCGGAGCAATGAAGAAAGTTTCATGTTGGCGGCGGGAACGTAAAACGCCATGAATCCGCCGGGTTTGAGTGCAAACGTATTCTTCATTTGACGCACCTGTAGGAGCTGGCTTGTCCTGCGAGCGGCGACGGAGTCGTCGTAAAACCTATGCACGCGGTTTACCTGATACGGCCAGTGCGAATGGATTTACGACTGCTTCGCAGGACAAGCCAGCTCCTACAGGTGTGCGCGCAAGGCAATAAAAAACCCCGCCAATGGCGGGGTTTCGATATCGCTCGCAGCGTCGGGCAATCAGTTGCCCTTGACCGCCTTACCGTTCACCGTGCCGTCCTGCAGCATGATGTTGTATTCCTTGCCGTCGGTTTCGACCTGTTGCAGGCGCACCAGCAGGTAGTCGTAGTCCTTGGCGAACCACATCACGGTAATGCGCTTGTTCTGCGTCGGATCACGCACGCGCTCGACCTTGATCGCATCGACCGAGCCGACCTTGGTGGCGACCTTCTCGGTGCCCAGCACGCGGAAGTCATAGGTATCGACCTCGTCGCCGTCGACCACCTGATAGCTCATGCTCTTCTTGCCGGCAGCGACGTCGTGCTGCAGGGCGAGCTGATAGGTGGACTTGTCGAGAACGCCGGTGTTCAGCGGGATCTTGAGCGCGTCGCCACGGTCGGTGCCGGTGATGAACTTGGTCGGCCAGTCGAACACCATGTCCACCGTCTTGCTCTTGCCCAGGCCGCCACGTTCGAAGTGGTAGGTCTGTGGCAGCAGGGTGTCCTTGTCGACCTTGAGCGTACTGACCTCGGTCAGGCTGGCGATCATCATCGATGCCTTGAAGCTCAGGGTCCAGGTGCCGTTGGCGTTCTTTTCCAGGCTGCGGGTGGCGCTGCCACCGCTCACCGGCAGCTGTTTCCAGTCGGCGGTGTAGCTGGCGGAGAAGGGTTGAAGGTCTGCCGCGTTGACTGCAGGAAGTGCGAACAGAGCGAAAGCGAAGAGCAAAGCGCGACGCATAGTGTCTCCTGGTTTCAATTTAAATGGCGCGAATCAAGTGGCCGCTGGGCCCCAGTGGCTGGCCGTTCAGCGATGCGCCCTGTTCGCCCAGGGTCAATCGTCCTTCGGCGAACCAGCGAATTGCCAGCGGGTAGATCAGGTGTTCCTGGGTGTGAACCCGTTGCGCCAGAGAGGCGGGCGTGTCGTGCAACTCTACCGAAATAACAGCTTGTACGACCAGAGGCCCTCCATCGAGTTCCTCGGTGACGAAGTGCACGCTGCAACCGTGCTCGCTGTCACCGGCCTCCAGGGCACGCTGGTGCGTGTGCAGGCCTTTATAACGCGGAAGTAATGACGGATGGATGTTCAGCAGGCGACCGTGGTAATGACGCACGAAGCCGGGGGTGAGGATGCGCATGAAACCGGCCAGCACCACCAGCTTCGGCGCGAACGAATCGATGGCTTCGATCAGCGCGGCGTCGAAGGCCTCGCGACCTTCATACGCCGTGTGATCGATCACGCGGGTGTCGATACCCGCGTTTCTCGCACGCTCCAGTCCGTAGGCATCGGCGCGGTTGGAAATCACCGCGCGGATGCGAGCCGGGCCCGAACTGTCCTGAAAGCTGTCGATCATCGCTTGCAGGTTGCCACCGGTGCCCGACAGCAGCACCACTACATCACAGGTTTGGGGCATGTCAGGCATCAATGTGCCTTGAGGTTCTTCAGCTCGACCTGGGCAGCGCCTTCGGCAGCAACGCCGATCTGGCCGATGACCCACGGTTGTTCGCCCGCGTCACGCAGCGACTTGAGCGACGCTTCGACGTGCTCCTGGGCCACGCAGATGACCATGCCGACGCCGCAGTTCAGGACGCGGTGCATTTCGTGCTCGTCGACGTTGCCTTTTTCCTGCAGCCAGTCGAAGACCGCCGGGCGGGTCCAGCTCGCCACGTCGACCACGGCCTGAGCACCTTCCGGCAGCACGCGCGGGATGTTGTCCAGCAGACCGCCGCCGGTGATGTGGGCCATGGCCTTGACTGCGCCGGTTTCCTTGATCAGTTTGAGCAGTTGCTTGACGTAGATGCGGGTCGGCGCCATCAGCAGGTCGGTCAGCGGTTTGCCGTCGAGCTGGATGGCTTCGATGTCGGCGCCAGCCACTTCGATGATCTTGCGGATCAGCGAGTAACCGTTGGAGTGCGGGCCGGAGGACGGCAGGGCGATCAGGGCGTCACCGGCGACCACTTTCGAGCCGTCGATGATGTCGGCCTTTTCAACAACGCCAACGCAGAAGCCGGCCAGGTCGTAGTCTTCGCCTTCGTACATGCCTGGCATTTCAGCGGTTTCGCCGCCGACCAGCGAGCAGCCGGCCAGTTCGCAGCCAGCGCCGATGCCGGTGACTACTTGAGCGGCGGTGTCGACGTTCAGCTTGCCGGTGGCGTAGTAGTCGAGGAAGAACAGCGGCTCGGCGCCGCAGACCACCAGGTCGTTCACGCACATGGCCACCAGATCGATGCCGATGCTGTCGTGTTTGTTCAGGTTCAGCGCCAGGCGCAGCTTGGTGCCGACGCCATCGGTGCCGGACACCAGAACAGGCTGCTTGTAGCCAGCCGGGATTTCACACAATGCGCCGAAGCCCCCCAGGCCGCCGATCACTTCCGGGCGCTTGGTGCGCTTGGCGACGCTCTTGATGCGTTCGACCAATGCTTCACCGGCGTCGATGTCTACACCGGCGTCTTTGTAGCTCAGGGAGGGTTGCTTGCTCATTATCCAGGCCTTTAGGGGGGATTCGGGGTAACGACCGAAGAGGGAACGGCTTTTGGCCGCGTCAGCGCCGGTCTGCGAAGGCGCGCGATTTTATCAGGGTTGGACCCAAGCGGCCATCCTTGGGCCGACGGCAGGGCCATCATGAATAAAAAATAACCTGCCGTGGATGGCCTGCGCCGTTCGTCGGCACATAATAGAGTGTAAGTTCATCTTCAGCGTGAGCGATTCGGCCGTGATGTGGTCTGAATCGAGCCAGTCATGTTCATGCAGCTATTAATAGAAGCTGCTTTTCATCGGGAATTCATTCATGCGTCTAAAAAACTGTCTGTTCGTGGGTTGTCTGTCCCTGATCAGCCTGCCGGCCCTGGCCGAAACGGTGAACAATCTCTATCAGGTGCGCGAGCCGGTCAGCGGCCAGACCCCCGACGAGAAAAACCGCGCCACCCAGGCGGCGCTGGAAACCCTGGTGATCCGCCTGACCGGCGATGCCAAGGCCGCGCAGGGGCCGGGTCTGGCCGAAGTGCGCAAGGATCCACAGCAGATCATCAGTCAGTACGGTTATGACGCAGGGCCGCCCGAGTCGCTGCAGGTGGACTTCGACCCGGCCAGCACCGAACGCGCGCTGCGTCAGGCCGGTCTGCCGCTGTGGGGCTCCAACCGCCCGGTGATCATGGCCTGGTGGCTCAATGAAGCCGCGGACGGCGCCAACCTGGTCGGCGACGGCCAGCCAACCGCCGAGCCGCTGCGTCGTGCCGCACAGCACCGTGGTCTGCCGTTGCGTCTGCCGCTGGCGGATCTGGGCGAGCAGGGCATCGGCAATGCCAAGACCCTCGACGGCAACGATGTCGCGCCGTTGAAACAGGCCTCCGAGCGTTACGGCTCCGACGCCATCCTGGCCGTGCACGCCCAGCAAAGCGGCGAACAGTGGCAAGGCAAGTGGCACCTGTGGCTGGGCGACAAAGTGGAGCAGGGCAGTGCCACCGGCGCCAGCTCCGCCGAACTGGCCGATGCCGTGCTGCTGGCGGTGAGTCAACGTCTGGCGCCGCGATTCGTGGTCAAGCCGGGAGCGTCGTCGAACATGGCGCTGGACGTGCAGGGCATGAATCTGGAGCGCTACGCACAACTGCTGCGTCTGCTGGAGCCGTTCGGCGGCAAGCTGAAATCGGTGGACGGCGACCGCGTGGTGTTCGACGTCAGCGGCAGCCCGGATCAACTGCGTTCGCAACTGGCATTGGCGCATTTGCAGGAAGTCCCGGCAGGCGATATCGCGAGCGCGCCGATCAACGCCGGGCAAGTACCGGTGGACGGTTCGACTGCGCCACCGCCAGCCGCGGCCGCGTCGGCATTGCACTTCCGCTGGTGAGCGCGTTCATAACGATGAGCGCGTTGGTAACGACGTTGCATGAGGCAAACCATCCTGGGTTCAAGGGGCTGTAATGACTGATACGCGTCGTTGGTTCTGGCTGGGCGGGGTTGTCCTGCTCTGCCTGTTTGTCTGGCTGCTGCATGCGATCCTGACGCCGTTTCTGGTCGCGCTGTTGCTGGCGTACATGGGCGATCCGCTGGCAGATCGCCTGGAAAAACTGAAAATGTCACGCACCTGGGCAGTGGTGACGGTGTTCGTGCTGTTCAGCCTGATCTTCATGGGCCTGTTGCTGGTACTGGTGCCGATGCTGGCCAAGCAGCTTTATCGCTTGTACGAACTGGCGCCGCAGATGCTCGACTGGCTGCAGCACAGCGCGTTCCCGTGGGTGCAGGCCAAACTGGGGCTGGCGGACGGGTTCTGGAAGTTCGACAAGGTCAAGGCCGCGATTTCCGAGCACATGGGTCAGACCGGCGACATCGTCGGCATCGTTCTGGCGCAGGCGACGACGTCGACCCTGGCATTGATCGGCTGGCTGACCAATCTGTTGCTGATCCCGGTGGTGTGCTTCTACCTACTGCGTGACTGGGACGTGATGATGGCCAAGGTGCGAAGCCTGCTGCCGCGTCATCGCGAGAAAAGAATCGTCGCGCTGGCCGATGAGTGCCATGAAGTGCTGGGCGCGTTCATTCGCGGTCAGTTGCTGGTGATGGTGGCGCTCGGTGTCATATATGCGGCCGGGCTGATGCTGGTCGGGCTGGAGCTGGGGCTGTTGATCGGCGTCATCGCAGGGCTGGCGGCCATCGTGCCTTATATGGGCTTCGTGATCGGCATCGGCTCGGCGATTCTGGCCGGGTTGTTCCAGTTCGGCGGCGATCTGTACCCGATGCTCGGCATCGTCGCCGTGTTCATGGTTGGTCAGGCGCTGGAAGGTATGGTCCTGACGCCGTTGCTGGTGGGCGACCGCATCGGCCTGCATCCGGTGGCGGTGATCTTCGCCATCCTGGCCGGCGGCGAACTGTTCGGCTTTACTGGCATCCTCCTGGCGTTGCCCGTGGCGGCGGTGATCATGGTGCTGGTGCGGCATGTGCACGATCTCTACAAGGATTCGGATATCTACGGCGGGATGGAAGATCCTGATCTGTAGATGGAGTCTGTAGGCGGTGTTGACCTGTCGCCTTCGCCAGCAAGCCGGCTCCTACGGCCTCCGGCCAGAATCAAAGGCAGATGGCACGCGCCGTCCCGTAGCAGTCCGGCTTGGAGGCGGAGGCGATTTTGGGGACGCCTTCGCGGGCGAGCCCGCTCCCACAGGGAGTGTGTGTTTCGCCGGCTTTTGATCTGGCTTTTGATTTTGATCTTGGGGCCCCGTCCCAGAAGGCCGAACGCAGGCGATGCGCAGTGGGCCGAGCGACAGGATGTCGCGAGAGCCGCGTGGGCCATGGATGGCCCATTCGCGGCGCGCCCACGGAGTGTCGCCGGAGTGCGGGTATGCCGAGCATTAGCGAGGCACCGTATGGCGGGGAAAGAAGCCCTTGGTTACTTGGGGCTTTTCCAAGTAACTCGCCGCCAGGCGAAACAGGCTGCGTTAGCAGACCAGCAATCGATCAGGCACACCGCGTGCGCAGGTTTTACGACGACTTCGTCGCCGATCGCGGGCAAGCGCGCTCCTACCGTTTTTCGCGCAACTCCCCGAAAGCAAAGTGTACAAACGCAACCCTTTGATTTTGCAGGTGGTCTGGCACATTGTGCGGCCAGCTTCGCGGGTATAAACTTTGCACACTTTACCCAGAGGTCCCTTGGCGGCTCTTTGCGAACCGTTCAACCAGCATGAAACCGATTCAGCTGCCCCTGAGTGTGCGTCTGCGCGATGACGCCACCTTCATCAATTACTATCCAGGCGCCAATGCCGCTGCACTCGGCTATGTCGAACGCCTGTGCGAAGCCGACGCCGGATGGACGGAAAGCCTGATCTATCTGTGGGGCAAGCAAGGGGTAGGGCGTACGCACCTGCTGCAGGCGGCCTGTCTGCGTTTCAAGCAACTGGGCGAGCCGGCGGTGTACCTGCCGATGGCCGAGCTGCTCGATCAGGGCGTCGAACTGTTCGACCACCTGGAGCAATACGAGCTGGTCTGCCTCGACGACCTGCAAGTGGTGGCCGGCAAGCCCGAGTGGGAAGAAGCGCTGTTCCACCTGTTCAACCGTCTGCGTGACAGTGGCCGGCGTCTGCTGATTGCGGCCGCCTGCTCGCCGCGCGAACTGCCGGTGAAGCTGGCCGACCTGAAATCACGCCTGACCATGGCCCTGGTGTTCCAGATGCGCCTGCTCACCGACGAAGAAAAACTGCGCGCCCTGCAATTGCGCGCGTCCCGTCGCGGCCTGCATCTGACTGACGAAGTCGGCCATTTCATCCTGACTCGCGGCAAGCGCAGCATGAGCGCGCTGTTCGATCTGCTCGAACAGCTCGACCAGGCCTCGCTGCAGGCCCAGCGCAAGCTGACCATTCCCTTCCTTAAAGAGACGCTCGGTTGGTGATCCCGGCGGCGGTCGATCCGGCAGTGGTACTGCAGACGGCCGCAGCGCTGCGACGTGCCGAACGCATTCTGATCATCACCGGTGCCGGGCTGTCGGCGGATTCCGGCCTGCCGACCTATCGCGGCGTCGGCGGTCTGTACAACGGTCGCACCGATGACGACCTGCCGATTGAAATGGCGCTGTCCGGGCCGATGCTGCGTCGCGACCCGGCGCTGTGCTGGAAATACATTGCCCAATTAGGTAGCGCTTGCCTGGGCGGACAGCCCAATGCGGCGCATTATGCGATCGCGCAATTGCAGCGACACAAACCGCAGTGCTGGGTGCTGACGCAGAACGTCGACGGTTATCATCGCGCGGCGGGCAGCCCGCCGGAGCGACTGATCGAAATCCACGGGCAGATCGCGCCGCTCTACTGCCAGTCCTGCGGCGCCGAAGACCCGCTATTGAGCGAACACCTGCAGCGGCCGTTGCCGCCGTTGTGCGCGCAATGCCATGGCGTGCTGCGGCCACCGGTGGTGCTGTTCGAGGAAATGTTGCCGGAGCTGGCACTGAATGTGCTGTATGAGGAGATGGCGAAAGGCTTCGATGCTGTTTTAAGTATCGGCACGACCGCCAGTTTCCCGTATATTCACGAGCCGATGCTGCGCACGCGAGTCACGGGAGGCTTTACCGCCGAGATCAATCCTTCACCGACTGATCACTCCGCGCACATGGACGCGTCGTTAAGATGCCGAGCCTTAGATGTCATGGAGTTACTGGTAAGTCACATTTGTGTCGATTGAATTTGCAAATGATGACGATAGAAGGCATAGTCTCGGCTTCTTTACACATTAGCCACGGTCGTGCCCATGCTGAATCGCTTCGCACCCCTCGTGCCTCTCGCACTCGTTACGCTGCTGTTCGGCTGCGCGGCCCAGATGCCAGCGTCGCAACAACAGTCGCAGAATCAGATGAAGGATTCTGTCACCGCTCAAAGCGCCGCCAAGCGTGCCGATTACGCCTCTTCCGTTCTGGATGACGAAATCGCCACCGAAGATGAGCTGGCCCAGTTCGCTGACAACAAGCCTTACCAGTTGCCGGTACTGGCTGACAGCATTCTCGAGCGTGGCAAGTCGCTGATTGGCACCCGATACCGTTTCGGTGGTACCTCGACCACTTCCGGTTTCGACTGCAGCGGTTTCATCGGTTACCTGTTCCGTGAAGAGGCCGGCATGAGCCTGCCGCGTTCTTCCCGCGAAATGATCAACATCGATGCCCCTCTGGTCAAACGCAACGACCTCAAGCCAGGTGACCTGCTGTTCTTCAGCACCGCAGGCCGTGGTCGCGTCAGCCATGCCGGCATCTATCTGGGCGATGACCAGTTCATCCATTCCAGCAGCCGCCGCAGCGGTGGTGTGCGTGTCGACAGTCTCGACGACGCCTACTGGGCCCGTACGTTCATCGAAGCCAAGCGCGCGCTGGCCATGGCACCCGGCAAAGGGCCAGAAACCACGACCGCGATGTCCTCGACTACACTTAAACACCCGCGTCCACATCGTTGATATTAAAGCGTGCAACCGGGGAAACCCCGATTGCACGTTGCTTCGGCTCCCGGCAGAGTAAGCCGCATCCTCAAAGGTTGTTGTGTTTATGTCGATTACGGTACGCCTGGCTGTTGCTTCTCTGGCTGTATTGCTGGCCGCCTGTTCCAGTAATCCACCGCCATCCCCACCCAAGGTCGTTTCCCGGCCTGTGGTATCTGCTCCCTCCCAGTTTTCTTCTCCGCTCGCCGATGACGTACTGCTGCGTGCCATCGGGCTGGTCGGCACGCCCTATCGCTGGGGCGGCAACACGCCGGATTCCGGTTTCGATTGCAGTGGTCTGATCGGCTACGTGTATCAGGGCGCCGCAGGCATTACCTTGCCGCGCTCGACCCGCGAGATGATCAACCTGCGCGGTCCGGACATCGATCGCAGCGAGTTGCAGACCGGTGATCTGGTGTTCTTCGCCACCAACGGCGGCTCCAACGTCAGCCATGCCGGTATCTATGTCGGCGAAGGCCGCTTCGTCCATGCCCCGGCCACTGGCGGCACGGTCAAGCTGGACAGCCTCGACAAGCCCTATTGGCAGAAAGCCTGGCTGAACGCCAAGCGAGTGATCCAGCCGTCGAATCTGGCGCGGCAATAAGGCTATTTCGGGGGACTGGCTTGTGTCGCGGTCGATGTAGGAGCTGGCTTGTGACACGGTCGATGTAGGAGCTGGCTTGTCCTGCGACCGGCGACGAAGTCGTCGTAAATCCGGCAAGCGCGGTGTGTCAGGAATGCATAGTCGTCAGGATTTACTGCCGGTTCCCGGCAGGTCGCAGGGCAAGCCAGCTCCTACAGGGCGCGCGGCGCCCATTGCACAGGCGCCGCATGTGCGAGGCGCCGCGTCATTGGGCTGTATTGCTCGCCTGCACCGTCCGCGCCGCTGTTACCCGCCAGATCACATTGCCGACATCGTCGGCCACCAGCACGCCGCCTTTGTTGTCGTTGACCACCCCCACCGGGCGGCCCTGGGCTTTTTCGTCGGCGTTGAGGAAGCCGGTCAGCAGATCCACCGGGGTGCCGCTCGGCTTGCCGTCCTTGAACGGTACGAACAGCACCTTGTAGCCGCTGTGGGGTTTGCGGTTCCACGAGCCGTGCTGGCCGACGAACAAACCTTCGTTGAACGGCGCCGGCAGCGACTTGCCATCGGCGAACGCCAATCCCAGTGACGCAGTGTGCGGGCCGACCGCGAAGTCCGGGGCGATGGCTTTCTGCACCAGCTCAGGATTCTGTGGCGACACCCGCACATCGACATGCTGGCCGTAATAACTGAACGGCCAGCCATAAAAGGCGCCGTCTTGCACCGAGGTCACGTAATCGGGCACCAGGTCGCTGCCGATTTCGTCACGCTCGTTGACCGCCGTCCACAGCTTGCCGGTGTGCGGGTCCCAATCCATGCCGTTGGGGTTGCGCAGGCCGGAGGCGAATATCCGGTGATTGCCGGTGGCAGCGTCCACTTCCCAGATCGCCGCCCGGCCTTTTTCCGCGTCCAGACCGTTTTCACCGACGTTGCTGTTGGAGCCGACGGTGACATACAGCTTGCTGCCATCAGGACTGGCGATGACGTTCTTGGTCCAGTGGTGATTCAGTGTGCCGCCGGGCAGGTCAGTCACCTTCAGCGGCTCGCCCTTGATCGAGGTGGCGCCGGGTTCGTAGTTGAAACGCAGCAGGCGGTCGGTGTCGGCGACATAGAAATTGTTGCCCACCAGGGCCATGCCGAATGGCGAATTCAGATGGTCGATGAACACCGTACGGGTTTCGGCGACGCCGTCATGGTCCTTGTCGCGCAGCAGGGTGATGCGGTTGGCGCTCGGCACGCCGGCCCCGGCGCGGCCCATGACTTTCTTCATGACCCAGCCACGAATGCCCTTGCCGTCATCGGGTTTGGGCGGGGCGTTGGTTTCCGCCACCAGCACGTCGCCGTTGGGCAGCACGTAGAGCCAGCGCGGGTGATCAAGGTTCTTGGCGAAGGCGGCAACCTGGGTGCCCGGCGCTGCCGTCGGTTTCGCGCCTGTCGGCCAGCCGACTGCCGGGGCGATGTTCACCGTTGGAAACAGCGTCTTGTTCGGTTCCGGCAGCTGCGGCGACGGCCCCATGCCGTCCGCGACCTGCAGCCGGGAAGATTCGCCGCAGGCGGCAAGGCCGGCGGCGAGCAACAACACAACGACAACCTGGGGTCTGAGCGTGAGCATGGTCGATCTCCATTTCGTCGCCACCAGTCGACGGCGTCTTTATGAATAGAGGTGCAGGCGCTGTCGGGGGTTCAATGGCTGAACCGAATCACGGGTTCGATTGACGCTCCGGGGTCAACCCTCTAACCTTCGCCGATTGTTTCAGGTGCCCCGCCAGTCGGGGTGAAACAGGGAAGCCGGTGCGTGACTCGCTGCACCATCCCGGCACTGCCTCCGCAACGGTAAATGAGTCAAGGCCACGCACGGTGCCACTGTGTTTTCGGACATGGGAAGGCGCGTGGCTCGCGCGAAAGTCGCACGTCGCTCATGAGTCCGGAGACCGGCCTGATCCATCCGAACAGCATCACGGAGGGCGATGCTCTGCGCGGGCCCGGCCTTGTCCGGCGCCTGCTGTCAGTCTTTGCCCGCGTCTGCCGTGTGCCACACCTGCCCTCAAGCGGAGAGCTGAGATGAGCGAATCCACCGAACGTGACGAACGCCACCTGGCGCGCATGCTGCGCAAAAAGGCCGTGATCGACGAGCGCATTGCCAGCGCACCCAATGAATGCGGCCTGTTGCTGGTATTGACCGGCAACGGCAAAGGCAAGAGCAGCTCCGCCTTCGGCATGCTCGCCCGGGCGATGGGCCACGGCATGCAGTGCGGCGTGGTGCAGTTCATCAAGGGCCGCAACGCGACCGGCGAAGAACTGTTTTTCCGCCGTTTCCCCGAGCAGGTGCGCTACCACGTCATGGGCGAAGGTTTCACCTGGGAAACCCAGGACCGTCAGCGCGACATCGCTGCTGCCGAAGCCGCCTGGGGGGTGACCCGGCAATTGCTGCAGGACCCGGGCGTCAGTCTGGTGATCCTCGATGAACTGAACATCGCCCTCAAGCATGGCTATCTCGATCTGGATCAGGTGCTCAGCGACCTGCAGGCCCGTCCGCCGATGCAACATGTGGTGATCACCGGGCGTGGCGCGAAACAGGAACTCATTGACCTGTCCGACACCGTGTCGGAAATCGCCATGGTCAAGCACGCGTTTCAGGCCGGTATCAAGGCACAGAAAGGCATCGAACTGTGAGCGAGCCCAGACAGTGTCCCGCGGTGTTGATCGCCGCGCCGGCGTCCGGTCAGGGCAAGACCACCGTGACCGCCGCGCTGGCGCGCCTGCACCGCAATCTGGGGCGCAAGGTCCGCGTCTTCAAGTGCGGGCCGGATTTTCTCGATCCGATGATTCTCGAACGGGCCAGCGGCCATCCGGTGTACCAGTTGGACATGTGGATGGTCGGCGCGGAAGAAAGCCGTCGGCTGCTGTGGGAAGCGGCCGCTGAAGCTGACCTGATCCTCATCGAAGGGGTGATGGGCCTGTTCGACGGCACACCGTCCAGCGCCGATCTGGCCCGGCATTTCGGTGTGCCGGTGCTGGCGGTGATCGACGGCACGGCCATGGCCCAGACCTTCGGCGCCCTGGCGTTAGGACTGGCGCGCTATCAGGCAGACCTGCCGTTTGCCGGTGTACTGGCCAACCGCGTCGGCACCGTGCGCCACGCGCAGTTGCTGGAAGGCAGCCTGACCGAAGGATTGCGCTGGTATGGCGCGCTGTCGCGGGACACCGGTATCGAACTGCCGAGCCGCCACCTGGGCCTGGTGCAAGCCAGCGAGCTGAACGATCTGGATGTGCGTCTGGACGCCGCTGCGGAGGCGCTGGCCAGCACCTGCGACGCGACCTTGCCGCCAGCGGTGACTTTCGCGGCGCCCGATTTTGTGACCCCCGAGCCTTTGCTGGCCGGGGTGCGCATTGCCGTGGCCCATGATGAAGCCTTCGCCTTCACCTACGGCGCCAGCCTCGACCTGTTGCGCAACATGGGCGCCGAGCTGAGCTTTTTCTCGCCGATCCGCGACCGCGAACTGCCACCGGCCGACAGCCTGTACCTGCCCGGAGGTTATCCCGAGTTGCATCACCGGACCCTGGCGCAGAACACCTCGATGCTCGACGCCATCCGTGCTCACCACGCCGCAGGCAAGCCGTTGCTGGCCGAGTGTGGCGGCATGTTGTACCTGCTCGATGCGCTGACCGATGTCGATGGGCAGCGCGCCGAACTGGTCGGCCTGCTCGACGGCGAAGCGGTGATGCAGAAGCGTCTGGCGGCACTGGCGTTGCAGGCGGTGGAGTTGCCGGAAGGCACGCTGCGCGGGCATACCTATCACCATTCCCTGACCAGCACCGAATGGACGCCGATTGCCCGGGGTGTCAGTCCCAACGGCGGGCGCGGCGCCGAGGCGGTGTATCGGCAGGGGCGGATGACGGCCTCGTACGTGCATTTCTATTTCCCGTCGAACCCCCGGGCGATGGCGGCGCTGTTGAAGCCATGACGTTCGCAGCGAAACCTTGTGGGAGCGAATTCATTCGCGATGAGGCATGCCAGGCAATGCGGCTGTATCGAATGCAGCTGTATCGACCGTGCGGACCTCTCGCGAATGAATTCGCTCCCACAGCCGAACCTGCTCATCTGGCAAATGGAGGCTTGTCATGACTGACCACGCCTTCAACGACGCCGAACGCGCGGCGGTGTACCGGGCGATTGCCGAGCGGCGGGACATGCGTCACTTCAGCGGCGGCACGGTGGCACCCGAATTGCTCGCACGTTTGCTGGCGGCGGCCCATCACGCGCCGAGTGTCGGCCTGATGCAGCCATGGCGTTTCATCCGCATCAGCGACCGCGCCTTGCGTGGGCAGATCCAGGCACTGGTCGAGGCCGAACGGGTGCGCACTGCCGAGGCGTTGGGCGAACGCTCCGATGACTTCATGAAACTCAAGGTCGAAGGTATCAACGACTGTGCCGAGGTGCTGGTTGCCGCGCTGATGGACGATCGGGAAAAACACATCTTTGGCCGACGCACCTTGCCGGAGATGGACATGGCGTCGCTGTCCTGCGCGATCCAGAATCTCTGGCTGGCGGCCCGGGCCGAAGGGCTGGGCATGGGCTGGGTGTCGCTGTTCGAACCTCAGGCGCTGGCCGACCTGCTGAAGATGCCAGCCGGTTCAAAGCCCCTGGCGGTACTCTGCCTGGGGCCGGTCAAGGAATTCTATCCGGCGCCGATGCTGGTACTGGAAGGCTGGGCGCAGGAGCGCCCGCTACAGGAACTGCTGTACGAGAACACATGGGGAGTGAATTCATGAGTGTGGCGTTATTGAGTGTCGCCGGGGTTGCGCTGGATGCGCTGCTTGGCGAGCCAAAACGAAACCACCCGCTGGTGGCGTTCGGCAGGTTCGCCGAGCGCATCGAGCAACGTTTCAATGCCGGCGGCCGAGGCTGGCGCAGCCATGGCGTGACCGCCTGGTTTATTGCGGTGATTCCGCTGACCCTGCTGGCCACCGCATTGAGCTGGCTGCCTTGGATCGGCTGGCTGGTGGAGGTGCTGGCGCTGTACTGCGCGCTGGGGCTGCGCAGCCTCGGCGAACATGTCGAGCCGGTGGCGCGCGCGTTGCGTGGCGATGATCTTGAAGAAGCCCGCCGCCGCGTGGGTTATCTGGTCAGCCGCCAGACCTCGGAGCTGGACGCCACTCAGGTCGCCCGTGCCGCCACCGAGTCGGTGCTGGAAAACGGCAGCGACGCGGTGTTCGCGGCGATCTTCTGGTTTGCCGTGCTCGGTGCGCCCGGCGTGGTGCTGTATCGCCTGAGCAATACGCTGGACGCCATGTGGGGCTATCGCAACGAGCGTTTCGAGCGTTTCGGCTGGGCGGCAGCGAAAATCGACGACCTGCTGAACTACATTCCGGCCCGCCTGGTGGCATTGACCTACGCACTGCTCGGCAAGACCCGACTGGCGCTGCGTTGCTGGCGCACTCAGGCGCCGAAATGGGACAGCCCCAACGCCGGGCCGGTGATGGCTGCCGGTGCTGGTGCGCTGGGCGTTGAATTGGGTGGCTCGGCGATCTATCACGGCGAGCTGCACGAACGTGCGCAACTGGGTGAGGGTGTACCGGCCGACGCCGGTTCCATCGATCGTGGCTGGCAACTGGTGCAGCGCGGCGTCTGGCTGTGGCTGCTGATCCTCTGTCTGGGGACTGAATTCTATGCTTGAACACGGCGGGCGGCTGCGGGGTGCGGTAGCGAAATACGGTATCGCGGCGGGCGACTGGCTCGACCTGTCCAGTGGCATCTCACCGTGGTCCTGGCCGATTCCGCCGATCCCGGAGGCGGCCTGGGCGCGCTTGCCGGAAACCGACGACGGCCTGGAAAGTGCCGCCCGCGCCTATTACGGTGCGCCCGATCTGCTGCCGGTGGCCGGCTCGCAAGCCGCGATTCAGGCACTGCCGCGCTTGCGTCAGGCCGGTAAGGTCGGCGTGTTGTCGCCGTGCTATGCCGAACACGCCGAGGCCTGGCGCAGCAACGGTTTTCTGGTACGTGAGGTGCTTGAGCACGAGGTCGAGCGTTTTATCGATGTGCTCGACGTGCTGGTGGTGGTCAACCCGAACAACCCGACCGGCCTGAGCCTGACACCCGAGCGTCTGCTGGAATGGCACTGGCGGCTGGCCCAGCGCGGCGGCTGGCTGGTGGTCGACGAAGCGTTCATGGACAACACCCCGGAGTTGAGCCTGGCGGCAGAAACCCAGCGCCCCGGACTGATTGTCCTGCGTTCGTTCGGCAAGTTCTTTGGCCTGGCCGGCGTGCGCCTGGGCTTTGTGCTGGCCGAATCGCGTTTTCTCAAGGTGCTGGCAAAACAGATTGGCCCGTGGTCGGTCAGCGGACCGACGCGGATTCTCGGTCAGGCGTGCCTGAGCGATATCGAAGGTCACCGCCGGCAAATCGAGCGCACCGGGCAGGCCAGTCAGCGACTGGTCGAGTTGTTGACTCGTCACGGCTTTGCCCCGCAGGGCGGCTGTGCACTGTTTCAGTGGCTGGTTACACCACGGGCCAGCGAGCTTTACGAATTTTGCGCCCGGCGCGGCATTTTGCTGCGCATCTTTGTCACGACCGGACCGCACAACAGCAGCCTGCGCTTCGGCCTGCCCCGCGACGAGGCCGACTGGCAACGGCTGGAACAGGCACTGAGCGATTTTTCCCAGGAGAGCGCATGAGCGTTTCCAGGACCGGCAAAACCCTGATGGTGCAGGGCACTACTTCGGATGCCGGCAAAAGTACCCTCGTCACCGCACTGTGCCGCTGGCTGACCCGCCAGGGCGTGCGCACGGTGCCATTCAAACCGCAGAACATGGCGCTCAACAGCGCGGTCACCGCCGACGGCGGCGAGATTGGCCGGGCCCAGGCGGTGCAGGCGCAGGCCTGCGGTCTGGCACCGCACACCGACATGAACCCGGTGCTGCTCAAACCCAACAGCGACACGGGCGCGCAGGTGATCATTCACGGTCGCGCGGTGACCACCATGAATGCCGTGGCCTATCACGACTACAAGGCCATCGCCATGCAGGCGGTGCTGGCTTCGCACAAGCGGTTGAGCGAAGGCTGGCCGGTGGTGATGGTCGAAGGCGCAGGCTCGCCAGCGGAAATCAACCTGCGTGCCGGCGATATCGCCAACATGGGCTTCGCCGAAGCGGTGGACTGCCCGGTGCTGCTGGTGGCCGACATCAATCGCGGCGGCGTCTTTGCCCATCTGGTCGGCACCCTGGAGTTGCTGTCACCCAGCGAACAGGCGCGGGTCAAAGGCTTCATCATCAACCGTTTCCGTGGCGACATCGCCTTGCTGCAGCCGGGCCTCGACTGGCTGGAACAACGCACCGGCAAGCCGGTGGTCGGCGTGCTGCCGTATGTCATGGACCTGCATCTGGAGGCCGAAGACGGCCTCGATCAGCGCCAGACCGACAAGGCCGAGCAGGTGCTGAACGTGGTGGTGCCTGTGCTGCCGCGCATCAGCAACCACACCGATTTCGACCCGCTGCGCCTGCACCCGCAGGTCAATCTGCAATTCATCGGGCCGGGGCAGGCAATTCCACCGGCCGACCTGATCATCCTGCCGGGCTCGAAAAGCACCCGCAGCGATCTGGCCTACCTGCGCAACAATGGCTGGGAGCAGGCGATCCAGCGCCATCTGCGCTACGGCGGCAAGCTGTTGGGCATTTGCGGCGGTTTGCAGATGCTCGGCGAAGAACTGCATGACCCGCTCGGGCTGGAAGGCCCGGCCGGCTCCAGCCCGGGCCTTGGCCTGTTGGCAATGAGCACGGTGCTGGGGCCGGAAAAACAGCTGCGCAACGTCACTGGCCGGTTGAGCCTGGAAGAGGCGGAAGTCAGCGGCTATGAAATTCATGCCGGGGTGACGACCGGACCGGCACTGGAAAACCCCTTGGTCCACCTCAGCGACGGCCGTTGCGACGGTGCGCGCAGTGCCGACGGGCAAGTGCTCGGCACCTACCTGCACGGCCTGTTCGAACAACCGGCGTCGAGCAGTGCGCTACTGCGCTGGGCCGGGCTGAACGACGTCGAGCAGGTCGATTACCACGCCCTGCGCGAACGCGATATCGAACGGCTGGCCGATCTGGTGGAAAAACACCTGGACGGCAAGCTGCTGCGTGAACTCTGCGGTCTGGAGCAACCCTGATGCTGCAACTGATTCTGGGCGGTGCGCGCTCCGGTAAAAGCCGGCTGGCGGAAAAGCTCGCCAGCGACGGCGGCCTGGAGGTGATCTACATCGCCACCAGTCAGCCGCTGGACGGCGAGATGAACCAGCGCGTGGCGCTGCACCGGCAGCGTCGTCCGGCCGAGTGGGGGCTGGTTGAAGAGCCCGTCGAACTGGCCCGTGTATTGACGGAAAACGCTGGGGAAGGCCGCTGCCTGCTGGTGGATTGCCTGACCCTGTGGCTGACCAATCTGCTGATGCTGGACGATCCGCAGCGACTGGCGCAGGAGCGCGAAGCCTTGTTGAACGGCCTGGCGCAACTGCCGGGCGAGATCATTTTCGTCAGCAACGAAACCGGGCTGGGCGTGGTGCCCCTCGGCGAGCTGACCCGCCGTTACGTCGATGAGGCCGGCTGGCTGCATCAGGCACTGGCCGAGCGTTGCCAGCGCGTGGTGTTCACCGTCGCCGGACTGCCCATGACTTTAAAAGGATCCGCACTATGAGTAATGCCTGGTGGCTCGAACCGGCCCGGGAAATCAACCCGTCCAGTCGCGAGCAGGCGCTGGCCCGCCAGCAACAACTGACCAAGCCTGCCGGGTCTTTGGGCCAACTTGAGGCGGTGGCGGTGCAACTGGCCGGTTTGCAAGGGCGCGAGAAGCCGGCGGTGGATAAGGTCTGGATCGCCATTTTTGCCGGCGACCACGGCGTGGTCGAAGAGGGCGTGTCGGCCTATCCGCAGGCGGTCACCGGGCAGATGCTGCACAACTTCATCATGGGCGGCGCGGCCATCAGCGTGCTGGCCAGGCAACTGGCGGCACAGCTGGACGTGGTCGATCTCGGCACCGTCTCGCCGTTGAACCTGCCGGGCGTGCGCCACCTCAATCTGGGTGCCGGCACGGCCAACTTCGCACGCGGCGAAGCCATGACCCAGGCGCAACTGGAGCAGGCGCTGCAAGGCGGCCGTGACAGCGTGCTGCGGGCCAAGGCTGCTGGCAGCGAGCTGTTCATCGGTGGCGAAATGGGCATCGGCAACACCACGGCAGCCAGCGCCGTGGCCTGTTCGCTGCTCAAGTGCGCGGCGACCTTGCTGGTCGGTCCCGGCACCGGCCTCGATGCCCAGGGCGTCAATCACAAGGCTGATGTCATCGAGCGCGCCTTGCAGCTGCATGCCGCGCAATCCGGCGATGCGCTGGGCAGCCTGCGCGCACTGGGCGGTTTTGAAGTGGCGGCGCTGGTCGGCGCCTATCTGGCCTGCGCTCAGGAAGGCATCGTGGCGCTGGTCGACGGCTTCATTTGCACAGTGGCGGCACTGGTTGCGGTACAGCTCAATCCGTCGTGCCGGCCGTGGTTGCTGTTCGGTCACCGGGGCGCCGAGCCGGGCCATCGCCATGTGCTGGAAACGCTGCAGGCCGAACCGTTGCTGGAACTGGGCCTGCGCCTGGGCGAAGGCAGTGGTGCAGCGCTGGCGGTGCCATTGCTGCGCCTGGCCTGCGAGCTGCACAACGGCATGGCGACCTTCGCCGAAGCTGCGGTGGCGGACCGCCCGGCATGACCTTGCGCCTGGATCTGCTGCGTCACGGTGAGACCGAGCTGGGTGGCGGCCTGCGTGGCAGCCTTGACGATGCGCTGACCGACACCGGCTGGCAGCAGATGCAGGCGGCAGTGGCCGAAGCCGGTCCTTGGGACCGCATTGTCAGTTCGCCTTTGCAGCGTTGCGCGCGGTTCGCCGAACGGCTGGCGCTACAGCATGGCCTGCCGCTGCAACAGGAGCCTGATCTGCAAGAGCTGCATTTCGGCGACTGGGAGGGGAAAAGCCCTGCGCAGTTGATGGAAACCGATGCCGACGCGCTTGGGCAGTTCTGGAGCGACCCTTATGGCTTCACGCCGTCGAACGGCGAGCCGGTGCTGGCGTTTGCCCAGCGTGTGCTGGGGGCCGTGCAGCGTTTGCAGCAGGCCCATGACGGCGAGCGGATTCTGCTGATCAGCCATGGCGGGGTGATGCGCCTGTTGCTGGCGCAGGCCCGTGGTCTGCCACGCGAGCAGTTGTTGCAGGTGATCGTCGGCCATGGCGGTCTGTTTGGTTTGCAGGTGGCAGCCGATGGCCGGCTGACGGAGGTCTGAATGCTGCCGTTCTGGATCGCCCTGCAATTTCTTGGCAGCCTGCCGATTCGCCTGCCCGGTATGCCGGAGCCTCGCGAACTGGGGCGCTCGCTGCTGTTTTATCCGTTGGTGGGGCTGTTGTTCGGCAGCCTGTTGATGGCGCTGAACCTGTTGCTCGACGGGCGCCCGTCCATGTTGCACGCCGCCTTGTTGCTGGCGGCCTGGGTGTTGCTCAGCGGCGGCCTGCACCTGGATGGACTGGCTGACAGCGCCGACGCCTGGCTCGGCGGTTTCGGTGACCGCGAACGTACCCTGACCATCATGAAAGACCCGCGCAGCGGCCCGATTGCCGTGGTCACACTGGTGATCGTGCTGCTGCTGAAATTCACCGCGCTGCTGGCGCTGATCGAGGCGCACCCTGGCGTCGGCCTGCTGCTGGCGCCGGTGATCGGTCGGGCAGCGCTGCTGGCGTTGTTCATCAATACACCGTATGTGCGCGCGGGTGGCCTGGGTCAGGCGCTGGCTGATCACTTGCCGCGGGGTGCGGGGATTCAGGTGCTGGTAGTGACGGCGCTGGGCTGTGTGCTGCTCGGCGGTTGGAGTGGCGTGTCAGCGCTGGCGGCTGCGGCGCTCGGTTTCGTGTTCCTGCGCCACCTGATGATCAAACGCCTGGGTGGCACCACGGGCGATACCGCCGGCGCAATGCTGGAGCTGCTGGAAATGCTGGTATTGGTGGTGCTGGCGTTAGCGTAGTCCTGATATTGATACGCCCTTGTGGGAGGGAGCCCTGCTCGCGAATGCGTCAAACCAGGCACTGCAATGGTGTCGGGATATTGCCTTCGCGAGCAGGGCTCCCTCCCACGGCATCGCATTCTGATTGTGATCCATGCTCGGCGCGAATCTGCCATGTCCGTCGGCGCCACCTGAATTGACAGCCTGCCACCCCGCGCGTAGCGTCCGCTGATTGCGACTTGTTGGCATATACGCCTATCCGTCGCGCATCGATGATTTCGGGAGAACAACAATGACATCGGTCTGGCGTACCAGTGGCTGGATTCTATTGGGCAGCGCGTTGATTCTGGCGCTGTCGCTGGGTACGCGGCACGGTTTCGGCCTGTTCCTGCCGCCCATGAGTGCGCAGTTCGGCTGGGGCCGGGAAGTGTTTGCTTTCGCCATCGCCTTGCAGAACCTGATCTGGGGGCTGGCGCAGCCGTTCACTGGTGCCCTGGCCGATCGTTTCGGCGCCGCGCGGGTGGTGTTGATCGGCGGCGTGCTTTACGCCGTGGGGCTGGTGCTGATGAGCATGGCCGATTCGCCGACCAGCCTGTCCCTGAGCGCCGGCCTGTTGATCGGCATCGGCCTGTCCGGCACCACCTTCTCCATCATTCTCGGCGTGGTCGGCCGCGCGCTGCCGGCAGAGAAACGCAGCATGGGCATGGGGCTGGCGAGCGCCGCCGGCTCGTTCGGCCAGTTCGCCATGTTGCCGGGCACTTTGGGGCTGATCGGCTGGCTCGGCTGGTCGCTGGCACTGGTCGCGTTGGGCCTTCTGGTGGCGTTCATTCTGCCGCTGGTGGCGATGCTCAAGGACAAACCGATCCCGCCCCGTGTCGGCGAACAGACGCTGCGCGAGGCGCTGCATGAGGCCTGCACCCATTCGGGATTCTGGCTGCTGGCCTTCGGCTTTTTCGTCTGCGGTTTTCAGGTGGTGTTTATCGGTGTGCATCTGCCGGCTTATCTGGTCGACCAGCATCTGCCGGCGACGGTCGGCACCACCGTGCTGGCGCTGATCGGTCTGTTCAATATCTTCGGCACCTACGTTGCTGGCTGGCTCGGTGGGCGCATGTCCAAGCCGCGCCTGCTGACCGCGCTGTATCTGCTGCGAGCGCTGGTGATCGCGTTGTTCCTGTGGGCGCCGCTGACCCAGGTCACGGCGTATCTGTTCGGCATCGCCATGGGCCTGCTGTGGCTGTCGACGGTGCCGTTGACCAATGGCACCGTGGCGACCCTGTTCGGCGTGCGTAACCTGTCGATGCTCGGCGGTATCGTCTTCCTGTTCCACCAGTTGGGTGCCTTCCTTGGCGGCTGGCTGGGCGGGGTGGCGTACGACCACACCGGCAACTATGACCTGATCTGGCATGTCTCGATTGCCCTCAGCCTGATGGCGGCGGCGCTGAACTGGCCGGTGCGTGAGCGCCCTGTGGAGCGTCTGCAGAACCAGGCGGTGGCGCTGTGATCAGGCTGGCTCCGTGGATCGGCGCTGCCTTGCTGATCCTGGCGCTGCTGGCGTTGACCTGGTGGGGCTGGCAGCGCGTCGGGCTCGGAGCGTTGCAGTTGGGCATGTCCTGCTAGGCATTCGCCGGCATGGGGAGTAGCGTGTCTTCAACGACTCGACTTCACCAATCCGGGATGGATGCCGTCATGACAATTCGCTGGATCTGCGTACCTTTCCTGCTTCTGGCCATGGGCGGCTCTGCCATGGCTGCCGACTGCCCACCGTTGCTGCAAGGCGATCTGCCCAAGCTTCGGGCCAAACAGGACATCGACCTGTGCAAACAGTTTTCCGGCAAGCCGATGCTGGTGGTCAACACTGCCAGCTTCTGCGGCTTCGCCCCGCAGTTCAAAGGCTTGGAGGCGCTCAACCAACGCTTCAAAGGCAAAGGGCTGGAAGTGCTGGGCGTGCCATCGGACGACTTCAAGCAGGAGTCCAACGACTCTTCCGAGACCGCCAAGGTCTGTTACGTGAACTACGGCGTGACCTTCACCATGACCGAGCCACAACCGGTGCGCGGTTCGGATGCGATCAACCTGTTCAAGGTGCTGGCGGAGCAAAGCAATGCGCCGCGCTGGAATTTCTATAAATATGTCGTGGACCGCAAAGGCAACGTCGTCGCCAGCTTTTCCAGCAAGACCACACCGGATGACCCGGCGCTGATCTCGGCGATCGAGCAGGCGATTGCGTCGAAGCCCTGAGTGCGCGCTTGCTGGCGTCATCGCTGGCAAGTCAGGCGGCTACAGGGCTGGGTAACACCGATCTACTGTGGGAGCGAATTCATTCGCGATGAGCATTCAGCCGATACGAAAGCGTCGTCAGGAGTGCCGCATCGCGAATGAATTCGCTCCCACAGTTTTTTGGGGTGCTTGGCGAACTTCAGCACGCCGCCAAAACCCGTAGCAGTCCGGCTTGCCGGCGATGGCGATCTTGAGGACACCTTCGCGGGCGAGCTCGCTCCCACAGAGAGTGTGTGTTTCGCGCTTTTGATCTGGCTTTTGATCTTGGGGCCCGTCCCAGAAGGCCGAACGCAGGCGATGTGGAGTGGGTCGAGCGGCATGGATGCCGCGAGAGCCGCGTGGGCCATGGATGGCCCATTCGTGGCGTGCCCACGGAGCGTCGCCGGAGTGAGGGAACACCGAGCATTGGCGAGGTGCCGTATGGCGGGGTAAGAAGCCCTTGGTTACTTGGGGCTTTTCCAAGTAACTCGCCGCCAGGCGAAACAGGGCTGCGTTAGCAGACCATGCAACCTGTCAGGCACACCGCATGCATAGGATTTACGACGACTGCGTCGCCGATCGCGGGCAAGCGCGCTCCTACAGAGCGGAGCAATCCGGTCCTCAAAGAAAAACCCCGCAGCCATCGCTGGCTGCGGGGTTTTCTGTATGGCGGACCGGTGATGGCCGGTCCCGCCAACTGCATCAGAAGCGGTAGGTCAGGCCCAGGCCGAAACCGTTGGCGCTGTTGTCGTACTTGGACGAGTAACGCTGACCCAGTGCGTTGGTGCGGTTGATCTTGACGGTCTCTTCATCCAGGTAGGAGTAAGCGACGTCAATGGTGATGTCTTCGGTCGGGCTGTAGCCAGCGCCGATGCTGAAGATGGTGCGGTCACCGGTCGGGATGCGTGGCGAACGATCAGTGTTGTTGGTTGGCGACTGGTCGAAAGTCAGACCGGTACGCAGTACCCACTGCTTGTTCAACTGGTAGGACGTACCCACGGCATAAGCCCAGGTGTCGTGCCAGTTCTGCTCTTCGGTGATGGTGCCGACCAGAGCCGGCGCTGCAACGCCGCCGACTGCCGGGATCACGCCGGAGTTTTTCACGGTGATGTCTTTCAGGCGGCTCCAGCGGGTCCAGGCGGAACCGGCGTAGAGTTTCCAGTCGTCGGTCAGCTTCTGGGTGATCGAGAAGTCCACGGACTCAGGCGTGTCCAGGCTCAGCTTGGCGTCGTAGCGTGCACTGTTCAGCAGCGGAGCCGGGACGCCGGCGCCTGTGCGCACTTCGGTGTGGCCGTCGAGCTTGTAGGTGACTTTCGAGTGATAGGTCAGGCCTACGCTGGTGCTGTCGGTGGCTTGAACCAGCAGGCCGACGTTGAAGCCGTAGCCGACGTCATCGCCCTTGACCTGGACACGACCGTCGCCGGAAGGACGACCGGTGACCGGCAGGGTCAGGCCGCTGACGTTCAGGGTCGATTCCAGTGCACCGGAGATACGGTTGATGGTCGGGCCGAAACCGATCGACACCTTGTCGTTGAAGGCGTAGCTGACGGTCGGCTGGAAGGTCACGACCTTGACGATGCTCTTGCTGCCGAAGTTCTGGCCCTGGAAGCTGCTTTCGTAGTCGGTGACCAGACCGTACGGTGCGTAAACACCCAAGCCGAAGGCCCAGTGATCGTCGATCGGGTTGACGTAGAAACCCATCGGCACGGCAGTGAATGGAACCATGTCGCCCTTGTTGGTCCCGGCGTGGGTACCACTGGCGTCGGAGATGTCAGTCTTGGCATCGATCGCTGCAACGCCCACAGTCACTTGCTGGCGTTTGAGGCGCGACATGCCGGCCGGGTTGCCGTAAACGGTGCTGGCATCGTCGGCTGCAGAGGAGCGACCGGCATAACCGGTACCCATGCCGCTGATGCTTTGTTCGTTGAGGGCGAAACCGGATGCGAAAATCTGGGTGGAGGCGAGGGTGATGGCGAGACTGAGGCTGGATTTGATCATTGTTTTTTTCATTGTTAGAACTCCTTGTTGATCACCGCGCGGAAATTACCAATATTTTTCATAACGCGCTATAGGCTGGATCACGCGAGTTAGAGCAGTTTTTGTAGGACAATCCTGAAAATTCGCTGCCATGTTCAGAGAAACTGCCAAGTCACAAAATGGCTGGTTCGGCCTGAAACAGGGGCGCAATCGAGGTGTGCCAGGCACGTGTGAAGTCCTGCAGACGGCCTTTGGGGTGAAATATCTGGCGCCAAATTCGCGCCATTCCCAACAGGTCATTTTCGGCGGGGAGGGGGAGGTGACTGGCTTCGACCATCAGCCAGGCAATTGCAGTGGAATAACGCAGATTGACGGTGAGTTCCAGATCCGGCCCGCTGAAAAACGCATGTTGACTGGCCAGGCCTCTTACCAGGCTGGCAAGGTCCGGATCGCGGGCCAAGTAGTTGTCCCACAGCTGCTGATGGCTCAGATCGGGAATGCTGTACAGGCCGTGGCCGCGCTGGCTGTCCAGCTCGGCACCGAGGGCGGATTGACTGGCGGCAACCGCCAGCAGGCAACATTCTGCGGCGGGTTGGTGGCGTCCGAGGTAGATCAGCGTGGGGCGGATCACATAACGGCGCAATTCACTGGCAGCAATTCCCATGACACCCTCGGGAAACGAAATGAGCCGGCGAGCCCTGGCGCTTGGCAGCAGTGGATGGAGTACGGGCCCACCGGAAGCGGCTCAGACCGCTTGACTTGAAGTGTAGTGTCATATGTTCGGCGTAAAGGGCTGTTTTTAAAATATTTCCCGATTTACTTCCGCGCGCATATATCGGATGGCGATTAAACGGATTGTTTTTCTGCAAGAAAAACAGGCACAAAAAAAACCCCGCTGTTTAAAGCGGGGCTTTTTGCGAAACACTGTTTGCCGACGAACGGTATCAGGCGGTCAGCGCCTGGCGCGTGCGGTCGATCACAGCCTGCAGCGGTTCCGGGCTGGAGTACTGGTCGGGGTACAGGCGTTCGCTGTGACGGGCAATGCCGTGCTCGTTGACGAGGGTAAAGCTGAAGCAGCCCTTGCGTGCGGCCATGATCAGGCAGTTCATCGGTGCAAAGGCGTTGGTGAGGGTGCGGATAGCATCCTGGGTCTGGTGTTGAGTAGTCATGTTGTGGTGTTTCCTGAATCGACACGCAAATAGAGGCGTGCAAACTAAAAACGTTCCAGTAAACGCGGGCGGTCGCTCGAATGCGAGTCGAAGGCTGGGCGCAGAACCTGTCTGGAACAAGAGCAGCCAGTTGAAGCGCGGTAATTGTGTGGCGCTGGGCTGACCGGTAGGTACTTCGGAGGGCAGGCATCACGACAGGAGCAAAGGTTCAGTGCTCGAGGTGAAGATCCTGATCAATTTGCAGGCTGGTTTGAGCAGGCCATGATCAACCGCGCGCCTTGTGCCTGTCTGGCATGGCCGGTTGGGTACATGTCTGGAAACCATCGAGGTGGCCGGTCCTTTTTTCGATTCCACCTGCGCGACGGCAGTGTGAACTCGGAGGATGTGTCCGACCAGAATTGACTTTCAGCTTGGTACTAACGGCGGGCACTTTACCTGATCGATTGGCGAAAGGAAAGCCGGAGAGACGAAATACCTGTCGAGCAGCACTCAACACGGCGTTTGTGTAAATCAGGCGTTACAACAGGAATGATGGCTTTTTGGGTGGCGAACTGCCGCGATTTTGTCCAGAGAATGACCATTATGACCTTTTGAAAGGCTTGCTATAGCCAATCGAAATTGACTTGTGCACATTGAACCGGCCATCAGCCGTGCCACTGCCACATTGAGTCATAACAGGTTGATTTCATGTAGCGATTTATTAAGTCAATGAAAATCATCGCTTTTTTTCGTTGGTGAAAAAATCGTCAGTTTGAACGCAGGCCCCATTCTGCCTGCGTTTGCGGGGGTTGGAGGGGCGTTGTCCACTGAGTTATCCACAGGATCTGTGGATTGTCCCCGGCGCTTGCTCTAGCACGCGTTTCAGCACTTTTAAAGCTGATCGATCCGTTTATATGCAAGCGGATCTGACGTCATCGTCGGTTCTGCGCATAATGCCGCGCATGCACGATGGAGGTGGGGAAACGTGATGGCTTTTGACCTGACCAGCCTGTTGCTGGGATTGGGGGCGGCGGCGTTGCCGTTGCTGGCGTTGGCCTGGCAGCAACAGCGTCGGCTGACGCAGCGCGAGGCTGACTCGCTGTTGCTTGACGAGCGACTGAGCCAGGCGCAAATGGCGCAGGACGGGCTCAATGCCCAGCTCGACGCCTGCCGCGACGAGATCAGCGATCTGGGCCAGGCCAATAGTGTGAAGCAGGCGGATCTGGCGGCATTGCGGCGTGAAGTCGAGTTGCTGCGCCAGCAGCACGACGCCGCGCGCGAAGCGCAGGACGACTGGAGTCGCGAACGCGGCGTCAAAGAGGCGGAGCTGCGTCGCCTGGATGCGCAATGCGCCTCGCTCAACGCCGAGCTGCGCGAGCAACAGGACAGCCATCAGCAACGCCTGAACGATCTGCAAGGCTCGCGGGATGAGTTGCGGGCGCAGTTCGCCGAACTGGCCGGCAAGATCTTCGACGAGCGCGAGCAGCGGTTCGCGGAAACCAGCCAGCAGCAACTAGGGCAACTGCTCACGCCGTTGAAGGAGCGCATTCAGTCGTTCGAAAAACGCGTGGAGGAGAGCTATCAGCAGGAGGCGCGGGAGCGTTTCTCGTTGGGCAAAGAACTGGAGCGGTTGCAACAGCTCAACCAGCGCCTGAGTGATGAGGCGACCAATCTGACTCGGGCCCTTAAAGGCCAGAAAACCCAAGGCAACTGGGGTGAGCTGATTCTGGAACGGGTGCTGGAGCATGCCGGGCTGGAAAAAGGCCGCGAATACCAGACCCAGGTCAGCCTCAAAGGCCCTGATGGCGAGCGTTTCCAGCCAGACGTGCTGATCATGTTGCCGGGCGACAAGCAGGTGGTGGTCGACGCCAAGGTCAGCCTGACCGCCTATCAGCAATTTGTCGGGGCGCAAGACGAGGTGATCGCCCAAGCGGCGCTGAAACAGCACGTGCAATCACTGCGCAACCACGTCAAAGGCCTGTCCGGCAAGGACTACAAACGTCTTGAAGGCTTGCACAGCCTGGATTTCGTGTTGCTGTTCGTGCCTATAGAAGCGGCGTTTTCCGCAGCGCTGCAAGCCGAGCCGACGATGTTTCAGGAGGCTTTCGACCGCAACATCGTCATCGTCAGCCCGACCACGTTGCTGGCCACGTTGCGGGTCATCGACAGCTTGTGGAAGCAGGAAAGACAGAGCCAGAACGCCCGGGAAATCGCCGAGCGGGCAGGGTGGCTGTACGACAAATTCGTGCTGTTTATCCAGGACCTGGACGAGGTCGGCAATCGTCTGCAGCAATTGGACAAGGCCTACGGCGCGGCACGCAACAAGCTGGTCGAAGGGCGTGGCAACCTGGTCAGCCGTAGCGAGCAGTTGAAATTGCTGGGCGCGCGGGCCAGCAAGAACCTGCCGGCGGATCTACTGGAACGGGCCATGACCGATGAGGATGGTCTGATGCAATTGCCGGAGTGATGCCGGTATTTCTCACCTCTGCAAAAAAGGACAATACGAGTATTTTTTTGTATACATCGTATTGTCCTGTCTTCTTTCTACTGGATCCGTGTACCAAAACGCACCTTGAGCAGGCATGGCTGCACTGTCTGCGGGCGTTGATCTGATCCTTCGCCTGCTTCTTGATCCCTACAGATGTTCCCGAAAGCCTGTTGTGGTGCAGCTTTGCGCGCATCGAACAGGCGATGGCACGCATTCTGCCTATTGGTTCGTATACAACTCACGCTTGCTCCCGTACGCAGTGTGGCCTGAAGGCAAGGTGCGGGGGCCAGCCTGTTCATACAGGGAGAAATGCGATGACCGAGCCAGTGCCACAGGGCTACAGCCCCCGCTTGTACAACCAGGACCTGGGGCCGCTGCCGCAGAAGTGGACCTGGTACAACATTTTTGCGTTCTGGATGAGTGATGTGCACAGCGTCGGCGGCTATGTCTTCGCCGCCAGCCTTTTCGCCCTGGGCCTTGCCAGTTGGCAGGTGCTGATCGCCTTGCTGGTGGGGATCTGCATCATTCAGGTGATTGCCAATCTGCTGGCCAAGCCCAGCCAACAGGCTGCCGTGCCTTATCCGGTGATCTGTCGGCTGGCTTTTGGCGTGTTCGGGGCGAACATTCCGGCGGTGATTCGCGGTCTGATCGCGGTGGCCTGGTACGGTGTGCAGACGTATCTGGCCTCCAGTGCGCTGATCGTGGTGGTGCTGCGCTTTTTTCCGAGCATGGCGGTGTACGCCGAGCCGCACTTCGCCGGCCTGTCGTATCTGGGCTGGTTCGGCTTTCTGGCGCTGTGGCTGGTGCAGGCGGCGGTGTTCTGGACCGGCATGGACTCGATCCGTCGCTTCATCGACTGGGCGGGACCTGTGGTGTACGCGGTGATGTTTCTGTTGGCGGGCTGGATTGTCTGGAAAGCCGGCTGGGCCAACATCAGCTTCACCCTGTCGGAGAAATCGCTGACAGGCTGGGAGGCGTTTTCCCAAGTGATCATGGCCACCGCGCTGGTGGTGTCGTATTTCTCCGGGCCGACGCTCAATTTCGGCGATTTCAGCCGTTATTGCCGGAGCATGTCGGAAGTTCGCCGCGGCAACTTCTGGGGCCTGCCGGTCAACTTCCTGGCCTTTTCGCTGGTCACGGTGGTGATTGTCTCCGGCACGCTGCCGGTGTTCGGCGAGATGCTCCACGACCCGATCGCGACGGTGGCGCGCATCGACAATGACGTCGCCGTGTTGCTCGGCGCCTTTGCCTTCGTCACCGCGACCATCGGCATCAATATCGTCGCCAACTTCGTCTCGCCGGCATTCGATTTCGCCAACGTTGCGCCGAGCAAGATCAGTTGGCGTGTCGGCGGCATGATCGCTGCCGTGGCGTCGATCTTCATCACCCCGTGGAACCTGTTCAACAACCCGCAGGTGATCCACTACACCCTGGACGTGCTGGCCGCGTTCATCGGCCCGCTGTTCGGCATCCTGCTGGTGGATTACTACCTGATCAAAAAGCAGCAGATCGATGTCGATGCATTGTTCAACGACGGTCCGAGCGGGCGTTACTGGTACAACGGTGGGGTCAACTACACCGCGGTCAAGGCGTTGGTACTGGCGACGCTGGCGGGCATCGCGATCACCTTCGTGCCGGCCTTGCAGCCGATGGCCAACTTCGCCTGGTTCACCGGCTGCTTCCTCGGCGGGGCGCTGTTCTATCTGTTTGCCCGCCGCAGCCAGGCCCACGAAGGGTTGGCGGGTGCCCCGGCCGTCACCGGCTGAGGAGGCTACCGCCGGTCGCTCGCGACGACCTGTTCAGGCTGCGGACAGGTCAGAAGGTAAAGAACGGGAAAATTTTTGCCGCGACACTTGGTAGCAGGCGTAAAGTGCCAGCTAGCACTATGATCTGTTAGAGGCATGATCCACTGCATGTGTATCAGAAGTTGGCTGCCGGGTATTTCCCCAAGGGGGCGTTGAATGAACAGTAAAGTGCAAGAGTGGCTTCACGATGTCGGTGTCGCACTGGGTCTGATCGAGCGACCAAAGTTGCAGCCCATTCCCGTTCGCACCAACGATGACGAGCGTCGTCGTCCGCGGCGTTGAGCCACGGGGCGACTGAACCATCACCATCAACCGGGCTATCGCGCATAGCCCGCTGCCTTCGAGACCGGCTTCTGGCCGGTCTTCCTGTTTCTGCCTTCCGTGAAAGTCGCTGGCGCATGCCGCGTGTTCAGTGTTTCTTGCGGCCTTTCATCTGCACCAGAATCAGATCGATCAGCCCTTGCAGGGTCAGTTGCCGGTAGGCCGAGTGCTCGGGCAGGTGAGAAATATCGGATTTGACCCGGTTGGGCAGGACGATATTGAAATCGCTTTGCAGACTGGCGAAGAACTCGGCGAAATCATCTTCGTCCAGCACCAGCTCGGAGAGCAGGGCGTCGTCCTTTTCCTGAATCAGAGACTTGTCGACCAGTATTTTTCCGAGCGTATCGAGAACGTGCTGTTTGACTTCGGTACGGTCCATGGCGGGCCTCTGCTTTGATGTGTTCGACGATCACCCCGACTTCAAAACAGAGGTTTCAACGACTGGCGGCGAGCGGAGGTTTACGGGTCTCCGTCGTGTCTCGAATAAGGCTAGCCCAAGTTTTCCCCGCGGGATTGAGCGGCTGTCGCGGTTTTTTTGTAACTGCGCATGAGGTCGCTAAAAAACATGCGTTTGTCCTGCAGGAGCGCGCTTGTCCGCGATGGCGCCGTGTCAGACGCCGTTGTGTCATCTGCTAAACCCTCATCGCGAGCAAGCTCACTCCTACAGAGCGGTCAAGCCGCAGGAATGGGGGCGGATCAGGATGGTTGAGCGCACAAATAAAAAAGGCTCCCGATGGGGAGCCTTTTTCTGTTGCGACAGCGTTACACCGCGGAAGCTACCGACGCAGGTCGTGGCGACACCAGGCTGACCAGCACGAAGCTGACCAGACCGACTACCAGGCTGTAGTAGATCGGCGTGTTGGCATCCAGACCGTCCTTGAGCATGAACGCCAGGGCGGTGACGAAGCCCAGCGCCATGCTGGTGATGGCACCGGACGTGGTTGCACGCTTCCAGTAGATCGCGCCGATCAGCGGAATCAGCATGCCGCCGACCAGCAGGTTGTAGGCCAGGGTCAAGGCGCTGATCACGTCGTTGACCACCAGCGCGATGGCCAGTACGACGATGCCGGTCAGGGCGGTGAACAGACGGTTGACGCCCAGGCTCGATTGCTTGCCGCCACGCAGCTTCGGCAGCAGGTCTTCAGTCAGCGTGGTGGACGCTGCCAGCAGGCCGGCACTGGCGGTGGACATCATCGCGGCCAGCGCGGCGGCGATCACCAGGCCACGGATGCCGTCCGGCAGCGAGGCTTTGACGATGGCAGCGAACGCGGTGTTGACGTTGGCCAGGTCCGGCAGCAGCACGTGAGCGGCCATGCCGATCAGGGCGCAGGCCAGGCCGTAGAGGATGCAGTAGACACCGGCGATCGAGCCTGCGTACTGGGCGACTTTTTCGGTGCGGGCAGTGAATACGCGCTGCCAGATGTCCTGACCGATCAGGATGCCGAAGAAGTAGATCAGGAAGTAGGTGATGATGGTGTCCCAGCCGATGGTGGTCCAGCTGAAGCTGGCTGCCGGCAGTTTCGCCACCAGTTGATCCCAGCCGCCAACGCGGTACAGGCAGATCGGCAGCAGGATGAACATCAGGCCGACGGTCTTGATCACGAACTGGACGATGTCGGTCAGGGTCAGCGACCACATGCCGCCGATGGTCGAGTAGATCACCACCACGCCACCGCCGAGCAGCACGGACACCCAGAACGGCAGATCGAACAGCACCTGCATGACGGTGCCGATGGCCAGAATCGAGGTCACGCCGATCATCAACGCGTAGGCCAGCATGATCACCGCACTGGCCTGACGGGCCATCGGGTTATAGCGTTTTTCGAGGATCTGGGTGACGGTGAAGATGCGCAGCTTGAGCAGCGGTTTGGCGAGGAACAGGTTCAGCGCGATGATGCCGACGCCCAGTGCCGCGCACAGCCAGAAACCGGAAATGCCGTGGACATAGCCCAGGCGTACGGTGCCGACGGTGGAAGCGCCACCCAGCACGGTGGCGGCCATGGTGCCCATGTACAGGCTCGGGCCCAGGTTGCGCCCGGCGACCAGGTAATCCTCGTGGGTCTTGGCCTTGCGCATGCCGTACCAGCCCAGCACCAGCATGCCGGCTGCGTAGATCAGCACGACGAAAATATCTAAAGCCATGGAGTATCTCCAACTCATTGTTTTTATAGTGAATCGCGAATCATCCGGCTGAAACGGCGCAGGCAGTCAGCGGTGAATTTTTATATTGGATCGGACGTGTAACCGGTGGGAGCGAATTCATTCGCGAGGCGATGGTAAAGACAACACGGTGATGTCGCCTGCCATTTCCATCGCGAATGAATTCGCTCCCACCTGATCAGGCCCGCCGTTATTGCGCGGCGGGCCCGGGGCTCAGCGGTGCGTCACCCCCGGCAGTACGCAGAGCATCTCGTACAGCAGGTTGGCGCCGAGCAGCGAGGTGTTGCCGGTGGTGTCGTACGGCGGGGAGACTTCCACCAGGTCGCAGCCGATCAGGTCCAGACCCTGGCAGCCACGGATGATTTCGATCGCCTGAATGGTGGTCAGGCCGCCGATTTCCGGGGTGCCGGTGCCTGGCGCCCAAGCCGGGTCGATACCGTCGATGTCGAAGCTCAGGTACACCGGGCCGTCGCCGACTTTTTCGCGGACTTCGGCCATCAGCGGCACCAGCGATTTGTGCCAGCACTCTTCGGCCTGAACCACGCGGAAGCCCTGCTTGCGGCTCCAGTTGAAGTCTTCGGCGGTGTAACCCTGGGCGCGCAGGCCGATCTGCACCACGCGGTCGCAGTCCAGCAGGCCTTCTTCCACGGCGCGGCGGAAGGTGGTGCCGTGGGCGATTTTCTCGCCGAACATGTGATCGTTGACGTCCGCGTGGGCGTCGATGTGCACCAGGCCGACCTTGCCGTGCTTCTTGTGGATGGCGCGCAGGATCGGCAGGGTGATGGTGTGGTCGCCACCCAGAGTCAGCGGGATCACGCCGTGTTCGAGGATGCCGTCGTAGGCTTCTTCGATGATGCGCACGGCTTCGGCCATGTTGAAGGTGTTGATCGCCACGTCACCGATGTCGGCCACCGACAGCGAGTCGAACGGGGCGGCACCGGTGGCCATGTTGTAGGGGCGGATCATCACCGATTCGGCGCGGATCTCACGCGGGCCGAAGCGGGTGCCGGAGCGCAGCGAGGTGCCGATGTCCAGCGGCACGCCGACAAAGGCGGCATCCAGGCCGACGGGAGATTGCAGGTGGGGCAGACGCATCATGGTTGCGATGCCGGCGAAGCGCGGCATTTCGTTGCCGCCCAGTGGTTGGTGGAAAATCTTGTCCACGGGATTGCCTCATCGGTGGTTATGAATGTTGTAGGAAGCTGAGGCCGATTCTGCGAACGGCGCGGGCTGCGAACAATCGCTGGGGCAAAATACTTAGTTCAGAGATTTCTGAACTATCGGGTAAGCTGCGCCTATTCGTGGCAGTCCGGCCAATTGGCAGGGCTGGGTAAGACGCTGATTGTGTCAGCTACACAAATCCTGTGGGAGGGAGCTCTGCTCGCGAATGCGTCGTTTCAGTCGATGCAAGTGTGTCTGAGCTGACGCCATCGCGAGCAGAGCTCCCTCCCACAGGATTTGTGTGGTCGCCAGCAGTGTCGCCAGACGATATCGACAGCGACAACAACTCCGGAAGCATCATGGCCAGTGCATTACCCGATCTGAAACTGCTGCGCATCTTCTGCTGTGTGGTCCGCCACCAGGGCTTTGCCAGTGCGCAGCAGGAACTGAACCTGTCGACCTCGGCGATCAGCACTTACATGAGCCAGCTGGAGTCGGCGCTGGGCATTGTTCTGTGCCATCGTGGTCGTGGCGGTTTCAGCCTGACCAGCAAGGGCGAGCTGTTCCATCAGGAAACCCTGCGCCTGCTCGGCGAGCTGGAAGGGTTTGAATTGTACGCGGCGGCGCTCAAGGGCGAACTGCGCGGGACCTTGAACCTCGGCGTGCTCGACTCCACCGTCAGCGACCGCGCGTTGCCGTTCGCCGAAGTGATCGGCGCCTACAGCGAAGAGCACCCGGCCGTACACCTGCACCTGTCGGTGATGAGCCCGTACGAACTGCAACTGGGCGTGCTGGACAACCGCCTGGACCTGGCCATCGGTTCGTTTTCCACGCGGATGAACGGCCTGCTGTACCAGCCGTTGTACCGCGAGCAGCACTGGCTGTATTGCAGTAACCGCCACCCGTTGTTCAACGAACGGCGCATTCCGGAGCCGGTGATTACCCAGCAGCGCATGGTCGGGCGCGGTTACTGGAGCCAGGCGGAGCTGGCCCGGCACGGCTTCAAGCACAGTGCCGCGACCGTGGAAAGTATGGAGGCGCAGCTGATTCTGGTGCTGTCCGGCGCCTATATCGGCTACCTGCCGGAGCATTACGCGCAGTCGTGGGTCGATTCCGGGCATTTGCGTGTGCTATTGCCGGCGACTTTCGGCTATCAGGCGCCATTTTCCATGATCCTGCGCCGGGGCCGCAGCCGCGAGCCGTTGATCCAGACCTTCCGCGACCTGCTCAAAGCACAGCTCAACCCGTTGTAAGAGGAACCGGCCATGTCTCGCGCCCGCTGCGAACGCTGCCTGCGTCCGCAAAACCATTGCCTTTGCGGCTTGATCCCGCAACTCGACAGCCGCACTCGGGTGCTTATCCTGCAGCACCCCAGCGAGGTCAATCACGCGCTGAACACTGCGCGGCTGGCAGCGCTGGGGCTGAACAACGCGCAGTTGCGGGTGGGGGAGGTGTTCGATGATCTGGCCGCGCTGCTGAACGTGCCGGGTTATCAGGCGCGACTGCTTTTTCCGGGAGAGGGCGCCGAACCACTGACGGCTTACCGCGATGACAGTCAGCCGTGGCTGCTGGTGGTGCCCGACGGCACCTGGCGCAAGGCACGCAAGCTATTGCACCTCAACCCGCTGCTGGCAGCCTTGCCCCGGGTGACGCTGAGCGATGCGCCGGCCTCACGTTACCGGCTGCGCAAGGCGCCTGCCGCTGAAGCGCTGTCGACGCTGGAAGCCATCACCCACGCCCTGCATACGCTGGAGCCGGGCACGTCGTTCGAGGCCTTGCTGCGCCCGTTCGATGCCTTGATCGAAGGGCAGATCGCGGCGATGGGCGAAGAAACCTTTCGGCGCAATCACTCCTGACGGCTCAGCCGTTCAGCGTCGACGGAGGCGGCTCGGTTTGTGCGGCGCGATGGGCGAGCATGCGGCGTATATAGGCTTCGGTTTCCCGTTCGGCGTCTTCCTTGGTCATGAACGGGCCTTCGAGGGTGTTTTCACGGGTGCTGAAAAAATACAGGCCATTGACGCGGGAGACGCGGTCACTGCGAAAGTGCACGGCGTTATCGGCATCCTGTTCGCGCTTGCTCAACATAGCCATTTCTCCGTTCACGGGAGTCTGCGGATCGATTCAGGACGGCTAAACCTGGCTGGCCGCCTGAATCCACAGCGTGAAACGGAAAAGCGGGCTGGCTGATTGACACTGTACTCCTTCGAGCAAACGCTGTCCCTATGGCAGATGCTTTCCCCTGTAGGAGCGCGGCTTGTCCCGCGACCGGCGACGTAGTCGTCGTAAAACCGGTGGACACGGTCTGTCTGCCACACCGCGTATACCTGATTTACGACTGCTACGCAGCCGGTCGCGGGACAAGCCGCGCTCCTACAGGTGGAGATCGCAGGCACGGGTGGATGACTTACTCCTTGCCCAATCCCTCAGCCTGGCGTAGCCACTGCTGACGCTGTTCTTCGGTGGAATTGCGCACCGGCGAGAACTCGGTCAGGCGGGTGGTCTTGATGCCGCAGAACTCCAGAATCGAATGCATCATCTGCCGGTGTGCCGGCGCCTTGAATACCCAACGGAAGTAGCGCGCCGGAGTGTCCAGGGTGACCAGCATTTCGGCAGTACGGCCCTTGAGCAACTCGTTGGAAGGGTGATGACGGCCGTGAGCCTTGAAGGCGAACCCGGGCATGAACACCCGGTCGATGAAACCGCTGAGCAGAGCGGGCAGGCCGCCCCACCAGACCGGATAGACGAACACCAGATGTTCGGCCCAGTGGATTTCCCGCTGGGCCTGCAACAGGTCGTGTTCCAGGGTCTGGCTCGATTCGTAACCGCCGTGCAGCACCGGGTCGAAATCCAGTTCCTCCAGTTTCAGCACCCGCACCACATGACCCTGGCTGCGCGCGCTCTGAGCATAGGCATCGCCCAGCGCGTGGCAGAGGCTGATGGTCTTCGGCGAACCGATGACCATCAGGATGCGTTTACCATACCCTTCCAGTGGGGTGGCGCCGCTGATCGGCTCAGCCATTGCTGCCGGCCTCCAGCATTTTTTCCGGTCGGACCCAGGCGTCGAATTCGGCATCGGTGAGGAAGCCCAGTTGCAGCGCCGCCTCGCGCAGGGTCAGGCCTTCGCTGTAAGCCTTCTTGGCGATCTGCGCCGACTTGTCGTAGCCGATGTGCGGGTTCAGCGCCGTCACCAGCATCAGGCCGCGTTCCAGGTGCTCGGCCATCTTCCCGGCGTCCGGTTCCATGCCGGCGATGCAGTGCTCGTTGAAGTTGCGGCAGCCGTCGCCGAGCAGGCGGATCGATTGCAGCAGGTTGTGGATGATCACCGGCTTGAACACGTTCAACTGCAAGTGGCCCTGACTGGCGGCGAAAGTGATGGTGGCGTCGTTGCCCATGACCTGGCAGGCGAGCATCGACAGTGCTTCGCACTGGGTCGGGTTGACCTTGCCGGGCATGATCGAACTGCCCGGTTCGTTGGCCGGCAGCTTCACTTCGGCCAGGCCGGCGCGCGGACCGGAGCCCAACAGGCGCAGGTCGTTGGCGATTTTCATCAGGGTCACGGCGAGGGTCTTGAGGGCGCCGGACAGCGCGGTCAACGGCTCATGGCCGGCCAGCGCAGCGAACTTGTTCGGTGCGGTGACGAAAGGCAGGCCAGACAGCGCGGCCAGCTCGGCAGCCACCGCTTCGGCAAAACCGTGGGGCGAGTTCAGGCCAGTGCCGACTGCCGTGCCGCCCTGGGCCAGCTCGCAGACCGAGGGCAGGGCCGCACGGATACTTTTTTCCGCGTAGTCGAGTTGGGCGACGTAGGCCGACAGTTCCTGGCCGAAGGTGATCGGCGTGGCGTCCATCATGTGCGTGCGGCCGGTTTTGACCAGCTTCATGTGCCGCGACGACTGCTCGGCGATGCCGGAAGACAGCTCGGCGATGGCCGGCAACAGCTGTTCTTTCACCGCCTGGGCGGCTGCGATGTGCATGGCGGTGGGGAAACAGTCGTTGGAGCTTTGCGAGCGGTTGACGTGGTCATTGGGGTGGACCGGCACCTTGCCGCCACGGCCCTTGCCGGACAATTCGTTGGCGCGGCCGGCGATCACCTCGTTGACGTTCATGTTGCTCTGGGTACCGCTGCCGGTCTGCCACACCACCAGCGGGAACTGGTTGTCGAGCTTGCCGGCGAGCACCTCGTCGGCGGACTGTTCGATCAGTCGGGCGATGTCGCCGGGCAGATCGCCATTGCGGTCATTGACCCGGGCGGCGGCTTTCTTGATCAGCGCCAGCGCATGCAGCACCGGCAACGGCATGTGTTCCTGGCCGATGGCGAAGTTGATCAGGGAGCGTTGGGTCTGCGCGCCCCAGTAGGCGTCGGCGGGGACTTCGATAGGACCAATGCTGTCGGTTTCGGTACGGCTCACTGGAATCACTCCTTCTGGGGGTCGAGTACCGCAGTTTAGCTGCATCCCAAAAGCCGGTGCCTTCAGCTTTTGGTATAGACCTTGGTACCCGGCAAGCCGATTCGGTTCCCCGGCGCCATTATCCGGCAGGCAACCGCTCGTAGGGTCGGGGCTTGAGCGTAATGTGCAAAGGAGCGCAGAATGTCCGGCCTTGGGGTTCTGCCTCGCCTGCTAGATAAGGAAACTCGATGACCCGTCTTCGCGCCATCTGTGCTGCAGTCGCTCTGGCATGCGCCAGCGGCCAGGTTTTTGCCGACACCGCCAGCCATGAAGCCAGTGCTGTAGCCTTCCTCAAACTGGCCCATGCCGATCAGTTGGGTGCGCCGGTCTACATGCAAGTGCAGCAGATGTTTGCCCAGCGTTTTGCCGAAACCAAAGCGCCAGCGTCCAAGCAAGCCACCCTGGAAACCTACCAGGCCAAGGCCAATGCAGCCCTCGATCAAGTGATCGGCTGGGACAAGCTGCAGCCTGACATGGTCAAGCTGTACACTTCGAACTTCACCGAGACCGAGCTGAAAGACCTGGTTGCCTTCTACCAGTCTCCACTGGGCAAAAAAGTCCAGGCCAAGATGCCGCAGATCAGCCAGCAGTCGTTCCAGCTGACCCAGAGCAAACTGGAAAGCGCCGTGCCGGTGGTCAACAAGCTTCTGGCCGACATGACCAACGAACTGGCCCCGGCCGGCAGCAAGCCAGCCGACACCAAGGCGGCTCCGGCCAAGAAGCCATAAGCGAAGCCTGACATGAGCATGCAACAGCGAATCGAATCCGCGCTGGCGGTCTTTCAGCCCCAGTACCTGCAGGTACTCAATGAAAGCCACATGCACAGCCGCGGCACCGACACCCATTACAAGGCCGTGGTGGTCAGCGAGCAATTCGCCGGCCTCAACGCGGTCAAGCGCCACCAGAAGGTCTACGGCCTGCTCGGTGGCCTGATGGGTGAATTCCACGCCCTCGCGCTGCACACCTACACCCCGGAAGAGTGGGCCCAGCTCGGCGCCGCGCCCGCTTCGCCGACCTGTGCCGGTGGGCATGACTGAAGCGGATTTTCCGTGTTCGGTATCCCGCGTTTGCGAATGAATGCGTTGCCACTAAAGGACACTTGTTCCTGTGGGAGCGAATTCATTCGCGAGGCGGTGGTGTGTTCGATGCATTTCTGTCGCCTGACCCACTATCGCGAATGAATTCGCTCCCACAGATTGCGTGGCTGTCAGCCCTCAATTGATGGCACCAGTCCCTCACAGGTTGCACAGCCGTCGACCCGTTATTGACCTGCATCAATCCCCCGTCGATCAACCACCCTGTCTGCAAACCCGCGATTTTTGCTAGAATCCGCGCCGCGTTGCCCGGGCGGCACGCGTTTATCTGAATCAATTCATCCGGTAGGCCCTTTGCGAGGGTCGCCACCTGGAGACGTTACATGACCCAAACCGCACCCATCGTCGTCGCGGCGCTGTACAAATTCGTCACTCTGTTGGATTACGTCGAGCTGCGCGAGCCGCTGCTGACGGCGATGAACGACAACGGCATCAAAGGCACGCTGCTGATCGCCGAAGAAGGTATCAACGGCACCGTTTCCGGCACCCGTGAAGGTATCGACGGTCTGCTGGCCTGGCTGCGCAACGATCCGCGTCTGGTCGATGTCGACCACAAGGAATCGTACTGCGACGAGCAGCCGTTCTATCGCACCAAGGTCAAGCTGAAGAAAGAGATCGTCACCCTCGGCGTTGCCGGTGTGGACCCGAACAAGAAGGTCGGCACCTATGTCGAGCCGCAGGACTGGAACGCGCTGATTGCCGATCCGGAAGTGCTGCTGATCGACACCCGCAACGACTATGAAGTGTCCATCGGCACTTTTGAGGGTGCCATCGACCCGAAAACCACGACGTTCCGCGAGTTCCCGGAGTACATCAAGGCCAACTTCGACCCGGCGAAGCACAAGAAGGTGGCGATGTTCTGCACTGGCGGCATTCGTTGTGAAAAAGCCTCGAGCTACATGCTCGGCGAAGGCTTTGAAGAGGTTTATCACCTCAAGGGCGGCATTCTCAAATATCTGGAAGAAGTCCCGCAGCAAGAGAGCCAGTGGCGCGGCGACTGCTTCGTTTTCGACAATCGCGTGACCGTGCGCCACGACCTGACCGAAGGCGACTACGATCAATGTCATGCCTGTCGCACTCCGATCAGCGCTGAAGACCGCGCCAGCGAGCATTATTCGCCGGGTGTGAGTTGCCCGCATTGCTGGGAAACGCTGAGCGAGAAGACCCGTCGCAGTGCCATTGATCGGCAGAAGCAGATCGAACTGGCCAAGGCGCGCAACCAGCCGCATCCGATCGGTCGCAACTACCGTTTGCTGGACGCACAGGCCAAAGACAACCAACCGAACGAGGCCTGAGTCATGCACGCCCGCCTGCTCTATGTGATGGACCCCATGTGCTCGTGGTGCTGGGGGTTCGCCCCGGTGGCCGATGCACTGGTCGAGCAGGCGCGGGCGGCGGACGTGCCGTTGCATCTGGTGGTGGGCGGGTTGCGTACCGGCAGCGGTGCTTCGCTGGAGCCGGCTACCCGGCGCTACATTCTTGAACACTGGCAGGCGGTGCATGAAACCACCGGCCAGGCGTTCCGCTTTGATGGTGCGCTGCCCGACGGTTTCGTTTACGACACCGAACCGGCCTGCCGTGCGATCGTGGCGGCGCGCAGTCTGGCGCCCGACATTGCCTGGAAGCTGGTGCGGGAGATCCAGCAGGCGTTCTATCTGGAAGGCCGTGATGTCACCCACGGTTCGGTGCTGGCGGAACTGGCGGAAAAAGCCGGTCTGCCGCGCATCGAGTTTGCCGAGGCCTTCGACAGCGCAGAGCAGCATGCGGCCACTGCTTCGGATTTTTCCTGGGTACAGGATTTGGGCATCGCCGGTTTCCCCACTTTGCTCGCCGAGCGCAACGGCCAACTGGCACTGTTGACCAACGGCTATCAACCTCTGGAAGAATTGGCGCCCTTGCTCAGCCGCTGGCTGGAGCGCGCCGGCCGTGCGTGAATCCCTCGATCTGGAAAGTCCCGCCCGGGCAACCACCGCTGAGGATCCACTGGCGAGCGTCGACCGGCTGAGCTGGGCACACATCCGCCAACTGGCCCTGACTCACAAGAAGTCGCTGTGGACCGCCAATGCGGTCGCGGTGCTGGCCGTGCTGTGTTCAGTGCCGATTCCCTTGCTGCTGCCGTTGCTGGTCGACGAAGTGCTGCTCAGCAAGGGCGATTCGGCACTGCTGTTCATGAACCATCTGTTGCCGGCGAGCCTGCACAAGCCGGTCGGCTACATCGGTCTGATGCTGTTGGCGACCCTGTGCCTGCGCCTCGGTGCCCTGTGTTTCAACGTGGTTCAGGCACGGCTGTTCGCCGGGCTGGCCAAGGACATCGTCTACCGCATCCGCCTGCGTCTGATCGAGCGCCTCAAGCGCATTGCCCTGGCGGAATATGAAAGCCTGGGCAGTGGCACCGTGGCGGCGCATCTGGTCACCGATCTGGACACGCTGGACAAGTTCGTCGGCGAAACCCTGAGCAAATTCCTCGTCGCCATGCTGACCCTGACCGGTACGGCAGCGATTCTGGTGTGGATGCACTGGCAACTGGCGCTGGTGATCCTGCTGTTCAACCCGCTGGTGATCTACGCCACGGTCAAGCTTGGCAAGCGGGTCAAGCACCTGAAAAAACTGGAAAACGACAGCACTTCGCGGTTTACCCAGGCGCTGACCGAAACCCTGGACGCCATTCAGGAAATCCGCGCCAGCAACCGTCAGGGTCATTTTCTCGGCCTGCTCGGCTTGCGTGCCCGCGAAGTGCGTGACTACGCCGTGGCCTCGCAATGGAAAAGCGACGCCTCAGGCCGTGCCAGCGGCTTGCTGTTCCAGTTCGGCATCGATTTTTTCCGCGCAGCGGCGATGCTCACCGTGCTGTTTTCCGACCTGTCCATCGGCCACATGCTCGCAGTGTTCAGCTACCTGTGGTTCATGATCGGTCCGGTCGAGCAATTGCTGAATCTGCAATACGCCTTTTATGCCGCCGGTGGCGCGCTGACCCGTCTCAATGAACTGCTGGCGCGCGCCGACGAGCCGCAATATCCGCCGCAGATCAACCCGTTTGCCGGTCGGGACACGGTCAGTATCGACGTGCGCGGGCTGAGCTTCGGCTACAACGAGGAGCCGGTGCTCGATCAGCTCGACCTGTCGATCAATCCGGGTGAAAAGGTCGCCATCGTCGGCGCCAGCGGCGGCGGCAAGAGCACGCTGGTGCAGTTGCTGCTCGGCCTTTACAGCGCCAGGGCCGGCACCATCCACTTCGGCGGCGCCAGCCTGCAGGACATCGGCCTGGACACCGTGCGGGAGAACGTCGCCGTGGTGCTGCAACATCCAGCGCTGTTCAACGACACCGTGCGCGCCAACCTGCTCATGGGCCGCGAACGCAGCGATGATGCCTGCTGGCAGGCACTGGAGATCGCTCAACTGGACGCCACCATCCGCGCCTTGCCGCAAGGTCTGGACAGCGTGGTCGGGCGTTCCGGCGTGCGTCTTTCCGGCGGCCAGCGTCAGCGCCTGGCGATTGCGCGCATGGTGCTTGCTGACCCGAAAGTGGTGATTCTCGACGAGGCCACCTCGGCGCTGGATGCCGCCACCGAATACAACCTGCATCAGGCGTTGAACCGCTTCTTGCATGGGCGTACCACGCTGATCATTGCCCACCGGCTGTCGGCGGTGAAACAGGCGGACCGGGTGCTGGTCTTCGACGGCGGGCGCATTGCCGAGGACGGCGATCATCAGCAACTGATCGCTGACGGCGGGCTCTACGCACGGCTTTACGGGCACCTGCAACAGGTCTGATACAGCTTGTCGGTTTTTTGCGGCAAATGTCCCAAATGGCGTTTCGCCAGTGGAACACGTCAATTCTTGGGCTAAGCTTGAGCTCGTTATGCCGCAATTCTGTGAAAAGCGTCATATTTACGTCTCTTTTGTTCAGCTATAACCGTAAGGGTCGGGTAGAAAATGTAAGCGTTGACCGCTGCATCGTGGAAATTGGCCGAAGCCCCAAGTGTGTCAGGCGGGTTGCCTGAGCCGGGGCGTGAGTATCTGGCAGTGCTGATGAAAGGGACACCATGAAGCAAATGCGGACCCTGGAGAAGCCTCGGCTTCTGGGCATCGTTTGGCCGTTTATCGCCGTGGTGCTGTTACAGGCACTGCTCGGCTGCGTCAGCCTGTACATGATGTCGGCGGTGCGCAGCTACGTCGGGGGCGAGAGCCTCTGGTCCAAGGGCCAGAAGGATGCCATTTACTATCTGAATCTCTATGCCAACAGTCGCGACGAGATCAACTACCTGAAGTATCAGCAGGCCATTGCCATTCCCCAGGGCGGACACGATCTGCGGGTGGCCATGGACCAGCCGATTCCCGACATCGCGCGCGCCACTGCAGGCATTCTGCAGGGTGGTAACCATCCCGACGATGCGCAGAGCATCATCTGGCTCTATCTGAATTTCCGCCATTTCAGCTACCTGCAGAAAGCCATCGACCTGTGGAAGATCGGTGACAGCTATCTGGTCCAGCTCGACGAAGTCGCCCAGGAAATGCATGCGCATATCGTCGAAGGCAGCGCCACCAACGGCGATGTGCTGGAGTGGCGGCGCCGCATCAATGCCATCAACGAAGGGGTGACGCCGGCGGCCATGGCCTTCAGCGATGCGCTGGGCGAGGGCTCGCGGGTCATTTTGCGCATTCTGCTGGTGGTCAACCTGACCACAGCGGTGTTTCTGATCATTCTGGCGTTGTTGCGCACTCACAAGCTGCTGGAGCAGCGCCATGCCTTCGCCACGGCGTTGCAGATGGAGAAGGAGCGGGCGCAGATCACCCTGGAATCGATCGGTGACGGCGTGATCACCACCGATGTCGACGGTTCGATCACCTACCTGAACCCGGCCGCCGAGCAGATGACCCACTGGAAAACCGAGCAGGCGTCCGGCCTGCCGCTGGCGGCGCTGTTCAACCTGCTCGACGAAAACGACCAGAAGGACAGCTCCACGCTGATCGACCACATCCTCAGCGGCAAGCTGGGCGGTGGCAGCGAGCACTCCAAGCTGATCCAGCGTCTGGACGGTAGCACCGTGTCGGTGGCGCTGGTGGGCTCGCCGATCCGCACCGAAGGCAAGGTCAGCGGGGCGGTGCTGGTGCTGCATGACATGACCCAGGAGCGGCAATACATCGCCAATCTGTCCTGGCAGGCGACCCACGATGCATTGACTGGACTGGCCAACCGCCGCGAATTCGAATACCGCCTGGAGCTGGCGCTCAACGGCCTGGCGCATCAGTCGGCACGGCATGCGGTGATGTTCCTCGACCTGGACCAGTTCAAGCTGGTCAACGACACCAGCGGCCACGCGGCCGGCGACGAGTTGCTGCGGCATATCTGCGCATTGCTGCAACAGGGCATTCGCGAGGGCGACACCCTGGCCCGGCTTGGCGGCGACGAGTTCGGCATTCTGCTGGAGCACTGCCCGCCGGAGGTGGCCGAGAAGATCGCCGAGGGCCTGCGCCAGACCGTCGAGAGCCTGCATTTTGTCTGGAAAGGTCGGCCGTTCGTGACCACCGTCAGTGTCGGCCTGGTGCATGTGTCCAATGTGCCGACCACGCTGGAAGCCTCGCTGCGTGCCGCCGACATGGCCTGCTACATGGCCAAGGAGAAAGGCCGCAACCGGGTTCAGGTCTACCACGACAACGACTCGGAACTGTCGACCCGCTTCGGCGAAATGGCCTGGATCCAGCGCCTGCACATGGCGCTGGAAGACAACCGTTTCTGCCTGTACGCCCAGGAAATCGCTGCCCTGAGCCGCGATCGCGATGGCGTGCAGCGCCACGGCCATGTGGAGATCCTGCTGCGCCTGCGCGACGAGTCCGGCCGGATGATTCTGCCGGACAGTTTCATTCCGGCGGCCGAGCGCTACGGCATGATGACCACCCTCGATCGCTGGGTGGTGCAGAACGTCTTCAAGATCATTGCTGAATGCCTGAGCGACAACCACAGCGGTCCGCTGGCGGTGTGCGCGATCAATCTGTCCGGTACCAGCATCGGCGACGATGCTTTTCTTGAATATTTGCGACAGCAGTTCCAAATCTACGCAATTCCCCCTGAACTTATCTGTTTCGAGATTACCGAAACCAGTGCGATCGCCAATCTGGGCAGCGCTATCCGGTTCATCAACGAACTCAAGAGTCTGGGGTGCCGCTTTTCTCTGGATGACTTCTGCGCAGGCATGTCGTCATTCGCTTACTTGAAACATTTGCCTGTGGATTTTCTCAAGATCGATGGCAGTTTCGTGAAGGACATGCTCGACGACCCGGTCAACCGGGCGATGGTGGAAGTGATCAACCATATCGGGCACGTAATGGGCAAACAGACGATTGCAGAGTTCGTCGAAAGCCCCCAGATAGAGCAGGCGTTATTGGAAATCGGTGTGGACTACGCTCAGGGGTACGTCATCGAGCGACCGCAATTATTCACCTGTGAACGTCTGCACGCACGGCCCGCGAGGCAGACCCCGATGTTGTTCAGCGCACCTGGGACTTTTCGCTGAACGACCCATGCAACATCATTAGAAGGAGCTACACAGTGATCGATATGTTCATTAGAACCGGTCCGCTGATGGATGCCAGCAGTTACCCCGTCTGGGCACAGCAATTGATCAAGGATTGCAGTGAGGCCAAGGAGCGTGTGGTAGGGCATGAACTGTATCAACGTATGCGAGATGGACAGCTGAGTTCGAGGACCATGCGCCAGTATCTGATTGGCGGGTGGCCTGTGGTCGAACAGTTTGCGGTCTACATGGGCCAGAACCTGACCAAGACCCGTTTTGCCCGGCATCCGGGCGAGGACATGGCGCGGCGCTGGCTGATGCGCAATATCCGGGTCGAGCTCAATCATGCCGATTACTGGGTAAACTGGAGCGCGGCCCATGGGGTCACGCTGGAAGATCTGCAGGCACAACGGGTACCGTCCGAGTTGCACGCACTGAGTCACTGGTGCTGGCACACCTGTTCGTCGGACTCGCTGGTGGTTGCCATTGCAGCGACCAACTATGCAATCGAAGGCGTCACCGGCGAATGGTCGGCAGTCGTATGTTCTCAGGACACTTACGCGAACCTGTTCCCGGAAGATCTGCGCAAGCGCGCCATGAAGTGGTTGAAGATGCACGCGCAGTACGATGATGCGCATCCGTGGGAAGCCCTGGAAATCATTTGCACGCTGGCCGGCAACAGCCCGAGCGAGCAATTGCGGGCGGACCTGACAACGGCCGTATGCAAGAGCTATGAGTACATGTACCTGTTTCTGGAGCGTTGCATGGCAATGGAACGGCCGCAACAGGAGGTCAAAGGGCCACGCGAGCGTCGCTTCGCGTTTGGTGCCTGAAGCCTCAGCCTGCCATCTCTAGACGGTTACGACCCTGGCGCTTGGCCACATAGAGGGCGCTGTCGGCGCGACGCAATAGGCTGTCGGGGGACTCCCCCGGCAGCAACGTCGAGCAACCCAGACTGACCGTCAATTCCACCGGATGACCTTGCACCGGATAAGACAGTTGCAGCGCCGCATGGCGCAGGCGTTCGCCGACCAGTGCGGCAGCTTCGCGACCGGTGTTGGTCAGCACGATCAGAAACTCCTCCCCGCCGAATCTGAACACCTGGTCGATGTTGCGCAGGCGATCCTTGAGCACATCGGTCACGGCCTTGAGCACCGCGTCGCCCGTGGCATGGCCATGGGTGTCATTGATGCCCTTGAAATGGTCGATGTCCAGCATCAGCACCGACAGCGGTTGCTGCTGGCGTCGGGCGATTTCCACTTCCCGGGTCAGCGACTGTTCCATGGCGATGCGATTGCCTGCACCGGTCAATGGGTCGCGCAGGGCGCTGAGGTTGGCGCTGCGGTAGAGCAGAGCGTTGCGCAGGGGGTAGACCAGGCTGGTCAGCAGGGATTCGAGCTGGGTCAGCTCCTGTTCGCTGAAGCGACGCTCGCGCTGAAACGCCAGTTCGCCCATCTGCTCGCCTTCGTGGGTCATGCAGTAGTTGGCGCTGTTGCGCGCCCGCTCACCGAAACTCAGGCGCAGGTCGGTGCCCAGGTGCTTGTAACTCAAGGCGTCGAGAGGGATGAGCTGGCAAACGCCATGGAAGAACATTGCCAGAATCTTGTCCGCTTCCAGGCTGGTCTGCAGTTGCAGGCTCAGTCGGCGTTGCAACTGGTCGAAGTCGACCGGCGACTGGGTAGCACTGTGCAGCATCGCAAAGCCGTGGCGCTGCAATCTGGCCTTGTCGAAATCGATGGCGTTGGTTCGGTTCGGAACACTCATTTCTCGCTCCTGCGCCTCTTGTGGGGCTGGTGTAGACAGAGCGAAAGTCATGCCAACCTCCAAAAATACATAAATATCCATGTAAAACATGGACTTGTGATTTTAGAGGGGCAATGACGTGCTGCCCGGTGCCTTGGAATTGACTAACGTATCGGTTTCAAGGCGATCGGGCTACAAAGAGGCGACGGAAAACCGGCGAAAGATCGGAGGGACAGCGGCGGTAGGTATTGGATTGACGCTATTGGCAGGCTTGCGCTGACTTTGTGTCGAAGAGCATACCCTCTGTGGGAGCGAATTTATTCGCGAAAGGCATTCCAGTCAGCGCAAATCTGTCGTCTGGAAGATCCCATCGCGAATAAATTCGCTCCCACAGGGTTCGCCGGCGCAAGCGCGGCGAGCGGGATGACGCTATTTCTTCTGCGCGTCGAACGCCTGTCCATTGATGCCCGCGCTGTCCGGGCCCATCAGGTACAGGTAGACCGGCATGATTTCTTCCGGCGTCGGGTTGTTCAGCGGGTTTTCTGCCGGGTACGCCTGAGCGCGCATGTCGGTGCGGGTGGCGCCGGGGTTGATGCTGTTGGCGCGGATCGAACCCTGACCGTCCAGCTCGTCGGCCAGGGTCTGCATCAGGCCTTCGGTGGCGAACTTCGAGACCCCGTAGGCACCCCAGTAGGCACGGCCCTTGCGCCCGACGCTGCTGGAGGTGAACACCACCGAAGCGTCCGCCGACAGCTTGAGCAACGGCAGCAGCGTCGAGGTGAGCATGAAGGTCGCGTTGACGTTGATGTGCATCACCCGCATGAAATGCTCACCGGACAACTGCTCCAGCGGCGTGCGCGGGCCGATGATCGAGGCGTTGTGCAGCAGGCCGTCGAGGCGACCGAACTCGTTTTCGATCATCGCCGCCAGCTCGTCGTACTGATGGGGCAGGGCGGTTTCCAGGTTGAACGGGATGACCACGGGCTGCGGATGACCGGCCGCTTCGATCTCGTCGTAGATCGCCGTCAGGTGCGATTCGGTCTTGCCCAGCAGCAACACGGTGGCGCCATGGGCCGCGTAAGTGCGTGCGGCGGCGGCGCCGATGCCTCGTCCGGCACCGGTGACCAGAATGACGCGATCCTTGAGCAGTTCGGGGCGGGCGGAGTAGTTGAGCATGGAGTCCTCGTCAGTTCTTGAACGGTCCTTGTAGGAGTGAGCTTGCTCGCGATTGCTGTCTGTCGGGTTAATCGTTGTGTCTGACAAACCTTGATCGCGAGCAAGCTCACTCCTACAGGGGTTGTCTTTCAGCAGCCGCAAAGCGCGTTGTCCAGCACCTTGCGCAGTTCCAGCGGGTGATCCACGACCACGTCCGCGCCCCAGTGGGTCGGGTTGTCGTGGGGGTGGATGTAACCGTAGCGTACCGCTGCCGTGCGGGTGCCGGCATCGCGGCCCGATTCGATGTCGCGCAGGTCGTCGCCGACGAACAACACGCTGGCCGGGTCCAGATCGAGCATCTTGCAGGCCAGCAGCAGCGGCTCGGGATCAGGCTTGCTGCGGGTCACGTGGTCCGGGCAGATCAGCACCGCCGAGCGCTCGGCCAGGCCCAGTTGCTCCATGATCGGCTGGGCGAAGCGCAGCGGCTTGTTGGTGACCACGCCCCAGATCAGCTTCGAATGCTCGATGTCCGCCAGCAGTTCGGCCATGCCGTCGAACAGCTTGCTGTGGACCGCGCAGTCTTTCTGGTAGCGCTCCAGAAACTCCAGGCGCAGACCTTCGAATTCCGGCGCATTCGGCGACAGGGCAAAGGCCGCAGACACCATGGCCTTGGCGCCGCCGGAGATCTCGTCACGAATCAACTTGTCATCCACCGGCGCAAAGCCGCGCTCGGCCAGCATGGCCTGGCAGATGGCGATGAAGTCCGGCGCGGTGTCGAGCAGGGTGCCGTCCATGTCGAAAAGAACTGCTCTCAAGCGCATGACTCAGGCCTCCCGCAGTGTCTGGATCATGTAGTTGACGTCGACGTCCGCCGCCAGCTTGTAGTGCTTGGTCAGCGGGTTGTAGGTCAGGCCGATGATGTCCTTGACCTGCAGACCCGCCTGACGGCTCCAGGCGCCCAGCTCGGAGGGGCGGATGAATTTCTTGAAGTCATGGGTGCCGCGCGGCAGCAGCTTCATGATGTATTCGGCGCCGATGATGGCGAACAGATAGGCCTTCGGATTGCGGTTGATGGTGGAGAAAAACACCTGGCCGCCCGGCTTGACCATACGGAAACAGGCGCGGATCACTGACGACGGGTCCGGAACGTGTTCGAGCATTTCCAGGCAGGTGACCACGTCGAACTGCTCGGGCATCTCTTCGGCCAGCGCTTCGGCGGTGATCTGCCGGTACTCGACGGCAACGCCGGATTCCAGCTGGTGCAGTTGCGCCACCGCAAGCGGAGCTTCACCCATGTCGATGCCGGTCACGGTGGCGCCGCGCAGGGCCATGGCTTCGCTGAGAATGCCGCCGCCGCAGCCGACGTCCAGCACCTTTTTGCCGGCCAGGCTGACGCGCTCGTCGATCCAGTTGACCCGCAGCGGGTTGATGTCGTGCAGCGGCTTGAATTCGCTGTTGCGGTCCCACCAGCGGTGAGCCAGGGCTTCGAATTTGGCGATTTCGGCGTGGTCGACGTTGCTCATCGGTGATCCCTCTAATCTTGAAAATCGGTGGCCGCTCGCGCCCGTCGGCGGTAGCGGTGCAAAAACGGGTCAGCCCCGGGCGGCGATGCGCGCGCCCCAGGCTTTGGCAGTGGCGATCAGCGCCTGTTCGTCCATGCGCGTGAGTCTGCCGTCCTGCAACAGTTGCTTGCCGGCGACCCAGACGTGGCGAACGCAGTCGCGGCCACTGGCATAAATAAGCTGCGATACCGGATCGTAGACCGGCTGTTGCGTCAGGCCCGAGAGGTCGAAGGCGACCATGTCGGCGGCCTTGCCCAACTCCAGCGAGCCGGTGTGTTCGTCCAGCCCCAGCGCCCGGGCGCCATTGAGTGTCGCCATGCGCAGGGCGCGGTGGGCGTCCAGTGCGGTGGCAGAGCCGGCGACGGCTTTGGCCAGCAGTGCGGCGGTGCGGGTTTCGCCGAGAAGGTCGAGGTCGTTGTTGCTGGCTGCGCCGTCGGTGCCGATGGCGACGTTGACGCCGGCCTGCCACAGGCGCTCCACCGGGCAGAAGCCGCTGGCCAGCTTCAGGTTCGACTCGGGGCAGTGAATCACGCTGGAATTGCTTTCGACCAGCATGGCCAGGTCGTCATCGCTGATCTGCGTCATGTGTACGGCCTGGAAGCGCGGACCCAGCAGGCCCAGTCGCTGCAGGCGCGCCAACGGGCGTTCCTGGCGCTGCTGCACGGCTTCGTTCACCTCGAACGCGGTTTCATGCACGTGCATGTGGATCATGGCGTCCAGTTCGTCGACGATGACCCGGATCTTTTCCAGGTTTTCATCGCTGACCGTGTAGGGCGCATGCGGGCCCATGGCAATGGTGATGCGCTCGTGGTGGGCCAGATCGTTGAACAGCTCGACGCCGATGTGCAGCGATTCGTCGGCATTGCGCGCGCCGGGGATCGGGAAATCCAGCACCGGCACGGTGATCTGCGCGCGAATGCCGCTGTTGTGTACCCGCTCGCAGGCAACCTTTGGGAAAAAGTACATGTCAGAAAAGCAGGTGATGCCGCCCTTGAGCTGCTCGGCGATCGCCAGATCGGTGCCGTCGCGGACGAAATCTTCGCTGACCCACTTGGCTTCGGCCGGCCAGATATGGTCCTGCAGCCAGGTCATCAGCGGCAGATCGTCGGCCATGCCGCGAAACAGGGTCATCGCCGCGTGACCGTGGGCGTTGATCAGGCCGGGGGCGAGCAGCATGTCGGGCAGTTCACGCACTTCAAGGGCGCTCTGGCGCAGGGCTTCGGCGCGCGGGCCGATATAGGCGATGCGACCGTCACGAATACCGATGCCGTGTTGCTTGAGCACGACACCGGCAGGTTCGACCGGCACCAGCCACTGCGGCAGGAGCAACAGGTCGAGCGGGGCAGCGGAGTCGGGCATGGTTCGGGCGTCCAGTGGCTGGTGACGGAAACGGCGCAGTATACCCGAGCGTCCTGACGGTCGGCTCGTTATAATCGGCGGCTTTTTCAGCTGCTGGCTATTTGCTTTACGGCTTTGGCTCAAAGGATTCAGCGTCTGGTTTCTCAAAATCATCATGTGGGGTGTGCAATGCGCGATCGATTACTGGCTGCGGAAAAGGTGAAGGCCATCGATTGGCGGGACGGCACGCTGTATCTGCTGGATCAGCGGATCCTGCCATCGGAAGAAACCTGGCATCCCTACCGCAACGCCGCCGACGTGGCTGAAGCGATTCGCACGATGGTAGTGCGTGGCGCGCCAGCCATCGGCATCACGGCCGCCTACGGCATTGTGCTGGCGGTTGTTGACCGTTTGGCGGCAGGCGGCGACTGGCAAATGGCGCTGGAAGAGGATTTCGACCTGCTCGCCAATGCGCGGCCGACCGCGGTCAACCTGTTCTGGGCACTGAACCGCATGCGCGAGCGTCTGTACCGGCTCAAGGACAGTGACGATCCGGTCGCGATCATGGAAGCCGAGGCAGTGGCCATTCATCTGAGCGACCGCGAAGCCAACCTGACCATGGCGCAACTGGGCGCCGAGCTCATCCGCAAGCACCAGGGCAACCTGCAGACCGTGCTGACCCACTGCAATACCGGCGCACTGGCCACCGGTGGTTTCGGCACCGCGCTGGGGGTCATTCGTGCTGCCTATATGGAAGGCATGATCGAGCGCGTCTACGCCGACGAAACCCGGCCGTGGCTGCAGGGCTCGCGTCTGACGGCGTGGGAGCTGGTCAACGAAGGCATTCCGGTCACGCTGAACGCGGACTCTGCCGCTGCGCACCTGATGAAGACGAAGGGCATTACCTGGGTCATCGTCGGTGCCGACCGCATCACCGCCAATGGCGATGTGGCGAACAAGATCGGTACCTATCAGCTGGCGGTCGCCGCGATGCATCACGGCGTGCGTTTCATGGTGGTAGCACCAAGTTCCACCATCGACATGAACCTGGCCAGCGGCGAAGACATTCCCATCGAAGAGCGCGACGGTCGCGAGCTGCTGGAAATCGGCGGCCAGCGCCTGGGCGCGGACGTCGATGCGTTCAATCCGGTGTTCGATGTCACCCCGGCCGACCTGATCGATGCGATCGTCACGGAGAAGGGCATCGTCGAGCGCCCGGACACGATAAAAATGGCGCAACTGATGTGCCGCAAACGCCTGCATTGAGTTGCCTCTGAACAGGGTTGTGCAGGGGTAAGATGCCGCTATCGCGCTCTCTGAGCGCTTCTGCGGGGGCTATCTGTCTGATGGCTCACTATCAGCGCTCTCAAAGACTTCGTGCCGGACGGCGATTGTGGTAACATTCGGCGGTTTCCAAGGAGGCGCATGGCCGCCTCCTTTACTGCGCAAATCCATGGCTTAACTCGCTGATTTGTCGTAAGTCGTCGCCTGGCACTCGTCGGCGACGGCGAGCTTCGTTCATCCCGGATGGCTGAACGAGGTTTCACCAGAAAAAGGAATCAGGCTTCTCATGGGCGAACTGGCCAAAGAAATCCTCCCGGTCAATATCGAAGACGAGCTGAAGCAGTCCTACCTCGACTACGCGATGAGCGTCATCGTCGGACGTGCTCTGCCCGATGCACGCGACGGCTTGAAGCCCGTGCACCGGCGTGTCCTGTACGCCATGAGCGAACTGGGCAACGACTGGAACAAGCCGTACAAGAAATCCGCCCGTGTGGTCGGTGACGTCATCGGTAAGTACCACCCTCACGGTGACACTGCGGTCTACGACACCATCGTGCGTATGGCGCAGCCTTTCTCCCTGCGTTACCTGCTGGTCGACGGTCAGGGCAACTTCGGTTCGGTCGACGGCGACAACGCCGCGGCGATGCGATACACCGAAGTGCGCATGACCAAGCTGGCGCACGAGCTGCTGGCGGACCTGCACAAGGAAACCGTGGACTGGGTGCCCAACTACGACGGCACCGAGCTGATTCCGGCTGTCATGCCGACCCGTATCCCCAACCTGCTGGTCAACGGTTCCAGCGGTATCGCCGTGGGTATGGCGACCAACATTCCGCCGCACAACCTCGGTGAAGTCATCGACGGTTGCCTGGCCCTCATCGACAACAGCGAGCTGACCGTCGATGAGCTGATGCAATACATTCCCGGCCCTGATTTCCCGACAGCGGGCATCATCAACGGCCGTGCCGGTATCGTCGAAGCCTATCGCACCGGCCGTGGCCGCATTTACATGCGCGCCCGTTCCACCGTCGAAGACATCGACAAGGTCGGTGGTCGCCAGCAGATCGTCATCACCGAGCTGCCTTACCAGCTGAACAAGGCGCGTCTGATCGAGAAGATCGCCGAACTGGTGAAAGAGAAGAAACTCGAAGGCATCACCGAACTGCGCGACGAGTCCGACAAGGACGGTATGCGCGTGGTCATCGAGCTGCGCCGTGGCGAAGTGCCAGAGGTCATCCTCAACAACCTCTACGCCCAGACCCAGCTGCAGAGCGTGTTCGGTATCAACATCGTTGCACTGATCGATGGCCGTCCACGGATCCTCAACCTCAAGGACCTGCTGGAAGCGTTCATTCGCCACCGTCGCGAAGTCGTCACCCGTCGTACCGTGTTCGAACTGCGCAAGGCTCGCGAGCGTGCGCACATCCTCGAAGGTCAGGCAGTTGCGCTGTCCAACATCGACCCGGTCATCGAGCTGATCAAAGCCTCGCCGACGCCGGCCGAAGCGAAGGAAGGTCTGGTCAACACGCCGTGGGAATCGAGCGCCGTGGTGGAGATGATCGAGCGCGCCGGCGCCGAGTCGTCCCGCCCTGAGAACCTCGACCCGCAATACGGTCTGCGTGACGGCAAGTACTTCCTGTCGCCGGAGCAGGCTCAGGCGATTCTGGAACTGCGTCTGCACCGTCTGACCGGTCTGGAACACGAAAAGCTGCTGACCGAATATCAGGAAATCCTGACCCAGATCGGCGAGCTGATCCGCATCCTCAACAGCGCTACGCGCCTGATGGAAGTCATCCGCGAAGAGCTGGAACTGATCCGCGCCGAATACGGCGATGTCCGTCGCACCGAGATCCTCGATTCGCGTCTGGACCTCACTCTGGGCGACATGATCCCCGAAGAAGAGCGCGTGGTGACCATTTCCCACAGCGGCTACGCCAAGACTCAACCGCTGTCGGCCTATCAGGCCCAGCGTCGCGGCGGCAAGGGCAAGTCGGCGACCGGCATCAAGGACGAGGACTACATTTCTCACCTGCTGGTCGCCAACAGCCACGCCACGCTGCTGCTGTTCTCCAGCAAGGGCAAGGTCTACTGGCTGAAGACGTACGAAATTCCCGAGGCGTCCCGCGCCGCCCGTGGCCGTCCGATGGTCAACCTGCTGCCGCTGGAAGAAGGTGAGCGCATCACCGCCATGCTGCAGATCGACCTGGAAGCGTTGCAGCAGAGCGTCGGTGACGACGAAGCCGAAGACGCCGAGGACGGCGTGATCGAAGGCACCGTGATCGAAGGTGAAGTCGTCGAAGCGGAAGAAATCGACGAAGAAGACGGCGATACCCCGGAACTGGTCGCTGAACCGACTGGCGCCTACATCTTCATGGCCACCGCTTCGGGTGCCGTCAAGAAAACCGCGCTGTCCAAGTTCGCCCGTCCGCGTACCAGCGGCCTGATCGCGCTGAAACTGAAAGAAGGCGACACCCTGATCGCTGCGGCCATCACTGACGGTGCCCGTGAAGTCATGCTGTTCTCCGAAGCCGGCAAGGTCATCCGTTTCGCCGAGAGCGAAGTGCGTGAGCGCGGTCGTACCGCCGGTGGCGTACGCGGCATGAAGCTGGGCAAGGGTCGCCTGATCTCGATGCTGATCCCTGAGTCCGGCGCGCAGATCCTCACTGCTTCCGAGCGTGGTATCGGCAAGCGCACGCCGCTGTCGAAATTCCCGCGTCGCGGTCGTGGCGGCCAGGGCGTGATCGCCATGAAGGGCCGCAACGGCAACCTGATCGGTGCCATTCAGGTGCAGGACGGCGAAGAAATCATGCTGATTTCCGACCAGGGCACTCTGGTGCGTACCCGCGTTGACGAAGTCTCCAGCCTGAGCCGCAACACCCAGGGCGTGACCCTGATCAAGCTGGCGAAGGACGAGACGCTGGTGGGCCTGGAGCGTATCCAGGAGCCGTCGGAAGTCGAAGATGACGTGCTGGACGGTGAAGCGTTCGAAGGCGAAGCGGCAGAAGGAGAGGCCACCGGCCTTGCCGATGTCGACGATTCGGCAGCGGACCTGCAAGCCGATGGCGCTGCGGACGAAGAAGAGTCGCAGGACTGACAGACGTTGTAATTGAGGGCCCATTCGTGGGCCCTCTTGGCTTTGGCCAGTACTGTAATCGGGCGCCGGCTCTGGCGCGTGGCTACAGCGGTTTTGAATTCAACGAGTTACATGACGAGAGTGGATATGAGCAAGCGAGCCTTTAACTTCTGCGCTGGTCCCGCCGCGCTTCCCGACGCTGTGCTGCAGCGTGCCCAGGCCGAAATGATGGACTGGCGTGGCAAGGGCTTGTCAGTCATGGAAATGAGTCATCGCAGCGACGACTACACGGCCATTGCCGTCAAGGCCGAGCAGGACCTGCGTGACCTGCTGTCCGTCCCGTCCAATTACAAGATCCTGTTCCTGCAGGGTGGCGCCAGCCAGCAGTTCGCCGAGATTCCGCTGAACCTGCTGCCGGAAAACGGTACCGCCGACTACATCGAGACCGGTATCTGGTCGAAGAAGGCCATCGAAGAAGGCCGTCGTTTCGGCAACATCAACGTGGCTGCCAGCGCCAAGCCTTACGACTATCTGGCCATTCCCGGTCAGAACGAGTGGAACCTGAGCAAGAACGCGGCGTACGTCCACTATGCGTCCAACGAGACCATCGGCGGCCTGCAGTTCGACTGGGTACCGGAAACCGGCGACGTTCCTTTGGTCGTCGACATGTCCTCCGACATCCTCTCGCGTCCGATCGATGTATCGCAGTACGGCCTGATCTATGCCGGCGCGCAGAAGAACATCGGCCCGAGCGGCCTGGTGGTGGTGATCGTCCGTGAGGATCTGCTGGGTCGTGCCCGCAGCAGTTGCCCGACCATGCTCGATTACAAGATCTCGGCCGACAACGGTTCGATGTACAACACCCCGGCGACCTATTCCTGGTATCTGTCGGGTCTGGTGTTTGAGTGGCTCAAGGAGCAGGGCGGTGTCGAGGCCATGGAGCAGCGTAACCGGGCCAAGAAAGATCGCCTGTACAGCTTCATCGACGCCAGCGAGTTCTACACCAACCCGATCAGCCACAACGCCCGTTCGTGGATGAACGTGCCGTTCCGTCTGGCTGACGAGCGTCTGGACAAGGCTTTCCTGGCTGGCGCCGATGCGCGCAACCTGCTCAACCTCAAGGGTCACCGTTCGGTGGGCGGCATGCGCGCGTCGATCTACAACGCCCTGGGTCTGGACGCCGTCGAGGCGCTGGTGGCCTACATGGCTGAATTCGAGAAGGAACACGGCTGATGTCTGAACAAGAGCTCAAGGCGCTGCGGGTTCGCATCGACAGCCTGGACGAAAAGGTCCTGGAGCTGATCAGCGAACGCGCTCGCTGCGCGCAGGAAGTGGCGCGCGTGAAGATGGCCGGTCTGGCTGAAGGCGAAGAGCCGGTTTTCTACCGCCCGGAACGTGAAGCAGCGGTGCTCAAGCGGGTCATGGAGCGTAACCGTGGCCCGTTGAGCAACGAGGAAATGGCGCGTCTGTTCCGCGAAATCATGTCCTCGTGCCTGGCACTGGAGCAGCCGCTCAAGGTCGCCTATCTGGGCCCGGAAGGCACTTTCACCCAGGCCGCTGCGCTCAAGCACTTCGGTCATGCGGTGATCAGCAAGCCGATGGCAGCCATCGACGAAGTGTTCCGCGAAGTGGCGGCCGGTGCGGTCAATTTCGGCGTGGTGCCGGTGGAGAACTCCACCGAAGGTGCGGTCAACCACACGCTGGACAGCTTCCTCGAACACGACATGGTCATCTGTGGCGAAGTCGAGCTGCGTATTCACCACCACCTGCTGGTGGGCGAGAACACCAAGACCGACAGCATCAGCCGCATTTACTCCCACGCCCAGTCGCTGGCCCAGTGCCGCAAGTGGCTGGACGCGCATTACCCGAATGTGGAGCGCGTAGCGGTTTCCAGCAACGCCGAAGCGGCCAAGCGGGTGAAGAGCGAGTGGAACTCTGCCGCCATTGCTGGCGATATGGCGGCCAGCCTGTATGGCCTGACCCGCATTGCCGAGAAGATCGAAGACCGTCCGGACAACTCGACGCGCTTCCTGATGATCGGCAATCAGGAAGTGCCGCCGACCGGTGACGACAAGACCTCGATCATCGTGTCGATGAGCAACAAGCCTGGCGCGCTGCATGAACTGCTGGTGCCTTTCCACGAGAACGGAATCGACCTGACCCGTATCGAGACCCGGCCTTCGCGCAGCGGTAAATGGACCTACGTGTTCTTTATCGACTTCGTCGGTCACCACCGCGATCCATTGATCAAGGCGGTGCTTGAACGGATCAGCCAGGAGGCGGTGGCACTCAAGGTGCTCGGCTCCTATCCGAAAGCGGTGCTCTGACGATTCTGATTGGTCGTCGCAAGGCTTGCGGGTGTGGCGTCCTTGAATGCGTCACCCCCGGCAAGCCGGACTGCTGCAGCGGAAGCGGTGCAGCACGAAAACCGTAGCAGTACGGCTTGCCGGCGGTGGCGTAAGGGAGGTCACCCACGTTGGCAGGGCTGCTATGGGATCTACGTTTTATAAGAGGTTAAGCGGTACATGAGCGGCGACTTCCTCACGTTGGCACAGGCCGGCGTGCAAAAACTTTCGCCTTACGTTCCCGGCAAGCCGGTGGACGAACTGGCGCGCGAGTTGAACATCGATCCGGCCAGCATCATCAAGCTGGCCAGCAACGAAAACCCGATGGGCGCCAGCCCCAAGGCGTTGCAGGCGATCACTGCTGCGCTGGCAGAGCTGACCCGTTACCCCGACGGTAATGGTTTCGATCTCAAGCAACGGTTGTCCGAGCTGTGCGGCGTCAAGCCGAATCAGGTGACCCTGGGCAACGGTTCCAACGACATTCTCGAAATCGTCGCCCGTGCCTACCTGGCGCCAGGACTGAATGCGGTGTTCAGCGAGCACGCGTTTGCGATCTATCCGATTGTCACCCAGGCAGTCGGCGCGAGCGCGCGCGTAGCCAAGGCGAAAGACTGGGGGCACGACCTGCCAGCCATGCTCGCGGCCATCGACGGCAATACCCGGGTCGTGTTTATCGCCAACCCGAACAACCCCACCGGTACCTGGTTCGGTCCGCAGGCACTGGCTGACTTCCTCGCCGATGTGCCAAAGGACGTGCTGGTGGTGCTGGACGAGGCCTACATCGAATACGCCGAAGGCGCCGAGCTGCCGGATGGCCTGAATTTCCTGGCGGACTACCCGAACCTGCTGGTGTCGCGGACCTTCTCCAAGGCCTACGGCCTGGCGTCGTTGCGCGTCGGCTACGCCCTGTCCTCGCCGGTGGTCGCCGATGTACTCAATCGCGTGCGCCAGCCGTTCAACGTCAACAGCCTCGCACTGGCTGCTGCCTGCGCTGCGCTAGATGATGTCGAATACGTGGCTGAAAGTCGTCGCCTGAACGAAGCCGGCATGCAGCAGATGGAAGAGGGTCTGCGGCAGATGGGGCTGACCTGGGTGCCGTCGAAGGCCAACTTCATCGCCGTCGATCTCGGGCGCGAAGCCGCGTCGGTGTATGACGGCCTGCTGCGCGAGGGTGTCATCGTGCGTCCGATCGCTGGCTACGGCATGCCCAATCACCTGCGGGTCAGCATTGGCCTGCCGGGCGAAAACAGCCGCTTCCTCGAAGCATTGAACAAGGTTCTGGCGCGTGGTTGATGTCATCGCTGATGTCACGGCAGTGCAATCCGCGCCGCCTATGATCGGCCGCCTGGTGGTGGTCGGTCTCGGTCTGATCGGGGGCTCGTTCGCCAAAGGCTTGAAAGAAAGCGGCCTGTGTCGCGAAGTCGTCGGCGTCGATCTTGACCCGCAATCGCGCAAGCTGGCCGTCGAACTGGGTGTCGTCGACCGCTGTGAAGACAATCTTGCTGCCGCCTGTGTCGGTGCCGACGTCATTCAGTTGGCCGTGCCGATCCTGGCCATGGAAAAACTGCTGGGCGTGTTGGCGACACTCGATCTGGGTGATGCTGTGCTGACCGATGTCGGCAGCGCCAAGGGCAATGTCGTGCGCGCCGCGCGGGAGGCGTTCGGCGCCATGCCGGCGCGTTTCGTGCCGGGCCATCCGATTGCAGGGTCCGAGCAGAGCGGGGTGGAAGCGTCCAATGCGTTGTTGTTCCGTCGGCACAAGGTGATCCTCACGCCGCTGGCAGAAACCGATCCGGCTGCTCTCGCGCTGGTGGACCGCATGTGGTCGGCGCTGGGTGCCGATGTCGAGCACATGCAGGTCGAGCGCCACGACGAAGTGCTGGCGGCGACCAGCCATCTGCCGCATCTGCTGGCGTTCGGCCTGGTGGACTCGCTGGCCAAGCGTAACGAAAACCTCGATATCTTCCGCTATGCCGCTGGCGGTTTCCGCGATTTCACGCGGATTGCCGGCAGCGATCCGGTCATGTGGCACGACATCTTCCTCGCCAATCGCGAGGCGGTGCTGCGTACCCTGGACACGTTCCGCAGCGACCTCGATGCGTTGCGCGACGCCGTCGATGCTGGAGATGGTCATCAATTGCTCGGTGTGTTCACCCGTGCGCGGGTGGCGCGTGAGCATTTCGGCAAGATCCTTGCGCGCCGCGCTTACGTCGAAAAGACCGAAAGCCGCGATTTGACGTTTGTTGCCCAGCCGGGCGGCAGTGTTTGCGGGCAGATTCGCGTGCCCGGTGACAAGTCGATTTCCCACCGTTCGATCATGCTGGGCTCGCTGGCGCAAGGCGTCACCGAAGTCGAAGGCTTTCTCGAAGGTGAAGACGCCCTGGCAACCTTGCAGGCGTTCCGCGACATGGGTGTGGTCATCGAAGGGCCGCATCATGGCCGTCTGACCATCCATGGCGTTGGCCTCAACGGTTTGAAACCCGCGCCGGGGCCGATCTATCTGGGTAACTCCGGTACTTCGATGCGCTTGCTGGCTGGTCTGCTGGCGGCGCAGCGTTTCGACAGCGTGCTGACGGGCGACGCGTCCCTGTCGAAGCGGCCGATGGCGCGGGTGGCTGATCCTTTGCGACAGATGGGTGCGGTCATCGAAACTGCCGCCGAAGGGCGCCCGCCGCTGACCATTCGTGGTGGTCGGCGCTTGCATGGCATTGATTACGTCATGCCGGTGGCCAGTGCTCAGGTCAAGTCCTGCCTCTTGTTGGCAGGGCTCTATGCCGATGGCGAAACCACGGTCACCGAGCCTGCGCCGACCCGCGATCACACCGAACGCATGTTGCGTGGCTTCGGTTATCCGCTGGCGGTCGACGGTGCATCGGCATCGATCCGTGCCGGTGGCGAACTCAAGGCGGCGCGGATCGAAGTGCCCGCCGATATTTCCTCGGCGGCATTCTTCCTGGTCGCGGCATCGATTGCCGACGGCTCCGACCTGCTGTTGGAGCACGTCGGAATCAACCCGACCCGCACCGGCGTCATCGATATCCTGCGTCTGATGGGGGCTGATATCACCCTGCAGAACGCCCGCGAAGTGGGTGGTGAGCCGGTGGCTGATCTGCGTGTACGGCATGCGAAGCTCAAGGGCATCGAGATCCCCGAAGCACTGGTGCCACTGGCCATCGATGAATTCCCGGTACTGTTCGTGGCCGCCGCCTGTGCCGAAGGGCGCACGGTGTTGCGCGGCGCCGAGGAGTTGCGCGTCAAGGAGTCCGATCGCATCCAGGTCATGGCCGATGGTCTGACTGTGTTGGGTATCAAGGTTGAACCGACCGCCGATGGCCTCATTATTGAAGGTGGCAGTATCAGCGGTGGTGAGGTAGACGGGCGCGGCGATCACCGCATCGCCATGGCTTTCAGTGTCGCTTCGTTGCGCGCGACGGCCCCGATTCGTATTCGGGACTGCGCCAACGTGGCGACTTCTTTCCCCAATTTCCTGGCGCTGTGTGCCCAGGTGGGTATTCGTGTAGCGCAAGAGGGGCAATCGTGAAAGTTCAAGCTCCGGTCATTACGATCGACGGACCTAGCGGTTCCGGAAAAGGGACGGTAGCCGGATTGCTGGCCAAGCGTCTGGGGTGGTGTCTGCTGGATTCGGGCGCGTTGTATCGTCTGCTGGCGTTCGCGGCGAGCAATCATGGCGTCGACCTGACCAACGAAGAATCGCTGAAACTGTTGGCAGCGCATCTGGATGTGCAGTTCGAGGCGGCGACTGACGATCACGGTCAGCGCATCATTCTCGAAGGCGAGGATGTCACCCTGGCGATCCGTAACGAAACGGTCGGCAGCGGTGCGTCGCAGGTCGCTTCGTTGCCGGCAGTGCGTGAAGCCTTGCTGCAACGGCAGCGTGCATTTCAGGAATTTCCAGGCCTGATCGCCGACGGCCGCGACATGGGCACCGTGGTGTTTCCAGCCGCGCCATTGAAGATTTTCTTGACCGCCAGCGCCGAGGAGCGCGCCCGACGCCGATATTTGCAGTTGAAGGCCAAGGGGGACGATGTTAGTCTGTCGAGTCTGCTAGATGAGATACGTGTCCGTGACGAACGTGACACCCAGCGAGCGGTAGCCCCGCTCAAGCCGGCGCAAGACGCCATCCAGCTGGATTCCACCGAATTGTCCATCGAGCAGGTGCTGGAACGCATCCTGAGTGAAGTCGCCCTTCGCGATCTCGCTGGATGACCAGAAAGCCGTGCGGGAGACCAGTCAATGTTCCGCAGGCTTTCTTTCATATGAACGAAACCCACGTTGTCTGGAGCGTGGCAGATAGGCGGATACTTCGCCTTTATCAACAGGAATTAAAATGAGCGAAAGCTTTGCAGAACTTTTTGAAGAAAGCCTGAAAACCCTCAATCTTCAGCCGGGTGCCATCATCACCGGTATCGTTGTCGACATCGACGGCGACTGGGTTACCGTTCACGCTGGCCTGAAGTCCGAGGGCGTCATCCCGCTCGAGCAGTTCTACAACGAAGCTGGCGAGCTGACCATCAAGGTCGGTGACGAAGTCCACGTTGCGCTGGACGCGGTCGAAGACGGCTTTGGCGAAACCAAACTGTCCCGCGAAAAAGCCAAGCGTGCTGAGTGCTGGATCGTTCTGGAAGCGGCTTTCGCAGCTGAAGAAGTGGTCAAGGGCGTTATCAACGGTAAGGTTAAAGGCGGCTTCACTGTCGACGTTAACGGCATCCGTGCGTTCCTGCCAGGTTCTCTGGTTGACGTCCGTCCAGTGCTCGACTCCACGCACCTGGAAGTCAAAGAGCTGGAATTCTAGGTCATCAAACTGGACCAGAAGCGCAACAACGTTGTCGTTTCCCGTCGCAGCGTCCTGGAAGCCGAGAACAGCGCCGAGCGCGAAGCTCTGCTGGAATCCCTGCAGGAAGGCCAGCAAGTCAAAGGTATCGTCAAGAACCTCACCGACTACGGTGCGTTCGTCGACCTGGGCGGCGTCGATGGCCTGCTGCACATCACCGACATGGCCTGGAAGCGCATCAAGCATCCATCGGAAATCGTCAACGTTGGCGATGAGATCGATGTAAAAGTCCTGAAGTACGATCGCGAGCGCAATCGTGTTTCCCTGGGCCTGAAGCAACTGGGCGAAGACCCATGGGTTGCTATCAAGGCACGTTACCCAGAAGGTACTCGCGTGACTGCACGCGTTACCAACCTGACCGACTACGGCTGCTTCGCTGAGCTGGAAGAAGGCGTTGAAGGTCTGGTACACGTTTCCGAAATGGACTGGACCAACAAGAACATCCACCCATCGAAAGTCGTTCAGGTTGGCGATGAAGTGGAAGTCATGGTTCTGGACATCGACGAAGAGCGTCGTCGTATCTCCCTGGGCATCAAACAGTGCAAGTCGAACCCATGGGAAGACTTCTCTGGCCAGTTCAACAAGGGCGACAAGATCTCCGGCACCATCAAGTCGATCACCGATTTCGGTATGTTCATTGGTCTGGACGGCGGCATCGACGGTCTGGTTCACCTGTCGGACATCTCCTGGAACGAAGTCGGCGAAGAAGCCGTACGTCGCTTCAAGAAGGGCGACGAGCTGGACACCGTAATCCTGTCGGTTGACCCAGAGCGTGAGCGTATCTCGCTGGGTATCAAGCAACTGGAAAGCGATCCGTTCTCCGAGTACGTCACTGCCAATGACAAAGGCGCTATCGTTCGCGGTACCGTCAAGGAAGTTGACGCCAAAGGCGCCATCATCACTCTGGCCGACGACATCGAAGCTACTCTGAAAGCCTCCGAAATCAGCCGTGACCGCGTTGAAGACGCGCGTAACGTCCTGAAAGAAGGCGAAGAGATCGAAGCCAAGATCATCAGCGTTGACCGTAAGAGCCGTGTGATCAGCTTGTCCATCAAGTCGAAAGACGTTGAAGACGAGAAAGAAGCGATTCAGAGCCTGCGTAGCAAGCCTGACACCGCAGAAAACACTGGTCCTACCACTCTGGGTGACCTGCTGCGTGCTCAAATGGAAAAGCAGAACTGAGTTCTGTCTGACCATTGAAAAAGGGCGACTTCGGTCGCCCTTTTTTGTGGGCGCAGCATTTTCCTCCTGCCTCAACGTTTCCACAGTTTCTGCCCCAAACTGGTTCAAACAGCGCCAGGCCGCAGCCTGCAAGGCTTGCGCAGGCTAATGGCATCCTGCCTGGTGTGGCCTTTCACATAAGTGGGGGCGCAGGCTGTTCAAATTCATCCGGTCGTGCTAAAACCTTCAAAGCGCTTTACCTAGCTGCTTGAAAAAGAAGGGAAAAATATGACGAAGTCGGAGTTGATCGAACGAATTGTCACCCATCAAGGACTGCTCTCATCCAAGGATGTGGAGCTGGCCATCAAGACCATGCTTGAGCAGATGTCGCAATGTCTGGCCACGGGCGACCGTATTGAAATACGGGGCTTTGGCAGCTTTTCCCTGCATTACCGCGCACCGCGCGTGGGACGCAACCCTAAAACCGGACAGTCCGTCAGCCTCGACGGCAAGTTCGTTCCTCATTTCAAACCCGGCAAGGAACTGCGCGATCGGGTGAACGAAGAGGAGGAGCACGAGCTCCAATAGCCGTTAGAGGAGCTATCGATGCGAAACCTGAAGCGCATAATCTTTTTTGTGATCGTTCTGCTGGTTGTAGTGGCGACGATCGTGTTCATGCTGGAAAACCGGCAGCCTGTGTCGCTGGTATTTTTCGGCTGGTCGAGCCCTGAGTTGTCAGTTGCGATTCCGGTCATTCTGGCGCTGCTGCTGGGGATGGCAATCGGGCCGCTGCTTGCCTGGGTTGCTCGCCTGCGTAGAAAGCCGAAGGCTCGTCTGGTCTGAAGGACCGTCGTTTGGGTCATGATCAGGGTGTCCGGTGGTGGATACCTGACCCGAGCGCAATCTCCACCGCTATGCCGTCGTTGGCCCTCTCTTTGCGGCTTCCGGTTGATTGCGCGCGCCCGTTTTATCCTTCCTCGAAAATATGTCCGGATGCTTCGGTAAAATCCGGCAAAACCATACTGGCTGAACCGATTCCCCAACCCCGCTAAGCTGCCGCGCTTTTCCAGACAGCAGCGAGAGGGAGTCTCATGACCCAATACCCGGAAGTCGTTCATCACGGCGCGGATAATGGTGTAACCGGTTCGTGTCATCAGCTGCAGATGGATGCAGCACATAGTCTGTTGATCGACTGCGGCATGTTTCAGGGTGTCGAAGCCGAACTGCGCGAGCGCTTGGGCGAGTTTGGCGGCTTTCCTGAGTCGGCACTGCAAAGCATCAAGCTGATGATCCTGACCCACGTGCATGCCGATCATGTCGGGCGCTTGCCTCAATTGCTGGCAGCCGGCTTCAAGGGGCCGATTCTATGCAGCGAACCGTCGGCGCAACTTTTGCCGCTGGTGCTGGAGGACGCGTTCAGGCTGGAGCACGGGCACGATCCGTCGCAGGTCGCGCGTTATCTCAAGCTCGTTGAAGAACGTGTCATTGCCGTTCCCTTTGCGACCTGGTTTTCCGTGGTGGCCACGGCAGATCTGCAGTGCCGTATCCGCTTGCAGCGCGCGGGCCATATCCTCGGTTCGGCCTATGTTGAAGTGGACATCGAGTATCCGCTGGAGCAGCGCAACCGTCGGGTGGTTTTCTCCGGAGACTTGGGGTCGTCCCATACGCCGATTCTGCCCAGCCCGAAATCGCCGGAACGGGCGGATCTGCTGATACTGGAAAGCACCTACGGCGACCGCCTGCATGAAGATCGTGCCACCCGGCAGCAGCGGCTCGAAACGGTCATCGAGCGTGCGCTGGCCGACCATGGCACTGTGTTGATTCCGGCCTTCAGTCTGGGGCGCACTCAGGAACTGTTGTACGAAATCGAAGACATTCTCCATCGCAAGGCACTGCTGACGCCGATTGCTGACCCTCCATCGACGGACCGCTCGCTGCCGGTCAACTGGCCGCAGTTACCGGTCATCCTCGATTCTCCGCTGGCCAGCCGCCTGACCCGGGTTTACCAGTCATTTGACGACATTTGGGACACCAACGCCCGCGAACGTTTGTCGAAGGGGCGTAAACCGCTGGGGTTTGAGCAGTTGATTACCATCGACAGCCATGCGCAGCATCTGCAAACGGTGAATTACCTCGCCAGCACAGGACGTCCGGCCATTGTCATTGCTGGCCACGGCATGTGCGCGGGTGGGCGCATCGTCGATTATCTGAAAGCCATGCTCGGCGATGAGCGGCACAACGTGGTCTTCGTTGGTTATCAGGCGAAAGGCACCCCCGGCGCCGCCATTCAGACCCATGGACCGAAAGGCGGGTATGTCGAGCTGGATCGCGAGCGTTATCCGGTTCGTGCCGGGGTGGAAACCATCGGCGGTTACTCGGCTCACGCCGATCAGGGCGAACTGCTGGCGTTCGTCACCGGCATGCAGGAGTGGCCGTCTGCGATCCGGCTGGTCCACGGCGAGGCGCGCGCGAAGAAAAGGCTGGGGCAACTGCTGGAGAGCCGATATGCCGGGCAGCAGCGCCGGCTAAACCTGCTTTAATGGCTCTGGATGGCCGGTTTACAGCAGTTTTTTGAGGACTGCATCGTAGATTCTGAAGATAATCACCGCGCTTCAGACAACCAATCTGTTTTTTCACTGCCTAACCCTCGCCTCTAGCGTGCCATGCGCGAGGGTTGCGCGCAGTTCACGGAGTGAACTGCTTTTCATGAACAGAGAAGCCTCAGGGTTTTTTCGTCGCATAGGTTCCTACACATGAATCCCGTCTATCCCGCTATCCAGACCCGCTGCTTCAAAGCCTACGACATCCGTGGCCAGGTCCCCAATGACCTGGATGCCGACATTGCCTACCGCATCGGACGCTCCATGGTCGTGGAGCTGGGGGCCAAAAATATCGTGGTCGGCAGAGACATGCGTCTCGAAAGTCCTGCCCTGGCTCAGGCTCTGATCACCGGCATTCAGGATGCTGGCGCCGATGTGATCGATATCGGTCTGTGCGGAACCGAAGAAGTGTATTTCGCCACCAGTCACTACGTCGCCGATGGTGGTGTGATGGTGACGGCCAGCCACAACCCCAAGGGTTACAACGGCATGAAGCTGGTGCAGCGCGAGTCTCGCCCGATCAGCGGCGACACTGGCCTGGATGCCATTCGTCAGCGTGTCGATGCCGGTGATTTCGGCGAGGTGGCCGCACACAAGGGCGGCATCAAATCGGCGCCGGACAAGACCGCCTACATTCAACACCTGCTCGGTTATGTCAAAGGCGCCGACCTGCGTCCGTTGAAGATTCTCGCCGACCCGGGTAATGGCGCGGTCGGGCCTGCGCTGGAGGCGATCAAATCGCAACTGCCGTTCGAGTGGGTGATCATCAACGGCGAACCGGATGGCAACTTCCCCAACGGCGTGCCTAACCCGTTGCTCCCCGAAAACCGCAGCATCACCCGCGAAGCGTTGCTCAAGCATGGTTGTGACCTGGGCCTGGCCTGGGATGGTGATTTCGACCGCTGCTTCTTCTTCGATGAGCGTGGCCGTTTCGTCGAGGGTTATTACCTGGTGGGCCTGCTGGCCGAAATGCTGCTCAAGCAGCACCCGGAATCGAAAATCATCCACGACCCGCGCCTGACCTGGAACACCATTGACCAGGTAAACCTGGCTGGCGGCACGCCAGTGCTGTGCAAGACCGGTCATGCTTTCATCAAGGAACGCATGCGCAAGGAAGATGCGGTCTATGGCGGCGAGATGAGCGCGCACCATTATTTCCGCGATTTTGCCTACTGCGACAGCGGCATGATCCCGTGGCTGCTGGTGACCGCTCTGATGTCGGTGTCCGGCAAATCGTTCTCGCAACTGGTCGATGAGCGCATGGCGGCTTACCCATGCAGCGGCGAAATCAACTACAAGGTCGATGACGTCAAGGCCATTCTGGGCAAGGTACTGGCGCACTACGAGCCGGAAGCGGCCAATATCGACAGAACCGACGGTATCAGCGTCGAATTCGCCGATTGGCGCTTCAACTTGCGCGGTTCCAACACTGAGCCTCTGCTGCGTCTGAACGTCGAAAGCCGATGTGATCCACAGTTGGTCGAGAGCAAGGTCAAGGAAATCGAAAGCTTGTTGAAGGCTGGCTGATAGCGCTGTGCAGGCCTCCGGATGCAACGTCCGGAGGTCGCTTGCCTGAAGGTTATCGGCGCTTTTTCAGCCGGGTTCCATGTTATCTTTCGTCCCGTTTTTTATTCTTGAAGCGTTGTCGTTGCCGGCGGTTCCGTGATCGGAAGTTGCTGTGACGTGGCGACGATAACAAGGGTGTTGAAGGCCTGCTGTATTGAAGTCGTACTCATCCGGCAGCTGAGAAACAGAACAACCGGATTTTAACGACGGAACAAAGCATGAATTATGGTTGGTTGGCAGTTGTAGTCCTTGGCGTTTCACTGGCGCTGACCTATTGGCTGCGACGTTATGCACTGCACAAAAGCCTTTTGGATATTCCCAACGGCAGAAGTTCACACACGGTTCCGACCCCGCGTGGCGGAGGTGTGGCCATCGTGCTGGGATATCTGCTGGCGCTGGTGGTCATGTTCTGCGGCAATGCCCTGGATGCGCCAGCATTCCTCGCGCTATTCGGTGGCGGGCTTGCCATCGCAGCCCTCGGTTTTCTCGACGATCACGGTCATGTGGCGGCGCGCTGGCGTCTTTTGGGCCATTTTCTCGCTGCGGCGTGGGGTCTGTACTGGCTGGGCGGCCTGCCGCCATTGTCGGTCTTCGGCGTGGTGCTGAACCTCGGTTTGCTGGGAGATGTATTGGCCGCGTTCTATCTGGTCTGGTTGCTCAATCTTTATAACTTCATGGATGGCATCGACGGTATTGCCAGTGTCGAGGCGGTCTGCGTCTGTTTCGGTTCGGCGATCATCTATGCATTGAACGGTTTTGCTTCCGATATCTGGTTACCGGTATTGCTCGCCAGTGCCGTGGCCGGCTTTCTGTATTGGAACTTTCCACCGGCGCGGATTTTCATGGGCGATGCCGGCAGCGGCTTTCTCGGCATTGTTCTGGGGCTATTGTCATTAAAGGCGGCGTCGATTTCCTCGCAGTTCTTCTGGGCATGGCTTATTCTTCTCGGGGTTTTCATCGTAGACGCTACAGTTACCCTCATTCGTCGACTCGTCCGAGGCGACAAGGTCTATGAGGCTCACCGAAGTCATGCTTACCAGTTTGCGTCGCGCAGATATGGCAAGCACCTTCCCGTGACGTCCGCAGTCGGTGTAATCAATTTAGTGTGGCTCCTGCCCGTGGCCTTGTGCGTCACGCAGTACGGACTGGATGGAGTCGTGGGGGTTATCGTCGCTTACGTCCCATTGGTCATCCTGGCGATCAGGTTTGAGGCCGGAGCGCTCGAAAAAAATTGAAGGCAGACCGGCAGTTGCCTTCTTGTCGGTGCAAAACTTGCGTAGGGCAGGATCTAACACCGGTGTTTCAAGGTCGATAGGAGTTAGAACTCGTGGGCGAGGGATACATGGACAAGTTGCGCGGAATGCTGCTGGCGCTGCCGCGCCGGCAAAAGCGGGTGATACAGGTTGCCACCGACGTGTGTCTGGTCTGGTTCGCCTTGTGGATGGCTTTCGTCGTCCGGTTGGGTATCGATGACCTGATCAATCCGCTCGAAGTCCACACCTGGCTGTTCATCAGCGCACCGATCGTGGCGATTCCGCTGTTCATCCGCATCGGCATGTATCGCGCGGTGATGCGTTATTTCGGTAACGATGCGCTGGTTGCGATCATCAAGGCCGTCAGCCTGTCGGCCCTGATTCTCGGGGTGGTGGTGTACCTGTACAGCAACCACCAGCGTGTCGTGCCCCGTTCGGTGATGTTCAACTACTGGTGGCTCAGTCTGGTGATGATCGGTGGGCTGCGCCTGGCGATGCGTCAGTATTTTCTCGGCGACTGGTTCTCGGCCGCCCAGCATGTGCCTTTCGCCAACCGTGACGACGGTCTGCCCAAAGTGGCGATATACGGTGCCGGAGCGGCGGGCAATCAATTGGTGGCGGCGCTGCGCATGGGGCGTTCGATGCGTCCGGTGGCCTTCATCGATGACGACGACTCGATTTCCAATCGGGTGATTTCCGGCTTGCAGGTCTACAAGCCCAAGCACATCCAGCAGATGATCGACGTGACGGGGGCGCAGGAAATTCTCCTGGCCATCCCTTCTTCGGCCAGAGCGCGTCGCCGGGAAATCCTCGGCTTCCTTGAAGGATTCCCTCTGCACGTGCGTAGCGTGCCGAATTTTTCCGATCTTGCTGCCGGCCGGGTCAAGGTCGACGACCTTCAGGAAGTCGACATCGCCGACCTGTTGGGACGTGACGCGGTGCCGGCCCAGGACGAACTGCTGGAACACTGCATCAAGGACAAATGCGTACTGGTAACGGGTGCAGGCGGCTCGATCGGGTCGGAACTGTGCCGGCAGATCGTGCTGCTCAAACCGACCACGCTGCTGTTGCTGGATCACAGCGAGTTCAACCTGTACACCATCCTTTCCGAGCTGGAGCGCCGGGTTTCGCGCGAATCGTTGAAAGTGAAGGTGCTGCCGATTCTCGGCTCGGTGCGCAATCACGCCAAGCTGCTGGATGTGATGAAGACCTGGAAGGTCGATACCGTTTACCACGCGGCCGCCTACAAGCATGTGCCGATGGTTGAGCACAATATCGCCGAAGGCGTGCTCAACAACGTGGTGGGCACGGTCAATGCAGCGCAGGCGGCGTTGCAGGCCGGCGTCGCCAACTTCGTGCTGATCTCGACGGACAAGGCCGTACGGCCGACCAATATCATGGGCAGCACCAAGCGCCTGGCCGAACTGACACTGCAGGCGCTGAGCCGCGAAACCGCACCGGTGATGTTCGGCGACAGGGCCAATGTGCATCAGGTCAACAAGACGCGCTTCATCATGGTGCGCTTTGGCAACGTGCTCGGTTCCTCCGGCTCGGTGATTCCGCTGTTCCATCAGCAGATCAAATCCGGTGGCCCGATCACCGTCACGCATCCGAAAATCACCCGTTACTTCATGACCATTCCCGAGGCCGCGCAACTGGTGATTCAGGCCGGTTCCATGGGGCAGGGCGGTGATGTATTCGTTCTGGACATGGGCGAGCCAGTGAAAATCATCGAACTGGCGGAGAAAATGGTGCATCTGTCCGGCCTGAGCATCCGTTCGGACAAGAATCCTCACGGCGATATCGCCATCGAGTTCACGGGGCTGCGGCCTGGTGAAAAGCTTTATGAGGAGCTGCTGATCGGTGACAACGTGGCGGCCACTGAACATCCGATGATCATGAGTGCGCAGGAAGACCACCTGCCGTGGGAAACATTCAAGCGCAGCCTGTCACAGCTGCTCAAGGCGCTGGATGACGATGACTACAATCGCGTGCGTCAGATCCTCGGCGACACCGTCAGCGGCTATGCGCCGGAAGGCGAAATCGTCGACTGGATTCATCAGCAGCGCCGTCACGAACCTTGATGCATCTCGCCTTCGACATCTTTGCTTACTGACTGACATTCTCCGCCAATGCGCCGAAAATCCCGTGTTTTCGGCGTATTCACCGCAGTACACATCCCGTCACCTATGCCTGCGTTGACGCTCGATGAGCATCGTCTAGGTTTGGGAAGCAGCTCAGGAATGCTGCTTTCCGAATAACGAAGTCATGGAGCAATGTACATGCGCAGATCTTTCCTCTCTTCTCTGGTTTTCGCCCTGCTGGCCAGCACCTCCGTCGCGGTCACCGCCGCTCCGGCGGGTCCGTCCACCGATACGAAGCCTGCGGTCGTTGCAACGGCTGCGGCTGAAATGGCAGCGAAGGTCAATCTCAACACCGCCAACGCCGAGACCCTGCAGAAGGAACTCTCAGGTATCGGTGCCGGCAAGGCGGCGGCCATCGTCGCTCATCGGGATGAACACGGTGAGTTCACTTCGGTGGACGAACTGATCGAGGTCAAGGGCATCGGCAAGGCTCTGCTGGAAAAAAATCGCGACAGGCTGTCGATCAACTAATCTCATCGTGCTTCTGAAAGACCGATCATTGATCGGTCTTTTTTTTGCCCCCATGAAAGCGCCTCGGGTGGCGTGTGGTGAGCGTGGTGCTTGACACGCTGAATGTCGATCAACATATAATTTTGAAAATTACGCTCGTAATATTGCCCTGACGCTACTCTCACTCATCCCCGGAGAAATGTCCCATGAGCACCAACACCCAAGGCACTGCACTGATCACCGGCGCTTCTTCAGGCATCGGCGCCACTTACGCCAATCGGCTGGCCAAACGCGGTTTCGACCTGCTGCTGGTCGCCCGTGATCAGGCGCGGATGGAGGCCATTGCCGCGGATCTGCGCACCAAGACCTCGGTCAAGGTAGAGGTACTGAAGGCCGATTTGACCAACGCTGGCGATCTGGCGGTCATCGAAAAGCGCCTTCGCGACGACGCGTCGATCACGCTGTTGCTGAACAATGCTGGCGTGGCATCGAGCACCAGCCTCGCCGAAGCCGACATGACCGAAGCCGACCGGCTGATTCAGCTCAACATCGTTGCCCTGACCCATCTGGCGTCGTCGGCCGCTGCCGGGTTCCTGTCTCGTGGACGTGGCGCGATCATCAACATCGCTTCGGTGGTGCCGATGATTCCCGAGCGCTTCAACGCCATCTACGCGGCAAGCAAGGCTTACGTGCTGAGCCTGACGCAATCCCTGAATGCTGAAATCGGCGAGCAGGGCATCCAGGTTCAAGCGGTAATGCCGGGCGCGACCCGCACCGAAATCTGGGAACGCTCGGGCCTGGACATCAATGCCTTCCCGGCGGAAATGGTGATGGACGTCAACGAGATGGTCGACGCGGCGCTGGCCGGCTTCGATCAGAAAGAGCTGGTGACCATCCCTTCGCTGGCCAACGCGGCCGACTGGGATGCCTTCGTCAATGCCCGTCTGGCATTGGGGCCGAATCTGTCGCTGCAACACGCGGCAGCCCGCTACAAAACTTCCGGTGCGTGAGGTTGTGTCTGCTCACGCCATGAACGTTGAAAAGGTGAATGCATGAACGAGCGTCGCATTGTCGTGACGGGAATGGGCCTGGTGACACCACTGGGCAGTGGTGTCGAAACGGTCTGGAAGCGCCTGCTGGAAGGGCGCTCCGGGATCATCCGGCTGCCTGAGGATACCGTCGCCGATCTGCCGGCCAAGGTCGGTGGCCTGGTGCCTTCGCTGGAAGATGACGCCGAAGCCGGTTTCGATGCCGACGCTGCAGCACCGCCCAAGGAACAGAAGAAGATGGACCGCTTCATTCTGTTCGCCCTGGGTGCGGCGCGAGAAGCGATCGAGCAGGCGGGCTGGGCGCCGAAAACCGATGAAGAGCGCGAGCGTACGGCAACCATCATCGGTGCCGGTGTCGGCGGTTTCGTGTCGATCGCCGATGCGGTGCGTACCACCGATTCCCGTGGTCCGAAGCGTCTTTCGCCGTTCACCATTCCATCGTTTCTGGTCAACCTGGCAGCCGGTCATGTGTCGATCCAGCACGGTTTTCAGGGGCCGCTCGGGGCACCGGTCACCGCGTGTGCGGCTGGGGTTCAGGCCATCGGCGATGCGGCGCGGCTGATCCGCAACGGTGAAGCCGATGTGGCGATCTGTGGCGGTGCGGAAGCCTGTATCGACCGCGTGGCCCTCGGCGGTTTCGCTGCTGCGCGGGCGTTGTCGGGCGGCTTCAACGACACGCCGGAACGTGCATCGCGTCCGTTCGATCAGGACCGCGACGGCTTCGTCATGGGCGAAGGTGCCGGCATCGTCGTCATCGAAACCCTGGAGCACGCCCTGGCACGCGGCGCCACGCCAATCGTTGAGCTGGTCGGCTATGGCACCAGTGCCGACGCCTATCACCTTACCGCCGGTCCAGAAGACGGCAGCGGGGCGCGACGCGCGATGCAGGCGGCGATCCGTCAGGCTGGCATTCAGCCGACGCAAATCCAGCACCTCAACGCTCACGCCACCTCGACGCCGGTGGGCGACAAGGGCGAGATGGCGGCAATCAAGTCGGTGTTCGGTGAGCAGAACGCCGTGGCCGTGACCTCGACCAAATCCGCCACCGGGCATCTGCTCGGTGCTGCGGGCGGGATCGAGGCGATTTTCACGGCACTGGCGATTCGTGACCAGATCGCACCGATGACGCTGAATCTGGATAACCCGGACGAAGCGGCGACCGGTATCGACATCGTGCATGGCGAAGCGCGGCCAATGGACATCGAGTATGCGCTGTCCAATGGCTTTGGCTTTGGCGGGGTCAATGCCAGCGTGCTGTTCCGTCGCTGGCATCCGTGATCGGGTGAAGCTTCCCCTGCCGAGGCTGGTAGGGGAGGGTTCGATCAGGCTTTGCCGATCTGCTGCTTGAGCTGCTCACCGGTGGTTTTCAGGATGCGCTCGGCCAGCGCCGGGTCGTGGGCGCTGCGCGACAACACCAGAGCGCCGACCAGGCTGGTCATGATCATCAGGCTCTTGTCGCTGTCTTTCTGGCCTTCCGGCATACCGGCTTCCAGGGTCGCCAGCATGCTGCTGATCAATTCATCGGTGGTCTCGCTGGGTTGACCGCGCTGGCCCATTTCCGAGGACATGGTCGGCAGCGGGCAGCCTTTTTCCGGTTCGTTGCGGTGAGCATCGGACAGGTACAGGTCGATGAAGGCTTCGGTCGAATGATCGCCCGACAGCTTGTCCGCTCTGGATTCGTTCAGCTGATCCACCGCGCAACGCAGGGCTTTTTCGACCAGATCGTCCTTGGATTTGAAATGGGCGTAGAAACCACCGTGGGTCAGGCCCAGCGCCTTCATCAGGGGCTGCAGGCCGGTCGCGCCGATACCGTCACGACGAAAGCGCGCGGCGGCTTCGTTGAGGATGCGCTGATGAGTCTGAGCTTTGTGATCTTCGGCGTAACGCATTGCACGAGCCTCCCGGCTATGGCTCTTGAGATGTTGATCGACATTTTTACACGTATGACAAGTCGATGCAGTATCCACGTTTCGTGCCGGGTTGCCATTGGTCAGATGGTCACAGGGTGATTTGGTGCTGATGCGCAGCCTATGTGTGGGAGCCGGCTTGCTGGCGAATGCGCGGGGTCAGTTGACACTGTGCTGACTGACACGACGGGTTCGCCAGCAAGCCGGCTCCTACGGTTAGTGGTATGCCGGAAGGTCTACTTCGGCCCCATCATCTTCGCCAGAATGTCCGCCCGCGGCGCGCCTTGCTGTTGCTGCAGGTGGCCGTTGGCATCCTTGTAGAAAATCGACGGCGTCGACGACAGGCCCATGTCTTCCATCAGCTTCATGTTGGCGTCGAGCTTGGCCTGGATGTCCTGGGGAATCTTGTCCATGGCCTTGAGCGTGCTGCTTCGGCCGGCCTGCTCGTGTTTTTCCAGAGCCTTTTCCGGGTTGGCGTCGGCCAGCAGGGTCGCGGCCTTGCCGGCGCTGTCCTCGCGGATGACCCCGACCATGATGTGGCGCAGCTGCACCTTGCCGGCCTTGACCCAGGGCCGTGCCTGTTCCCAGAACATGTTGCAGTACGGGCAGTTGGCGTCGCTGAACAGGTAGATCACTCTGGGAGCATCTTTCGCGCCGTCGGCGATCCAGTTGCTGCCTTCCATCTGCGCCCACATCTGCTGGTACATCGGTTGGTAGACCAGCTTCTGCAATGGCGCTTCGCTGAGGTCGCTACCCTTTGCATCGAACAGATTGCCGGCCAGCACATGCTTGCCGTCCGGAGTCAGGTACAACGCCATGCCCTGTTGCTGAACCTCGGCGGCATAGCCCTTGAGCCCGCCCGGTGCGTCGAAGCTGCCTTTGATCACTGCTCCCTTGGCTTCCAGTGCCTTGATCGGTGCGGGCAGTTCGTCGTCGGCGAAGGCGCTTTGCAGTGACAGCAGGCCGACGACGGCGAGTGCGGATACGCGGGTGAAACTCATGGAGTACTCCTTGCAACGGAAGAGGGGACAATGTCGCTGAGGCCGTCCAGGTACTGCTTCAGGCTGGCGCTGGACAATTGACCCAGATGGCTGCCCAGCAGGCGGCCGTCCGGCTGATAAAACAGGGTGGTGGGCAGGGCGGCGGAGCCGATGCGTTTGGCCAGTTCGCCGCTGTCGTCGAACAGCAGGTTGTCCAGATGCAGGCCTTGAGCCGTCAGAAAGGTCGCCACATCGCGGGGGCTTTCGGCCTGATTGACGAACAGAAAGGTCACCTCTGGGTGCGCCTGTTGTGCTGCCGCCAACACCGGCATTTCCCGGCGGCATGGCGGGCACCAGGTGGCCCACAGGTTGATCACCAGCGGCTTGCCCACCAGCTCGTGAAGCCGGACCGGTTCACCTGCCGCGTTGCGCAGGGTCAGTTCCGGCAAACGGGTTTTGGCCTGTTGAGCGTCGAATGCCGCGGTGGTCAGGCCCCAGAACAACAGGCCGCTGAGCACAGCCAGCCCCAGCGCCTTGCGCAGCGCGGGCCGTTGCCAGGCCAGCAACAGCCAGCCGATCAGCACCGCGACAACACCCGCCCAGGGCAGAAACCCGCCGTCACGAATGTCGACGATGTGCAGCAGGTTGTCCCGGTATTGCGTCCAGTAGGCGATCACGAAGGCCAGTCGCGCGATCAGCAGGCCGACGATGAACAGGCTGAACAGCGTACGTTCGGGATTGATCCGCCGCGCCCGGCCACTGAGCCAGCCCACCAGCGTCGCCACGGCCAGCGCCATGAGCAGCAACAGGTGGTTGATCGCCAGCGCGAACGGGCCGAGGGAAAGGCTGAGCATCAGCCGCGCTCCCGGGTGGCTTGCCAGTGAGCGGTGAAAGCTTTGGCATCGACTTCGCCGGTGATGCGCCGGTCGCGACGCTCGGCACTGTCCGGCCCGATCCAGAGCATACTGGGCGGGCCGGGCACCTTGTAGCGGTCCAGCAATTCCTTGCTGGCGGCGTTGTCGGCGGTCACGTCGAGACGCAGCAGGCGCACGCCGTTCAGGGCCTGAAGCACTTCGGGCTGGCCGAAGACTTCCTTCTCCATGATTTTGCAGGACACGCACCAGTCGGCGTAGTAGTCGACCAGCACCCATTGACCGTCTGCCCTGGCGGCGGCCAGTTCGCGGTCCAGTGCTGCCGGGTCCTTGAGCGTTGTAAACGCTTCGCGATGTTCGCTGGATGCCACCGCCCGTGCGCCGCCATAGACCTTCAACGGTTGCCAGGGATCGTCACCGCCGCCGGCAGCGCCGATCAGCATCATGGCGCCCCACAGGCCGAAGATCAGCCCGGCCGGCGCACAGATCAGATAGGCGCGTTTCAGCGTGCGGGTCTGGGCGATGGCGCTGAAGGCGACGAGGATCAACAGTGCACCGAACAGCGCCAGCCACAGGGTCTCGGCCATCAGTGGGCGAACCATGATCAGCGCGGTCGCCAGCAGCAGAAAACCGAACACGCCCTTGACCAGATCCATCCACGCGCCGGGCTTGGGCAGGAAGCGGTTGCCGAGGGTGACCAGCAGCAACAGCGGCAGGCCGATGCCCAGTCCCATGACGAACAGCACCAGCGCACCGTGCAGGGCGTTGCCGCTTTGCGCGATATAGAGCAGGGCACCGGCCAACGGTGCGGTCATGCATGGGCCGACCATCAGCCCCGACAGGGCGCCGAGCACGCCGGCACCGAGCAGGCTGCCGCCCTGACGCTGGCGCCCGGCGTTTTCCAGGCGATCACGCAGGAACGCCGGCAGTTGCAACTCGAAGAAACCGAACATCGGCAGCGAAAGGATCACGAACAGCCCGGCAAAACTGCCAAGCAGCCAAGGCTGTTGCAGGGTCGATTGCAGGTTGCCGCCGAGCAATGCGGCGACCACGCCGAGGCCGGCGTAGACCAGTGCCATGCTCAGCACGTAGGCACTGGCCAGGGCGAAACCGCGCCGTGGGCGGGCGCCGCTGCCGACCACCACGCCCGCCAGAATCGGCAGCATCGGCAGCGAGCAGGGGGTGAAGGCCAGCAACAGGCCCAGGCCGAAGAAAATCAGCAGGCTCCAGCCCAGCGAACGTTGCTGCAAGGTGCTGGCAAGCGCTTGATCCTGTGCCTGACCCGATACAGCGGCTTGTGCCTGATCGTTTGTAGCCTTCGCCACGGCGTCACCCAGATCGACGACCTGGCTTTGCGGTGGATAACAGAGGCCCGCATCGGCACAGCCCTGCCAGCCGACTTTGACTTGCCCGTGGGCCGACGCCGGGATCACCAGTTCCAGCCCCTGGCGATAAACCTGTTGCTGGCCGAAATAGTCGTCGTTGTGCTCTTCACCGGCAGGCAGCGGCGGTTGTTGTGCAGGCGGCAAACCGTCGAACTTGAGGCGTTTCTGGTACAGGTAGTAGCCGTCGGTAATCTGCCAGTACAGGCGGGTTTCTCCCGACTCCAGACGTTCTGAACTGAACACGAACGCTTGCCCGACCGGCAGGAAGTCAGGCTTCTTGTTGAACAGGTCGCCCCCCGGCAGCGCATGGGCCAGCAGCGGGAACAACAGCAGTATCGACAGCAACAACTTGCGCATGTACACACCTTGCAGATCTTCAGTGAGCCGAGGGTGACCGAGTGTAATTAACAGCGGATTAAACCGGCACCTCGACGATACGCTGATTCCGTAGCAGTCCGGGTTGTGCCGAAATCGACCCGACAACACAAAACCCTGTGGGAGGGAGCCCTGCTCGCGAAAGCGGTCTGTCAGTCAACACAGCAATGTCTGATCTGACGCTTTCGCGAGCAGGGCTCCCTCCCACCAAGTACAACATGCTCCGGATAATCAATTGTCCTGCGCACAGCCCTGAGCAATGGTCCGATAATCCACCGCCTGCTTCTGCCCCATCGAATCCAGATAGGTCAGACGTGCATTCACCACACCGCAAGACGCCGAACCTTCATTCACCGACACCACCTTGGCGATGTCCAGGTGATCACCATACATATAGCTGTGTGCTTTGACCGCGTCCGCCGCATTGGCGCCGACAGCGCCCAGGCTCAGAACGGCAAACAGAGAAGCGAGGCTGAGGTTTTTCCAGTTCATGACGTGACTCCTTGCGTTGAGTGGGTGACCGTTTTGAGAGGCTGTGTGCCGTCTCGATGGGTCCCATTTGACGCCCCGCACGTATACCGGATGTGTCGCCGAACCGGCATAAACGCATCCGTGCGTATCCACGGCCGCGCCAGATACACAACGCTACATTTGCCCGTCGAATCGCCCGGCGAACGTGCATAATCGCGCCTTAATCCCATCCTGTTTCACTCGCCTTTTTCGATCGAGGCCGACCATGCACGTATTGCTCTGTGAAGACGACGACCTGATTGCCAGCGGCATTGTCGCTGGCCTGGATGCGCAGGGGCTGACCGTCGACCGAGTGGCGGCGGCCTCGGCGGCGCGGGCGATGCTGGCGGCGGCGCATTTCGATGTGATGATTCTCGACCTCGGCCTGCCCGACGAAGACGGCCTCAAGCTGCTGCGTCAGTTGCGTCAGCAGGGCGTGGAAATTCCGGTGCTGATCCTCACCGCCCGCGACACCGTGACTGACCGTGTCGATGGCTTGCAGGCCGGTGCCGACGATTACCTGCTCAAACCGTTCGACCTGCGCGAGCTGAGCGCGCGCTTGCATACGCTGGTGAGGCGCATGGCCGGGCGCAGTGTCAACGTGATCGAGCACGGCGTGCTGACCTATGACCCAAGCAGCCGGGAGACCCGTCTGGCCGGTCAGCCGGTGGACCTGTCCCGACGTGAGCAGGCGCTGCTGCAGGCGCTGCTCAACAACCACGGCCGGGTGCTGTCCAGCGAACAGCTCAAGGACTGCGTCTACGGTTTCGGCGATGAAGTCGAAAGCAACGCCCTCAACGTGCATATCCATCATCTGCGCCGCAAGCTGGGCGGCAGCATCATCGAAACCGTACGCGGGCTGGGTTACCGGCTCGGTCCGGCCGGTGATCCGTCGGAGCAACAGCCATGATGAGCCTGCGGCTGCGCTTGAGCCTGACCTTGGGTTCGGCGTTCATCGTGATCTGGGTCTTGGCGGCGGCGTGGATGCTGCGCGACCTGCGCACGCAGATGATGGAATCGCTGGATCAGCGTCTGGAGGCCTCGGCGCGAATGGTCGCCGGTCTGCTGGAACAGATGCAGATGCCTGGCAACGGCGAAGGGCGGACCCTCAGCGCCGACGATCTGGGGATCGCCAACGGCATGGCCTGTCAGCTCAGCTCCTCCCGGGGTGAAGTGCTGGCGCGTACCGACAGTTCACCCAAGGAGCCGCTCAAGGCCGACTCCAGTGGCTTTCACGACCAGATGATCGATGGCGACCACTGGCGCGTGTACACCATGCTGCACAACAACGTGCGGGTCAGTACCGCCGACCGCCAGAGCGAGCGCGACCTGCTGGGGCGCTCGGTGTTGCTGGCCGCGTCGGTGCCGGTACTGGTGGCGCTGTTCGGCAGTCTCGGCCTGGTCTGGGTCGGCATCGGTCGCGGGCTGGCGCCGCTCAACCGCATGCGCGATGCGTTGAACCGGCACAGTGCCGACTCCGTCGAGCCGCTGGACGTGCCGAACCTGCCCAGCGAATTGCAGCCGTTGCTCAACAGCCAGAACCAGTTGTTCCTGCGCATCGCCCAGACGCTGGAGCGCGAGCGGCGCCTGACCGGTGATGCCGCCCATGAGCTGCGCAGCCCGCTGACGGCGATCAAGACCCACCTGCAAGTGGCACGCATGACCGAAGGCGAGAAGCGCGACAGGGCGCTGGCCCATGCCGAGGAAGGCGCCGACCGCATGCATCGCACGCTGGAGCAGTTGCTGTTGCTGGCGCGGGTGGAAGGCAGCCTGTCGTTTGATGACGGTGTGCAGTGTGATGCGGAGAAAGTCGCACGGCTGGCGATTCACGATGCCTGCCACGGCGACGAGCAGCGCATCGCCCTGATCCTGCCGACGCAGTTGTCCCGGGCGCCGGTGGAAATGCCAGCGGCGCTGGCGGTCGCGGCCTTGCGCAATCTGCTGGACAACGCCCTGCGCCACGCCCGGGTCGATGCTCAGGTGGAACTGAGCGTGGAAACCTTCGACGGTCAGGCGCATTTTCGCGTGCGCGATCACGGCCCCGGCATTCCCGAGCCGGATCTGGACAAGCTGACCCAGCGTTTCTGGCGCAACGGCAAGAGCCCCGGCGCAGGCCTGGGGCTGGCGATTGTCCAGGCCATCGTCCAGCGCTGCGCCTGCTCGTTGCGTTTCGACAGCCGCAGTGATGGTCTGCGGGTGGAGTTGAGCGTGCCGTTGAGGCGGGTGGAGGGGTGAAGGGCTCCGGATTCCAGGCTGGTAATCCGACTTCGGCGCCGACCGCTGATTTGAAGATAAACATCTGACCTGGGGGAGCGAGCTTGCCCGCGAAGGCGTGGTGTCAGTCATCGAATACGTATCTGGCAGGATGCTTTCGCGGGCAAGCCCGCTCCCACAGAATCGAAGGGCAGAGGCTTTTTGCCTGCGTGAAGTTGTCGCAGTTACCCGTCGGAAACCCGCCATTGTGTGACCATCCCTCCGACAACCCTTTGATTCTGCTCTCTAATCCCGGACAATCGCGGCCCTTTTTCCTGTACAGAACTGGTCAGGGGCGCTGACTGCCGAGCTTTTCGACGCGCTTTTGACCGTGTAGCTATCACCGGCAACGGAGACCACGACCGGATGAATGATCAGGCCAACAGCGTCGAACAACCCCTCGACGCCGCGCCCGCAAGCGTGACTTCCAGCATGACCAAATGGCAGCGCCAGGACACCACCTGGATGCTCGGGCTGTTTGGTACCGCCATCGGCGCAGGGACGCTGTTCCTGCCGATCAACGCAGGCATCGGCGGCTTCTGGCCGCTGCTGATTCTCGCCGTACTGGCGTTCCCCATGACCTTCTACGCGCACCGTGGCCTGACCCGTTTCGTGCTGTCCGGTCGTGAAGGCGCCGACATCACCGACGTGGTCGAGGAGCACTTCGGCAAGAAGGCCGGTGCGCTGATCACCCTGCTGTACTTCTTTGCGGTGTTCCCGATCCTGCTGATCTACAGCGTGGCGCTGACCAATACCGTCAGCAGCTTCATGGAGCACCAGTTGCACATGCAGCCGCCGTCCCGTGGCCTGCTGGCGTTCATCCTCATCGTCGGCCTGTTGGCGGTGGTGCGGTGCGGCGAGCAACTGATCGTCAAGGCCATGAGCCTGATGGTTTATCCGTTCATCGTCGCGTTGCTGTTCCTGGCGATGTATCTGATCCCGCACTGGACCGGCGGCATCCTGAGCACCGCAACCAGCGTACCGGCGCCGTCGGCACTGCTGCACACGCTGTGGCTGGCGATTCCGGTGATGGTGTTCTCGTTCAACCACTCGCCGATCATCTCGGCCTTCGCCGTCGACCAGCGTGCGCAGTACGGCGAGCAGGCCGAGCGTCGCAGCGCGCAGATCCTTTCCCGCGCGCACCTGCTGATGGTGGTGATGGTGCTGTTCTTCGTGTTCAGTTGCGTGCTGACCCTGTCGCCGGAGCAACTGGCTGAAGCCAAGGCGCAGAACCTGTCGATCCTGTCGTACCTGGCCAACCACTTCAGCAACCCGACCATCGCCTTTGCCGCGCCGCTGATTGCCTTTGTCGCGATCACCAAGTCGTTCCTCGGCCACTACATCGGGGCCAGCGAAGGCCTGAAAGGTCTGGTGCTGAAAGCCGGTCATCGCCCGGCGCCACGCACCCTGGACCGTCTGACTGCAGGCTTCATGCTGGTGGTCTGCTGGCTGGTGGCCACGCTCAACCCGAGCATCCTCGGCATGATCGAAACCCTCGGCGGCCCGGTGATCGCCGCGCTGCTGTTCCTGATGCCGATGTACGCCGTGCGCAAGGTTCCGGCGATGCGTCAGTACGCAGGCAAGCTGTCCAACCTGTTCGTCGTGGTGGTCGGTCTGGTATCGATTTCGGCGCTGGTGTACTCGTTGTTGCCTTGATGAGCCACGCCAGGCCTGCCACCGCAGGCCGTTCTTGATTCTGGCCGAAGGCCGTGGGAGCCGGCTTGCTGGCGAATGCGTTGAGTCAGTCAGTGAAGATGTGTCTGATCTATCGCATTCGCCAGCAAGCCGGCTCCTACAGCGTCATGAGGCGAGTTTTACTTGATGATGTGATCCCGCCGCTTCAAGCGGCGGGTCATCCACCAGAAGCTGCAACTGAACCCCGGAAACATCGCCACCACGGTGCCGCTGCGGTTCTGATACCAGCTGCGGCAACCGCCCCAGTGCCACACGGTCTTTCTCATCTCGCGGTGAATCATCTCCATGTAGCGCGCTTCCGCCTCCGGGCGCACTTCAATGCTGTGCAACTTTTCCCGCCTCACCGCGCCGATGCAGGCCATCACGTAGTGCATCTGCGCCTCCAGCATGAACAGCGCCGAGGTGTGCCCGGTGCCGGTGTTCGGCCCGGCCAGCAGAAACAGGTTGGGAAAGCCCGGTACGCAGGTGCCCTGATAGGCGCGGGGGAATGGCTGCCAGACGTCGCTCAGCCACGTTCCGTCGCGGCCCTGGACTGGGTAGGGGATGGGCTGTTCGGTGGCGTCAAAGCCGGTGGCCCAGACAATCAGGTCCAGATCGACATGGGTGTGGCTGACGGTGACGATGCCGGATTCGTCCAGTCGGGCGATGGCTTCGGTGTGCAGGGTCACGTTGTCCTGCGTCAGCGCCGGGTACAGCTCGCTGGACAGCACCACCCGCTTGCAGCCTAGGGTGAAGTCGGGCGTCAGCCGACGGCGCAGAGCGCTGTCGCTCACCTGTCGCGCCAGATGGCGGCGGGCCATGCGTTCAACCAGGGCAATGCCGGCTTTCGAGTATTTGAAGCCGATCACCCGGCTTTCCTGAGTCAGATAAACCCAGTTGCGCAGCAGCCGATACACCGGCGGCCAACTCAATAACCAGCGCTCGAAAGCGCTGAAATCCTGATCGGGCCGTGGCAATACCCAGTGGGCGCTGCGCTGGAACACATGCAGTTCGGCCACTTGGCCAGCCAGCGCCGGAATGATCTGCGCGGCGCTGGCGCCACTGCCCACCACCGCCACCCGCTTGCCGCGCCAGTCGACCTGATGATCCCAGTGATTGCTGTGAAAGCTGGCGCCGCGAAAGCGTTGCATGCCGTCGAAGGTCGGCAGCTTCGCCTGGCTCAACGGCCCGCTGGCGTTGATCACGAAATGGCTGTGGAAGATGCCTCGGCTGGTGTGTACGGCCCATTGTTGCGTTTCGTCGTCCCAGACCAGCCCGTCGACCTGGGTGCTCAGTTCGATCCGGCTTTCCAGGGCGAAGCGTTCGATCACATGGTGGGTGTAGTCGCGCAGTTCGGCCTGCCCGGCATACAAGCGTGTCCACGGATAAGGCGCGCTCGACAGCGAATAGAGCGGCGACGGAATATCCACCGCCGCGCCGGGGTAGGTGTTCTGGCACCAGGTACCGCCGTAGAACTCGCGCCGCTCCAGCAGACGAAAATCATCGATACCGGCCTTGAGCAGATTGATCGCTGCGCATTGACCGGCGAAGCCACTGCCGATGATCAACACCTGATAGCTGTGCATGAAGGCCTCGTATGAGCGGTTTCCCGACATCTGTAGGAGCTGGCTTGTCCTGCGACCTGGCGCGAAGCGGCAGCAAATTCGGTAAATGCGCTGAATCTGGTACACCGCATCCGTCGATTCTACGACTGCTGCGCAGCCGGTCGCGGGACAAGCCGCGCTCCTACAGGGCGGCGTGGTTTCAAGCAAGGGTCTGTGAGTTATAGCTGCAAGGCCACCAATCGTCCGGAAAGTCCCGAATGCCATCCCTTCGGGTCTTGCACCGCACCGATAGCGGCAACATGCTGTCGCCACCTTTTTCCTGCGGAATGTGGTCGACCATGAGTGATGAAGCGCTGCCCTCCGGCACTGACAGCGATGTCTACAAAACCCTGCTCGAATCGACCAAGGCGATTCCCTGGCGCATTGACTGGCAAAGCATGACCTTCAGTTACATCGGCCCGCAGATCGAGGCATTGCTGGGGTGGGAGCAGGGCAGTTGGGTCGGCATCAATGACTGGGTCGAGCGCATGCACCCGGATGATCGCGATTATGTGGTCAACTTCTGCGTGTCGCAGTCCAAGGCCGGGGTCGATCACGAAGCCGATTACCGCGCCCTGACCAAGGACGGCGACTACGTGTGGATTCGCGACGTGGTGCATGTGGTGCGCAAGGACGGCGAGGTCGAGGCGCTGATCGGTTTCATGTTCGATATCAGCGAGCGCAAGAAGACCGAAGAACACCTGACGCGCCTGCAGAAACAGCTGGAGACGTTCTCTTACCAGGACGGCCTTACCGGCATCGCCAACCGGCGCATGTTCGACACCGTGCTGGAGCGCGAATGGCTGGCGGCGCAGGAGAGCGGCCAGCCGCTGTCGCTGATCATCCTCGATATCGACTACTTCAAGCAGTACAACGACCTCTACGGCCACATCAAGGGCGACGAAGCGTTGCGCACCGTCGCCAAGACCCTGTCCCAGGCGGCTAACAATCCGGGTGATTTCATCGCGCGGATCGGCGGCGAAGAGTTTGTCTGGCTGCTGCCGCAGACGTCTCAGGACAAGGCGCGACAAGTGGCCGAGAAATGCATGCAGCTGGTCCGCCAGCAGCAGATTCCCCACGAACACTCCGCCGTGTCACCGCTGCTGACGTTGAGCCTGGGCGTGGGCACTACCGTGCCAACGGCAGGACAGACGGCGCTGTCGTTCATCGAGCAGGTCGACGGCCTGCTGTATCACGTCAAGCGCAATGGGCGAATGCGTGCGGAGTACGGCGAGTTTTGAGCTGAGGTTGATGGCACAAATTCTGTGGGAGGGAGCCCTGCTCGCGAAGGCGGTGGGTCAGCCACCACAAAAAACCTGTAGGAGTGAGCTTGCTCGCGATGGCGATGGGTCAGTCAGCAAATGGGGATCAGGGAAATCGCTATCGCGAGCAAGCTCACTCCTACAGGTCGTTCCGCATTTCGGCCGTAGGAGCGCGCTTGCCCGTGAAGGCGTAGTGCCAGACACCATTGATGCGTCTGATCCGCCGCAATCGCGGGCAAGCGCGCTCCTGTAGTGGGTTTGTGACCAGCGGGTCGCGAATCGACGAGTGGTTCACGAGTCTGGTCTATAGTCACTCGGCGCTTGTGGCGCACATCTTTGGACAGGGAGGCTCAAACATGGCTGACAAATCCGTTGTATCGGCGAGCACTGACATCATCGACTCGTCCGTTTCCTTCAAACCGACCGACTTTCCCCGTATCGGGCGAGCCAGGGCGGAGTCAGACAACTTCGAGCTGCGCGAACTGAAACCCTGGTTCACCCTGGTGGACGACGAGGAAGAAGAGGAGGAATAGACACCTTGATACCGCCGAGAAAGACCAGGGGTGTCACGGCAGTGCGCCTCTGGTCATCCAAACTTCTTGCAGCGTTCTGCTGCGATCATCTTTGAAAAAATCTGTTTGTGACTGAATTGCCCGGGCATTTGTCCCGATCGGCAGCATGTCTTCGCGACCTGCAAATAGCGCTGGAGCGGTTTGCCACTCGCCGGGCACAATAGTGTTTTTCCGGGGAATTCACGTCCATGACTCGCGCAGCGCTCGCACCGTTCAATCGTCCGCGTACGGTTCTGTTCGTGGCGTATCCGCAAATGGGGCTGCTCGACCTGACGGGCGCACAGACCGTGTTCTGGGCCGCGACCAAGGCCATGAACGAGCGCGGCCTGCCCGGTTATGAACGGCCCACCGCCAGCATGCTCGGCGGCCTGACCACCACAGCCGAAGGCGTCTGCGTGGACACTGTACCGCTGTCCTCGTTTGCCGGCGAACCCATCGACACCGTCATCGTCCCCGGCGCACCGGAGATCCTCAAGGCGCTGGAAAACAACAACGACCTGACCGACTGGCTGGCGTGGACCGCGCCCCAGGTACGGCGCACGGCATCGGTGTGCAGCGGCGCGTTTCTGCTGGCCCAGGCCGGGTTGCTCCACGAGAAGCGCGTGGCGACCCACTGGGCCATGTGCGACATGCTCAAGTCGCGCTTTCCTAGCGTGGACGTCGATCAGGACGCCATTTTCATCCAGCAGGACATGGTCTGGACCTCTGCCGGTGTCACCGCCGGCATCGATCTGGCGCTGGCGCTGGTGGAGTCCGACTGCGGGCGCGACGTGGCGATGCAGGTGGCCCGCGAACTGGTGGTGTTCATGAAGCGGCCTGGCGGGCAGTCGCAGTTCAGCGAAATGTTGCAGTCGCAGATGCAGGACGGCGACACCTTTGCCGGCTTCCATGTCTGGCTCACCGAAAACCTGCATCGCGAAGAACTGGATGTCGAAGCCCTGGCCCGGCAGGCCAACATGAGTTCGCGCAATTTCAGCCGGGTGTACAAGCAGAAGACCGGACGCAGCCCGGCCAAGGCGCTGGAGATTTTTCGTCTGGAAGCGGCGCGGCGGCTGCTTGAAGACTCCGACCGCAACATCGACCAGATCGCCGGTGCCTGTGGCTTTGGCGACGAAGAGCGCATGCGCGTGACCTTCCAGCGCCATCTGGCGACCTCCCCACGAGATTACCGCAGCCGTTTCTCCCGCTGACTGCCCCTGTTTCACCGCCCTTCGTCTGGCCTGATTTCAGGGTTTTATGTCGTTTACCGCCCGGTGGCGGTGTTCCTAGTATTCATGACGATGATTCGCGCTTTTTCTGAAGGGGCGGCACGTAGCGTGCGGCCCGTTTTCGGCTGCACGGACGCTTTTCGAATTTTTTGAAACATGCCCGGAGCACATAACAATGAAACAGAACATTCTGGTTGTCGGTGCTGGTTTCGGTGGGGTCTGGAGCGCTTTGAGCGCGGCCCGTCAGCTTGATCTCAACGACCGTGACGACGTGCAGATCACGGTCCTCGCGCCCCAGGCGGAACTGCGCATCCGCCCACGTTTCTACGAACCCAATGTCCATGAAATGAAGGCCGATCTGCAGGCGCTGTTCGATGCCACGCGCATCGACTTCGTGCAGGGCAGTGCGGACAGTATCGATGTCGACGGCAAGTCGGTCGGCTACGCCCGTGCCGATGGCAGTCGCGGCTCGCTGTCGTATGACCGTCTGGTGCTGGCCACGGGCAGCCGTGTGCTACGACCGAACCTTGAGGGTGTGGCCGAGTACGCTTTCGACGTCGACACCATCGAGGCGGCCGCGCACCTGGAACGTCATATCAACGCGCTGGCCGACCAGCCCGCATCGGCAGCCCGCAACACCGTCGTCGTGTGCGGCGGCGGGTTCACCGGTATCGAGACAGCCACGGAAATGCCTTCACGGCTGCGTGCCGTGCTGGGACAGGATGCCGACATCAAGGTGATCGTGGTCGAGCGCGGGCCGAAGATCGGCGCGGCGTTCGGTGAAGGCATCAGTCCGTCGATTGTCGAAGCCAGTGCCGATCTGGGCGTGGAGTGGCGGGTGGGTGCAAGCGTTGCAGCGGTGGACGCCAATGGCGTGACCCTGGCCGATGGCAGCCACATCGAATCGAACACCGTGATCTGGACGGTCGGTTTCCGAGCCAGCAGCCTGACCGAGCAGATTCCGGCCGAGCGTGATCCGCAAGGACGGCTGTTCGTCGACGCCAATCTCAAGGTGGTGGGGCAAGACGCGATCTACGCCGCGGGCGACACGGCCTACGCCGCCACCGATGACCTCGGCAACTATGCCGCGATGTCCTGCCAGCATGCGATTTCCCTGGGGCGGCACGCCGGCAACAACGTCGCCGCCGACCTGCTCGGTGTCGCACCGCAAGCCTACAGCCAGCCGAAATACGTGACCTGCCTGGACTTGGGCGAGTGGGGCGCGGTGTACACCGAAGGCTGGGACCGTCAGCTCAAACTGGTGAGGGAGGAGGCCAAGAACCTCAAGCAGCAGATCAATTCGGTGTGGATCTACCCGCCTGTGGCCGAACGTGCCTCGGCACTGGCGGCGGCCGATCCGTCGATTCCGGTGGCCTGATCACAACGGCCTGAACGTCGCCTGCCCCGGTTTGTCCGGGGCAGGCTTTTTTGTCTGTGGCGGGAATCGCTCATGGTTGAAATTCCGCAAATCGTTGCGCTGATTGCCGGCTTCGTGGTGATCGCGGCGGACTTGCTGTTCTGGCACCTCACGCCGTCGCTGCGGCTGCTGCGCCGCACGCTGGGGCGGGTGGCGATCTTTCTGCTGTTCAGTTGGCTGATCATCGCCATCGGCATCAGTCCGTTGCAGGCCTCGCCCTGGTCCACCGATGAAGTCGCGCTGAACATGCTCAGCACCGTGCTCGGTGTGCTCTGGTGGCTGTTTGCCGCGCGCACGGTGACGGTGGTCATCAGCGCCATGTTTTTCAGCCGTGTCGAGCACGGGGCGCGGCTGTTTCAGGACATCATCGGCGCCGGGATCTTCCTGATCGCCATCGTCGCCGCAGCCGGTTATGTCCTGCAGTTACCAGTCAAAGGCCTGCTGGCGACCTCCGGCGGCATGGCAATCGTCGGCGGTCTGGCGCTGCGCAGCACGTTGAGCGACCTGTTTTCCGGAATCGTGCTCAACACCACCAAGCCTTATCAGGTCGACGACTACGTGCAGATCGACAGCATCGAAGGCCGGGTGGTCGACATCGACTGGCGGGCCACCCACCTGATGACCTCGATGGGCAGCATGGCGGTGATTCCCAACTCCATCGTTGCCAACGCCAAAGTGCTCAACCTCAGCCGTCCGGCCGATGTCCACGGTGTCAGCATCCGTCTGCAGGTGCCGGCCCATGTGCGGCCTGGGCGGGTGATCGAGGCGCTGGAGCGGGCCATGCAGGGCACGCGGCTGTTGCTGGCCTCCCATGCGCCGAAAGCCTCGGTGAAGAGTTCGACCCTCGACTACATCGAATACGAAGTGCGCGGTTTCATCGCCTCGCTCAGTCAGCACACCGAAGTCAGCAATCAGCTGTTCGATCTGGCCCACCGCCACCTGGAGGCCGCCGGCATCAAGCTCGGCAATCTGCCGCAAAACCCGAGCGCACAAAGCTCGGCGGCGCAAGACTGGACGCGCCAGCGGCTGTTGCTGGAGGAGGTGAAGGTGTTCCGCTCGCTGAGCAGCGTGCAGCGCGATCAGTTGGCGCAGGACATGCGAGCGGTCGAATACCACGCCGAGCAGGTCGTGCTGGAACTGCACGAGGTGGCCGATTCGCTGATGATCATCAGCACCGGGGTGATGTCCCTGGCCGTGCATGACGGCGAGCGTCTGCTTGAAGCCACGCGCATGGGGCCGGGTGAAGTGCTGGGCGAGGAGGGCATTCTGGCCGAGGGGCGCTCGCGCGGGCAGTTCCGCTGTATCACCGGTTGCGTGCTGTTCCGCATCGACAAGGCGACCTTGCGCAAGCATCTGGAAAACGGTGGTGAATTGCAGGCGGCGCTGAACAAGCTGCAGCTGTACCGGCAGGGCGTGCGTCAGTCGCTGTTGTTGCAGAAGCCGGTGGCGATCAAGAAGGGTGGATTCTTGCGCTGGTTGAAAAGTGCCTGAGGCGGCGGGGCGGCCTGGGCCACCCCGCACGCACTGACGGAGTCAGACGATGGTGTCGACCACGCCGCCATCGACGCGCAGGGCGGCGCCGGTAGTGGCCGAAGCCTGTTTCGACGACACGTAGACCACCATGTTCGCCACTTCCTCGATGGTTGCAGCGCGGCGGATTAGCGAGGTCGGACGGTGCTGCATGACGAAGTCGGCGGCGCTGTCTTCCAGCGACTTGCCGGTTTTCGCCACTTCATCCTTGAGCATTTCGGCCACGCCTTCGGACAGGGTCGGGCCCGGCAGCACCGAGTTGACGGTCACGCCAGTGCCGGCCAGGCGCTTGGCCAGACCACGGGAAACCGAGAGGTTGGCGGTCTTGGTGAAGCCGTAGTGGATCATGTCCGCCGGAATGTTCACGCCCGACTCCGAGGAGAGGAACACGATCCGGCCCCAGCCGCGTTTGGCCATGTCGTCGGCATAGGCACGGGACAGGCGCACGCCGGACATCACGTTGACATCGAAGAAGCGCTGCCAGACGTCGTCCGGGGTGTCGAAGAAGTCTTGCGGGCCGTAGATACCGACGTTGTTGATCAGGATATCGACCTGCGGCACCGCCTTGACCAGCGCTTCACAACCGGCAGCATTGCCGACATCGGCGGCCACGCCGCGCAGGCGGGCACCGGGCACTTCCTGTTGCAGACGGGCGATGGTGGCCTCGACGGCGTCCTGTTTGCGGCCATTGATGATCACCTCGGCACCGGTTTCGGCCAGGCCTTTGGCGATGGCATAGCCAATGCCGAGGGTGGAACCGGTAACCAGTGCGGTCTTGCCTGTCAGATCGATTTTCATATCGGATGTCTCCGTTGAGTTCGAAGAAGATGGAGTGCTGAAATCAGCTTGGGTTCAGGCTACGGCAAATCGACTTTTCGATAATCGGCTGGTGATTCAAAGGACTCTTCGATGGGGTCGAAGAATGCTGAAGCTGTGTCGCATCGTTCGTAGCAGTCCGGCTTGCCGGCGGTGGCGTATTCAAGGTCGCTACCGCCGGCAAGCCGAACTGCTACAGATGCTTCACCAGGTACTCGATCAACGCCGCCACCCGCCGCGAACCCTGGCGGCTGTCGGGGTAGACCGCATACAAATTCATGTCGCCCCAGGCGTAGTCGTCCAGCACGGTTTCCAGGCGTCCGGCGCGGACGTCATCGGCAATGTCCCAGTCGGACTTGGACAGCACGCCGACGCCGTCCACTGCCCAGTGCCGGAGGATCTCGCCATCGTTGGCGCTGCGGTCGCCGCTGATCTTCACCACCAGCGGCGCACCGTTGTCGCTGAACTTCCAGTTGCGCATCGGGGCGTCTGGGCGTGACAGCACCAGGCAGTTATGCCGCTCCAGTTCACGCGGGTGTTGCGGCCGACCCATCCGCTCCCAATAAGCCGGCGCTGCGCTGGTGGTGCGTCGGCCACTGATCAGCAGGCGCGCCCGCAGTCGCGAGTCTTTCAACGGCCCGGTGCGCAACCCCACGTCGAAACCGTATTCCACCAGGTCCATCGCGGTGTCGGTCAAGAATAGCTCCACCTGCACGCCCGGATGCTCGGCCATGAAACCGGTGACCAACGGTGCGATGCGGCGGCGGCCAAAGTCATTGGTGGTGGTCAGGCGGATCGGCCCGGTCAGTTCGCCGCTGCCGGCCACGTCATCGAGCAGGGCGTCCATTTCCTGCAGCAGCCGTCGGCAGTCCTGCAACAGACGCTCGCCCTCGGCGGTCAGCGACAGACGCCGCGTGGTGCGGGTGATCAGTCGTGCGCCGACGCGCTGCTCCAGTTGTTGCAAGCCCAGCGTTACCGTGGACGCCGACACCGCCAACGCCCGGGCCGCTGCCGACAGGCTGCCTTCTTCGGCGATATGGACGAACAGGCGCATGAGTTCCAGCTGATTCATGAAAGGCGGTTCTTCTTTGTGGGAGCGAATTCATTCGCGAAGCGGTGTTCCAGACAATACATGCAGGTCGGCTGAAATGCCTTTCGCGAATGAATTCGCTCCCACAGGGATCTTCGTCCCATCATTGATACGTAGGCGAGGTTTGACATCCTGTTCGCTCGCCACGCATGCTTCTGCTCGTTTTTGATCGATTCAGCGAGATGTCGAGGAGCGTCATGTCTGCCAGTCCCGAAGCGTTTCCCGGAGAGCGTCAACGTTTGATCACCGAGCGGCTGGCCGCCAAAGGGCGAGTGATTGCCGCCGATCTGGCGGCTGAGTTCAACGTCTCCGAGCATTCGATCCGTCGCGACCTTGGTGCGTTGGCGGCGGCGGGGCTGTGCAAGCGCGTCTACGGCGGGGCGATTTCCCTGGCCTCGGACGGTCCGCTGACCGCGCGCATCGAACACGAACCGAGCCGCAAGCACTCGCTGGGTGTGGCCGCAGCCGGGCTGATCGGCGCCGGTCAGCATGTGTTCATCGACGGCGGCTCGACCAACCTGGCCATCGCCCGCGCCCTCGACCCGCAGATGCCGTTGACCGTCACCACCAACTCGCCGCTGATTGCCGTGGAGCTGATGAAACTGCCGGCGGTGGAGGTGATTCTGCTCGGTGGCCGCTTGAGTCCGGTGGCTGGTAGCACCTATGGCTTCACCACGATTCAGCAGGTGAGCCACTTCAATTTCGACCTGAGCTTCCTCGGTGCCTGCGCGCTGGATGCGGTCAAGGGCGTGACCGCGTTCGACATGGACGTGGCCGAGTTCAAGCGCGCCGTGGTCGCCCGCAGCGGTCAGGTCGCCGTGGCAGTGATCAATCAGAAGCTGGCGAGCATCGCCCATTACCATGTGGCCCCCTGCGAAGAAGTCGGTGCGCTGGTGGTCGAGCACGACGCACCCGCCGACCGCCTGGAACTGTTTCGCGGCAAGGTGGCGCAGGTGGTGGTGGCGAAGCCCTGACCGGCGCGTCTCGAGACGGAGGGCTGTCTCGCCCCTGTAGGAGTGAGCTTGCTCGCGATGCGTCTGTTCCGGCGCTTGGATGCTGATTGCCAGGGCCAAATCGCGAGCAAGCTCACTCCTACAGATCTTGGGCAAAGGGTGGGTTGATGGCGGACACCAATCTTGCCGCAACAGCTTTGCTCAACCCGCCACCGTACGGTTGCGCCCCTCATGCTTGGCCGTGTACAGCGCCGCATCGGCGCGTTCGATAAACGACTCCATGCTTGAACATTCCCCGGCCTGACAGCCGTACACGCCGAGGCTGATGCTGACGATGCCGGCCGGGTTGCTGCGGTGTTCGATGGCTCTTGCCAGCACGCTCAGACGGATTTTCTCGGCCAGGGTAAACGCACCCTGAGCATCGCTGTAAGGCAGGAACACGGCCATTTCCTCACCGCCATAACGCACCGCCAGATCGCCGGTGCGGTTGAGGTTGCTGCGGATGCAGTCGGCCACGCTGGCGATGCATTTGTCGCCGGCGACATGGCCATAGGTGTCGTTGTAGCTCTTGAAGAAATCGATATCGATCATGATCAGCGCCAGCGGGTGCAGGTTGGTCTGATCGTTGGCGAATTCCAGACAGAGGATCTCCTGAAAATGCCGACGGTTGGCCAGGCCCGTGAGGCTGTCCTGCAACGCCAGTTTTTCCAGCGAGTGGGTGGCAATGCGCAGCTGCGATTCGGCATTGAGGCCGAAGCGGATCTGCTGGAACAGCAGCACCCCGAACAGTACGTTGGCCACCAGCACGCAGAGAATGATCGCCAGTGAGCGCCAGGCGAACTGGCGCCATTCGTCCAGCACCTCCGGCTCCGAGAGACCGGCCAGGGCCACCAGCGGATAGCGGTCCAGGCGTTTGTAACCGTACATGCGCAACTCGTGGTCGAGCACCGAGCGCACCGTCGCTGTGCCTTCGTAATGGTCCTTGAGGTAAACGCGAAACAGCTCGCCATCGGCAATCGACGCGCCGTGGACGTTCTCCAGCATTGGCCGGCGCGCCAACACCATGCCGTCGGCCATCGCAAGGGTGATCACGCCGCGCTCGCCGATGTCGAAACGGTCGAAGAAACGCTCGAAGTAGGCCAGATCGATGGTCGCCAGTACCACGCCAGCGAAGTTGCCGGCCGAGTCGTTGACCCGCCGCGACAGCGGAATGATCCAGTCGCCGGTGGTGCGGCTGCGAATCGCCTCGCCGATATGCGGCAAGGTGCTGTCGATGTCCCGATGAAACTTGAAGTATTCACGGTCGGCGTTGTTGGCATTTGGCGGCATGTGGTTCATCGAGGTGGCCGCCCAGTTGCCGTCCTTGTCATAGATGAACAGGCCCTGGATCTGCTCGACGCTGGCGGCGGTGGCACGCAGGAAATCATGCATGCGCGAACTGCTGGCAGCGCCGAAACCGTCGTAGGACAGCCGCTCGACGATCCCGGCCACGGGAATGTCGGCCTGATCGAAGGTGTCGTCGGCTTGCTGGGCAATCGAACGCGACAGGTTGGCGACCGTGGTGCTGGCGGTTTCCAGCTCGTGAATGCGGGTCTGGCGCAGCTGCCATAAGGTGATGCTGCCGATGGAAAGACACACCAGCAGAATGGAGATGCCCGCCAGCCAGAGCACGGGCATGCGTTTCAGACGTCGGTGCCGGGCGCCGAAGTCTGGTCCTTCTATTTGTCTCAAGCCTTGTCCCCAATGACGTCTACGATTCGGACCTGCCAGTGTGACGAACCTGGCGAGGGTTCTGGCACACGGCTTTCGCAACTACGACCGTCTGACACAGAGCGTAGGACAAGGACGGAAAATTTGGAGGGAAAAATCTGTGGCTGTCGTTTGGCCCCTGTAGGAGTGAGCTTGCTCGCGATGCGCCCGTCCAGACACATTGATGTTGATGGGCAAGACCCAATCGCGAGCAAC